>CAIYVX010000034.1 GCA_903929765.1 uncultured Planctomycetia bacterium
GGCCCCCGCGGGGGCCGGGCTGACGAGTCTGTCCCACCATGTTCGCTACTATCGGGGAAAAACTCCCCGAAGACAACATACAAGGGTGGCCGCTTTAGCGGCCGGGTGAGGGTGTACCTGTCGCACCAGAATCGTCCTGTGCTGCCGTTTCTTCTTCTTTCGTCCGTTTACGTCGTTGGCATCTTCGCCACGCGCGGCCGCCGCTCGAACGGCATCGTCCCTTCCGCCTTCGCCTTCCAGCAACTCACCGTATGCCCCGGCCGCAGCTCTTTCAGTTGCGGCACGTTCTCCACGCAATATCTATCGCCAATCGGACACCGCGGATGGAACGGGCATCCGCTCGGCGTCCGCGTCGGGTCCGGCACCGTGCCCGGAATCGTCCGCAGCCGTTCCCCCGGCTGGTGCATACTCGGCAGACTCTCGAACAACAATATCGTATACGGATGCAGCGGCCGCGCGAACAACTCGCCCACCTCCGCAAACTCCACGATCTTCCCCGCGTACATCACCGCCACCCGATGCGCCGTCTCCGCCACCACCCCCAGGTCGTGCGTAATCAGAATCATGCTCATCTGCCGCTCCGCCTGAATCTTGGAGAGCAGCCGCAGAATCTGCGCCTGAATCGTCACATCCAGCGCCGTCGTCGGCTCGTCCGCAATCAAAATCGTCGGATTGCACACCAGCGCCATCGCAATCATCACCCGCTGCCGCATCCCCCCCGACAACTGGTGCGGGTACTCCTCGATCCGCTGCTCTGCCGCCGGAATCCCCACGTGCTGCAACATCGCCAGCGTCCGCTGGTACACCTCTTCCGGCCCGACCTGCTCGTGCACCTCCACCACTTCGCCGATCTGCCGCCCGATCGTGAACACCGGATTCAGGCTCGTCATCGGCTCCTGAAAAATCATCGATATCTCTTTACCGCGAATGCGCCGCACTTCTTCTTTGCTCATCACCGCCATGTCCAGCCCGCGGTAGAGAATCTGCCCCGCCACGATCCGCCCCGGCGGCGGCACCAACCGCAGAATCGACAGCGACGTCACGCTCTTCCCGCAACCGCTCTCCCCCACCAAAGCCAGCGTCTCGCCGCGCCGAACCGAAAAATCCACCCCGTCCACGGCCTTCCCCAGCCCCTCGTCCGTCTGGAAATGCGTCTTCAGCCCGCGCACCTCCAGCAACTCATCCCCGAACGTCGCCGTCGGAACTTTTTTTGTCGTTTCGCTCACACCGCGTCCTTTTTTTTCGTAGGGGCGACCCATGGGTCGCCCGTGTTGTTTCTTCTTCTTCCGGGTGCCACACTTTGAAGCCCCGGCTTTGCCGGGGCCAAAGTGTGTTCTTCTTCTTTTTCTTCTTTTGAAGCCCCCAGCACTGCTGGGGGATGTTGTTGTTTCTTTTGTTGTTACTGTCCACTAACCACTGACCACTGTCCACTGCCGTTAAACCTTCAACTTCGGATCCACCGCATCGCGCAGCCCTTCGCCCACCAGATTATACGCCAGCACCGCCAGGGCAATCGCCACGCCCGGAATTATCACGTGGCTCGGCGACTTTGTCGCCACCTCACGGGCGTCGTTCAGCAACTGCCCCCAACTCGGCGAATCCGGGTCGCCCAGGCCCAGGAAGCTCAGCCCCGCCTCCGTCGTGATCGCCCCGGCAATCCCGAACGTCGCCGTCACCAGCACCGGCGCCAGAGCATTCGGCAGCGCGTGTCGAATGATGATGTACAGCGACCCCAGCCCCTGGGCCCGCGCCGCCGTAATATAGTCCAAAGCCCTGATCTGCAGCACGCCCGCACGGATCAGCCGCGCCGTCCCCGTCCACGAAACAAAACCCATCGCCGCCATGATGATCCACAATTTCGACCCGAAGATGGCCACGATCATCAGAATCAAAAATAGAGATGGAAAACACATCACCACCTCGACCACACGCTGGAGAATCAGATCCACCCAGCCCCCAAAATAGGCCGAGACGCCCCCGATCAGCAACCCGATCACAAATGATATGCCCACCGAAATGAAACCCACCGACAGGCCCACCCGAGAACCGTAGATCACCCGGGCCGCTATGCTCCGACCCAGACGATCCGTGCCGAACCACTGTGTCTCGCTCGGCGGCTCGAACATCCCCCCGGCCCGCAGGTCCGTCGGGGCGTAACGCACCGGCGGAAACAGATATTTCGCCGGTGTGCCGTCCGCCGCCTCCTGCCGGAAGTCGCGCTCCAAACTCATCGTCTTGGTTTGTCCGTTGACCTCAATCGTCAACTGTTCGTACACCCGGCCCGTCCGCACCGGGCCCAGGGCCAAGAGGCCCGCCGCCACCCCGAAAATAACCGTGTTTACCAGCACCGCTCGCCGCAACTCGTGCCGCGACCAGAACGCCCAATCCGTCCGCCGCAATATCCGACGCGCCACCGGAACCAGCACCACCAACGCCAGGCCTAGCAGCAACAGCAGATCCTCGCTCGTCAGCGCCGCCAGCAGCGGAAAGCTCAGACCGTCCTGCGGCGTGTACCAATAGTATGGATACTTATTCGCAATTAATGGGGCGAACACCGATATCATAAAAAACAGCAGGACCAGCACCACGCCCGCTACCGCGAACCGGTGCTTGCGGAACTGCCGCCAGATGATCGACCAGTAATCCCGGCCGACCCCCGCCACCTCCCCGCCATCAAGCGGCTTGTGACCCGCCAGCGACGCCCCCGTCTCCTCGTGTCGTTGCTCACTCATAACGCACCCTCGGATCCGCCACCGCATACAGAATATCCGACAACAGCACCGCCAAGAGCACCAGCGTCGCCACCACCAACGCCTCCGCCTGAATCATCTCGTAATCGCGCCGCGTCACCGCCTGCCAGTACAGCAAGCCCATCCCCGGCAGATTGAAAATCGATTCCACGATCACCGACCCGCCCAGCATCCCCGGAATAATCAGCGGCAGCATCGTGATCAGCGGCAGCAGCGAATTCCTGAGTGCGTGCACATAAACCACCACCCGTTCCTTCAACCCTTTCGCGTACGCCGTCCGCACGTAGTCCATCCGCATGTTCTCCAGCAGGCTCGCCCGCGCCATCTTCGACATGAACGCCAGGCCACCCAGCGACAGCGTCAAGACCGGCAGCACGAAATGCCAACCCACGTCACGCAGGTACGCCCAGTAGCCCAGTTGGTCGCTCTGCGGCGAATGCACCGCCCCGATCGGCGCGATCACCCATAGCCAGTTCTCGTGGTGATGCTCGATCAGCCAGTCCTCCAGAATCCCGCCGTGCGCCAGATACGTGATCAGCAGCGTCCCCACCAAAATCGCCGGCAGACTGTAAAGCACCAGCAGCATCACCCCCTGACCCGTGTCGCAGACAAACCGCCGCAGCGGCGGCGCAAATCGATTCCGCGCCGCCAGCAGACCCAGAGGGATCGCAAACAGATACAACATCAACTCCGACGTCAGGTTCAGCTTGATCGTCAATCCGCACCGTTCCAAAATCATGTCCTTCACCGGCCGGTGTTCGATGATGCTCTCGCCCAGGTCCCCGTGCAACACCTTCCACATGTACGAGCCATAGGCCACCGGCAGCGGCTTGTCCAGACCGTAACGTTCCCGCATCGCCTTGAAGGCGTCACGCATCTTCGGATCCATCGCCACCGTCCCGCTCTCGTTCGACGCCTGCAGCGTCAGCGGATCGCCCGGCGCCGCCCGCAGAATGCAGAACACCACGATCGAAATTCCGATCAGCGTTGGTATCATCAGCAACAGACGTTTAATAATATATGTCGTCATTTTCTGTTTTACCCCTCTCGCCTTGCGAGAGAGGGTGGCCCTTCAGGGCCGGGTGAGGGGTTGAGGCCGTCAACCTCTCGATGCCGCGGCCGTTGCCTGGTTAGTCCTACTTGTACAACCGCTTGCCCGCCGGCGTCCACCACTCCGTGTCCACCATCCCCAGCGGGTAGATATTCGCGTCCTCGAACCGCTTGTGGATCGCCGCACGCGTCTTGCTCGTGAACATAAAAGTGTACGGCTGTTCCTCGTACACCAGCCGATCAAACTGGTTGAACAGGGCGTTCCGCTTGGCCCGGTCGAATTCCACCCGCGCCGCCGTGATCAGCCGATCCGCCTCCGCGTTCTTGAACCCGATGTGGTTCGACCCCTGGTTCTCAATGCTGTCCGAATGCCAGATCTGGTACGGATCCTCTTCAATCCCCCCGCCCCCCCAACTCAGCATCGTCGCCTCGTAATTCCGTACCTTCAGCCGCCCCTCAAAAACCGACCATTCCAACTCCAGCACAGACATCTGGATCCCCACCCGAGCCAACTCCTCGCGGACCGTCGTCGCTATCGCCACGCCTATGGCCGACCCCTGCGGAATCATCAGTTTGAATTCAAACGGCTTCCCGTCCTTCTTCAGCACCCCCGATCCGTCGGCCGCCCAACCCGCCTCGTTCAGCAGCACCAGCGCCCGTTTCGGATCAAACGGCCACGCCTTGATCGTCGGATCAGACTGCAACGGCACCTTGATATTCTCCGCTCCAGGCCAGAACGGACCCTTCGACACTTCCACCAGGTCGTGGAACAAATCCTTCTTCATCCGTTCGCGCGGAATCAGCAAGGTCATCGCCTGACGCACCTGCTTATCCTGGAACAGCGGGCTACGCTGGTTCCACCCGATATAACTGTACCCGCTCCCCGGAGACGTGTAGACCAGACGTTTGTAGTTCGCCAGGAACTTCTCGTCTTTTCCCATCTTGATGTACTGCTCCGGCGTCAGCGCGTAACGGTCGATCTCCTGCGCCCGGGTCATCTGGTATCCCGCCGTGTCGTCGCGCACAATCTTGAATATCACCCGGTCAAAGTATGACGGTTTGCCGTAGTACCACTCGTTGCGCCGCAACGAAATCTTCTCCCCCGCCAGCCAGCCGTCAAACACATAAGGCCCCGATCCCACCAGCACGTCGCGTTGGTCGTTGAACTTCTTCGCCTCCGTGTAATGGTAAACGTGCTCCGGAATGATCGGCATCCCGCCGCAGAACTCCACCGACAGAAAATACGGCCGCGCGTACTTGAACTCCACCGTCAGCCGGTCCAGCGCCTTCACGCTCTCAATGTCCTTGTAATAACTCGCCAGCGACGCCGCGTCGATCTGCGGATCCTTGATCGTCTTGAAACTGAACACCACGTCCGCCGCCGTGATCGGCTCCCCGTCGCTCCACTTCATCCCCTCCCGCATCTTGAACGTCAGCGTCAAATGGTCCGCCGAAACCTGCCACGATTCCGCCATCTTCCCCTTCCACTCCAGCGTCTTGGGGTCCATGTCGATCAGCGTATCAAACAGGTATTGGCTCAGCACAATCGTCGCGTAATAGTCCGTGTGCGTCAGCGGATTCAGCGTCGCCGGCTCCGCCGGAAAATACCGTATCTCCCAATCCCCCATCTTCTCCTTCTCCGCCAACGTCTGTCCCGGCGTCGCCGCTGGCGCCGTCGTCGTTGCCGTTTCTCCTGCTCTACTGTTCCCCTGCTCCACTGTTCTCGGTCGCTCGGCGACCGTCGCGTCCGCCGACAACTGTTTCACCAGCGCCGTCAGCCGCTCATTATTCCGATCCGCCTGGTTGATCTGCAAATACATCATCACACACGCCGCCACCAGCAGCAACGCAATCACCACGTCGCTCGCTCGCCATGTCTTATGCATGCTCTTTTCTCCATCATTTTAATGTAGGTCGGGTCAACAGACCCGACGCAATAAAAAGCTCTTCTTCCGCTTGCCTTTTGCCGTTTCTTCTTCTTTTGAAGCCCCCAGCATTGCTGGGGGACGCTGTTTCTTCTTCTTCTTCTTTTTCTTCTTCTTTTTCTTCTTCTTTTTCTTTTTCTTCTTCTTCACCCCTCTCCCTTGACGGGAGAGGGTGGCCCTTTAGGGCCGGGTGAGGGTGCACCTGTTACCCTCATCCCGCTGCGCGCCGCTTTTTCTGCTTCTTCCGTTTCTGCTTTTCCTTTTTCATTTTTAATTTTTAATTTTTCATTTTTAATTTTTAATTCTGTCTCACTCTTCCCCCGATGAAACATACCACTCCTCCGGCCGCAGCCCCAGCCGGTACGACCGCACTCCCTTGAATTTCGTCCCCACCGCCACCACGCTCTCCGGCTCCAGCAGCAGCGTGTACGGCTGTTCCCGCTCCAGCACCGCCGCCAGCTCGTGGCACAACCGGTTCCGCGCCTCCCGATTCAACTCATGACGAATCGCCTCGCACAACCGGTCCGCCTCCCCGCTCTTAAACCCGATGTAATTCAATCCCCCCGCCGCCGTCTGCGACGAATGGAAAAACAAATATGGATCGATCTCCAGCGCCCCGCTCCAACCCATCAGCGCCCCGTCGAACTTCCCCGCCGCCAGCCGTTCCTGCATCTCCGGCCAGCGCAGCTCCTCCACCGCCACCTCCACCCCCGCCTTCGCCGCCGACTCCGCAAACATCCGCGCCAGGCTGTTCGTCCGACCCCCGCCCTTCGGCGCCAGGATCGTCACCTTCAGCCCCACCCCGTCCTTCACCCGCCGCGGCGTCTCCGCTTTCTCCTCCAGCCGCCAGCCCGCCTCCTCCAGCGCCGCCCCGGCCGCCGCCACATCATACGCCGCCGGCTTCAGGCCCGGATCATTCTGCCGCCCGTCCGGCCAGAACGGCGTCGCCATCGGCCGCGCCAGTCCCATGTAAATCTCTTCGATCATCATCTGCCGCGGCGCCAACGCCGTCAGCGCCCGCCGCACCCGCGCGTCCGCCAGCGGACCCGGCCGCATGTTCCATCCAATGTACAAATATCCGAATTCCGGCAAATACGACCGCAGCACCCGATGGTGCTTCAAAAAATTCCCGTCCTTCTCCTCCTGCGCCTCCCGGAACTGCTCCGGCAACAGCCACGTCACGTCCACCCCGCCCGTCCGCGCCATCTGGTACGCCCGCTTGTCGTCCTCCACCAGACGAAACTCCACCGCGTCCAGCGCCGCCACTCGGCCTCGATCCCAATAAGCCTCATTCCGCCGCAGCACAATCTCCTCCGCGTGCGGCCCGAACTTCGTCTCCGGATCCAACACGAACGGCCCCGAACCCGCCAGCCGACCCGGCGTCTCATCGATCTCCGCCGCGCGACGATAATCGTACACATGGCGCGGCAGAATGTACACCCCCGCCAACGCCTGAAACGCCAAAAAATAAGGCCGCGCGTACCGCACCTCCACCGTCAATGGATCCAGCGCCCGCACCTCCGCCACTTCACCCAGCGCCGCCCCACGCGGCGAGCCTGCCGAATCCGCCCGTGTCGTTTCGCCTCCCGCCGATGCCTCGCCCAGCGCCTTCAGCGTAAACACCACGTCGTCCGCCCCCACCGGCTCCCCGTCACTGAAATGCGCCAGCTTATTCAAATGAAATATGTACTTCAGATGATCCTCGGAAATCTCCCACGACGTCGCCAGACCCGGCCGATAATCCCCCGGTCCTTCCAGGTTGCTGTCCAGATCCGCTCGCGCCAGCGTCTCGCACACCAGGTCGCAAACCATCCGCGCGCTCGAGTCCGCCACGCGCAGCGGATTGATCGTCGCCGGAAAATCCCGCAGCCGCACCACCAGCCGACCCCCGCGCGACCAGTCGCTCGGCCGACCCGCCGCCGCCTCATCGCTCCGCCCCGTCGTCGGACCCGCCAACTGCATCAACAGTCGCCCATGATCATCCTGAATCTTCTCCATCCGCTGCGTCGCCTGCCCCGCCCGCCACGCCATCTCCAGCGCCGCCGCCCCCAGCCCCAGCGCCGCCGCCAGTGCCAGCACCGCCACCGCCCGCCAGATCTTCCCAGGTCGTTCCATGCGTCCTCTTCGCCCGTTTCTTCTTCCAGTGGCACGGGCATCTTGCCCGTGGTTTTGTTGCTTTTGCTTCTTCTTTTGAAGCCCTCAGCACTGCTGGAGGACGCTGTTTCTTCTTCTGCCGCTTCTTCAGAATTCGTTACAATAGACGCCCCCCGCCCAACTGTCAATCCCGCGTTAAGATTCCCGTTGCCGTTTCCGGGTGCCACACTTTGAAGTCCCGGCTTTGCCGGAGCCAAAGTGTGTTCTTCTTCTTTTGTATTTGCTTTTCACTGTCCACTGCCGTCCCCTTTCTCCCTTGCGTTCCCGCCCACTTTCGATTAAAAGATGGCCTCTCTAATCCGGGTGGCATGGCGGCGGTGTTTGCCGCCATGTTCAGGGGCTTGCCGCCCCGAAGGCCCTCGCTTTTATTGTGCCATGAGAATGTAGGGTGGGTGCTTGCACCCACGCGGCTAAATTAAGGAAAGAATACCCGCCGTGGCCAAGCACAGACTCTCCGCCGAAAAACGTCGCCTCCTCGACTTTGCCCGCAAGGAAGGCACGCCCCTCGTCCTCATCAGCCGCGACGCCCTGCGCCGCCAGGTCGCCCGCTTCCGCAAACGCCTCCCGCGCGTCGTCCCGCACTACGCCATCAAGGCCAACTCCCACCCCGAAATCGTCGCCACCATGGTCGCCGAAGGCGTCAACTTCGACGTCGCCTCCATCGCCGAAATGACCGCCGTCCTCGACGCCGGCGCCAAACCCGAACAGATCATCTTCGCCAACACCATCAAGCCCGTCGACTCCATCCGCCAGGCCGCCGCGCGCGGCGTCGATCTCATGACCTTCGACAACGAATGCGAACTCGACAAAATCGCCGAGCACGCTCCCGGCGCCCGCGTCCTCGTCCGCATCTGCGTCCCCAACATCGGCTCCATCGTCGAACTCGGCCTCAAATTCGGCGTCGATCCTTCCGACGCCATCTCGCTTCTCATCAAAGCCTACAAACTCGGCCTCCGCCCCATGGGCCTCAGCTTCCACGTCGGCAGCCAATGCCTCCGCGCCGAAAATTACATCGAAGCCCTCGAAATCGCCTCCATCATCGCCCGCGACGCCAAGCTCAAGCAACTTCCCTTCGAAATCGTCGACATCGGCGGCGGCTTCCCCGTCATGAAGTCCGCCGACGAGGAAGACCCCTTCGACCGCATGGCCGCCGTCGTCTCCGCCGAACTCGACCGCCTCTTCGAACCCAACCTTCGCATCATCGCCGAACCCGGTCGCTTCTTCGTCGGACCCGCCGTCACCCTCATCACCAGCGTCGTCGGCAAAGCCATCCGCGAAAACAAAAATTGGTACTATCTCGACGACGGCGTCTACGGCACCCTCAGCGCCCAGGTCTTCGACCACGCCAAGTTCGACTTCCAATCCGTCCGCGACGGCGCCACGCGCCTCTGCACCCTCGCCGGACCCACCTGCGACAGCTTCGACATCATCGCCCGCGGCGTCGAAATGCCCGAACTCGACGTCGGCGATCTGGTCTACGTGGAACGCATCGGCGCCTACAGCACCGCCAGCGCCACCACCTTCAACGGAATGCCCGCCGCCAAAGCTGTCGTCATTCCCTGATCCGTTGTTATGTAGGGCGGTTGCGCCGTTTGCAGCCGCCGCAGTAAAAGCCGTTTTCCGATTGGTGTTGCCGTTTCTTTTGCCGTTTCTTTTTCTTATGAAGCCCCCAGCACTGCTGGGGGATGCTGTTTCTTCTTCTTTTGTTTCTGTTTCTTCTTCACCC
>CAIYVX010000035.1 GCA_903929765.1 uncultured Planctomycetia bacterium
CCACTGGACCGACCTCGCCGTCGTGCAGCTTGATCTTGAAGCCATCCAGGCCCGCAAGGCCACCTTCAATTTCGCCCAGCTCGGCACCAGCGCCAACCTCATCCCCGGCCAGGATGTGATGGCCGTCGGCACCCCCTTTGGTCTGGCCCGCACCCTCACCCTCGGCGTCGTCTCCAATAACGAGCGTACCTTCTATCCCGACCGCATGTCCATCGACGAATACGAGACCGGCGACTTCTCCAACTGGATCCAGATGGACACTCCTATCAACCCCGGCAACTCCGGCGGCCCGCTGGTTGACCTCACCGGCAAGGTGGTCGGCATCAACACCCGTGGCGGCGGGCAGAACCTGAACTTCGCCATCCCCATTGACACCGCAAAGGAAGTCGTCGCACGCATCCTTGCCTCCGCCACCCCTACCAGAAAAGGCCGTGTCGAACGCTCCGATCTGGGCATCGATCTCAAACCCCTGCAGGATCTGGAAGCCTTCTACAACATCGACATCAATAAGGGCGTCCTGGTCAACTCGGTTGACCGTAACTCCGCCGCCGCCAAGGCCGGCGTCAAGACCCAGGATATTCTGCTGGCGCTCAACGACCAGCCGATCAACGTGCGTTTCCCGGAAAGCCTCGCCCCTGCCCGCAAACTGATCGCCAGTCTGCCGGTGGGCTCGGAGGTGAAGCTGGATTTGCGCCGTGGTAAAGAGGTGGTCAGTGTCACCGCCAAGACAGTGAAACTGGAATCCGAAGTAGGCGAAGAGCGCGAGCTCAAGGAGTGGGGCCTGAGCGTGCGCGATGTCACCCGCGCCCTCGCGGCCGACCGTCAGTTGGACGATGATACCGGCGTCATCGTCACCACCCTCTCTCCCGGCTATCCCGCCGCCAAGGCACTGCTGGTCCCCGGTGATGTCATCTACACAATCAACGGCCAGGCCGTCACCGACCTCGATCGCTTCTCCGAGATCTATGACAAGCTGATCGCCGACAAGGCCACCCAGGTCCTGATAGAGATCCAGCGCGGCCGCGGCCGCCAGTCGGCCGTCCTGCGCATGAAGTAACCGGCGCCCAGTCGTAACCTGACTGACCGAAACCCGAACACCGTTTGCCAACTCGTCAAGCGGCTGTTACCCTCCCCTGAATATGGCACGCGAGCGCATTGTCTCAGGCGAGTCTCAGAGCCAGGAAGAGGCCCTGGTTAACTTCGCGCTGCGGCCGCAGCGCTTCGATCAATACGTCGGCCAGGAATCCGTTATCAACCGCCTGCGCATCGCCGCCGAAGCCGCCCGTCGCCGCAGCGAACCGATGGAACATGTGCTCTTGCACGGACCGCCGGGCCTGGGCAAAACCACTCTTGCCCATGTCATCGCCAACGAACTCTCCGCCCAGGTGCATGTGACCAACGGCCCCGCCCTGACCAAGGGCGCCGATCTCCTGGGCATCCTCACCAAGCTCAGCCGCTCCGATGTCCTTTTCATCGATGAGATCCACCGTCTTCCCGCCGTCGTGGAGGAACTGCTCTACACCGCCATGGAGGATTTCAAGGTCGATATTACCCTCGATTCCGGCATGCACGCCCGCACCATCACCATGCCCCTGCCGCCCTTCACGCTGGTTGGCGCCACCACTCGCCTTGGTCTGCTCACCGGTCCCATGCGCGGCCGTTTTGGCCTGCCGCTCAACCTGCAGTTCTACAGCCCCGAATCTCTGCATCAGATCCTCTCGGCCAACATCGTCCTGCTCAAGCTCAACGCCGACGATGCCGCCCTCTGGGAACTGGCCCGCCGTTCGCGCGGCACCCCCCGCGTC
>CAIYVX010000036.1 GCA_903929765.1 uncultured Planctomycetia bacterium
CCCATTGAGCATCTTCTGATAGCCCGCCGAAACATTGGAAGCACCGGAGTCAAAGGCCCCGGTGTCCATCGACGCGACCATTCGCAATGCTCTTGTGGCCATGAACCGTTCCTATGCCGCCACTGGGGGCGTCCCGCCCGCGGGAATGAGCGCGGCCACGGGGTTCCCGGCCGCGTCCACTTCGACGGCCAGTTTCGCCTGGACCATCTTGCGGCCCTGGTCATCCGGGACGGCAACAACGTCGCCGGGGTTGTGTATCCCGGCGTCGGAGATCATCTTTTCCTTAAGCTGGATTCTCATTTTCGCTTCCTGCGGGCGTTGAACGCTTCCCATTGGGCGATGACTTGTTCGCGGGTCTTAACGCGGGCACACTCCCATGCGGGCTTATGCAGGAGGTCTTTGACGGCGATCTTGCCCTGACTGAGGATCATGGCCAGCCTCGCAAACCGGAAATCCGCCGCATCGGGCGTCAACCCGTACAACTCGATGAATGCCTGCCACTCGGTCATCTGCTCGGGAGACAACCGGGCAACCAGGGCGTCAACGTCGGGCTGGCGATGTAGCGCGGCCACCCACATCGCCCGCAGGCGGTGCGGGCGGCTCAGGAGTTTTTTGCGACCGTCTCCAGGTCCGGTTCATTGAGCTTCTTGGCTTCCGTGAAAATCCGGTCCAACAGGGAGAACGGAAGATCGGACACCGCCGCCTGGTCGCTGGGCGCAAAGAGCCGGTTGCCCTGCGCGTCGCAGCAGCACGCCAAGGCCCATCGGACCACCTGGCCGGCCGTCTGGTAGCGAAAGACGCCGCTTTCGTCCTTCTCAAAGTGCGAACGCTCCAGGGCCTCACCCGAGGCCCCGTCGAGTTGCCGGACCAGGATGGTCTTGCCCGGCGCTAGTTCCGGCGCGGGCACAGACTTCATGTTGGGCGCCGCTTTGGCCTTCGCGGCTGCCGTCAGAACGTCTTCGCGGGTTGCCGCCGTCATTTCAGGGGTTGAATCCATTTCCATTACCTTTCAGGTTTAAGCGATGGCCGTATCGCCATCGACCGAGAACGTGAACTCGTATTCCATCATGCCCGAATCGTTGATCGCGCTCTCCGAGAGGTTCGAGAGGAACCCGCTGCCCGAGAACAGGCCCACGGCAGCGGCGGCGTCCTGGGCCAGCGTGAGCACGATGGTTCCCTCCACACCCAACTGGCTCTGGAGGTACAGGTAATCCGCCTTCAAGTAGCGGGCCTTGCCCTTGATCTGCTGGGCGAGTTTGCTGCCGGGCGCAACAATCTCCACGCCCGCCTTGGCACCCGAGCCGATCTTCGCCTTGAGTTCGCTGACCGCCGCGGGCGGAGGCGTGATCTCGGTGATCGCGTCGATGATCGTGGACGCGCCGCCGGTGGGAGTGAACGCGAGCGAGTAGCCGTACCCGGCCACTCCCCGATAGTTCGTGACGGGCACGAGGTTGAACTGCGCGGAGTTGATCGTGGCGCTGGTGCCCGTGTCCGTAGCCACCAGGATGTAATAATACGTCGTTCCAGCCGTCAGGCCGGTGTCGGCCAGAGTAAGAGCTGTCTGCCCGGCCAGGGCGTCGCCGCCGCCGGGCGTGAAACCGCTCACCGTGGACCGGTGCCACTGGTAAGTGTAGGGTCCCGTGCCTCCGCTCGCGGCCGTGCTGGCGAGATTGGCCGTTGTACCGATGCGACTGACGCCGTAGACGATTCCTGCTGTCAACATGGCTTGCTCTCCTAAAGTTTGGTTTCGACGGCATCCCAGAAGCCGTTTTCGATTGTCTCTGCCGCGGTTTGGACCTGGGCGTCGAACACGGTTCGCATGAACGGATGGGCAGGAACCCTTTCGTCAGATCCCGCGATCCGGTGCCCGAACTCCACCAAGGCGCCGTAGTACACGCGGTACTGTCGGCCAGGCTTGCCAGACGGGACGGGCCGGTGCTTCTTCGCCTCGAATTTGCGGGCTGTGACTGTGGAATCCACGTACACCGAATACCGCCCGGCCCGGTCGCCCTTGCCCATCTTCAATTTCAGTCCGCCCGCAAGAAGGCCGGTTATGCTATGGATTTTGGATCGCATCGCCGGGACCATCGGGGCGATGCCCTCGGCCAATACGCCGCGAACAACCTTCCCGGCTACGCCCTTGGTGAGGCTCTGGAGGCTTTCGGCCAGGATTTCACCGTCGATAATCTGGAGGATCATGACGGCACCGAGAATTTCCAGGTCTGGACGCCAACGAACGTGTTCCGTTCCAACAAGGCCTTCTGTGAATAGGCCGGGGAGGCGTCAATCGGGCCAAGGATGCACCCGCGGCCATCAGGCAACACGACCGCCAGGGGCTTGAAGTATTCCGCCACTTGCTCTTGAAGCAGGAGCAAAGAGGCGACCAAGGTCTCCGCCGCGTCGCCGACGCCGACACGCTGCTGGACAAGAAGGTCGATTTCGTAATTGCCGTCGTATTGCGGCGTTCGCCCGCCGCCCAGCCGATCCTGGTCATACCCGATAGGGATGACGGCCACAGTGAGGGTGTCCCCGATCTTTGAGAGGTCGATGATCGGCAGGACCGTCCGGGCGGCGGTGAACGGCACAATGAACGGCGACACCCAGCCCAGCGGCATCGGGTCAGGTTGCGCCTGCGCCGAATTGAGGCTTTCGGCAATCGAATCGGCCAGGCTGGTTAGTGTCGCGTCGTGCATGGGGTTCTACTGGGCTTGTTGGTTAATCGCCTTCTGAACGCCTGCCCGAATGAAGCAGGTCTGAGCCGCCGCCCATACGGCCGCAATCAGCGCCGTCAGATCGATCTGGTGGTCTCCGAACGCGGCCAGGGCGCCCAGGACGCCGACGGCGGCGGTGAGGTAGGTCTTCTTGCCGGACAACCACGTCTGAATCTTCGTCAACATCTGTACACCCGTCATCTTTCCGATTGTAACGGGCGGAGCAAAACCGTAGCGCGGGGCGGGCGGACCAATTTCGTAGCGCTC
>CAIYVX010000037.1 GCA_903929765.1 uncultured Planctomycetia bacterium
GAAAAAGAAAGTAGCCCTCACCGCCTGCATGCGTAAACTGCTCGTCATTCTCAACGCTCTTTTACGGACCAGACAACAATGGCAACCACAAAACGCTTGAAATCGAACACAGTCGCTCTCCCGTCAAGGGAGAGGGGTGAAACAAAAGAAGAAGAAAAAAAGAAGATATTATATTGTGATCCATACCGGGTGTTTCACCCCCGGCTAGGATCCCCGCGCCCCATCGGGCCGGACGGCAACAACCAAGACAAAAGAAGAAGAAAAAGAATATGAATGGGTCTGAAGGACGGGGGTTGGGTTAGAATGGAGGCGTGGTAGCGCCGTGGTGAGTGGTGCGGTTGCCGGGCGGCAGGAGGTGGGCGGATGGTGATGGAGAGAATAATAACGGCGGCGGTCGGCGTGCTGGTTCTGCTGGGGCAGGGCGGATGCGCGGGCGAGCCGGAGAGGGGAGGCGTGAAGATGCTGGAGAAAGCGCGTGAACTTCTGGCGGCCTCGCCGGCGGATTCCGATGCGGTCGTGATCCTGGCGCCGGCCATCAAAGAGGCGGAGGCGGTCGGGGCGGCAGAGCAAGAGAAGCTTCTGAAAGCGGCGGTGAAGCAGGCGGAAGAGGCGCGGGAGTTCAAGATTTCGGCGGAGGCGCCGCTGCCGGACGGCTGGCCGCTGCCGTCGTTGCCGGGGCTGATACGGATCAAGACTTATCCGGCGGCGCGGCTGGCGTGGGTGCGCGAGGCGGGGTCGGAGAACCGGCAGTTCATGGCGTTGTTTCAACATATAAAGAAGCAGCAGATCGCGATGACGGCGCCGGTGGTGATGGAGCACGATTCGGCGGGGCCGGCCGAGGCGGAGTCGGGGCAGGCGGCGATGGCGTTTTTGTATCGGCGGACGGATCAGGGCGAGGCGGGGCGGTTCGGTCCGGTGGCGGTGGAGAATGGTGCGGCTGTGCAGGTGGTATCGGTGGGACTGAAGGGGCCGTATTGGGAAAGCCGGTTTCAGGCGAAGTTGAAAGAGTTGCGCGAGTGGCTGGCGGCGCATCCGCAATGGCGGGCGACGGGCGGGTGGCGCGTGCTGGCGTACAATTCGCCGTTCAAGCCGTTCTGGATGAAGTACTGCGAGGTGCAGTTGGAGGTGAGGGCGAGCGAGTGAAGCGGCCACCCTCTCCCGTCAAGGGAGAGGGGTGAAACAACAACAGAAGAAAAAGAAGAAGCAACAACAACGGCACGCCCCTGGTGATATGAGTGCAACCGGCGCACCCTCACCCGGCCGCTGAAGCGGCCACCCTCTCCCGTCAAGGGAGAGGGGTGAAGAAGAAAACAAGAATATATCTTATTGTGATCCATACCGGGAGTTTCACCCCCGGCTAGGACCCCCGCGCCCCGTCGGGGCGGACGGCAACAACAAAAGAAACAACCGGACAGGGCAGAGCCCTGTCCCTACGGGAACAGAAACGAGGCGAGCGATTAGTAATAGAGGGTGACGTCGCCGGCGAGGCCGAAGGGGACGAGGTTGTAGTCGGGACGGAAGTCGGCGTGGTCGACGAGGTGGCCGCGCTGGATGCGGAGTGTGCCTTCGAAGCTCGAGGGCGAGACGAAATAGGAGTCGCCGGCGGCGTTGTGGTGGGGGCCGAGGAGGTTGCGGAGACTGTTGGTGAGGCGGAGCTTGATGTCGTTCTTGCCCTTGACCAAGTGCTTCCCGACTTCGAGGCGATAGGGTTCCTGCCAGAGCGGCGCGAGGGCGTGACCGTTGATGACGGCCTGGGTCAGGAGGGCGTCGGGGCGGGAGAATTCCAGGACGGCGTGGGGCGAAGGGTTGCCGGCGAGGACCAGGGTCTGGGTGAGTTCGACGGTTCCAGCGAAGAAGGGCAGGCCGGCGCGGAGCAGGTCCTGGCCGGCGCCGGAAGTGGTTTCGGGGACGAGGGTGGATTTGCCGCAGAGCCAGAGGCTGCGCCCGGCGGGCTGGCATAGGCCGAGGGCGGCGTCGAGTTGTTTGGCGGGCAGGCCGGCGGGGGCGGCCTCTTCGGCGCCGTCGAAGGAGACGGCGAAGTCGCCGACGAGGAAGACGGGTTCGAGTTCGACCTGGGGGTAGACCCAGTGGTTGACGGCTCCGGGGACGAGTCCGAGCAGGCGGTCGCGGTGGTCGGCGCGGATGGACCAGGGGCGGCGCAGCTTGAGTTCGTTGCGGCCGCGGCTGACGAGGCGCGAGATGTCGAGGAGGCGGAGCGACTTGTCGAGCCACCAGCCTTCTTCGCGGAGCGGGACGCGGAGGCCGTTGAGGTGGATTTCGTAGTCGGTGGGGATTTCCACGGCGAGCTGGAGGCGGCGGGTGCGGGACTGGTCGAGTTGGGCGTGGAACTCGAAGGCGA
This sequence comes from uncultured Planctomycetia bacterium, assembly GCA_903929765.1. Taxonomy (GTDB): domain Bacteria; phylum Planctomycetota; class Phycisphaerae; order FEN-1346; family JAACEH01; genus CAIYVX01. The sequence continues at coordinate 2,360 of CAIYVX010000037.1, forward strand.
GTTCGACGACGGTGTCCTGGCCGCGGACGAGGAGCATTTTGTTAATGTCGGCAATGGGCAAATACTTATCGATAACTTCTTCGCCGAGGGTGGGGCGGGCGGACTCGAGGAGCAGGGCGTTGGGTTCCATGCGGCGATAGTCCCAGCGTCGGGCGAGGACTTTTACGCGGCGCGGGCGGGGCCGGGCGGGCTGGGCCTTGAGGCGGGCGGTCTTGGTGTCGACGAGGAGGATGGTGGAGGCCATGCGGGGCAGGTGGAGTTTGACTTTCTGGCCGGCCCCGGCGGCGCGGCCGCCCAGGGGGGCGACGGCGCCGGTGGCGGCGTCGAGTTGGGAGACGGCGCCTTTGACGGGGAGGGTGACGTCGAGATCGTGGGCGGCCTCGGGGTCGAGGTTGACGAGGAAGAAGAGTTGTTCGCGGCCGCAATTTCGCCACATGGCGGCGACGCTGCGGGCGTCGCCTTTACCGCGGCCGACAAGGATTTCGAGTTTGGGTTTGAGGAATTTGCGCAACTGGGCGAGGCCGGCGCGCGAGCGGGCATCGAGGCGTTTGGACTGGTGGACGAATTTTTCGAGGTCTTTGGAGGGTTCGCCGTCGATGAGGTTGGGGAGTCGTCCGGTGAAGATGAGTCGGCCGCCGGCGCGGACGAAGCGGCGCAGCAGTTCGAGGGTGCTGGACTTCCAGTTGACCGAGGAGGGGACGACGACGGCGGAGTATTTCCGCTGGCCGATCTGAATTTGTTTTTTCAGGAGCTTGGCGTGGCGTTCCATGATCATTTCGTCGCCGAATTCCCAGTCGCAGTGAAGGCCGGAGAGTTCGGCGGCGAGGTGGGCGAGGTCGTGGTCGAGTTTGGTGATCTGGTCGCGCAGGGGCGCGGCGTTCAAGACCCAGGCGCTGGTGACGGGGTGGAGGACAAGGACGTCGGCGACGAGTTCGCCCTGGGTGGTGAGGGCGGTGGTGCGGGCGATGGTGTCGCTGAGGAGGCGCATGTGTCGCCACCAGGGCTGCTGGAAGAAGAGGTTTGGCGGGTAGTCGCGTTTGCGGCAGCCGCGCATGGAGTAGAGGGCGAGGTGGGGGCAGACGAGGTTGACGCCGAAGACGATTTGCCAGTCGGCGATCCAGCGAAGTTCTTCGAAGGAGGCGTTCTGGCCGGCGCCGGCCCACATTTCGGAGAGGACGCGACGGCGGCCGAACTGGTTGGCGGCGCTGGAGACCTGTTTGGGCAGGACGGGTGAGCGGATCACTCGGCCGAGGTGGTCGATGCCGGGGATGTGCATATATTCATAGTGCGGCATGGCGGCGCCGACGAACTGGATTTGGGAGGCCAGGGTGTCTTCGCCCATGAGGTGTCCGGTGAGTTGGAGATGGTTGCGGGTGCACCACTGGGAGATGGGCAGGGTCCAGGCGAGGAGGAAGAGTCGGAGGACGGCGTGGTGATAGTCGAAGCGGACGCGTTCGCCGGCGGGGACGGGGAAGAAGAGGGCGGGGAGGTGGTCGAGGAGGTCGTAGCCGGCGGCGCGGCGGAAGAATTCGGGGAGTTCGAGCGACCAGGCCAGGCCGGGCGGCGCGCCGCGATATTGGGGTTCGTCGGTGAAGATGCCGGGGATGGCGGTGCCGAAGAAACGGCCGGTGATGCGGCGGTATTCTTCGTGGGTGGATTCGAGGAAGGCGCCGGTGGCGTTGCGGTTGAGGACATCGACATATTCATTGGCATCGTAATAGAAGTGGAGCATGACCTCGGCGGGCTTGGGTTTGACGGCGCGGGCGGCCTGGAGGTCGGGGACGCGATTGAAGCGGACGTAGCGTCCGGCGGAATTTTTTTCGGCCAGGAAGACGGCGACGGAGTTGGCGGCGGGGCGGAACTGCATGGGCCGGACGATTTCGTGGAGGAGGGCTTTGGCCTGGGCGTCAGGGCGGCCCTGGGTGACGCGGCGTCCGCAGTAGCCGGAGGGCCAGCAGTCTTCGTCGTAGAGCCAGGGCAGGAGTCCGGTTTCGCGGGCTTCGTCGCAGGCGGCCAGGACGGATTCCATCCAGTCTTTGCCCATGTATGAGGTGACGAGTCCGAGGCGGGCGTGGAGGAAGGCGCCGCCGAAGCCGGCGCGTTTCATTTCGCGGATCTGTTCGCGGACTTCGCGCGTTTCGAGGGTGTCGTTCCAGGACCAGAAGGGGACGGGGCGGAACTCGCGTCCGGCCTCGGCGATGTTCTGGAAGCGTTCGAGGAGGTTCATACGGCGGCCCTCCCGGAGGCGAAGCGGGCGACGGCGTCGGCGAAGAGTCGGCCGCGCTGTTCGTAACTTTCAAACTGGTCCCAGGAGGCGTGTCCGGGGCTGAGGAGGACGACGTCGCCGGGCCGGGCGATTTCGGCGGCGCGCTCGACGGCGCGGTCGACGGTTTCGACGGATTCGACGTGCGGGTGATTCCGCGCGGCCAAAAGTTCGGCGAGGAGCGGCGCGGTGGCGCCGACGAGGAGGACGGTGCGGGCCTGGTTGGTGAGGGCGTCGGCGAGCGGGGCGAGGTCGATTTTTTTATCGTAGCCGCCGGCAATGGCGATGAGGCTGCGGCCGGGGAACGAGCCGAGGGCGACGGCAGCAGAAGCGGGGGTGGTGGCCTTGGAATCGTCGTAGTAACTGACGCCGTCGATTTCGGAGACGAGGCGGAGGCGGTGGGGCAGGCCGGTGAAAGAGCGAGTGGCGGCGGCGATTTCCTGGAGCGGCACGCCTTCGATCCAGGCGGCCAGAGCGGCGGCGAGGAAATTGGCGGCGTTGTGGAGGCCGGGCAGGGCGAGGGCGTCGGAGAGAGGGCAGCGATCTTCGCGGCCGTCGCGGCGGAGGACGACTTCGTCGCCATCAAGAAAGGCGTTTGGCGAAACATGGCCGCAAGCGGCCATGCCACCCTTGCTGGTGCTGAAATAGCAGACCTCGCCTTTGGCCAGACGGCTCCAGGAGGCGACTTCGGGGTCGTCGGCGGAGAGGATGGCTACGTCAGCGGCGGTCTGGAAGCGGAGGATGTTCTGTTTGGCGGCGACGTAGGCGGCCAGGGTGCCGTGGTGGTCGAGGTGGTTGGGCGAGAGGTTGGTGACGACGGCGACGCGGGGACTCCAGCGGAGGTCGGCGGCATCGTCGAGCTGGAAGCTGGAGATTTCGAGGCAGACGCGGTCGGTGGGGCGGAGGTCGGGGAGGTCGGCGAGGAGACTGCGGCCGATGTTGCCGCCGAAATAGGTGCGGTGGCGTTTGGCCAGGGCCAGGGCCAGAAGCGAGGCGGTGGTGGATTTTCCGGCAGAGCCGGTAACGGCGATGATCGGGGCGGGGCACCGTTCCAGGAATAGATTCATTTCGCTGGTGGTGGGGACGCCGGCGGCGCGGGCCAGGGCGAGGAGGGGCGCGGTCTTGGGGACGGCGGGGCTCACGACGATGAGGTCGGCGTTTCGGAAATCGGCTTCATCGTGACCGCCGAGATGGAGGACGAGAGGGAGGCCGCGGAGAGCGGCGACGGAGTCGGCGAGCTGGTCGGCGGATTTGAGGTCGGTGACGGTGACGCGGGCGCCCTGGGCGACGAGGAAGCGTGCGGCTCCGAGGCCGCCCCCAAAGCGTCCCAGGCCCATGACGGTGACATTGCGATCTCGCAACTGGATCAAGCCGCGACTCTCCTCCGGCGAAGGAAGACGGCCGCAAGCGGCCGAGAACAGTAGAGCAGGAGAACAGGTGAACAGTTGAAACGACCCCGTGTCCTCCGGCAGCGGAAGCGCGGTCGGCCTCAACCCCTCGCCCGGCCGCTGAAGCGGCCACCCTCTCCCAGGGGAGAGGGGTTAACAACAACGGCAAGGGGATGTCGGGCCAGGGCCCGACCTACCCGATTTACTCAGGTGGCGGCGCCGACCTTTTTGGCCAGAGCCTGGGATATATCTACTTTCATGGCGAGGGTGGCGGCCTCGACGGCCTCTTCCCAGTTTTCTTCGGTGTACTGTTCGAAGCCGGGCTTTTTCCAGGCGTAGATGATGCCGCGGCTGGAGTTGACGATGGCGCCCCAGCCGTCGCTGTGGAAAGCGGCGGCGCAGTCATCGGCGGTGGCGCCTTGGGCGCCGTAGCCGGGGACGAGGAAGAAGCTGTTGGGCATGACCTGGCGGAGGAGTTCGGCCTCGCGCGGATAGGTGGCGCCGACGACGGCGCCGACCAGGCTGTAGCCGGACTCGCCGACACAACCGGGGAAGTTGGCCCAGGTGTTGCAGAGCATGGCCAGGTGCTCGAAGACGCGTCGGCCGTCGGCGTCGGCGAGATCCTGAATTTCTTTGGCGGAGGGGTTCGAGGAGCGGACGACGACGAAGACGCCCTGGCCGTTGGCCTGGGCTTTTTCGATGAAGGGTTTGACGCCGTCGGTGCCGAAGAAGGGGTTGACGGTGACGGCATCGACGCTGGCGGCTTTTTCGCCGCCCTTGCCGTCGGAGAAATAGGCCTCGTCAAGAAAAGCGGAGGCCAGGGCTTCGCTGGTGGAGCCGATGTCGGCCCGCTTGATGTCGCCGATGACGAGGAGACCTTTTTCGCGGGCGTAGTCGGCGACGCGGTAATAAGCTTCCAGGCCCGCCGGGCCGCAGAGTTCGAAGTAGGCCATCTGCAGCTTGACCACCGGGACGTGCGGGGCGACGATGTCGATGACGATCTGGCAGAACTCGTTGATGGCGGCAGCGTGTTCCGGCAGGCCGCTCTTGGAATGAGCGGCGATTTCGCGGACCTGCTTGGGCAGTTGCGTGTAGATGGGGTCAAGCCCGACGCAGACCGGAGTTTCTTTTTCCTCGATGGCGGACAAGAGCCGCTCGGCGAAATGTTTGGCCAACGGTAATCCCCTTCCTGGTAAAGTCCCTGGACATCGCGGTTTTGCAATACCAACAGAGACCCCCCAAGGTAGTTCGGAGAGGTCTCCAAAGTGCGTCAACCGCCGCTTTTGCTATCGTCAACTGCCAAGACGCGAACCGGAGTTTACCAGATTCGTTGGGCGATTCAAGGATTTTCCCTGATTTGGCGCGTTTTTCGCGTTTTGGGGGGATTTTTGGGGGTGGGCGGAGATGTAAGTTATTGTGTGTCAAAAGGTTACACGAAGAAAATCCGGTAGGCGATGGCGGCCCCGAGAAACACGAGGGCGGCGATGACCAGCCAGGTGGCGAAGCGTTGCCAGGCGGACATGGCGGGGAAGCGAAGGGAGAGGCGGGTGCGTTCGGCCCAGGCGGTGGCGGCGGCCTGGGCGAGCTGGTCGGAGACGGCTTCGGCGATTTCGGTGCGGAGTTGGCGCGGCGGGCGCGAGGGCCGCCAGGCGGCGATCATGCTCGAGAGTTGCTTGAGGTGGGCCAGCCGGCGGCGGCAGGCGGGACAGCGGGCCAGGTGCTCGTCGATGAGCAGGATCAGTTCTGGCGAACAGTCGCCGCGGAGATGCGATTCCAGGCGCGGGACGACTTCGGAGCAACCGAGGGCGGTCATGGCTGGTCCTCGTCATTTCGGTTGCGGCGGAGCCAGGAGCGGCGCTGGGGCCGAGCCAGGAGGGCGAGCAGGGCGAGTTTGGCTTCGTCGCGGAGGTTTCGGGCGGCGGATTCGCTCAGGCCGAGGACGCGGGCGAGTTCGGCGGGCGAGAGGTTTTGGGTTTCGGTCAGGGTCAGGACGAAGCGTTGCTGCATGGCGAGGAGCGACCAGGCGTGGGCGAGTCGGCGGCGGAGGCGTTGGGCGGTGCGTCGTCCGCCGCGCCCCTGACCGTCGGCTATGCGCAGGAGTGAGGCGTTCCAGTGGCGGGGGGAAATCCGCAGGCCGGCGGTGCGGCGCTCGGGGCGGAAGTCGGCATCGAGCAAGGCGCGGTAGAGGTCGGCGGCGAGGGGGACGATGAATCGCTCTGAGTTTTCGACGGGACGGCGCTTTTCTGTGGAGCGAGAGGTTTGAGGCATCAACCCCTCACCCGGCCCTTGCGGGCCACCCTCTCCCGGGGGAGAGGGGTTGCATTCGCTCAGGGCGCGGAGGCGATTCGCCAGGACATCGGTCACGACTTCGGCGGAGCCGGCGGCGTCGCCGGTGGTGCGCAGGGCAAGGTTGTAGAGCGGGGCGGCATAGCGGTCGAGCAGGGCGAGCAGGGCGGCGGAGTCGCCGGTCTGGGCGCGGAGCGTCAGGGTGCGGTCCGATTCGGCGGCCATGGCTGGCGCGGTCCTGTCGGACGGCAGATTCGAGATGAGATGGCGATTGGCGATCACGGGTTTATCCTACCGCAAAGAACGGCAGATTTCCACGGGGCAGCGATAGGAAAAGAAAAACGCCGGACCCCGAATGGTCGGAGGTCCGGCGTGGAACGATTCAGAAAAGCGGTCGGCGGGGCTAGTGCGCGGCCGGGGCGGCTGGGGTTTCGGTGGTGGCGGGCGTGGCGCTGTCGGCCGGGGTGGCGGAGGTGGCGCTGACGGCGCTTTCGGGAGCGACGGGGGCGACGGGTTCGGCGCCCGGGAGCCTGGTGGCGTCAAGTTCGGCCTTGTACTTTGCGGCCAGCGCGGGGTCGGCTTCGACGGCTTTGCGGATGGCCGGATCGCGGAACGGCTCGAAGTTGTTTACCTGAGCGGCGGCGCGGTTATTTTCGGCTTTTTTGGTCTGGTCCTCGGCGGCCTGTTTCTGGCAGCCGGCGGCGAAGACGAGAGCGGCAACGGCGAGGGTCAACAGAAGGCTGAACTGGCGCATGATTTTCTCTCCACAAGGGTTAACGGCGCGAATCCACAGAATGACAGGATACCCCGGCGGCGGCAAAAATCAAGGGGAGACTTCGCTGCGGCACGGGGAAACCCAAAGCGTTGGTGGCATTTTTCGGGGCTCTGGTTGGTCAGCCAGAGAAACGGCGAAGTCAGAATATCCAACACCCAATATCCAATCATGAAGTGCGGACTGCGTGGCTGGAGTTTTTCCTTCGTGATTGGGTGTTGAGTGTTGGATATTGGATATTCGCTGTTTTTCGGTCCGTTGGTGCGTGCCAGCACGCACCCTACTTTCCTTTGGCCTGTTTGGTGACGAAGTTCATGAGGCCCCCGGCGGCGATGATGTCCTGCATTTCCTTGGGGAAGGGGGCGACGGGCCAGGAGAGATTTTTGGTGAGGTTCTTGACGGCGCCGCGGGCGAGGTCGAGATCGAGGGCGTCGCCCTGGTCGGTGGCGGCGGCGGCGGCGGGACATTCGACGATGGGCAGGCCGATGTTGATGGCATTGCGGAAAAAGATGCGGGCGAAACTGGCGGCGACGACGGCGGCGACACCGGCGGCCTTGAGGGCCAGGGGGGCGTGTTCGCGGGACGAGCCGCAACCGAAATTTTCACCGGCGACGATGATTTCGCCGGGGTGGAATTTTTTCATGAAGTCGGCGTCGAGGTCTTCCATGCAATGGCGGGCGAGTTCGGCGGGGTCGCTGGAGTTGAGATAGCGCGCGGGAATGATTTCGTCGGTGTTGACGTTGGAACCGAATTTCCAGACTTGGCCTTTCACGGAAGTGTCGCCTTTCTATTTGTCGGGCCAGAGCCCGACCTAAATGATGGTGCGTGCAAGCACGCACCCTACATAATTGGTTACGTCTTTTCGTCTTGGTCGAGAGCGGCGATGGCCTCGTCGAGGGAGTAGTGGATGGGGACCAGTTGGTTGAGGTGGGTGTGGCCGAGGATTTCGTCGGTCAAACTGTTCTTGGCGATCACGATAGCCAGGCGGCGCGAGCGGGCTTTGAGCTGGGCGTCCATGTTGATGAGCATGCCGATGGCGGCCGAGGTGAGGTAGGTGAGGCCGGAGAGGTCGAGGACCTGGGCGGAGAACTCTTCGGCTTTGGCCCAGTCGCGGAACTCGTGGCTGAGGGCGGCGAGTTCGTCGGGGTGGACGAGTTCGGTCAGGGTGACGCGGGCGAGGCCGACGTTTTGGCGGCGCTCGAAAGCGAGGATCGGTTTCTTCATGGGCAGGGCCTCAACCAACGGCCACCCTCCCCCAAGGAGGAGGGGTGAAAAAGAAACAGCAGGGCCGCGAGGGATTACGCGTGGCGCTGGAAGGCTTCGACGGCGGCGGCCTCGTTCTTGTAGATATCAAAGACTTCGTCGAGCTTGGTAATGTGGAAAACTTCCATGATGGAATCGCGGATGCCGGCGAGTTTGAGCTGGCCGCCCTTGAGGGCGATTTTTTTCTGGAGGCTGATCAGCATGCCCAGGGCCGAACTGGAGAGGTAGTTGACATCGGCAAAGTTGAGGACGAAATTGTTTCGCGGCTCGCCGTCGACGAGGGCCTTGAGGCTGGAGCCCATTTTGTCGATGACGACGGCGTCCAGGATATGATCCTGGCTGAAGGAGATTACCGCAACGGTCCCGACGTTCTGCTGCACATACCATTCGCCATTAGCCATCCGAAGTTCCTTTCCCATCGGCTGTCGTCCCGTGGGGCGCAGCCAGGCTTGATTCCGTTCTTGCCGCACCCGCAGTAGGGCACGATTACGCAATTCTCCCCGGTCCGGGCCGACGTGTCAACCCCTTAGAGCGGTATTTTACGCGAAGCGGCCTCACATAAGTGTGGAACGAAGCCACCACCGGCCCGGCGTAACGGCCGGCCGGGACCGGGTGTGGCCTCCAAATTTTAAAGAATTCCGTTTGACACGGGGCCGGTTTTGGATAGAGTTAATGGTAGATGGGGTGGTCGGCAGATTAGCCGGTCTTATTTTTTCCTCGTCTTTGTGAAAGAAATCACGAAGTTGTCTTGTGGTGGCGGTTTTCGAGGCTGAAAGCGCGGCGTGGGGGCAAAATAACGAGGTATTGAATCTTAACGTAACCTCTGGTAAGGTCGAGCCAGGGCAGAAAACATTTAGGAGCGAACCTCATGGCAAAGAAGAAGGTCATCATCATAGACGACGATTTCGACATTCTGGAAGCGACGAAGCTGACGCTTCAGGCGGCAGGGTACGACGTGGCGACGGCCGCGAGCGGGCAGGAAGGCCTGGCGAAGATTCGCGGCGGGGGGATCGACCTGATCATCCTGGACGTGATGATGGCCCGCGACACGGAAGGATTTCAGATCGCCCAGGATCTGAAAGAGGATCCGAAGTTCAAGCAGATTCCGATTTTGATGATGACCAGCGTTTCGGCCAAGAGCGGGCTGTCGTTCGACCCGGTCAAGGACGGAGACTATCTGCCGGTGGAAGATTACGTGGACAAGCCGGTGGATCCGGCGGACCTCGTCCAGCGCGTCGCCAAACTGTTGAAGAAGAATTAAAAGTTAAAAATGCAAAATTAAAAATTAACGGCAGAAGAAACGGCAACCCTCACCCTACCCTCCCCCAAGGGGGAGGGGTGAAGAAGAAGAAAAAAAGTGAAAGGGAACAGGATGCTTCCGAAAGTTCTGGAAAAGAGCAAGTTTGCGGCGTTCGCCACGGCCCTGGCCGGCGAATATCAGGTGGTCGGTCCGCAGTTGAAGGAACAGAGCAAGGCCGGCGGCGAGACGTTCGTGTTCGGTCCGGTGACGGACGGGGCGGCGCTGCGGATGGATTACAACATCACGCTGCTGTCGCCGAAGAAATATTTTCTGCCGATGCGCGAGACGCTGCTGAAATACACCACGGTGGGACATCCGAAGGCCGAGGCGGTGATGGACACGCGGCAACGGGTGATCGTGGGGGCGCATCCGTGCGACATTTACGCCACCTGGCTGCTGGACAAGGTGTTTTCGACGGACCACAAGGATCCGAATTACCTTTCGCGGCGCGAGCGGGCCTTGATTATCGGGTTGGACTGTGCCAAGCCGTGCGACGAAACTTCGTTCTGCCACGACATGGGGACGAACTACGTGGAGAGCGGATTCGACCTGATGATGACGGACATCGGGGAGGCGTATTTTGTGGAAATTGCGACCGAGGCGGGGCAGGCCCTGCTGGCCAAGGCCGAGACCCGCGAGGCGCACAACGAGGACTTCGCCAAGCGGCAGGCCTTCATGGAACGGAAGCAGGGCGGGTTCCACAAACGAATTCCGGTGGACACAAAGTACCTGCCGGAAATTCTGGAGGAGTCCTACGATTCGCTGGTCTGGGAGGCGATCGGGCGACGGTGCTTTTCGTGCGGCTCGTGCAACCTGGTCTGCCCGACGTGCTACTGTTTCGACATCACGGACAAGTTGAACCTGGACCTGACGAGCGGGACGCGCGAGCGGACGGTGGACTCGTGCCAGTTGGACAATTTTGCTTCGGTGGCCGGAGGGGAGAGTTTCCGGGAGCAGCGCTCGAGCCGGTTGCGGCACCGCTTTTTCCGCAAGGCCAAGTACATTCAGGAGGCGTTCGGCCGCAAGGGGTGCGTGGGGTGCGGACGGTGCGACCGCAATTGCGTGGCGAAGATCAATAGCGTGGAAACCTATACCCAGATTGCAGGGAGCCGCTAATGACAACACTATCGGAAAGTCCGGTTCTTCAGGAAAGCCCGTATGTGCCGCGCTTCGGCACGATTGTCGAGTCGCGGATGCTGACGGCGCAGGAGAAGTTTTTCCGGATCGTCATGGAGGACGGTCGGCCGCTGGACTATAAGCCGGGTCAGTTCGTGGAGGTTTCGATTTTCGGCATCGGCGAGGCGCCGATCAGCATCTGTTCTTCGCCGACGCAGGGCGGATTTTTCGAGCTGACGGTGCGCAAGGCCGGGATGGTGACGGCCAAGATGCACGAACTGAACACGGGCGACACGGTGGGGATTCGCGGCCCGTTCGGGAATGGGTTCGATCCGGCGGCGATCAAGGGCCAGAACGTGCTGTTCGTGGCCGGCGGGCTGGGGCTGGCGCCGGCGCGGGGGTTGATCCGCTGGGTTTTCGATCGGCGGGCGGATTATAAGGATGTGACGCTGCTCGTCGGGGCGCGGACGCCGGCGGACCTGCTGTTCAGGGATGAGATCAAAGAATGGCAGTCGCGGCCGGATTGCCAGACGCTGGTGACGGTGGACCGGGCGGACGAGACGTGGACGGGGAACAAGGGGGTGATCACGCGGCTGTTCCGGAAGATTAAGATCGACCCGGCGAACACGTTTGCGGTAATCGTCGGCCCGCCGATCATGTTCAAATTCGCGGTGCTGGAGGTGCTGAGCGAGGGCGTGCCGGAGAACCACGTGATTTGTTCGCTGGAGCGGCGCATGAAATGCGGGTTGGGCAAGTGCGGCCATTGCCAGATTCGCAACGTCTATGTTTGTCAGGAGGGGCCGGTGTTTACGTACGATTTTGTGAAGAAGTTGCGCGAGGGGATTTGAGCAACAACGAGGTAAAAAGTTAAAGGTAAAAGGTAAAAAGTTTAACGGCAGAAGAAACGGCAACAGCCGGCGGGGTTGGCGAGCGGAGCGTAAACCCCTCACCCGGCCGCTGAAGCGGCCACCCTCTCCCAAGGGAGAGGGGTGAAGAAGAAGAAGAAGAAGAAGCAAAACGGCACAGGGGCGGGACGCCCCTGCGACTCACGGGCGAGACGCCCGTGCTACGGTAAGAAGGGAAAGTTAATGAGCGCCAAACCGAAACTCGCTTTTTTCAGCTTCGCCAGTTGCGAGGGTTGCCAGTTGCAGGTGATCAATTGCGAGGACGAGCTGGTCGCCTTGCTGGGGGCGGTGGAGATCGTCAACTTCCGTGAGGCCATCGACGAGCGGCGCGACGATTACGACATCGCTTTCGTCGAAGGTTCGATCACGCGGCCCGAGGACGAGCACGAGGTGAAGGAGATCCGGGAGCGGGCGAAGATTCTGGTGGCCTTCGGGGCCTGCGCGACGATCGGCGGGATCAACGCGATCAAGAATTTTCAGCCGCAGGAGAAGGTCAGCCAATACGTTTACGGGGACCAGGCGGCGACGTTTCCGAGCTACCCGGCCCGGCCGGTACACGACCTGGTCAAGGTGGATTTGAAACTGCACGGTTGCCCGATTTCGAAGAGCGAATTTCTGGAGGCCTGCAAGTGCCTGCTGGCGGGCAAACAGTTCACGGTGCCGAACTACCCGGTGTGCGTGACCTGCAAGCTGGCGGAAAACGTCTGCCTGTACCAGAAGGGGATGACCTGCCTGGGCGTGGTGACGCGGGCGGGCTGCGATCCGATGTGCCCGACGTTCGGGAACAAGTGCATCGGGTGCCGCGGGCTGATCGACCATCCGAACGTCAATGCGGCGTTCGACGTGCTGGAAGACTTAGGGCTGACGCTGGAGGAAGTGACGAAGGATTTCACGATGTTCGACGGATGCCATAAGGAAATCACGGAGAAGAAGTAAGAATTAAAAATTAAAAATGCAAAATTAAAAATTAGAAGCAAAGAAGCAAAAAGAAAAAGTAACAGCAACGGAAACAGCGAAACGGCACAGGGGCGGGACGCCCCTGCCACTCACGGGCAAGATGCCCGTGCCACGGAGAAGAAGCAGGAGAAGAAGATGGCGACGACGGCGAAGAAGTCGGTGAACGTGAACGTGCGGTACGTGACCCGGGTCGAGGGGCACGGGAATATCGTCGTGAACGTCAAGAACGGGAAGCTGGAGAAGTGCGAACTGGACATTGTCGAGGCCCCGCGCTTCTTCGAGTCGATGCTGCTGGGGCGGCGCTGGGACGAGGCCAGCCTGATCACCTCGCGGATTTGCGGCATCTGCGCCGTGGGCCATGCGTCGGCGTCGGTGCTGGCGACCGAGGACGCCATGGGCATCAAGGTCTCGGAGCAGACGGAGCGGCTGCGGCGGTTGAACGTCTATGGCGAGACGATCCAGAGCCATGTCCTGCACGTTTATTTTCTGGCGGCGCCGGACCTGCTGGGTGTGGGGTCGGTGGTGCCGCTGGTGCAGACGCACCCGGACGTGGTCAAGCGGGCGCTGAAGCTGAAAAAACTGGCCAACGACATGTGCGGCATTATTTCCGGGCGGAAGGTTCACCCGATATCGATGACGCCGGGCGGGTTCACGCGCATTCCGACGGCGGCTGAAATCCTCTACATCAAAGAGCGGATTCTGGACTGTGTCGGCGACGTTGTGGCCACGGTGGACCTGGTGGCGGCGCTGGCGGGGAAGCTGCCGAATTTTACGCGCGAAACGGAGTACGAAGCCCTTTATTGTCCCGATGAATACGCCCTGTATCGGGGGACCAAGTTGATCACGACCGACGGGGCTGAGTGTTCGAACCGCGACTACAAAAAAATCGTCAAGGAAAAGGTGGTCGGGCATTCCAGTTCGAAGCACGTGTCCAACAAGCGGTCGAGCATCATGGTCGGGGCGCTGGCCCGGTTCAACAACAATTGGAAACAGTTGCATCCGAAGGCTCTGGAAGCGGCGGCCAAGCTGGGGCTGAAGGCACCCTGCACGAACACGTTCTACAACAATGTGGCCCAGGTGGTGGAAACGGTGCACAGCGCCTACAAGGCTTTGGAAGTTTGCGACGAGTTGCTGGCGGCGGGCCTGAAGGACGAGACGCCGGAGGTGCAGGTCAAGGCGGGTCGCGGGGTGGGCCTGACGGAAGTGCCGCGCGGGTTGCTGGTGCACGATTACACCTACGACGATCGGGGCGTGATCACGGACGCGAATTTGATTATTCCGACGGGGCAGAACCTGGCCAACATCGAGGACGATTTCCGGAAGTTCGTGCCGGAGGTGCTGGACCGGTCGCAGGAGGAGATCACGCTGGGCCTGGAGATGCTGGTGCGGGCGTACGATCCGTGCATTTCGTGTTCGGTGCATATGTTGGATGTGAAGTTTGTGGGGTGAGCGGCGCGGGGCAACTTTTCACAGAACAGGGCACACCTCAGGTGTGCCCTGTTTTTTGACACTGTTGGGGCGCGACATAGAACACGCTTTGGCCCCGGCAGGGCCGGGGCTTCAAAGTGTGGCACCCGGAAAAGAACCATAACAGAAACAACACGGGCGACCCATGGGTCGCCCCTACGAAAGAAACAAAACAACGGCACAGGGGCAAGATGCCCCTGCGACTCACGGGCGGGACGCCCGTGCCACGGTGCAACAGCAACGGCTATCAGAACATTTTCCAGGGCGGGATGACGCTGGGGGGGACGGCGCCGGCTTTGGCGGCGCAGGGGTAGCAGAGTTGCCGGCCATCAACGGGAACGGCGAGTTGGTTGGTGGTCCACTCGCCACAGCACGGGCAGGGTTGCATGATGGGCCTGGGGAGCGGGGGCGGGAGGGCGACGGTCAGTTCTTCGATCTCGAAGAGTTCGTGTACGGGACACTCGGCGGTCCAGGCCATGCGTTCGGGGTCGCTGGGGTTGGTTCCGGGGGCACGTTCGATGTTCATGCGGAGGCAGAAGCGCAAGGCGCGGCCGGAGTCGTGTTCGACAAAAGTGTAGATGTGTTTTCCGTGGTCGTGGAAGATGAGGTTGCCCTTGCCGAAGGTGCAGCCGGTGACGACCTGGATGGCGTCGGCGACGCAGGAATGGTTTTCGACGATGGCGACGATTTCGTCTTCGGTGGCGCGGGAAAGGTCGAAACGTTCGAGAAACTCTTCGGCGGCGCGGAGGCCGATGACGTGTCCGGCGCAGAAATGGCCGGAGAAGAGAATGATGCGTTGCAAATCGGGGTGGGCAGGAAAAGAGGTTTCGAAGAATCCAAGGCCCTTTTCTGAGGTCACGGGTGGAGCCTCCGTTCGGCGAAAACCAGCCCGGACCCGCGTCGCGGGGCCAGGAGTCGGTTAATAGTACACCAAAAACGAGGCGGAAGCAAATGGAACGGCGGGCTTAAGACTTAAGGCCTAAGGCTTAAGGCGCAGCAACAACAGAAGAAGAAACGGCGTCCCCTGGTGAATTGTGCGCAACCGGTGCACCCTCACCCGGCACTTCGTGCCACCCTTGTATGTTGTCTTCGGGGAGTTTTTCCCCGATAGTAGCGAACATGGTGGGACAGACTCGTCAGCCCGGCCCCCGCGGGGGCCGGGCTGACCAGAGCGACGCGGGAGATCGTTGGCACCCTGGTCAACCAGGCC
>CAIYVX010000038.1 GCA_903929765.1 uncultured Planctomycetia bacterium
AACGTCGCCGAGGCGCGTGAGTTCGCGGTACATGGCCAGGAGGCCGGGGGCGAGAATGCCGTCGTCGTTGGTGAGAAGGATGTGCATGGGAAGTCCTTGAAAAGCAGTCTTCAGTCCTCAGTCTTCAGGCGCAGCAACAACAAAAGAAGAAGCAACACCCTCACCCTACCCTCTCCCGTCAAGGGAGAGGGGTGAAGAAAAAACAGCAACAGCAGGGCAGAGATAAACTCTGCCCCTACAAGAAGAAACAACAACAACCGGACAGGGCACAGCCCTGTCCCTACAAAAGAAAAGCAACGGCAACGGGGGCATGATAAGATGTAAGCGGTGCGGTGTCAAATGGCAGAGGAGAAAGAAGTATGAGCGACGAGTTTCGGATTCCGCCGACGGTGGTGACGGGCTGGAGGTGCCTGGAGGAGCTGGGGCGGCTGGCGGCGCCGCTGGGGCGAAAGGCGCTGCTGGTGACAGGCAGCCGGGCGATGAAGAAGACGGGGCTGGCGAACCGGACGCTGGGCCTCTTGAAGGCGGCGGGGCTGGAGACGGAGATGTTCGACCGCGTGGAACGGGAGCCGGACGTGACGACGGCGGACGAGGCGCGGGCGTTTGCGCACGAGGTGGGGGCGGAAGTGGTGATCGGGCTGGGCGGGGGGAGCGCACTGGACCTGGGGAAGGTGGTGGCGGGGCTATATAACGAGACGGCGGCGACAACGCGCTTTTTTACGGAACAGAAAGTCGAGACGATGGGCCTGCCGTTTGTGGCCGTGCCGACGACGAGCGGGACGGGGAGCGAGGCGGGGATCAACGGGGTGATCTGCGACCGGGCGAGAAAGATCAAGGCGTCGATTCGTGACGGGCGGTTCATGCCGATGGCGGCGGTGGTGGACCCGGAGTTAACGGTGCCCTGCCCTGCGGAGGTGACGGCAACGGCGGGCCTCGACGCGCTGACACAGGCGATTGAGAGTTACATTTCGATCCATGCGACGCCGCTGACGGAGGCGCTGAGCATTCGCGCGGCGCTGGATCTGGCGACTTCGGTGGAACGGGCGTTTCGGGAGCCGGAGAACCAGGTGGCCCGGACGCGGGCGTCGTACGGGAGCCTGATGGCGGGAATGGCCCTGGGCAACGCGCGGCTCGGAGTGATTCACGGAATTGTGCATCCGCTGGGCGTGCGGTACGACATACCGCACGGGCTGGCCTGCGGGGTGCTGCTGCCGGTGGCGCTCGGGTACAACCGGTCGGCGTGCGGGACGAAGTACGCGGTGCTGTCGTCGATTTTTGGCGGCGATGCGGCAGAGTTTACGCGGGGGCTGCTGGAACGGATGAAGCTGCCGGCGGATTTTAAATCGTTCGGGGTGCGGGCGAAGGATTTCGAGGTGATCGCGGAGGAGAGCATGCCGAGCGGGAGTCTGAAAGCGAATCCGAGGAAGGTGACGAAAGAGGACGTGGTGGAGATGTTGAGGAAGGTGTGTTGAACGGCAGTGGACAGTGGTCAGTGGTCATCGGAGGGCGAGGAGCCAGTCGGCGAGGGCGTCGAGGCCCTGGCCTGTCCGGCAGGAAACTTCGAGGATGGGGGCGGCGGGGTTGACGGCGCGGACGCCGGCGATGAAGGCGGCGCGGTCGAAATCGAAGGCGGCGAGGGTGTCGAGTTTGTTGACGACGACGACGTCGGCCTTCATGAAAATGCCGGGATATTTGCGGGGCTTGTCGTCGCCCTCGGGGACGCTGGCGAGGACCAGGCGGACCCGCTCGCCGAGATCGAAGGCGGCGGGGCAGATCAGGTTGCCGATGTTCTCGATGAAGAGGAAGCCGGGGCCGGCGAGATTCAATTCCTTGAGAGCGGCGGCGATGTCGGAAGCGTTGAGATGGCAGCCGCCGTCGGTGTTGATCTGGGTGACGGGGTAGCCGAGGGCGGCGATGTGTTCGGCGTCGATGGAGGAGGCGACGTCGCCTTCGATGACGCCGACTGAGCCGTGCGACGAAAGAGCTTTGAGAAGGTGGACGAGGAGGTTGGTTTTGCCGGCGCCGGGCGAGGCCATGACGTTGATGGTGGTCAGGTCGAGTTTTTTGAAGAGGCGGGTGTTGGCGGCGGCCTGGCGGTCGTTGGCGCAGAGGATGGACCGGCGGGCGGTGATGATTTTCTTTTTAGCCATTGTTCATTTCCGAGAAGAACACATCTTGCCCGGCGGTACAGCCCGCCGGGATAAGGTGTGGCACCCTTTATTAATGGGTTATCAAGATTCAACCTCGATGCTTTCCAGGTAACAGGCGTCGTCGGCTTCGAGGCGGTTTGGCCCGCCGCACTGGTCGCATTGTACGTCGACGGTGCGGCCGGAGTCAAACGGCATAGCGTGGCCGCAGGTGCGGCAGACAAGGCGGGCGGGGGTGGATTTCAATTCAAGGACGGTGCCTTCGGCGGGGGTGCCGCGCGCGAGTTCGGTCAGGTACATTTCGAGGGAGGGCTGTTCGATGCCGGCCAGGGCGCCGGCGACAATGACGATGCGGATAATTTTGATTTTTTTTCCCCCGTCCTGGCCGGCGGCGGTCAGGGCCGTGTCGAGAATGGCCTGAGCGATGGCGGCCTCGTGCATGGTCAGTCCCCGTGCTTCGGGTCCATGGAGAGGCATTTGACGGGGCAGACCTCGACGCAGTAGCCGCAGACGATGCAGCGGTAGCGGTCGAAGGCCCAGGACTTGTCGGGCTTTTTACCGACGACGATGGCGTCGGCGGGGCAGCGGCGCTGGCACTGGCCGCAGAAGATGCACTTGGCGATGTCGTTCTTGAGTTGTCCGCGCGAACCGGCGAACGGCTCGCGGCGGGTGAAGGGATAGAGCCGCGTGGCGGGGGAGCCGAAAAGATTCGAGAAGACGCGTTTAATCATGTTTGCCATAGCAATTATCTTTCGGTGCAACTGATGCACGGGTCGATGGAGAGGACGATGACCGGGACGTCGGCGAGTTCGCAGCCGGGCAACATGGCCAGAAGCGGGGCCAGGTTGGCGAAAGTCGGGGTGCGGATGCGCATGCGTTCGAGATTTTTGGCGCCGTTGCCCTTGAGGTAATAGATGACTTCGCCGCGCGGCTGTTCGAGGCGCGCGACGACTTCGCCGGTGGGGTTGCCCTTGACGGGAACGTTGATCGCCCCGGCGGGCATGGCGGCGACGGCGCGGCGGACCATGTTGAGGCATTCGTACATTTCGCCGCAACGGACTTTCATGCGGGCATAGCAGTCGCCAGCGGTTTCGGTGACGATTTTGAAGCCGACCTCGCCATAGGCGGCATAGCCGGTTTCGCGGAAATCGCGGGCGATGCCGGAGGCGCGGGCCACGGGGCCGACGGCGCCGAGTTCGGCGGCCTGCTCTTTGGTCAACTTGCCGACGCCGACGGTCCGCTGCTTGATGGAATAGTCGTTGAGGACGACGGGGACGAATTCGTCGAATTCCTTCTGGAGGGCATCGACGGTGCGGAGGATGTCGGCCAGGCCTTCGTCGGAGATGTCGCGGCGGACGCCGCCGACGCAGGAGACGCCGAGCATGACGCGGTGGCCGGCGGTCCGCTCCAGAAGGTCGAGAACCATTTCGCGACAGCGCCAGGCGTGCATGAAGACGTTCTCGAAGCCGAAGGAGTCAGCCAGCAGTCCGAGCCAGAGCAGATGGCTGTGGACGCGGTGGACCTCGCCCCAGATCAGGCGAAGGAAGCGGGCCCGGTCAGGGATCGTAACAGACATGATCTCTTCGAGGCCCTGGCAGTAGGTTACGGAGTGGAGGAAGCTGCAAATGCCGCAGACGCGTTCGGCCAGGAAGACGCACTGGTTATAGTCTTTTTTCTCGACCAGTTTTTCGAGGCCGCGATGGATGTAGCCGACGGCCGGGAGGGCTTCGACGACGCGTTCCTCTTCCATGACCAGGCGCAGTTGGATCGGCTCCGGGAGAACCGGATGTTGCGGGCCGAAGGGGATGATGGTGCGTTTGCTCACTTAACCGCTCCGTCTTTGGTCTGGGCCGGCTGGGCCGGCGGGGCGTCGGGCTTCCGCTGCGGGGCCACGGGACTGCCCTCGGAGAGGAGGAACCGTCCGCCGTAATCGATGGCCAGGTCGGTCACGGGAATGCCGAAGAGGTCCTTGAGTTCGTTTTCGACCAGGACCGCGGCGAAGAAAATCGACGAGATACTCGGCAGGTTTTCGGTGCGGCCGAGCGAGAGCCGCAGGTTGTACAGAACGTAATCCTTGTCGAAATGGTAGAGGATGTCGAAGCGGTCGCCGAGATCGACGCAGGTGACGGTGACGAAACGGTAGCCCTGGTGGCGGCGCGCGGCCACTTCGTTGAGGAGCGTGTCGCGCGTGACGGGCAGTTCGTTATTGAGCATGGTTCAGGCGTTCCCCTGTTCGGCGGCCTGGGCCGCGGCCGGAGCAGCTTCGGCGGCGGCCGTCGGGCGCAGGGTCAGGACGGGCTTGGCGGCTGAGGGCATGACCTCGCCGGCGCGTTTGCGTTCGAGGATGCCCAGGGCCTGGACGATGCCGTCGATCATAGCCTCCGGGCGCGGCGGGCAGGCCGGGACGTAAACGTCGACCGGAATGACCTTGCTCACGTCGCCAAAGATGTTGTAGCAGTCGGCGAAGATGCCGCCGGAAGAGGTGCAGACGCCCAGGGCGACGACGACTTTGGGTTCGGGCATCTGGGCGTAGACGTTGCGGAGGACGCGGACGTCGCGGTGGTTGACGGAGCCGGTGACGACCAGGATGTCGGCGTGCTTGGGGTTGCCGACGTGGAGGATGCCGAAGCGCTCGACATCGTACATGGGCGTCAGGCAGGCGACGAATTCGATGTCGCAGCCGTTACAACTGTTGCAGTTGTAATGGACGATCCACGGAGATTTTGAGGAGGCGGACATAGTTTCTTACGACCTCACAGGCTCACGCACAATAGAGCCAGATAATGTTGCTCAGGGCCAGGGTCAGGGGGACGGTCCACATGTAGCGGAGCATCCACATGGGCGTCAGACGAGCGAAGACGTTGTCGACGACGATGAGGGCCAGGAAGCCGGCGGCGGCCAGGCCCAGGCCGATGGCCGGGCTGGTGGCCCAGAAGGACGCGACGACGGCGAAGACGATGAAGATTTCGTAGAAGTGGGTGATTTCGATGAGGGCCAGGTACGGGCCGGCGTATTCGATGGTGATGCCCTTGACGAGTTCCTGGTGGGCGTGGTGCGAGGTGGCGATGTCGAAGGGGGACTTTTCGAGCTTGATGGCGGCGGCCATGAGGAAGGTGAGGAAGACCAGGGGGAGCTTCACCAGGAGCGGCTGCTGGGCGACGGAGGAGGCCTGGAAGCTGCCGGTGATCAGGTAGACGCCGACGATCAGGAGGATGAGGACGGGTTCGTAGGCGAACATCTGCATGATTTTGCGGTGGCTGCCGATGCGGCTGTAGGGGGAGCGGACGCTCATGGCGCCGAGGATCAGGGCGACGGACGAGAAGGTGTAGGCGAAGAGGGCCATGAGCATGTCCTGGCCCATAGCCAGCAGCACGACGGTGAGAATCATGAAGGCGAGATGGAGCCAGACGTAGATGATCTGAATGCGGTTGACGCCGAGGGCTTCCTTGCGGAGCAATTTCAGAACGTCGTAGAAGGGCTGGATGATGGGCGGGCCCCAGCGGCCCTGGACGCGGGCGGTGATCTTGCGATCAAGGCCGGAGACGAGGGCGCCGAGGATCGGCCCCAGAACCACCGCGAGAATAACCGTGAGCATTTGCGGCGTCAGCGTCATAGTTTCCCTATCATCGTGCCAAACAGCATCAGGATAACCATCCAGGCCAGGAGGTTGACCCAGGGGGTCAGCCACGATTCGGCGAAGAAAGAGCCCATGTAATAACTGGCGCTCCAGGCGGTGTTGACCGAGTCGCCGATGGAGCGGAAGTTGTAGGAGTGTTCGCCGCCCTGGATGTTCTCGCCGCAGAGGAACGGCTCGCGAACATTCTTTTCCTTGAAGCGGGCGAAGGAAATCAGGCCGACGAAGAGGCCCAGGCCGAGGAAGACCAGGAACGGCCACATGGGCAGTTGTCCGGCCAGATCGAGTTGAGCCAGGCCGTCAGCGGTCCAGGCCGCTACGGTCATGCCCCGGACCACCGGGATGATCCAGGCGTTGAAGATGGGCATGGTCATCAGGCCGCCGGCGACAACGGCCAGGACCAGGAGAAGGAGCGTGGCGAGAATGGTAAAGGGGAGCTTTTCGGCCTTATATTCACGGTGATAGGAAGCGGTCTGAATGCGGCCGATCCACTTGGCCCAGAAGAAGACCGTGAGGGCGCTGCCGACGACGAGCAGGAAGAGGACCAGCGGCGCGTGCATGGCCGATTCGATGGCCAGCCACTTGCTCATCAGCATGCCCAGCGGCGGCAGGAGCATCGAGCCCATGCCGATCAGGGTGATGACGGTGGTGACGGGCATGAGGAACATGATGCCGCCCATGTCTTCGATGTCGCGGCTGCCGATTTTCTGTTCGATGGCGCCGATGCACATGAAGAGGAGGCCCTTGGAGGCGGCGTGGAAACAGAGGACGAAGAGGCCGGCGGCGTAGGCCAGCGGCGTACCGATGCCGGCGCAGGTGACGATCAGGCCGAGGTTGGCGATGGTGGAATAGGCGAGGACTTTCTTGCCGTTGCTCTGGCCGATGGCCAGGGCCGAGGCGGCGGCGAAGGTGAAGGCCCCGGCAATGGCGATGATGACGGCCAGGCGGGTGCCGGAAAAGGCCGGGGCCAGGCGCAGGACGAGGTAGGAACCGGCCTTGACCATGGTGGCCGAGTGCAGCAAAGCCGAGACGGGCGTCGGGGCGACCATGGCTCCGAGGAGCCAGCTCTGGAACGGAAGTTGGGCGGATTTGGTGAGGGCGGCGAGGCAAAGGAGGGCCATCGGCAACATGGCCCAGCCGGCGGTCAGGTCGCTCAAGTTTTCGCCGTGGCCAGAGAGGTGGGCGATCAGGCCGGCGACCATCATGGCCAGACCGCCGAAGGTGTTGATGAGCAGGGCGAGCTTGGCGTTATTCTTGGCCTCGGGGGTGCGGTCGTGGCCGATGAGCATGAAGGAGCAAAGGGTGGTGGCTTCCCAGAAGATGGCGAGCCACTTGAGGTCGTTGGCCATGACCAGGCCGTTCATGGCCCCGAGGAAACCGACGAGGAAGAAGAAAAATCGGCCGCTTCCGGCGGCGGTGGGCGGGGCGTGCTGCTCGTGGTGCTTCATGTAGCCGATGGCGTAGACGCAGATGATGGAGCCGACGATGGAGACGACCAGGACGAGGATGAGGGCGAGATTATCGACGACGAACTGTGGGGCGGCAGATTCTGTTCCGCCCCCCTGCCCCGGCAGGAGGAGTTCGGAGGCGGCCAGACCGAGTTGGATGAGGGCCATGGCGGCGATGAGCCAACTGCGGATGTTAATGGCTAGGCCTAAGACGATGAGGACGATGAGGAATTCCAGGCCGGTGGCGAGATGCGCTGTCCAGGGTTCCATGAAAAACTGGAGCGGGGTGCGGGTGATCAGGAACGCGCCGGCGCCGGCGGTCAGAATGGCGGCGATGATGACGATGGCGTTTCTCAGGCCGCGCGACGGGGAGATGAGGGCCAGGGCGCCGAAGAGTATCGGCCCGAGGATCAGAGCGGCAAAGAGTAGTTTATCGTAGTCCTGCAACGGGGGTCGTCCATTCTTGGTGGCACAGCCGCCCTCGGCTGTGCGAATTCTCCTCGGCTTCACGCCCGGGGGCGGGCGTGCCACATGTTGAGTCGCCGCGGGAAAATGTGACCGAACTCACAACGAGCGAGATTGTACAGAGTTCCGGGCGGATGGCAAGTGGAAGAAGCGGAAAATATTTTTTGCAGCGTGGCGTCAAATTTCCGCTTCGGTGGCGATGGCGTCGTGGCCCTTGAGGTGGGCGGAGTAGAGCGACCTCTGGACGCGGGCGAGGAGCGGTCCGGCGGCGGTTTCGCCGGGGTGGAGGGTGGCGACGCCGGCGCTCGAGGTGACAGGCGAGTCGGCATGGTGGAACTTGGCCTCGCGAATGGCGGCGAGGCTGCGCTCGGCGGCGATGATGGCGCCCGGGAGGTCGGTTTGGGGCAAGGCCAGGAGCAGGCCGTCGAGGCCGAGGCGGCCGAGGAGGTCGATGCCGCGCACGGTGCTGCGCGTGAGGGCGATGACGGTGGCGAAAAGTTCGTCGGCGGCTTTCTCGCCGTGACGTTCCTTGAAGCGGAGGAAGCCGTCGACGTCGATCAGGAGGAGGGCCAGGGGCAGCCGGTGGCGGCAAGAGCGGGCGATCTCTTCGTCGAGGCGATGGCAGAAAAACTCGAAGGTCCAGAGGCCGGTGTCGGGGTCGATGGCGGCCAGGCGGCGGCGCTCGTCGTAGAGGGCGCAGCGGGTGTGGCAACCGGCGGCCATGTAGGCCAGCAGGCGCAAGATTTTGACCCGCTCGGGGGTGAAATGGTGCGGTTGGTCGGCGGCGGCGATGATCAGGCCGACGGACTGGTGCATGGCAACGATGGGCAGGGCGAGGACGGAGCCGCAGGGCAACTCCAGACGCAGGGCGTCGAACTCGGGGCCGGCGAGGGCGAGATCGTCGAGGGCGACGGGATGGCCGCCGAGGATGATGCGCTGGAGGGCGGGGTGGTCGCGCAAGGAAGGCTTGTAGTTATTGATGAAGGCCCGGCTGAGGCCGAGACCGGAGATGATGCGGAGGTGGAGCGAATCCTCGGCGACCAGGACAATGGCGACCGACTTGGCATCGAGAACGGACTGGGCGGCATGGGCCAGGCCGGAGAAGCCTTCCTCCAGGTTCCAGGAATTGGCGATGCGGTCGCCGGCGGCCAGCAAACGCTCGAAGATATCGTGGCACTGCATGAGGGGCCTCCGATTTGTCAGAACGGTTCAGGCGACGGCGTCAAGATTATCCGGCGGGACTGAAGAAGTCAACAAGGCGGGGGCGGGTTCTCCTGAGTTTTGTGTTGCATTTTACAGTGGAAGACATAGGTTATTCCTCAAGCTTGTGACGAGTTCGCCGGCCAAAAGGCCGCGAATGGTTATCAAAACGCCTACTGACCTCTGCTGGAGGATCACTTCATGGAAGGATCGCTGATCGTTCTGGCGATTATGGTTCTGTTGGCCGCGGTTGCGGGGCCAATCCTGGCCATCGTGGCCTTGGTAATGATTTCATCGTTGCGGCGTGAGGTGGCCCAGTTGCGTCGCTCCGCGCCGACCGCGCTCCCGCCCCAGGAAACACCCCCCGTCCCCGCTCGACCGCCGGCGACGCCAGCCGCGCCACGCCCGGTCAAGTCGGCGCTGGCGGATCTGGCCGCACCGAGCTTCGCCTCCCGTTCGGCGGCACCGCTCCAAGGCGACCGGCCAAGTCCCACGACTGCAGCGTCCCGCATGCAGTTGGAGCAGTTCTTAGGCAAGAAGCTCCTGGCCTGGGTGGGCATCGTGGTGCTCCTGATCGCCTCCGGGTGGTTCCTGCAATACGTCTTCTCGCAGCACCTGTTGCCGCCCATCGGCAAGGTTCTCGTGCAGGTCGCCCTGGGGCTGGCCCTGCTGATCGCCGGCGAATGGACTAATCACCGGAAATGGATCGCCCTGGCCCGAGCTTTGTCCGGTGGCGGCATTGCGGCCCTGTTGTTTGCGTCTTTTGCGTCGACCGCGATGTACGATCCGCCGGTGGTTCAGTGGCAAGCGGCTTTTGTTTTCATGATGATTATCGTCGCGGTGTCGATCCTGCTGGCGGTGCGCTACGACAGCCTGACCATCGCGATCATCTCCACACTGGGCGGCGTGGCCGTGCCGCTGATGCTCTGGAACAGAATCTACGACTTCTACCACGTTTTCGGCTTTCTGGCGGCGGTCAACATCGGCGTCATGATCCTGGCCTATTTCAAACACTGGCGTGTGATCAACCTGATCGCTCTGCTGGGCACGGTGTTAATCGTGCTGTTCTGGTTGGGCGAGCGGCATGGGTTTGTACTCCAGCAGGCCATCGGCGACGGCCAGACCTACGGCGTGCCGCCGGGGATGGCCCTGGCCGTGGTGGGGACGTTTTTCGGACTGTTTCTGCTGGTGGGCGTGGTCTATCACCTGGGTCGGGGCGAGGAGCGACCGCTCGACCTGCCGAACTTCCTGATCAATCCGGTCTGGAGCTACGCGACGATCTACAACCTGTTCAACAAGGACTACCACAATTGGATGGCCCCGCTGGCGGTCGGCCTGGGCGCCATCTACCTCGTGCTGGCGATGCTCATCAAGGCCCGCGGCCGCGACATCAGCAACGTCATCCTGCTGTCGGCGGCGGTGGCCCTGGGCTTTCTCACCATCGCCATCCCGATTCAGCTCAATGGCATCATGATTCCCATGGCCTTCGCCCTGGAAGCCCTGGCCCTCTGCGCCGTGGCCGCCTTCGGCCGGATCAGCCGCCTGGGCCTGGCCGGTTTTATGGTCTACCTGTGCATGGGCGCGTCGCTGCTTCATTACCTGGACCAGTTGACCCAGACTTACGAGCAGACGATCCTCAATGTGCGGTTCCTGACGCTGGCCGTGTGTCTGGCGTCCCTGGCCGCCACGGCGGTGCTGGTCCGCCGGAAGAAAGTCGAGTTCCTGCCGGAGTGCGGCGCGGCTAACGCCGTAGTCCCGGCCCTGGCGGCACACGTGCTGGCGCTGTTCATCTTCACGGTCGAAACCAACACGCTCTTCAGCCACCACGCGGAACTGGCCCACAGCCACTTCGCCCAGCAAATGGTCTACTCACTCGGCTACGGGCTCTATGCGGCGGCGCTGCTCGTGGCCGGCTTCGCCCTGCGCCAGGCGTATCTGCGGATCGCCGGCCTGGCCCTGTTCGCCGTCACCGTGGGCAAGGTGCTAACCTATGACATGGCCGAGTTGAAATATCTGTACCGCATCTTCAGTTTCTTCGGCCTGGCCGTGCTGCTCCTGGCCGGAGCCTGGCTCTATCATCGTTACTCGTCGCGGTTGCTGCCGGCCGCCAGGACCGAGGAGACCACGAATGCCTAAGATTTACCTGCCTCTGGCGGCAATCATCCTGGCCGGCCTGGCCGCACTCGTTCTTCCGGCCTCACCGGCCAGGGCAGATTTCGACCCGACCCTGTGGACCCAGCGCAAACTGGTGACACTACCGGGCGAGGCGGGCACTCTGGCCTATGTGACGGTTGACCACCAGGTCTGGGCCGCCTCGCCGGACGGTCGCTTGCAATCCTTACGGCTCATCGCCATGTCGCCGGGCGACGGTCAGCCGACCGAAATCGGCACGCAGTTGGCCGCCGTGACCGATCCGCCGGCCCAGCTTGAGCACGCGGCCCGCCCGCGATTTTATAATCTCGCCAGCAACCAGACCGAGACGGTCTTCTGCCTCGACGCCGGCGACCGGCCCGCCGCGGTCAACCGCCTGGCCATCGACACTCCGAGCACGTCTTTCCGCCGCGCGGTCCAGGTCGAGGCCTCCGACGATCAACAGAAATGGCTCACCCTGCGCGCCGACGGAGCGATCCTCGACTTTTCGGGTGACGTCCGCCTCCATTACCACGACATCAAGTTTCCGACCGCCGCAGAGTACCGTTACTATCGCGTGACGATCACTAACGGCGCCGAGGAGCCGCTGAAGATCACCGGGGCCGAACTGGCCCTGGAAACCCCGCAGGCCAAAACGCCGGTCGCCTACACGACGCTCGCCCCGGCCAACGTCACTCGCGCCGAAGACAAATCGAAGTGGACCCGCTTGACCCTGGATCTGGGAGCCGAGAATCTGCCGCTCAATCGCGTGACGCTTCAGGCCAGCGGCCAGAACTTCTGGCGGCCCATCCGCATCCTGGCGACCACTGGCGTGTTTGAGAGCCAGCGGAACCCGTGGCGGGCCGTGGCCAGCGGAGTGTTCTTCTCCTTCAGCACTTCGCGCTACCAGCGCGTCAGCGACCCGATCCGCCTCGACGACTGCTACACCCGTTATGTGTGCATCGAAATCGACAACGGCGACAACCCGCCGCTGGAAGGGCTGAGCGCAACCGTCGAGGCGCTCCCCCGGCGACTCTATTTCCCGGTGGATGCCGCCGCGAGGCAAGCCGCGGCCGCGAGCCGGCTCTACCTCTATTACGGCCAGGCCGAGGCCCGCGCCCCCAGTTACGACTTCGCCCGGGTCTGGAACGTCCTCTCCGAGCAGGAAAGGGCACAAGTTTTGCCTGCCTCGCTCGGGCCGCAGGTGGCCAACCCGAGTTGGCGTCAGCCGGCCGACGCGCGGAGTTGGTTGGAGAAGAATCCGTGGGCGATCTACTTCGGCCTGAGTCTGGCGGTACTCATCCTGGGCGCCTTGGCCATCCGCGTCTTCCGCCAAACCCAGAACCAGTAAACTTGTGCGTCCGGTGAGGCGTCGCACGGATTACAGCGTGCTGACCGGATCGACGTCGACGGAGACGACGAGGGTTTCGCTCGTGCCGGTGTTGAGCGATTGGCGGACCTGGTCGAACAGTTGCATGATCTTGCGGGCCTGCGAGGCCTTGACCAGGATCTGGTGACGGTACTGGCGGTTGATGCGGGAAATGGGGCACTCGGCCGGGCCGAGAATCAGAATGGGCATGGGGCCGGGGGCGGGAACATTCTGGGAGGTTTCCTGCCTCAACCCCTCACCCGCCGCTAAAGCGGCACCCTCTCCCGAGGGAGAGGGGTTAACAGCAGCAACAGAATTGAGCCGCTCGGCGGCTTCGCGGAGTTGGGCGGCGAGGGTGACGGCGTGCTGGCAGACTTGGGTCTCGTTCTCGCCGCGAATGACGATGCGGGCCAGGCGGGTGAACGGCGGATAGAGAAATTCCTTGCGGTGAGTCAGTTCGGCGGCAGCGAAGGTTTCGTAGTCGTGGGCGGCAGCGCACTGGACGGCGAAGTGCTCAGGGTTAAAAGTCTGGACGAGGATGCGGCCGCCCTTTGGCCCCCGCCCTGCCCTTCCGGCGACCTGACTGATGAGCTGGAAGGTCCGCTCGGCGGCGCGGAAGTCGGGGAGATTCAGCGACACGTCGGCGTTGATGACGCCGACCAGGGTGACGTTGGGAAAGTCGAGGCCCTTGGCGATCATCTGGGTGCCGATCAGGATGTCGACGGTGCGGTCGCGGACGGCGGCCAGAACGTCGGCGTGGGCGGTGCGGCCGCGCATGGTGTCGGAGTCCATGCGAGCGACGCGGGCCAACTCGAACTTGCGGCGGACTTCCTCTTCGAGCTTCTCGGTGCCGAGGCCGAAAAAGTTGAGGGCCGGCGAGGAGCAGGCGGGGCACTTTTGCGGCGGGGCGGTGATCGTGTCGCAATAGTGGCAGCGGCACTGGTTGTCTGAGCGGTGGAACGTGAGCGTCACATCGCAATGGGCGCAGCGGTGGACGTAGCCGCAACTGGGGCAGAAAACATAGGTCGAGAAGCCGCGGCGGTTGAGGAAGAGGATGACCTGTTCCTGTTCGTCGAGGGCGTTACCGATGGCGGTTTCCAGGGCCTGGCTGAGGGCGTGATAGCCGCGCCGCTCGCCGGAAGTGCGGCGCAGGTCGATCAGTTCGACCGGCGGCATGGGGCGATTCTGGACGCGGGCGGTCAGGCGGACTTCGCTGTAATGGTCGTGGACGGAGCAGTTGTGTTTGGATTCGAGGCTGGGCGTGGCCGAGCCGAGGAGGACGGGGATGCCGAGGTGGTGGGCCCGCATGAGGGCGACGTCGCGGGCCTGGTAGCGCGGGGCGGTGTCCTGCTTGAAGGAAGTTTCGTGTTCCTCGTCGATGACGATGAGTTTGAGGTTGCGGGCCGGGGCGAAGACGGCGCTGCGGGCGCCGATGATGACGCGGGCGCGGCCGTCGCAGATGTCGCGCCATTCGCGGTGGCGCTCGACGTCGGTCAGGTGAGAATGGAGGACGGCCACGTCGGTGAAGCGGCGGCGGAACGAGCGGATGGTTTGCGGCGTGAGGGCGATTTCGGGCACCAGGACGATGGCCTGTCCGCCGGCGGCGACCACGTCGGCGATGGCCTGGAGATAAAGTTCGGTCTTGCCGGAGCCGGTGACGCCGTTGACGAGGACGCAGCCGAATTTTCCGGCGGCGATGACGGCCCGGATCTTTTGGAGGGCGGTCTGCTGCTCGGCGGTCAGTTCGTGCGGCGCTTCGTCTTCGAGGACGGGCAGGTAGAGGTCGCGGGCGAATTCCTCGGTCCGTTTGACGACGGTTTTGACCAGGCCGCGGGCCTCGAGGCCCTTGATGACGGCGATGGTGCAGCCGGCCATGCGGGCGAGTTCGCGCGGGGCGACGGGGTTTTCGAGGGCGTCGATCTGCTCCAGGACGCGTTTCTGTTTGGAGAGGAGGCGCTGGCCGGCAGCCTCGGCGTCGGCTTCCGTTTTGTCGCCGCGAACGAGGAGGCGGACGGTCTTGAAGCCGGCCTGATTTTTGACGGCGGCTGGGAGGATGGCGGTCAGAACCTGGCCAAGCGGGGTGACGTAATAGCGGGCCATCCAGCGGGCCAGGGCCAGGAGATCGGGACCGATGAGCGGCTCGTCGTCGACGACGGCGAGGATGGGCTTGATCTCGAAACCTTCGACGGCGGCCGGGGCCTGGTCGAGAACCTGGGCGACGTAGCCGACGAGCGAACGGTTGCCGCGACCGAAGGGGACTTCGACGCGCAGGCCCTCGCGGAGGCCGGGGCGAAGCTCGGGC
Organism: uncultured Planctomycetia bacterium; assembly: GCA_903929765.1. GTDB lineage: Bacteria > Planctomycetota > Phycisphaerae > FEN-1346 > JAACEH01 > CAIYVX01. The sequence continues at coordinate 14,696 of CAIYVX010000038.1, forward strand.
GGCACGGCATAGGTGTACAGCCGGTCGAGCGGCAGGTCGAGGGCGACCTGGACGAAGGCGGCGAGGGTTGGGGCAATCTGTTCGCTGGTCATGTTTTGGGTCATTAAGTTCTTTTCGGCCACGACGGAGCGCCGACTTAAGGCGGTCAGCCATTGGGCAGGCTATCGCCGGGGCGAGCGGGTGTCAACAGTGGACTTCCGGCACAGCGGACTCCGGCTTCAGGATCGGCAACCGGCGACGTTGATAATCCGGGACCACTTGCTATAATGCCGCGTCCGGTGTGTCTATTTATGGTAAGGAGCAGTCGAGATGGGCAAGAAGATTGTCGTGGTCGGTGCGACGGGCGCGGTGGGCGAACGGTTCATCAGCATCCTGGAGCAGCGGAAATTTCCGGTGTCGGAGATCAAGTTCGCGGCTTCGGCGCGGTCGGCGGGGCGGAAGGTGAAGTTCCGCGGCCGGGAATATGTGATCGAAGAACTGACGGAAAAGACCTTCGACGGCGGGTGGCAGATCGCCCTGTTCTCGATTCCCAAAGACTTGAGCCGCAAGTTCGCACCCATTTCGGCGGCCAAAGGCTGCGTGGTGATCGACAACTCGAACGCGTTCCGGATGGACGCGGACGTGCCGCTGGTGGTGCCGGAGGTGAACGCCGAGGACGTGCCCTGGGGCGTGAAGCGCGGGATCATCGCCAATCCGAATTGTTCGACCATCGGAATGGTCGTGGCCGTGAATCCGCTGCACCGGGCGAAAAAGGTCAAGCGGATCGTCGTGACGACGATGCAGAGCGTCAGCGGCGTGGGTCTGAAGGCGATTGAGGAACTGCTGGAGGAAACCCGGGCGGCGCTGGCGGGGAAAAAGTATGCCCGGAAGATTTTTCCGCACCAGATGGCCTTCAACGTGGTGCCGCAGATTCCGAATAAGGACGCCTTCGGGGCGAATGGCTATACCTCGGAAGAGATGAAAATGCTGCACGAGACGCGGAAGATCATGCACGACGATTCGATCCGCGTGACGATGACCTGCACGCGCGTGCCGGTACTCTATTGCCATTCAGAGGCGATCAACCTGGAGTTCGAGAATCCTTGCACGCCGGAGGAAGCGCGGGCGATACTGGCGGGAGCGGCCGGGGTTAAAGTGGTGGACGATCCGGCGGCGCAGCAATACCCGCTGGCGACGGACGTGGAAGGCCAGGACGACACCTACGTCGGGCGAATCCGGCAGGACGAGTCGATTGACGGGCGGCGCGGGCTGAACCTGTGGCTGGTGTCGGACAACCTGCGCAAAGGGGCGGCGCTGAACGCGATTCAGATCGCCGAGGTGATGGTGGCGAAGGGGTTGTGAGGACTTGTTTGAAACTCCAGGGGGTGCCACACCTTGTCCCCCGGCTGTTTGGGGGCAAGGTGTGTAGAATGGTGGCCGATGTTCTACACACCTTGCCCGGCGATAAAGCCCGCCGGGACAAAGTGTGGCACCCCCCGGCGAAACACGGCCTGTTTCGAGACTGATCATGCGCAGCGGACTGGCCATTCTGGTCATGGCGGCATTTCTGGCGGGTCCGGCCGCAGCGGCGACATACCATGTCGATGCGAATAACGGTAGCGACGTGCGGGGCAACGGCTCGGCGGCGGCGCCGTGGCAGACGCTGGGCAAGGTCCGCCCGGTGCTGGCCGGCGGCGACACGGTCGTACTCTATGACGGCAACTACGGGGCCATCGAGGAAGTTCAGAACGGCCCGGCCGACCTCTACGCCAACTGGGTAACCTACGCGGCGGCCGCAGGGCGAAACCCGACGGTCGATCACGTCCTTCTCGGTGCGGACGACAAAGAATATCTCGGCGACAATCAGGCGGGCAGCTACGACGCGTACCTGCGCCTCAAGGGCGTACACATCGCCGACGGCGTGGCGGCCTACGGAGCGCGGCGGCTGGAACTGATCGATTGTCTGGTCCAGCGGCAGGGCGCGGCCGGCGGCTCGGCGGCGGCGCTGGAAAAGACGGCGGTGCTGGTGCGCAGCGGGGACGACGTGACGGTCCAGGGCTGCGAGATCGCCAACGCCGGCGTGGGGATTTCGGCGGCGGGGCACCATGTCCGCCTGATCGGCAACCACGTCCATCACGCCACCAACGACGGCCTCCGGGCGGCGGGCCTGTGGGACTCGGAAGTGGAAGGAAACCTGATTCACGATATCGACGAGGGCGGGCCGGCGGACCAACCATCAGCCCCGCGGCGCGGCACGGGCCTGGCCATTGTCATTCCGCCGCCGGGCGCCGATGGGACGCAGAATCACGACGTGGTGTTCCGCAGCAACGTGATCTACGACGTGGCGGCGCACGCGGTGCGGATAGCCAATTGTCCGGCCCGGCCGCAGTTGGAAAATGAATTGATCGGGTTCGAGAACAATATTTTCGGGCCCGCGGGCGGGACGATGTTCGACGACGGCGACGCGATGGCGGGGCTGGTGTTGCGGCACAACACGGTGGTGAATTTTTCGGACGGTCGGAAGTTCAACGGCCTGGTCTGCCGCGATACGGCGCTGCGAATCAGCCGTCATGCGACCGACGTGGAAGTTTACAACAACATCCTCGGGGCCACGGCTATCGAGACTGGAGCCGACGTGCGGCTGTTCGACTGGAACCTGGTCCAGACGCCCGGCGGGGCCTTCGGCGTGGACCGGACGCGGGCCTACGGACGGTTCACGATCATCGGCGGCGAGGCGAAGTTTGTCGACCGGGAGGCCTGGGACGGGCGGCTGGAGGCGGGCAGCGCGGCCATCAACGCGGGGACGCGGCTGTTCGCGCCCGATCCGCTCTATCCCTACGACTTCGAGGGCACGCGGCGCGACGCCCGACCGGACCTGGGGGCCTGGGAAGCGCCGGGCCGGACGCCAAATGCGGAGCGGCCGCCGCCGCGCGATCCGGGGCCGAAGACGCTGTTCGTGGACGATTTCGAGCGCGGGCATTATGCCGGTGTCGATCCGTGGCTGGACGGTCCGGGCCGGATGGGCCTGAGCTGGAATCAGCCGGACGGCCCGTTCAAGTATTATGTAACCAACGGTGATATTCTTACGCGCAACGCCTTGTATGAGCCGACCGGGACAGCGGGGGAAGAGCGGGACGCCTGGATTTTCTCGGATCAGGGTTACAACTGGGTCGATTACGATCTGGATTTTGACGCTTACAACAATCATCTGGCCAAAGGCGGCGGGCCGCTGGTGCTGGCCCAGGACCGGGACACTTACTACTGGTTCGACCTCGCGGGCGGGCAACTCCTGCGGCGCATGGCCGACGGGTCGGGGCGGCCGAGCAGCAAGGTGCTGGCGACGAGTCCGGGCCTGCGGATTCCAGATGCGACGATGCGGCACTATCACCTGACGGTCCGCCACCACGGCGAGGGCGGGATCACGATTACGGCGGGGACGGGCGGCAAGCCGCTCCTGACTTATACCGACAAAGATGCTGCGGCGGCGGGGACTTTTGCCGCCGGCGGCGTGGGCTTCCACGGCGAGACGGACGAACAATACGCCAAGCTGGCTTACGACAACGTGGCGGTCCGTCTGGTTCAGGCGCGGGACGAGCAGCCGCCGAAAATCGTGCGTTGGGAAGTGCTGGAGAACCACGGGACGGCGGGGCGGCTGGCCGTGGTTGTCGCCAACGGCGACACGGTGGCGACGATTGAGGGGATTCGCGCGGTCCGGGTCGTGTTCAACAAGCCCGTGACGGCGGCCTCGGCAACGGCGAAGGCGGTGCGGGTGCGCGGACAAATTAACGGCGCGGTTTCGGGCCGCGTGGTCCGGGTGACCCTCGACGCGAGCGGGCGCGAGATGACCATCACCTTCAACGGTCCCCTGTCCGACCAGGATCGCTACGTGCTGACGATGGCCAACAGCGTCCGCGACGCCTCGGGCAACGGCCTCTCGGGCGACCGGGACCGGGTGGTGACGGCGCTGGCGGGGGACGTGAACGGGTCTGGGACGGTCACGTCGAGCGACCTGGCGGCCGTGCAGAACCGGATCGGCGTCGCGGTGACGACGGGGACGGCCCGCTGGGATGTCAACGGGAGCGGGATGATTACGGCGGCGGACCTGGTGGCGGTGCGAGCCATGTTCGGTCACACGGCGCCGTAAATTTCGATCATACCTCAAACAAAAAAACACGGCGGGCCGAGACCCGCCGTGGCACATTCGTTCAATATATTTCCATCCTACGGCGTCAGGTTATCCAGAATCTTGTACAAGATGACGCGATCTGCGGCAGTGACGTAGCCGTTGCCGGTCAGGTCGAAGTTGTAGTCCGGATAACCGGTGGCAAGATTGTTCAGTCGCGTGTTCAGAGACGTGAGGTCGGATGAATTAACCGCGCCGCTGTTGTCGATGTCGCCGAGGGGGCGAACGTTGGCGGTGAGCGTGATGGAGCCGCGGACGCCGGACGGGCTGCCGACGACCTGGGCCAGAATCTGGCAGGAGCCGGTGCCGGTCGGGCTGGTGGTGCCGTAGACATAGACGGTTGAGGAGTTGGTGCCCGAGGCAAAGGTGGCCAGGCCGGGGCCGGCGGCCAGGCTGGTCGAGACCGTATAACTGGTATCGGAGTAAGGATCGTTGCTGACGGCGACCGTGAGGGTGTCATGGGGTTGGGCGTCGGCGGCGTTCACATAGACCCAGCCGTGCAGGAGGCTGGCGGTGAGCGTCAATACGCCGTCCAGAGAGGCCTGGGCGGTGTTGCCGTAAGCGCCGATTTCGATGCGTCCGCCGTTGGGCAGGGGCTGGGCGGAGTAGGTGAAGGCGGGGTCGCCGGCGGCGAGGCCGGGGCTGGTGGCGGCGTCGTAGAAGTAGGAGCCGTTGGCCGGGTTATAACGTCCGGCGACAGACTGGAGATGATAATCGCCGGTGGCGGGCGAGCCGAACAGCGGATCGGTGGCGAGGTTGCCGGCGCCGTAGGTCAGGATGTTGGCGACGCTGTTGGTGGCCTGGTAGATGGCGGAATAGCCGCCCTGGAGGTCGCTGTAGAGAATCGAGGCGACGGAGCCATTTTCGAGCGAGACCTGGGGGCCGTTGCCGACGGCGCTGTTGGAGTAGATCAGGCAACTGTCGATTTGGCCGGAGAGATTGGCATAGAGGAAACCGACGCCGCCACCGTTGCCGACGCCATAACTATTGAACGCCATATTGCCGACGATAGTGTCGTTATTGATTGTGGCCTGGACCTGGTAGCCGACGAAGATGCCGCCGCCGACGTCGCCGGCATTGTTGGCCACGATCAGATTGTTGACCATACTGGTGCTCATGGCCAGAGCGGCATCCGACTCGAACGGACAGAATCCGCCGCCGTTGTCACCGGCGGAGTTGCTGATGACGGAGTTCAGCAGCAACTGCGGTGCGCAATAGCCGGAGGCGGTATAGACGAAAACTCCGCCGCCGTCCACACCGGCGGAATTGGCGCTGATGGTGTTGCTGACGACCACGGGCGAGGAAAAGCCGAGAATGCAGATTCCGCCGCCGTCATCGGTCGTGCTGTTGTTGGCGATGACATTGTTGCGAATGGTCGGCGAGGAGTTGTAGATGTAGATGCCGCCCGTGCCCAGGTCGGGAAAGTCCAAGCCGCTCCAAACGCCGCCGGTGATGGTGAAACCCTGAAGGACGGCGCCGGAATTTTCGCCGTGGTTAAAGGTGACGAGCGGGCTGCCGCCCGGGCTGTTGATGATCGTCGCGGCCACACCCGCCGGATTGGTCCAACTGGCACTTTGGACGGTGATGTTTTTGCCGTTGAAATTGATGGCCGAGTAGGTGCCGGTCAGGACCGTGACGTTATCGCCGTTGGCGGCGACGGCGGCAGTGATGCCGGCCTGGATGGTGTTGAATGGACTGGCGAACGTGCCGCTGCCGTTGGTGGGTCCGGCCTTGACGTACCAGGTCGTCGGCGCCGCCTGGGTGGCCTCCGCCGCAAGAACCAGAGTGAGCGCCGCCAAAAGCAGAGCGCTGATTGAAATTCGCATCACTTGCTCCTCTCGGAAGCCGCTAAACAAAGGCCGTCCCGCCGCCACGCAGGGTCTTCCCTGTTAACTCCAAGCGTGAAAACAGGGAGAAACATGCTGCAGGCCGACAGACAAAGGCCCGGCAGGGTAAATATAACCCATAAAATGCCCGGGGTCAAAAAAATCGGCCGGAAATGGCGATTTTTCCGGGAATTTCCCGAAGATTTCGAGGAAAACAGCTCGCCGCCGAGTTATTCGTTAATTATCGGCCGCGAGCCGGTGCGGCGGGCGAGGAAGTCGAGCATTTCGCGGTTGGTGGGGTAATCGGTCAGCAGCTTGAGCATGGCTTCCATGGCCGGGATGGGTTTCATGCCGACCAAAGTGCGGCGCAGGGCGTTGCGCTGGGCCAGTTCGTCGGGCGGGAAAAGCAGGTGTTCCTTGCGGGTGCCGGAGCGGGGCACGTCGATGGCGGGGTAGACGCGGCGGTCGGCCATTTCGCGGTCGAGGATGATTTCCATATTGCCGGTGCCCTTGAATTCCTGAAAAATCAATTCGTCCATGCGGCTGCCGGTGTCGATCAGGGCCGTGGCGATGATGGTCAGGCTGCCGCCGTGCTCGATCTTGCGAGCGGCGCCGAACATGCGCTTGGGTTCCTGGAGGGCGATGATGTCGACGCCGCCGGACATGATGCGGCCGCTGTTGACCGTCTTGTTGAAAGCCCGGCCAAGGCGCGTGAGGGAATCGAGGAACATGACCACGTCGCGACCGTGTTCGACCAGCCGCTTGGCCATCGAGACGCCGATCCGCGAGACGCGGACGTGCTGCTCGACGTCCTGGTCGTTGGAGGAGGCCAGGACCTGGCCCTTGATGGCGCGGCGGAAATGGGTCACTTCCTCGGGCCGCTCGTCCACCAGGAGCATCACGACGTAGCACTCGGGATTGTTCGCTTCCACGGCGATGGCCATCTGTTCGAGCATGACGGTCTTGCCGGTGCGCGGCGGAGCGACGATCAGGCCGCGCTGCCCTTTACCGATGGGCGTGATCAGGTCGATGACGCGCGGCAACATCTGGTCGGGCTGGGTTTCAAAGCGGAGGGTCTGCATGGGGTCGATGACGGTGCCGTCTTCGAAGGGGATCAGTTCGCCGAACTTTTCGGGCGGCAGATCGTTGACCTTGAGAATCTGGACCAGTTCGGGATTGCCGGAAGGATTATGGCCGCGACCAGCGACGCCTTCGATGAACAGACCTTCCTTGAGGCGGTAGCGGTCGGCGAGTTTGCGGGGTACAATTGCGTCGGTGGTCCGGGGGCGAAAATCGCGGAGGGGATCGCGGAGCCAGCCGGACGAACGTTCAGGCAGTTCAAGAACGCCCCGGACCGTGGGTGTGGCGGTTGGATTCATAGTTCCTCTAAGGCAATTTGGGCAGTTGAAAACCCACCAGATGGAGTGGTTACACGGAATTCTAACCTAAAAAAAGTCAAAAGGCCAGAAAATCCCGCGCGAATTGCAGAAATTCCGCGCGATCGGCAGCCACTTTCTTCTAGTAATAGTTTGTTACCATTTCACTTTCGCCGATTCTAATCCCGTCGAATTCGACGGGATTAGAACCCGCAACAAAGTAAACCGAATGAGTAGGGGTGTCAATTTCCTTCGGGAGTGGGCGGCGGGCCAGGGCGGCTTCCTCATCGGATCTGGCGGCGGTGTCGCTGGCGGATGATGCGCTGACTGCGGCGGCAGATTCCGACAGGTCGGCCATGTCTTCAGTAAGATGTTGCTGCGAAGGCGTAATTGGTCTTCGAGCAATCGCAGATTTAATCGGTTTCCTGGCGACAGCAGAAACGCCGCTGGCAGCAACGGTGGTTTCGGTCTGATCGCTCGCCGCTGGCCGCGGGGCAGACAAACCGCTGCTATGACCAGCAAGCACAGTCCAGACGACTACTACCACGGCGGCTATCGCCACCAAACCTGCCGCTGCCAAGATGAACCGGACTCTCGTCATGCTGTTGTCCTCTTCCTTCGCTACTTCCCGGCCGCCGGAGCCACGCCTTAGCCCCCACCGCGACGCGCACGGCCCCTCAGAATCGCCCGATCACTTCCAGCGATTCGTTTTGATATTCCTTGAGATTAAGGGTGGGCATCAGGAAACCGCGAATTCCATGGCCTTGGGATTATCCGCCCGCTTGGAGGCCTCCAGCAGTTCCATACTGACTACGTTGCCGAGGGCATCCAGTTCGACAAAAATGCCCGGAGCGAGCTCCTCGCTGCGCGACACCGCCCCCTGACGAAACGTGATCGTCAGCGTGTCGGTCCGCGTATCATAGTTCACCCGCACCGCCGGATGACGAAATCGCAACTGCTCCGGCGGGGGCAGGAAGTCCTTGATAATCCGCGCCTTAATCGGCTCATCCGTGTACTTGATTGGCTTTCTCATAAAGTCTCCTGCCTACCCGCCAGTAACCCGCTCCAATGATTCTAACCTTCCCGCCCCGCCATGTAAAGCGAACCGTCAGGACGGCCCCGGCCACCTGGCCGAAACAGAAGTAGCGCCGCTCCGCGCCACCGTGGGCCAGGTCGTCGGCCAACACGCGGCGCCGGTCGCCGAACGCCTGCTGCGCCGTCCGGAAATCGACGCCGTGCTTGACCACGTTGCGGGTCTCTTTCCGCAAGTCCCATTCGAAATCGCTTTCTGGTGATTCCATTAGTGCACCTTCAGTTCATCGGGCGCCTGGCGGTGATGGTTCACGACTGCGGCTTTTCCGATCCAATCCAGGGTAGGCGTGGCAACAAAGGTACTCCGGCGGGGCCGAGATGTCAATTTCCTTTGGGCGTGGGCGGCGGAGAACCGATAATGAGGTAGAGTGGGGGCGGGTGAATTTTTCATGGCCCGTCTGCGACGGACCAGGCCACCCCCTCTGGCGATAGGGTTGAAACAGATACACCCTCACCCTACCCTCCCCCCTCAAGGGGGAGGGGTGAAGAAGAAACGGCGACACCCTCACCCTACCCTCCCCCGTCAAGGGGGAGGGGTTAAAAAGAAGGAACGGACGATGGCGAAACTCAACGTGGTCGTGATTCTGGCGGAAGCGTTGCGGCAGGATCATTGCGGCTGCTACGGGAACACCTGGATTCACACGCCGCACCTAGACCGCCTGGCGGCTGGGGCGGCGCGATTTACACGATGTTACAGCGAGGCCCTGGGCAGCGCGGCGGCGCGGCGGGCCATGCTCACCGGGCGGCGGTCGTTCCCGGACGCCGGCGGCCCCGCAACCGACACACCCTCCGATCTCTCCCGGTGCCTGGCCCAAGCCGGATACTGGACCGGCATGGCCGCCGACATCTCCGAGCCCTGGACGCGGCCCATGAACCTCGCCGAATACACCGTCAATGCGAAGCACCTGACCGCAGTGAAAACGGAACTGGCCGAGACCCTGGCGGCGCGCGGCCTGCCACAAAAAGAAGCCGACTGGCCCGTGGCCAGGGTTTACTCTCGGGCCATGGAACTCCTGCGCGAGAACGCCTCGAAGAAACAGCCGTTTTTCCTGACGATCAAGCATGCCGCCCCGGCGCCGCCGTGGGCCCCGCCGCAGAATTACACGGAGATGTACGATCGCGGCTACGAAGGTCCAGCCAAGCGCGGCATCTATCCCCTGAGCGGCAAGGCCGACTGGCTCAACGAGCGGCAACTGAAGCACCTCCGCGCGCTCTACGCCGGCGAGGTCACGCTGATGGACGCCTGGCTGGGCAAGTTCCTTGCGGCCCTCGGCGAACTGGATTTGATGGACAAGACGCTGATCGTCTTCGCCGGCGATCACGGCGTGGCCCTGGGCGAACACGGTCTGACGGGCTATGTGCCGGCGGCGCTCTATCCGGAACTGACCGACGTTCCGGCCGTTTACTATGACCCGGAGTTGAAGACGGCGCGGAGCGTCGGCGGTCTGATCTACAACATTGACCTGATGGCCACGATAATGAACCGCCTCGGTGTGGCGGCGCAGCCGGTGCTGGAAGGGATCGACGTGCGGCCGATGCTTGACGGCGGCCACGGCGGGCGGCCCTATCTGACCAGCGTCCTCGGGGACGCGATCTGGATCCGCAATGCGAGCCATGTGCTGATTGCCCACCGCCGCGGGTCACAATTCGAGCTTTACGAACTGGCCGACGACGCGAAACTGGACCGCAATGTGGCCGAACGCCACCTCGGACTGTGCGAGGAAATGTTCGCCCTGGCGGTCAAAGATGCCGGGGGCGAATTGTAATTTCGGGAACACCAGTTGTTCTTCGACGAACAGCAGGTCCGGCCCCGCCTCCTGGAGCAGCCGGCACAGGGTGGACGGGTCGAGCAATCGCCGTCCGCCGCGCCCCCTTCATTCCTAATTTATCATATTCCTGTCCCTGATTTCCATCTCCGCTCCGTCACTAGAGCAGATAACGATTGGTTGTACTCTATTGGGAAAGTTTGCCGGCCTTCCTCACACCTTGCCCCCCAAACAGCCGGGGGGCCAAGGTGTGGCACCCTGGAAGTATCCATTCAATCGTTAACTGATCTAAGTTAACCTAGTAATTTATGCGCATTTTTCAGCATTTCCCTTATGGGAAGGTCATACGGGCATTCATTTTCGCAATTGCCGCACTCCGCGCATTCCGCGGCGCTCTTCTTGATTTGCGCGTATTCATTTCTTGCCCACTCTATGCTGTAGTAGCGGTTCGCCTGCCTTTCCATATAGAAAATGTACTTTATGTCTATGCCTTTTGAACAAACCGGCACGCAGTAGCCGCATTGGCGGCAAATATTTTTTCCCTGCGTTCTGGCTATTTCATCAACTTCTTGTTTCAAGGCCGCATTGTCGGCATGGGACAGGATGCGGAATCCGGCGGCGGTCCTGATGTTCTGCTCCAGCTCAGCCACAGTCATCATGCCCGGGATGGCTACGGAAATATCCTGCGAAAAAACATATTTCAGCGCAGCTTCGGGGACTTCCGTGAAAAGACCCTTGGCAAACGGCTTCATGGCCATAATGCCGATATTAAGTTTTTTCGCGACCGGCAAAACATCCTTGATCACATCCTGGTCAAATAAATTGATGGCGACCATGGCCACGTCAAATTCATTTGTTTTTAAGAGTTGTACAATTTCCTTATGATGGTGCCCGCTCACGCCCCCGATGAACCTTATCTTCCCGGAAGCCTTGGCTTCTTTCAACCCTTGAAGCGCTCCGCCCTGCCCCGTGGCAGTTTTTACCCGGCCCGTTGCCTGGGTAACATTGTAAAGCCCGTATATGTCCAGATAGTCGGTTTCCAGCATTCCAAGTGTTTTATCCAAATCTTCCAGCAATTTTTCGCGCGTAAGCGCTGAAGAGCGGTCAGTAAAGATGACTTCGGACCGTTTGCGGCTGGATTTTTTTAGTGCGTTCTTAATTCGGATGCGGTTATCAACTTCGGTCGCGTCTTTGTACTCGTGTACGTCAAACAAATTCAAACCGTATTCCATGGCCTTTTCGTACACTTCCTGCGGGCAAATACCCCCCACGCCCAATATCTTGGTACGTAATTTCGTCCGGCCCAGAACCCTTTCTTGCATTTTCGCTACCAGGTCATTCATTCTGCTTCTCCTGGGTACCTCCGCCATCTGGAAGACCACATACCGCGAGTGCGCCAACACCTCGGATTCTCCAGACCTCCGTGTCCGGATGCACAGAAAACCCTATATTCACGCGGTCAGACGACCTTATTATTGTCAGAACTGTAGTGCCGATCTGGGAAATCCGGGGTAATCACATTTCAGCCCTTCGTCGGCGGCGCGGGCGACGGGCCGCAGAACTCGCAGGTAAAAGCCGCCACCAACTCGTCGTCAATCTGCTCATTTCCGCCGTGAATGACCAGCGGGAACCCGTGTACTTCGACGCCCGCGCTGCGCAGGCGATTCATCAGCCCATCGAAGAAATGGCCCTCGCCCCAGTCATAGGAGCCGAAAAAGCCGATCCGTTTGCCGGTCAACGGTCCGGCCACGTCGAAGAGAAAATGTTCGACGGCCGGGACGACGTTTTCGCCCGTCCAGGCTGGCGAACCGATCAGGATCGCTTCGGCGCCGGCCAGGTCGGCAGGCCGGGCGTCCTCGAAGCTGGTCAGGAGCACCCGCGCGCCCCCCTGCCGCAGATGGTGGGCCAGACGGTCGGCCAGAGCGGCCGTGTTGCCGCTGGAAGAGAAGTAAAGTACGGTGACGTTCATTGGCAGTCCCCTTTCGCGTTGCTGGTCAGAGTTCGGTGCGCTTCTATGTCCTCAGTGAGTTTACGGTCCGGCGGAGGGGAGAGTCAAGGGGTACGAGAGGCGACAACGGCAGAAACGGCGAATATCCAATAACGAACACCCAATATCCAATCATGAAGTGCGGACTGCGAGTCGGGAGTTTTTCCCTTGATGATTGGGTGTTGAGTATTGGATATTGGATATTCGCTGTTTTTTTCGTGGCGAAATCACGGAAAAGGTCTGAAGAAAAAAAGTGGCCCGAACGTCTCCGCAAACGTTCGGGCCTCCCTCACAACTCTGGAATGCCACTACTGCAACCCTCCGCGCATCATCCCCGCGCTTCCCACGTGAGCTGCATCCTTCAGACCTCTCCCTCCTCCAACATCTTCCGAAGGATACAGTTCTCCCGCTTCGTGGCCTCCAGGTCAAACGCCAGATACTTGATCGACAACCGCAGATAATCGAGACTGTTTTGCAGACTGGCGACGCTCTGCCGCAACTTTTCGTGCTGATTGGCCGCCGCCGCACCAACGTGTTCGAGTTTTTTCTTTTCCAGATCGGGGAACTTCTGCATTTCCACCAGCAGCTCGCTGATCTGTTGTTCGAAGGCTGCCTCATCCATGACTCGTACCTCCCTCGGCACTGCCCCACCTAATGCAAAGTGCGTGCCAGAAGGAAAGATTTCCGAAGAACTTTTGGCGACCCGTTTTTTTGCGTAATTTTGCTGGTTCCCAACCGGGATTTGCCGGACACTCGGAGTTTGCCCGGACTAACGATTGTAACGGACAGCGCTGCTTTGCATCATCATCGGAGGTTGCCACCAGGCTGCACGGCGGCTAAGTGGTGAATAGAGCGTAAGTTATGATTGTGATACCCGAAGGGAACGGTTGTGGTTTCTCTTCAACGTGCCCATCACTAAGCGGAGGGCCGTCTCAAACGGCACAAACGTCCCGTTCGCACCCTCAACCGGCACAAACGTCACAAACCGCAGGTGGCGGGGGTCGGAAGAGCGCAAACTGACGATTGGTTCGACTAACTTTATCGGTTACTCATCCGGCCGCGCCGCGGCGTCGGATTTTGGCGGGGCCGGCGGCGTGCGGACCGACGGTTTGCCGGCGGCCAGGACGCGGACGAAGATCGGGTTGCTGGAGAGCTTCGAGGCCCAGACCTTGGGACCGTCGCCGCCGCGCGGCTTGACGACGTAGGTGGCCTGAATCTTGTAGACGCCGGGCGCGTCGAAAGAGAAGAGGGTCTGGCCGTACTTTTCGTAATCGAGATCGGTTCGTGGGGCTGTGGCGGGGGCCTGAGAAAGGAGGCTTTCTTCGCTGCGACCATAGACACTGTTGACGTCAACCAGTTTGCCCCAGAAGGCCAGCGGCCGCAGGTAAGAGAGATAATAGTCCTTGTCCTTGGGATCGTCTTCGGGCCAATTGATGCGCTGGATGAAGGGGCGGATGACGGGGCTGCCGGCCTGGGCCGTGACCGTCACCTGCAGGGTCCGCTCCAGGCGAGTGTCGATCAGCATCGGCTGTTCGCCGGCGTTGACCAGGCGGAACTCGACCAGAATTTTTTCGCCGACGGCGAATTCCGGGCGGATCGGTTTGAGGAGCGCCGCCAGGCCATTGACCGGCGCGCCGGGTTCGTAGACGTCGGGCGAGGGAATGCGGATCGCGTCCGGTCCGGTCGCCTTGACCGGCGGCTCGGGCAACGGGGCGGCGGGCGGGGGAATGATCTGGAGGTTGATGACGCTGGACTTCAACTGTTCCTTGCCGTCGGGGCTGTCGAGGACCATGGAGACCATGTAATTGCCGGGGCGGCTCAGGTCGAAGAACTGGGCCAGGTCGATCTCGGTCTGAAAGTTACGCTCCGCCGGAATGGTTTTGGGCGTGGGCGGCGCGGGCGGCAGGCCGCCTTCGCGGACGGTCGGCTTGGGGGCGACGGAGTTGCCGCGGCCGTCGGTCACGTCGAGGCGGCCGGCGCCGGTGAGATAAAGCGTCCCTTCGCGCAGTTCGACGGGCGCCTGCTCGTAAAGGACGGCGTTCTTGGACGGATTGTCGATGACGATCCGCAGCAGGGCGGGCTGGCCGACCGGATAGGGCGGGCGGGTGGGTTCGATGCGCAGGCGCAGGGGCGTCAGGGTTCCGGTGGCCGCACCGCCGCGAGCGAGTTCGGCGACCTTGAGCGCTTCGGGCGTGCCGACCGGAAACCCGGCGGCGCCGGCGAGGCGGAACTGGGCTCCCGTGACCTTTTCCACCGCCACCAGCGGCAGGATATATTCGACGCCGGGGACGGCTTTGCGGGCGGTGCTGAGTTCGTCGAGCGGGCTTTGGATGCGGAGGTCGAGGGTTGTTTCGGCGAACTTGCCCTTGAGGACTTCGACCACCTGGCAGGGAATTTTCCAGGGCAACGCCTTATCGCCTTCGGAGACGGGTTCGGCCGTGGCCTTGGCCCGGACGACGAGCGTGGCGTCGGCGACCATGTGGTTGAGTTCGTCGAGGCTGAAGCGTTTGCCCAAGTCCTGGGCCGAGGCCGGCGGCGCCGCCAGAAAGACCGCCACGACGACCGCAACCGCAACGAATAAACCGAAACGTATTCCTGGCATGTTCGCCTCCCGGGAAGAACCCCGCCCGCCATTCTATCGCCGGGCTGCGGAAATGCAAGCTTGCCGCCTCGCCGAATGGGCCTCGGACCGAATCCGGGTTCTCCGGCGCGGCCTTTTCTCTTGAAAGTCCCATCCGACCGGCTAAACTCCGCAAACGGGTCGCGGTCCCAGAAAGCGACTCCTGGTGATTCAGATGGCTAAAAATTATCCCAGTTTCATTTCCGCCCTGCTCAAGGCCAAAACGGAAGAGGAAGTCAAGCACGCCTACGCCGAGAATTTCGGTTTGGATTACGACACCGAATTTCGTCACGACCTTTACTCGCCGGAAATTTTTTACGAGTTCAAATTTTCCCGCAGCCTGCAAAGGCGGGCGGCCCGCGCCGCCGTCCTGGCCCAGGTCATGTATTACATTCGCCGCCTGCGGCTCGGCCATGCCGACAAGGTGATTCCGCCGGTGATCTGCGTGGCCGACGGACGGCAGGCCTTTTTTACGGAAACCAGCAAGTGGCGAAAGTTTTACAGCAAGGACACCAAGTACGATTGGGAAGTCGCGCCCAGCAACCCGGACCCGCAACTGGTGGACGACCTGGCCGCCTTTGCCGAGACCAGTGCGATCAAGGTCTACGACCTGTTCGTTGAAGACGAATACGAGTTGTTCAGCCAACGTTTGGCGCAATACCGCACCAAGCAACTCGCGTTCGATTTCCGGGTCAAGAAATTGATTACCGAGGAAAATTTCGAGGAGGTTTTTGATTATTGGAACAAGTGTTTCGGCGATGCTGTTCGCAATGGAACAAAATCTTCACGTTATTTTTTGTGCGACATCAGGCCGGACGGTTCCAGCTACGACCGGAAGGAAAACAAGGTAGTTTTTCACATCGGGCCGGACGAAAACCGTGCCAAGAAAATTTTGCCGAAAGAATACGAATGGTTTTGGTCTAATTTCGATAAAATCAACGACCCCGCCGCCATCCGAAATATCCTGGCCAAAGTTGACCGCCTGACCGACGAGCCAATCCGCCGGTTCACCGGGGAATTTTTCACACCGGTTGCGTTCGCACGAAAGGCGCACGGATATTTGGAAAAGGTCATCGGGCCGAAGTGGTGGACGAAAAATTACCGCTTGTGGGACATGGCGGCCGGTACGGGAAATCTGGAATGGTTTCTTCCGGCGGACGCCTACAAAAGCATATATCTTTCGACGCTCCATCACGAGGACGTGCAGCATTGCAAACGGGTTTTCCCCGGCGCGACCGTCTTTCAGTACGACTATCTCAATGATGACATTGAGACCCTCTTCGCTCAAAAATCCTTCTTTGCCGATGGGGTCAAGCTGCCGGAAAACTTGCGGCTGGACTTGGCTAATCCCGATATCAAATGGCTCATCTTCATCAATCCGCCTTTCGCCACATCGCAAAAAGCAGGACACTCTGGAGGAAGCAAAAAGAGCGTGAGCGACACAAAAATCCGTCCGCTCATGCACGAATGTGGCTTGGGCGAGGTCTCGCGCGAACTGGCGGCACAGTTCCTGTTCCGCATCCGCCGGGAGTTTGCGGGCAAAGAGGCGCACCTCGGCCTATTCTACAAACTGAAATACATCAACTCAAACAACGACCAGACCTTCCGCGACAAGGTGTTCGAGTTTACCTTTGAGGATGGCTTTGTGTTTTCATCGGGACATTTTTCCGGCACTTCTTCGGCCAATTCATTTCCCGTCGGCTTTCTCGTCTGGAATTTGGCGAACCACAAAAAACTTGAGACACAAAAAATTGAAGTCGCTATTATCAATAATGAAATGGAAAAAATTGGCCGTAAGTTGATTGTGTCCGAGCATCGTGACAGATTTTTGAGCAAGTGGATTGACCGCCCGGAAGCGAATATCATTTTCCCGCCGTTGGGTAGTGCCATCGCGGTGAAAGGCGGAAACGAAGATGTGCGCGACCGCATTGCGCCGGGCTTTCTCGCCTCACTCATGAGCAAGGGCAACGACGTGCAAAACCACAACTACGTCGCCTTGCTCTCCGGGCCGTATGTCAGCGCAGGCGCTCTTTCCATCGTCCCGGATAATTTCGACAAGGCGATGATCGTCCACGCCGTGCGGAAGAATACACGCAAGACCTGGCTCAATGACCGTGACCAGTTCCTCATGCCAAAAAAAACTCCGGGCATTGCTTTCGTGCGGCAATGTGCGGTCTGGAGTCTTTTTGCCGATTCCAATCAGACGGCTTCCTTGAGAAACGTCGCCTACAAGGGACGAACCTTTCAGATCATTAACCACTTCTTCCCCTACCCGTCGTCCGCGATCAGGCGTTGGAACATTTCCGATTCCGCCATTGCCCAATCGCTCGCGGACGACACCGCCGACCGTTTTGTCGCCACGTGGTTGAAGAAGCAGAAGCTCGACGCGGCCTGCGCGGAACTGTTGGAAATTGGGCGGGAAGTCTACAAAAAGTTCTTTGAACATTTCAAAGATCTGCCCACCGCGACCTACAAGATCGAGCATTGGGACGCCGGCTGGTGGCAAATCCGGCGCTGCCTGGTCGAGGCCGGGTTGGAGACCGAGCGACTGGAAAAAATCGAGGATATTAAAAAGTCTATTGGCGAAAAGATTTCTGAGGAAGCCGTGCGGCTGGGAATAGTTTGCCTCTGACCGCCAGCTTCCCCGCCCGCGGTCGTAGAATCCGGTCCAAAAACTCGGCACTTTGTCCACTTGACAGTCGCGCCGGCCACGTGTAACCTTATACGCTGATTCCTGTCGCCTTTTCGAACCACGGAGGGCCGCTTTATGGCCGACGATGCCAAGAAAAAAATTCTCCTGGTCGACAATGACCGCGACATCGTTGAGGCCATGCGCCTCACGCTCGAACCGCTCAACCAGGAAATCCTCATCGCCGAAGACGGCAATCAGGCTATTGAATCCGCCCTGGTCAACAAGCCCGACGTCATCGTCCTCGATCTGATGCTGCCCAAGCGCGGCGGGTTCCTCGTCCTCCAGAAACTCAAAGGCTCGCCCCAGAAAAAGGGGCAGAAACCTTTTGTCATCATGATCACCGGCAACGAAGGCCAGCGGCACAAGGTCTTCGCCGAAAGCCTCGGCGTCGATGAGTACCTGAAAAAACCATTTCGGATGGACCACTTGCTCGAACTGATCGAAGCCTTTCTCGCCCGCAGTTGAGCAGCGAGGCCGTGGTGGCGGGGGACGTTGACGTGAGCGGTTTCGCTGGGATGTGAGACCGCCATCTTTTCAAGCTGGCGCCCTTCTAGGATGGGAATCTGAAATGCCGGAAGAAAACCCTTTTGACCCGCGCAAGTTTCATCCCTACCGCCCGCCGTCGCGAACCCCGGGACCGGACTCCGAAGCGGCGCCGGACCAGGCTGCGGCGCCGCCGTCGATGCCCCGGACCGCCGGAGAGTTTTTCCCGCCCTCCGGGCCGCCCCAGGTCGACCCCGCCGAGTGGCAGGAAGCGCCCGAACCGGAACATCTCGCCAAAACCGGCGCCGACGACATTCCCCTCACCGGCGAAGAAGCCGTCTTCACCATGCTCGCCGTCTGGGCCGTCATGATCCTTCTCAGCGCTTTGGCCAACCACTACGCCCCCATCGCCGGCAAACACCTCTGGTTTCCCCACGTCCTCGGTCTGGCCGAATCCAGCCTGATCGTCCTGGTACTCGTTTACCTCTTCTATCTTCGCCACGAAGAGGGCTTCATCGAAGGACTCCACCTCGACTTCGCCCCCACCTGGTGGACCGCCGGCGCCGCCCTGGTCGGCATCATCTATTGCGGCGCCGCCTCCTACGTCATCCGCAACTTCGCCGGGCAGAGCGGGCTGCTGAGCCGCAATGCTCCGGAACTCATCCTCCTGACCATCGTCCTGGTTGTCACCGCCTTCACCGATGAACTCTTCTACCGCGGCGTCGTCTTCCCCGTCGTCCGCCGCGCCGCCGGCTCGATCATCGGAAAAATCGGCGGCATCATCGCCGCCGTCATCGTCTCCACCGTCTGGTTCGGCTTCGCCCACAAGAGCCAATCCACTTGGGTCCTCGTCTACGTCCTGCTGGGCCTGGGGTTGCTCACGACCCTGGTCCGGCAATTCTCCCGTTCCCTGGTTCCCTCCGTCGCCATGCACCTGGCCTTCGCCGCCACCACCTGCGTCGTCCTCTGGCTCAAGCCCTGGGGCGCGTAAAATTTGTTTCGTGATTAATTAAGGAATCCGGGGGCCACACTTGGAAGACCCGGCGCAGCCGGGACCAAAGTGTGTTCTTTGTAGCGCTCGCGACGCCACACTCACCAACCGATGTTCTGTCTCGGATTGAACGGCTTCACCCGATCAAACTCCCGCAACAATTCCTGCCCCTGCGCATCGATCCCGCGCGGCGAAACAATCTTTACCACCGCGTAAAGATCCCCCGCCGCCTGGCCCCCCTGCCCCGCCAGGCCGCGACCGCGCAAGCGCAGCTTCTGCCCGCTCGACGTCCCCGCCGGAATCGTCACCGCCGCCCGGCCCCCCAGCGTCGGCACGTCCACCTGCGCTCCCAGCATCGCCTCCGTCGGCGAGATCGGCAAATCCAAATATAAATCCCGACCCTCGGCCCGAAAATACGGGTGCGGCGCTACGTGGCAGACCACATACAGATCCCCGCGCGGGCCGCCGTACGGCGAACCCCGCCCCTGCCCGCGCAGCCGAATCCGCTGCCCGTCGTGCACGCCTGCCGGAAGGTCGATGCTCAGCGTTTCGTCTTTGCCCGAGGCGTGACGCAAGGTCAACTCCGTCTTCGCCCCCCGCGCCGCCTGTTCAAACGTCAGGCCGATCTCGGTCTCCATGTCCTCGCCGGGTTCCGCCTCGACTTCCCTCTCCGCCTGCACCCGGCCCCGCCCGCGCCGCGGTCCCGGCCGGCCGCGACCAGATTCGGCGCCGCCGAAGAGGCGACCGATCAGGTCTTCCATCGACTCGGCGCCGCCGGTCCCGCGAAACTGCGAAAAGTCGAACCCCTCGAACGGATTCCCGCCCGGACCGCCCTGCGTATAGGCAGGCCCGCCCGGCCCCGGCCGGAACCCGCCCGCACCAGGCGTAAATCCCGCCCGCAACCCGTCCGCCCCATACTGATCGTACAGCTTCCGCTTGTCCGCGTCGGCCAGCACGTCGTGCGCCGCCGAAAGTTCCTTGAACTTTCCCTCGGCCGCCTTGTCGCCCGGATGAAGATCAGGATGATACTTCCGCGCGAGCCGCCGGTAGGCCTTCCTGATCTCGTCGTTCGAGGCCCCGCGTGCGACCCCCAACACCTCATAATAATCCCGCTCCGCCATGTTTCTTCTTTTTCTTCTTATGAAGCCCCCAGCACGGCTGGGGGATGCTGTTTCTTCTTCTTGCTTCTTCTGTTTTTCTCTTCTACATTTTTAATTTTGCATTTTTAATTTTTAATTCCCTTTCGCCCCGCCATTATAATCCCGCCCCCTTCCCCACGCAATCTCAACCGTTCCACGCCTCAACCACCCGCGCTGCCACCGCCTCCGCACTTTCCCCCTCCGCCACGTCCAGCCACGTGCATTCCTTGAGCGACCGCAGGTGCGTCATCTGTTGTTTGGCGAAGCGCCGCGTGTTCTTCTTGATCTCCGCCGCAAGCTCTTCGCGCGGCAAACGGCCTTCGAGCAGCGCGATCATCTCGCGATAGCCCACGGCCTGCGCCGCTTCCATCGACAGCCCGCCCGGCGACGCCAGAAGTCCCCGCACCTCGTCCTCGAACCCCGCCGCCAGCATCCGCTCCACCCGCTCGTCGATCCGCCGCACCAAATCCTCCCGCCCGCGCCGCAAGGCCACCAGGACCGGCGAAAGGCCGGGCCGTAAATTCCCGAATTGCCCCTGCAACTGGGAAATCGGCCGCCCGGTGAGTTGCTGCACCTCCAGCGCCCGGACGATGCGGCGGAGGTCGTTCGGATGAATCCGCGCTGCCGCGGCCGGATCGACCGTCGCAAGCCGCGCGTGCAGCGATGTCACCCCCAACCGCTCCGCCTCCGCCTCCAGCCCGGCCCGCAGCGCCGGATCGGCCGCAGGGCCATCGAACAAACCGTAGAGCAGAGCCTTGAGATAAAGCACCGTCCCGCCCGAAACAATCGCCACCCGGCCGCGGCCACGAATCTCCCCCAGCGCCGCCTCGGCCAATTCCGCCCACCGAGCCGCTGAAAATTTTTCCCACGGATTGACCACGTCCAGCAGATGGTGCGGCGCGCGACGGCGGTCCGCCGCCGAGGCCTTGGCGGTGCCGATGTCCAGGCCGCGATAGACTTTCATCGAATCCAGACTGATGATCTCGCCGCCGAGGCGCTCGGCCGCCGCCAGGGCGGCGCCCTCCTTGCCCGACGCCGTCTGGCCGGTAATCACGAGAACTCTGACTGCTGCGCTTTCCATGACTGCGTATTCTGCGGTTGCCGGCGGTAAAGTCAAGCTATTGTGCCCTGATCCGTTCCGGCGTAGACTGAAATCCGTGTTCTGAAAGTTACCGGGATTTGATGAAAGGGACTCGCCCATGTCAGGAATGAAAAACTTATTTACCTTCTCCGTCCTAGCCGCTCTCATCCTCGCCGCCGGTTGCGTCTCCTATTCCCCGCAGACGCCGCTGGTCGTGGTCGGCGACAATGGTTACGGCGGCCCTCAGCCCCAAACGACCGCCGCCTCCGGCGACAGCGACGAGGTCCGCCAGCTCAAGGATTATGCGGCCAAATTGGAACGTCAACTCGCCGACGCCCGCGACGATCTGAGCAAGGAAAAGTCCCGCCACAAGGCCGACGAAAAACGCATCGACCAGCTTCAGGATCAGGTCAAGAGCTTGGAAAAACAACTCGCCAAGGCCAACCGCTGAATGCCGGGGGTGAAGTCGCGTGGCAGCTTGCGGGATGCCCCCCGGACCAAGGCCTCGCGATTTTTACCATTTTTATGCCCAAAAAAATTTGACTTCTTGACTTTTTCGTAGTACATTTCCCCGTCATTGGTCTAAGCTCCCTGGGCCGCACGGCTCCGGGAGGGGGAGGAGACATATGAGTACCACGGTGCAGCGCCCTTGCGCAACGGCGATTCCGCCGGAACCCAAACCCATCTCCGTCATCGGCAATCCGTTTCTTGAGCCGCCGGGGCATATCCTGCCGTTGCTCACACAGCAGGACCACGCTGCGGTTCAGGCGGCGCGCGAAGAGCCGCGGCCCTCGCCCGAGATTTCGGCGTTCAAGGCCGAGATCCGGAAAAAGACCGGCCTGGTGCTG
Source organism: uncultured Planctomycetia bacterium (assembly GCA_903929765.1). Lineage (GTDB taxonomy): Bacteria > Planctomycetota > Phycisphaerae > FEN-1346 > JAACEH01 > CAIYVX01. The sequence goes on from CAIYVX010000038.1 coordinate 36,759, forward strand.
GCCATGACCACCGTCGCCTGGTTGCCTCTGGCCGTGGCCGTTATGGTGGCCGGCAGCATCATCGACCTCTGCTACTGCGTCTTCCAATAGGGCCAGGTCGCGGGATAATCGCCCGAACCCGGGCCGCCCGCACCACCATTTATATTGCCGCTCACCGGGCAGGGTTTTTCCCTGCCCTTTTTCTTTTCCCCGTCCTCTCCTCGCCGCTACGGCCCACTTCCACTTTGATTCATTTTGGAACATCTCCGGTAGAGTTTATATATAGATTCTGGTTTTTTGGCGGGACAACCTGGGGCGGGGGATGGCCCGGCGGGCCGGCGCGCCGATAAAACTCGCCGGGGGCTGGGGTTAGGCGCGAAATGGGCGGAGTTTTCGGCGACCGGGCGGAGGGCGGTTTGGGACAGAATCTATAAAATAGGTAAATTCAATTTCTCTATTTGAAAATGACGGGCGGCAGTGCGAAGATTTTGGGTGATATTATAAGATACGCCAGAGTGTGTACGATGGAATTATACTCCGTCACCAATGGCGCAAAGTCGCAATCGGGGGTGTAAAATCCTTTCTGTAAATTGATCTTCCTGGGGCGGCGGAGCGGAGGC
>CAIYVX010000039.1 GCA_903929765.1 uncultured Planctomycetia bacterium
CACCCCCCTCGTATTGGCAGCGTTATTTGCGATGGCCGCGATCATGTTATGGCGGGGACACCCGAAAGGGTTAACCGCACTACTGTTCGCTTTCGCCGCCTCCATCACGGCACCAACAGCCCCAGTTGTTCTAGGCATCGCCATCATGATTTTACAAGGAACGCCATTACCAAGAATACCTCTTTTCGAAGCATGCGAACTTTTCCTCGTAATTCTGGGCTCGGTACTGTTGTGGTTGTCCTTATTCTACACTCTTACCGGCAAATACCAGCTAGCCGGGAGGTTTTGCAAGGTCGCCGGGTACTCATTGCTGGTGTTCTTTGGCATTGGCGTAATTATGATCATTGTCGGCGAAGACTTGGCCACTATCCCACCTTCAACACACGACTCGGTCGGGAAACCGCCCGAATTGACCTGACCTTTTCCCCAGCTGCGCTGTTCCTTTAGCCTTAAGCCTTAGGCCTTAAGCCTTTTACTGCCTGCCCTTTCCGAAAAATACTTGAATTTTTGACCATTCCGCCGTATCCTATGGGCTTCAGTTCGGGCCTGTTGTCCCGACTGGTCACTTGTTCCCGTTGTCTTTGGAGAGGAAGCGAACCGTACATGATCAAAATTCGATCCCGCGGCGGCGAATCCGTTGAGCAGATGCTCAAGCGTTTCAAAAAACTCTGTGAGAAGGAAGGCTTGGTCCGCGACATCAAGCGCAAGGCCTATTACGAAAAGCCCAGCGAACGCAATCGCCGCGACGCCCGCAAGAGCCGCAAGGTTGCCTCCACTGCGCTTCACGCGTAAGAAACCGTACCACCGCGCCCGGGGAGACACTCGCTTGGAGCCAACGCCCGCTGCCGAGACCAACCGTCTCGTCAAGGTCTACACCGATTTCTGGGGCCGACCGCGCGTCCATGCCCTCACCGGCCTGGACCTCGTCATTCACACCGGCGAAATTTTCGGTCTCCTCGGGCCCAACGGCTCCGGCAAAACCACCACCATGAAGCTGCTCCTCGGCCTCCTCCACCCCACGCGCGGTACCGTCAAAGTCCTCGGCCGCCCCGCCGACGACGTCCAGAAAAATCGCGAAATCGGCTATCTCCCTGAAGAAAGCTACCTCTACCCCTTCCTCACCGGCGAAGAAACCCTCCGCTTCTACGGCCGCCTCTTCGGCCTGCGCGGCCGCGAACTCGACCGCCGCGTCTCCGACCTCCTCGACCTCGTCCGCCTCGACGTCCGCGCCCGCAAGCGCACCCTCAAGGAATATTCCAAGGGCATGAGCCGCCGCATCGGCCTGGCCCAGGCCCTCATCAACGACCCCAAGTTCGTCCTCCTCGACGAACCGACCACCGGCCTCGACCCCGTCGGCACCCGCGAAATCAAAGACCTGATTATCTCCATGAAGGCTCAAGGCCGCACGGTGCTGATGAGCTCGCACCTGCTGGCCGACGTCGAGGACGTTTGCGACCGCATCGCCATCCTCGTCCGCGGCCAGATGCGAGAACTCGGCAGCGTCAAAGAATTGCTCCTCGTCCGCGACATCATGCAACTTCGCGCCCGCAACGTCAGTCCCGAACTTACCGCCGCCGCCGGCAAGCTGCTCGCCGACTCGGGCGCCACCGACGTCGAAATTTCCCATCCCCGCATGACGCTCGAAGAACTCTTCCTCCGCGTCATCGCCGAGGATCGGTCGAACTGATCCGTGTCGTTGTTTATTCTTGCTGTTGCCGTTCCTTTTAATTTTGAATTTTTAATTTTTAATTCCCTCGGACTCGCCGATGCCCACTCGCCCCAGCCCCCAACCTCCCGCCCCGCCCCGCCCCGTTCTCCTCCCCTTTCTGCGCGGCCTGGCCGACGATCTGCTCCACTTTTCCCCCGCCCGCCTCTGGACCGTCGCCCGCCTGGCCACCAGCGAAGCCCTGCGTCTGCGCGTCCTCGGCCTCGTCCTCCTCGGCCTCGTCGCCGTCATCCTCGCCGACCTCAGCACGCGCCGCTTCGACCCCGTCTTCGACACCATGCCCAGCCTCATCCACCTCGCCGAAATCATCATCACCGTCGCCACCCTGGCCCTGGCCATTTTCCTTTCCACCTACAGCCTGCCGCGCGAACTCACCTCCAAAACCATTTTCGGTCTGGTCACCAAACCCGTCTCCCGCCTCGAAATCGTCGGCGGCAAAATGCTCGCCCTCGTCGTCGTCCTTTTCATCATCACCTTCTCCCTCGGCGCCCTCTCCTGGGGCTACTTTGAAATCCGCGCCCGCCAGATTCAATCCCTTGCCGGCCGGGAATGGAAACTCCAACAGGACAACGAAAACCTGCCCGACCTGCTCCGCCGGGAACAGTCCTACCGCCTGCCCACCGACATCGGCGGTTCCGCCCTTCAGCACATCGCCGATTTCGGCCCGCTTCAGGCCGCCGTTTACCAGACCCCGTCCGACCCTCTGACCGTCGTCAGTTTCCCCTCCTCCACCTCGACCGAATGGCTCACCGGCTATCCCGGCCACCGGGCCAACTGGGGCTTCGACGACCTCCCGGTCGACGATTTTGCCGCCGGCAAAGTCCACGTTCTCTTTCAGGTGGCCTTCCCGGAGAGGGTCCGTCAGGACGAAACACTCAGGTTCCTCGGTCTCCCGGGCGTCACGGACACCCCGCCCGAGTCCGCCCGCCAGGTCGAAGTCCGCCTCCACGACGAACTCAGCAACTCCAATTGGTCCGACACTTTCCTTCTCGGCCCCGACGGCAAACTCGACCTCGCCATTCCGCCCCCCGGACCGAATTCCCGTTTCACTTATAGCGGCGGCCGGCTCTGGATCACCCTTTGCGGCGCCGGCGGACCCGCCGCCACGCGCCTCGGCGTCCGCGACGACAGTTGCACCATCCGGTCCGGCGACCACACCTTCTCCTCGCCCTGCGGCCTCCGCCTGGTCGCCCCCTTCAACTTGAACAAGTATTGGGTCGGTGGCGGCGGCGAAACCTCCCTGCTCCTCGCCCGCACCAGGTTCCCCGCCCTCTCCTCCGGCCGCTTCGGACCAGCCGGCGCCGCCGTTCAGGTCGATGTCGCCTTGCCCTCGGCCACCAACATCCCCCCCGACGCCCGAGTCGGCATCACCGTCGTCAACGAATCCTCCGGCCAAACCAAAATCGCCACCTTCCGCCCTGAGCGCGGCGCCGCCGCCCTCGTCCCCCTCGACCGCGATTTCTGCTCCGGCGGTCCCCTGGCCGTCTACGTTTACTCCCGCAGCCCCGCCGTCGAAGTCGGCCTGGCCCCCGAAAGCATCCGCCTCCTCGTCGGCGACCAGCCCTTCTTCGCCAACTGGGCCAAAGATCTGGCCATGATCTGGCTCGCCGCCTGCGCCATCGCCGCCATCGGCGTCGCCCTCAGCACCGTCGCCGGCTGGCAGGTCGCCAGCCTCATGACCGCCGTCCTCCTCCTCGTCGCCAACGTCTGGCTCCCCATCATCCATTCCGTCGAACGTTACGGCGTCCTCCAGTCCCTCCACCTCGGCTCCGCCACCAGCCGCCAACTCTCCGAAGCCTACAAAACCCTCTTCGGCTTCCTCGGCCTGCTCCTGCCCGACATGGCCAAACTCGATTACGGCAACCTGGTCGCCTCCGGCGTCGCCGCCCCGCTCTCCGCCCTCACCGCCCTGCCCGCCGGCGCCCTCTGGCACGTCGCCCTTTATTCCCTGGCCCTGGTCCTGCTCGGCTACATCTTCTTCCGCCTCCGGGAGGTCGCCAGATGATCTCCACCCGCGTTGTTGCTGTTGCCTTCTCTACTCTCTCCTGTTCTACTGCTCTCCTGTTCTCGGCCGCAACGCGGTCGAGTGAGGGGTTAGCTCTCCACCGCCCAAAAAATGAAAATCGAATCAGCCTATTTTCATCAACTTGCAATCCGTCCTTCATGATTGGATATTGGGTGTTGGATATTGGATATTCGCTTTTTCTGCCTCTTCTTCACCCCTCTCCCTTGGGAGAGGGTGGCCCTTCAGGGCCGGGTGAGGGGTTTAGGCCAACAACCATCCGCCTCATGCAGGAGGCTGAAAAATGAGCACCCTGCGAAGCCGCGCCGCTCTCATCCTCTCCGCCCTCGCCCTCATAATCGCCATCCATTACCTCATTGACCGCCGCCTCGAACCCGGACGCCTCGAACTCCTCGGCCAGCGGGCCGACCTCCCGCGCGCCCTCCTTCATGCCGCCGAATATGGTTCCGCCCGCGCCGCCGGAGACCAGCCGCGCTTCGCCCCCGGAGAGCAGCACTTCGACGTCGCCGACATGCCCGCCCGTCTCGCCGCCTTCACCCTCGGCGGCCTGCGCGGCTTCTTCGCCATCTATCTCTGGAGCGAAGCCGAGAACCAGAAAAACCAACGCCTCCACGAAGACCTCATCGACAAATATTATCGCATCGTCGATCTCCAGCCCGACTACCCCTCCGTCTGGGACTTCCACGCCTGGAACATGGCCTGGAACGTCTCCGTCCAGTGGTCCACCACCGAGCGCCGCTACGAATGGGTCCGCCACGGCATCGACTTCCTCCGCGAGGGCATCCGCCGCAATCCCCGCTCCGTCACCCTTCTGGAAACCATGGGCCGCATCTACAAAGAAAAGTGCGCCCAGGCCTTCAATCCCGCCGACCGCGCCTATTTCTCCGACCACTGTCTGGCCGATGACGGCGCCCCGCCACTCCTCCTAGCCTACCAGTATTACGACCGCGCCCGCAAGGTCATGGACGAAACCGGCCAGAACGACGCCGTCTATTCCCGCCTCGTCGTCAGCCAGCAACCATGCTTCGCCCTGAACGAATACGCCAAGCTCATCACCACCCAGGCCCTCGACCAGCTCGCAGCCGCCGCCCAGGCCCAACTCGCCGGCCGGCCCGCCGACGCCGAAAAGCTCCTCGCCGCCGGACGCCAATCACTCCAGCACGCCCGCCGCCTCTGGAACACCACCGTCATCGAATGGAACAAGGAACACGAACGCTTCGCCGAGGACACCAACGCCGTCCGCTTCGGCGACGGCGCCCAACTCGCCGCCACCATCATGGCCGACCCCCAATGGGACACCGCTCTCCAGCCCGCCTACCTCCGCGACCACACCAAAGACCTCGCCGCCCGCATCCAGTCCGCCCAACTCTTCGACCTCCTCGTCGCCCCGCAACAATACCAACTCCCCCCGCCCGGCGCCCGCTACGGCCCGTGAGCCGTTGCTATTTCTTCTCCTTTTGAAGCCCCCAGCACTGCTGGGGGACGCCGTTTCTTTTTCTGTTTCTGCCGTTTCTTTTTCTGTTGTTGCCGCGTCAGAAATATGAGGACCGAAGATAAAGGCATTACCTTATAGGGTGCGGCTCAAGATTACCGGACTAAGACGCCGATGAGAACGTTGGGTATGCGGCTCATTTAGCAGGCTTATGCATGATGTCGCCAAAATAACAACCTCGCCCGATGGGATGGTTTTAGTTTTTGTGCCACTTCATTAAGGACTGAAGTCTGAAGCCTGCCGTTAATAAATTTTTCGCTTGCCCCCCGGCCCTCAACCCTGTATTAGTGGTGTGCTTTTCCGGGTCGTCTCGTTCCAATCACTGTTCTAGCGGAGGATTCCTACTGTGACCAGTCGCAAACCGTCTAAACTGAAGAGTCTCATCGTCTCGTTCTCGCTCTGTCTCGCCCTGGGCGCCGCCCTGGTCCTCGCGCCGCGACTGTTCGCCGCGCCGGAAACGCCCGCCGCTCCCGCCGGGGCTTCCGAAATCACCGCCCCGGCCAAGACCATCATCCAGGCCACCGAGTCTTCCGGCGGCGGCGAAGCCATCCAGCTTCCCTGGGGCAAAGACGCCGAAACTTCCCTCTACATCGTCCTCGCCGCCGCCATCCTCGCCCTCGCCTTCGGCGGTTACTGGGCCAAGAAAACCATGGCCCAGTCCCCCGGCAGCGAACGCATGCAGGGCGTCGCCGCCGCCGTCCAGGAAGGCGCCATGGCCTACCTCAAGCGCCAGGTCAAGACCATGATCCCCCTGGTCCTCGTCATCGCCGTCGGACTCTTCTTCCTCTACAAAAACCAGTACGCCTTCATGGAAGCCAAGCAGCACGGCATCTCCGTCACCCTCGGCCTCGGCGTCGCCGTCGCCTTCATCCTCGGCGTCGTCGCCAGCTACCTCGCCGGCTACGTCGGCATGGGCATGGCCGTCCGCGGCAACGTCCGCGTCGCCAACGCCGCTCTCTCCAGCTTCAAGCGGGCCCTCGAAACCGCCTTCCAGGCCGGCGCCGTCTCCGGCATGTTCACCGTCGGTCTCGGCCTCCTCGGCGCCACCATCACCTTCTGGATCTTCAAGCAGAACGCCCTCTTCGTCCTCGTCGGCTTCGGCTTCGGCGGTTCGCTCGCCGCCCTCTTCATGAGGGTCGGCGGCGGCATCTTCACCAAGGCCGCCGACGTTGGCGCCGACCTCGTCGGCAAGGTCGAAGCTGGCATCCCCGAAGACGATCCCCGCAACGCCGCCACCATCGCCGACAACGTCGGTGACAACGTCGGCGACTGTGCCGGTATGGCCGCCGACGTCTTCGAGTCCTACGAAGTCACCCTCGTCGCCGCCATCATCCTCGCTGCCGCCGTCGGCGGCGCTCTCCAGGCCGCCGGCTTCGGCTCCCTCACCGGCGACAGCTTCGCCGCCATGTTCACCCTCAAGCTCGTCATTTACGCCCTCCTCGCCCGCGCCGTCGGCGTCGTCGCCTCCATCATCGGCGTCCTCGCCGTCCGTGGCAAAGACGATCCCAACATGAACCCCATGACCCCCATCAACACCGGCTTCTTCGTCTCGGCCATCGTCGCCGCCATCGGCTTCTGGGTCGTCGCCTGGCAGGTCTTCGGCAATGGCCATCTCGACCTCACCACGATTCCCTCCAGCGCCGACCTCAGCCTCAAGGCCGTCGTCGGCAACTTCTGGTGGCTCGCCGCTCTGGCCACCACCTTCGGTCTCATCCTCACCCAGATCATCGGCAAGCTCACCGAGTACTTCACCGCCGTTGACAAGAAGCCCGTAACCGAAATCGCCACCGCCGCCAAGACCGGCCCGGCCACCCTCATCCTCTCCGGCCTCGCCGAAGGCATGGAATCCGCCGTCTGGGCCATCCTGGCCATCGCCGTCACCATCCTGGCCGCCTACTACCTCTTCCACGGCAACGCCGCCATGGCCGCCTACGCCATCGCCCTCACCGGCCTCGGCCTCCTGGCCACCACCGGCTACGTTCTCGCCATGGACACCTACGGCCCGATTTCCGACAACGCCAACGGCATCTTCGAAATGTCCGGCGCCTTGAAGAACGCCGACGGCTCCCTGAACAAGGCCGCCCACAACATCGTCAACCGCCTCGACATGGTCGGCAACACCACCAAGGCCCTCACCAAGGGCTTCGCCATCGCCACCGCCGTCATCGCCGCCGTCGCCCTCTACCGTTCCTTCCTCGACACCGTCGCCGGGGCCCAGTTGGCCCAGGGCCTCACCCAGATCGACGAAAACGGCCACCAGGTCGCCCAGATCCTCGCCCGCAACATCCAGGTCAACATCCCCGACGTCTTCGTCGGCCTCCTCATCGGCGGCGCCGTCCCCTTCCTCTTCTCCAGCTTCGCCATCCGCGCCGTCAGCCGCGCCGCCGTCCAACTCGTCGGCGAAGTCCGCCGCCAGTTCCGCGAAATCCCCGGCATCTGGGAATACACCGGCGTCGGCGAAAAGGGCAAACCCGATTACGCCCGCTGCGTCGCCATCTCCACCGCTGCCGCTCAGAAAGAACTCCTCGGACCCGGCCTCCTCGCCGTCTTCACGCCCATCCTCGTCGGCTTCGCCCTCGGACCGTATGCCCTCGGCGGCTTCCTCGCCGGCACCATCCTGGTCGGCCAGCTCATGGCCGTCTTCATGTCCAACGCCGGCGGCGCCTGGGACAACGCCAAGAAGAAAATCGAGGACGGCTACCTCGGCGGCAAGGGTTCCTTCGCCCACAAAGCCGGCGTCACCGGCGACACCGTCGGCGATCCCCTCAAGGACACCGCCGGCCCGGCCCTCAACCCCATGATCAAGGTCATGAACCTGATCTCCATCCTGATCGCCCCGGCCGCCGTCATCCTCGGCAACACCGAACAATACGGCTATGCCAAGTACTATGTCGCCTTCGGCGCTCTGGTGATTCTGGCCGGCGCCATTACCTTCTCCAAGCGCGGCGGGCTCGAACCAGAAATGTCCGCCGAAGCCGAAGCCGCCGCCACCAAGCCCGACAGTAAATAGGGTGGCTGCTTGCCGCCACGCTGTGGTATAATGTCTGTGCTTTTCGCAGGGGCACCCCTCGTGGGGTGCCCTGCTGTTGTTACCGTTGTTTCTTTTGAAGCCCCCAGCATTGCTGGGGGGCGCTGTTTCTTCTTTTTTCTTTTAATTTTTAATTTTTAACTTTTAATTTTTTACGGAGATTCGCTATTCGTAGCCGTGACCTCGCCATCGCTCTTGCCCGCATTGCCGCCGAGAACCGCTGCCGCGACATCGTCGTCCTCAACCTGGGCGACGCCAGTCCCGTCACCGACTTTTTCGTCGTCGCCACCGGCACCAGCGCCCGCCAACTCCGCACCGTCGTCACCAAAATGAAGGAATACGTCCGCGACGAGTTGGGCGAAAAATCTCCCAGCCTCGAAGGCCTCGCCTCTGACCGCTGGGTCCTCCTCGACCTCTTCGACGTCGTCGTCCACGTCTTCGCCCCCGACGCCCGCGACTTCTACGCCCTTGAACTCCTCTGGGGCGACGTTCCCCACCTCGATTGGCAAAAAGGCTACCACCCGACCGGGACCGTCGAGGAACCCGAACCAGTTTGGTCCGACCCCGACGATGAGTAAAACGGGTAGGTCGGGTCAACAGACCCGACATCCGCTTGCCGTTGTTGTTTCTTCTTCACCCCTCCCCCTTGGGGGAGGGTGGCCGCTTTTGCGGCCGGGTGAGGGGTTAACGCTGCAAACCGTCCGCACCGGAATCTGACTTCATGATTAGATATTGAGTGTTGGATATTGGATATTCGCCGTTTTTCTTTCCGTTGGTGCTACTGAAATGAACCTCCAACTCGAAATCTCTCTTCGCGTCCGCCGCGCCATCGCCGCCGCCTTCCCCTCCGCCGCCGACGCCGCCCCCCTCGTTGTCCAGGCCCAGAACGCTCAGTTCGGCGACTACCAGTCCAACGCCGCCATGGGCCTCGGCAAACGCCTCGGCCAGAAACCCCGCGAGGTCGCTCAAAAAATCATCGACCAACTCGATCTCGGCGATCTCCTCGCCAAGCCCGAAATTGCCGGCCCCGGTTTCATCAACCTCCGCCTCCGCCCGGAATTCCTGGCCCAGGCTCTGGCCGCCGTCGCCACCGACGATCGTCTCGGCGTACCGCTCGCCGCCGACCCGCGTACCGTCGTCGTCGATTTCGGCGGACCCAACACCTGCAAGCCCATGCACGTCGGCCACCTGCGCAGCCCCATCATCGGCGACGCCATCTGCCGTCTGCTCCGCTTCCTCGGCCACAAAGTCGTCGGCGACAACCACCTCGGCGACTGGGGCACCCAGTTCGGCCTCCTCATTGCCGGCTTCCGCCGCTTCGGCCCCGAAGTTCCCGAATCCGCCGACCCGCTCGAACGCCTCGTCGCCATCTACAAACTCGCCACCGCCCTGGCCGACCAGGACGAATCCTTTCGCGCGGAAGCCCGCGCCGAACTCGCCAAGCTCCAGGCCGGCGACCCCGCCAACCTCGCCCAGTGGCGACAGTTCAGCGCCTGGAGCCTCTCTCACTTCAACGAAATGTACGCCCGCCTCGGCGTCCACTTCGACGAGACCCTCGGCGAAAGTTCTTACAACTCCATGCTCGCCGGCGTCGTCGAAGACCTGAAATCGCGCGGCCTCGCCCGCCCCAGCGAAGGCGCCATCTGCGTCTTCTGGGACGACGAAAAACTCCCCCCCCTGCTCATCCAGAAATCCGACGGTGCCTTCCTCTACGCCACCACCGACCTCGCCACCCTCAAATATCGCTGCGACCGCTGGCACCCGTCCGAAATCGTCATCGTCACCGACGCCCGCCAGCAACTTCACTTCAACCAGATTTTCGACGCCGCCCGCCGTTGGGGCATCGCCGAAGACGTCGTCCTGCGCCACGTCTTCTTCGGCACCATCCTCGGCCCCGACGGCCGCCCGCTCAAAACTCGTAGCGGCGACCTCGTCGCCCTCAAGGACGTTCTCGACGAAGCCGAAAACCGCGCCCTGGCCGTCGTCCGCGACAAAAGCCCCGACCTTTCGAGCGAGGAAATGGCCGCCATCGCCCGCGTCGTCGGCATCGGCGCCATCAAATACGCCGACCTCTCCCAGAATCACCAGTCCGACTTCGTCTTCAACTGGGACAAGATGCTCGCCCTCCAGGGCAACACCGCCCCCTACCTCCAATACGCCTACGCCCGCATCCGCTCCATCCTCCGCAAAGGCAACGAACCCGGCCTCGCCGCTTCCGCCGCGCCGCTCCTTCTCACCGAACCGGCCGAAGCCGCCCTGGCCCTCAAACTTCTCCGCCTGCCCGAGGCCATCGACGCCGCCACCGACGATTTCCGCCTCAACCTCCTCTCGAATTACCTCTTCGAATTGAGCGCCGTCTTCACCACCTTCTACGAATCCTGCCCCGTCCTCAAGAGCGACCCCGCCGTCCGCGCCGTCCGCCTCCGCCTCTGCGACCTCACCGCCCGCGTCCTCAAACAAGGCCTCGACCTCCTCGGCATCGATGTCGTAGAACGAATGTAGCCCGTGGGTTTGTTGTTTCTTTTGAAGCCCCCAGCATTGCTGGGGGACGCTGTTTTTGCCGCTTCTTCTCCTTCTTTGTTTTTTAATTTTTAATTTTTAATTTTTAATTTTTAATTTTGAATTATGTTTCTCCGAACAGTCGAAATCTTCCGCAGCCTCCAGGGCGAATCCACCCGCGCCGGCCAGCCCTGCCTCTTCGTCCGCCTCGCCGGTTGCGACCTGGGTTGCACCTACTGCGACACGCCCCAGGCCCACGACCCCCGTGCCGGCGCCGACCTCACCGTCGACCAGATTCTCGACGAGGCCTGCCGCCTCAACGATGGCCCGCCCCCACTCGTTGAAATCACCGGCGGCGAGCCGCTCCTCCAGCGCCCCGGCCTCGTCCAACTCGCTGCCCGGTTTCTCGATCTCGGTTCCACAGTCATGCTCGAAACCAGCGGCGCTTATTCCGTCGCCGGCCTCGACCCACGCCTCGAAATCATCATGGACGTCAAAAGTCCCGGCTCCGGCGCTGCCGACCGCCTCTGCCCCGAAAACCTCCCGCTCCTCGACGCCAACGACGAACTCAAACTCGTCCTCACCAACCGCGACGATTACGACTGGTCCCTCCGCTTCCTCGCCGCCCACGACTTTTCTTCTCTCCGCGCCATCCACTTCAGCCCCGCCTGGTCCACCCTCACCCCCGCCACCCTCGCCGGCTGGCTACTCGCCGACCGCCCCCCTGCCCGCCTCGCCGTCCAACTCCACAAACTCCTCAACATCCCGTGAGCGGTTGCCGTTATGTAGGGCGGTTGGTTACAACCGCCGCAGTAACTGCCGTTTTCCATCTGGCGTTGCCGTTGTTGCCGCTTCTCGTAGGGACAGGGCTCTGCCCTGTCCGGTTGTTGTTTTTGTTGCTGTTGTTTCTGTTTCTGCGCCTGAAGTCTGAAGCCTGAGGTCTGAAGCCTGTTTTTTCCATTGACCTGCTCCCGTCCTCGCTTAGAATCAAGCTATTCAACGGAGCTTCTTCATGGAAATCCCGGTCGAACTCGTCCGCATCCTCATCACCGAAACCGGCGAGTCCCAGGTCATCGTCATCCAGGAACGCGACGGCGAGCGCCGTTTCCCCATCACCATCGGCTTCTTCGAGGCCGCCGCCATCGACCGCCGACTTAAAAACATTCCCATTCCGCGCCCCATGACCCACGAACTCCTCGCCGAAATCATGACCAGCCTCGGCGGCCGGCTCGACCGCGTCGTCATCAGCGACCTCGTCGACGGCACCTTCATCGCCAAACTAATGATCGAGCACGACGGCCAGATGCTCGCCATCGACTGCCGCCCCAGCGACGCCATCGCCCTCGCCGTCGCCGACAACACCCCCATCACCTGCGAAGACAAAGTCCTCGCCGCCGCCAAACTCCCGCCCGGCGAAGCCATGTGATTCTTCTTCCCGTGGCTGTTGTACCGTGGCACGGGCGTCCCGCCCGTGAGTGGCAGGGGCATCTTACCCCTGTGCCGTTGCTTCTTCTTTTTCTTTGCTTCTTCACCCCTCTCCCTTGGGAGAGGGTGGCCGCTTCAGCGGCCGGGTGAGGGGTTGATGCCCTGTACTCCCAATCTTGAACACCGTTTCTTCCGTTACTAACCACTGCCCACTGGCCGTTCCCTCCCGCGCCCGCTATAATGCCTCCGAATCATCCGCTTCTCCGGCCGCCATAAGGATCGCTTAATGACTTGGAAACGTATCCTCTGCCTCTACCCCTACTCGCCCACTAAAAAGAGCGAGCAGCTTTACGGCGGCATGGCCATCATCAACCCCATCGGCCTCGAAGTCGTCGCCACCGCCGCCGCCCGCCTGGCCGAGGTTCTGCTCGTTGACCTCCGCCTCGAAAAACGCCCCCTGGCCGACCTCATCGCCGAATTCAAACCCGACCTCATCGCCGTCAGCCTCAACTGGGGCGGCGACGAATTTGTCGATAATGTGCTCCGCTCCCTCCCGCCCGACGTCACCCTCATCGTCGGCGGCATCTTCCCCACCCAACACCCCGACGACTGCTTCGCCGCCTACCCCAACCTCGATCTGCTCGCCCTCGGCTACGGCGAGAAAACCATGACCGAACTCCTCCAGCGCGGCTCCCCCGAAGGCGTCAAAGGTCTCTGGTATCGCCGCCGCACCAAATCCTGGCCCCCTGGTTCAGGGGTGCCACACTTTGTCCCGGCGAGCCGTTCCGCCGGGCAAAGTGTGTCGAATGCCGGCCCGCAACCAAACTCCGAAACCACCTCCGCCGAACCGGTGGCCGAAATCGTCAAAAACGATTACCGTTACGAAGTCGATGTCGCCGACTTCCACGTCAACCGCAAGCTGCGCCGCTACACCTATCCCTTCCTCCGCCTCAAGGGCGACAACATCGCCACCAGCATCGGCTGCCCCATGGTCTGCGCCTTTTGCGGCTGGCGGACCAACATCTACGGCGAGACTCAGCCCTGGATTCCCCGCCCCGCCGCCGATGTCGTCGACGAAATCGCCGAGACCGACGCCGACGTCGTCCACCTTGTCGACGCCAACTTCGCCCACGATCCCAAACGCGTCGAGGAAATCTGCGACCTCCTCATCGCCCGCGACATCCGCCGCCTCCTGGCCTGCGAAATCCGCGTCAACGCCCTCGTCCACAGCCCCGAACTCGTCAAAAAAATGGAGCAGGCCGGCTTCTTCATGTTCATGATCGGCATCGAAGCCGCCTCCGACCCCATCCTCAAACGCCTCAAAAAAGGCTACACCGTCAAGATGTGCCGCCAGGCTTTCGACCACCTACGCCAGACGCACATCGTCACCCTCGGCAACTTCATCATCGGCGTTCCCGGCCAGTCCGAAGACGACATGCTCTACATCGCCCGCTACGCCCGCGAGATCGGCCTCGATTTCCTCAGCCCCAACAAGCTCTACGCCTATCCCAACTCCGCCTTCCGCGAATGGATCATGGAACATCCCGGCTACCACATCGAAGAGCGCCGCCAGTACGTCGTCAGCGACCAGATCGGCATGAAAAAACTCCGCCAGATCCAACGCAAAATCTATTTCCGTTTCTTCACCGCCCCCCACGTCTGGCACTTCTACCGCAAGGCCCTCTCCCACCCCATGGTCCTCAAGCTCGGCCGCTCGCGCATCCGCAACGCCATGCTCCGCACCCTCCTCGGCCACCTCGCCGACCCGCGCTTCCGCAAACGCCTCATCAAAAAACTTTTCGGCCGCTTCAACAAAAAGCGCCGTCCCGCCGCAACCATGTAGGTCGGGTCAACAGACCCGACCGTAATATATGGCCGTTTTCCGCTTGCCGTGACCGTTTCTTTTTCCGGGTGCCACACTTTGAAGCCCCAGCTTCTTCGGGGCCAAAGTGTGTGCTTTGTAACGCCTTGTTCGATAGAATGTCGATAATCCAATGAAGCCCCAGACTCCCGAACCGGAACTCTGACTTCATGATTGGACATTGAGTGTTGGATATTGGATATTCGCCGTTTCTTCCGTTTTATGCGGGGTTTTCCCGTAATTACCGCCGAAATTGGTAAAATGGATCCTCCTGCTATGGCCAAAATCTGCGTCCCCATCCTCTCCCCCACCACCGCCGCCGCCCTGGCCGAAATGGCCCGCCTCGCCCCTCTGGCCGACCTCTTCGAACTCCGTCTCGACCACCTGTACGAATGCGACCTCGCCCGGCTCCTCGCCGACCGTCCGCGCCCCGTCATCGTCACCAACCGCTCCTCCGTCGAGGGCGGCTTCAAAATCCAGGACGAATCCGCCCGCCTCTCCTCTCTCGCCCAAGCCGTCCGACTCGGCGCCGATTACGTCGACGTCGAACTCACCTCCCTCCCCGCCTTCGAAAGATTCTGCCCGCGGAGCCTCCGCGGTCAGACCAAACTCATCGTCAGCTACCACAATTTCGCCTCCCTGCCCGATTACCTGCCGGACCTCGCCCGCTCCATCGCCGAAACCAACGCCGACATCGTCAAGGTCGCCGCCATGGCCCAATGCCTCGAAGACAACCTGAAAATCTTCGCCCTCCTCCGCGCCGCCACCAAACCCACCATCGCCCTGGCCATGGGTGAATTCGGCCAGATGAGCCGCATCCTCGCCGGAAAATTCGGCGCACTCCTCACCTTCGCCGCCGCCGAATCCGGCCTTGAAAGCGCCCCCGGCCAGATCACCGCCGACCAAATGGCCAACCTCTACCACGCCAACCGCATCAACCCCGACACCCGCGTCTACGCCCTCATCGGCAACCCCGTCGAGCACAGCCTCGGCCCCGCCATTCACAATGCCGCCTTCGCCGCCCTCGACCTCGACGCCGTTTACCTCCGACTCAAAGTCGAAGGCGACCCCGCCGACCTCGTCCGCGCCTTTGCCGCCATCCCCATCGACGGCTTCAGCGTCACCAGCCCGCACAAGACCGCCGTCATGGCCGCCTGCTCCAAAATCGACCCCGTCGCCCTCCGCATGAAGGCCGTCAACACCCTCGTCCGCCGCGACGACGGCTACCACGCCACCAACACCGACGTCACCGCCGCCATGCAAGCCCTCGCCGTCGTCCTGGGCACCGACGATTTCTCCGGACGCCGCGCCGTCGTCGTCGGCGCCGGCGGCGTCGGCCGAGCCTACGTTCACGGACTCATCGCTCGCGGCGCCGTCGTCTCCGTCGCCGACCTCGACGAAGCCCGCGCCCGCGCCCTCGCCGAAGAATCCGGCGCCACACCCATCACCCTCGCCCAGGTCGCCCAAACTCAAGCCGACATCCTCATGAACGCCACGCCCCTGGGCATGTGGCCCAAAGTTGACGCCACCCCTGTCGATCCCGCCGCCCTGCGCCCCGGCCTGGTCGTCTTCGACGCCGTCTACAATCCCCGCGAAACTCGCCTTCTCCGCGAAGCCGCCGCCCGCGGCTGCCAAACCATCAGCGGCGTCGAACAGTTCATCGGCCAGGCCATCGAGCAATTCGAACTCTGGACCGCCCGCCCCGCCCCCGCCGAACTCATGCGCCAAGTCGTCCTCGACGCTTTAGAAAACAAGTAATTTGGGTGGCATGGTCCACGCTTGCGTGGCCATGCGCAGAAGTTGAACTGTACCACGGAATGTCGCTGTTTAAGATTCCGACCCTGCCGCCCGGACAGTTCTGGAATCTCCGCCCACTTTCTCAAAGCCCCGAAGGGGCGAAAGTGCGCCGCAAATAATCGGCAACCCTCCCCAACAAAAACGGCTCCTTTTCTGGAGCCGTTTCTTTTCTTCTAAATTTACCAACTCCAAACTACTGCGGCTTCACCGGCGGCGACTGACCGCTCGGAGCCGGCGGCGCTCCCGTCTGATCCAGCTTCTTCGGTTCCGTATCGGTCAACTCGTTCTCAGCTTCCCGCATCCCCTTCTTGAACTCCGAAATGCTCCGACCCAGGCTCCGCGCCACCTCCGGCACGCGCCGACCGAACAGCAAGAGCGCCACAATCAGCACGATCAGAAGATGCGGCAGACCGATGCCTTCAAACATATCGCGTCCTCCCAGAGAACCACTCCAAGCAATTATAGATAGGCCCCCGGCCTGCGGCAATGTGAAAATCGCCGCTCATCTCACACCTGCGGCAACTTCTTCAGCGATTCCGCCACCGCTTCCGCCGGATATTCGTAGTCCGACAACTCCCCGCTCAGGTACGCGTCGTACGCCGACATGTCGAAATGCCCGTGGCCCGACAAGAGGAACGTGATGTCCTTGGCCTGCCCTTCCTTCTTGGCCTTCAACGCCTCGTCGATCGCCGCCACTATCGCGTGCGACGATTCCGGCGCCGGCACAATCCCCTCCAACTGGGCAAACAAGAGCGCCGCCTCGAAGCACGCCAACTGCGTCCGCGCCGTCGCCTCAATGATCTTCGCCTGCAGCAGGGCCGACACCAGCGGCGACATCCCGTGATACCGCAGCCCCCCCGCATGAATCCCCGGCGGAATAAAATCGTGCCCCAGCGTGTACATCTTCATCAGCGGCGTCAGCTTCCCCGTATCGCCGAAATCGTACGCATACACCCCCTTGGTCATGCTCGGACACGCCGCCGGCTCCACCGCCACCATCCGGATCGCCGCCCCCGCCAGCTTGTCCGGCACGAACGGAAACACCAGCCCCGCAAAGTTCGACCCGCCGCCCGCGCACGCCACCAGCACGTCCGGCTTGATCCCCGCCTTGGCCATCTGCTTCTTCGTCTCCAGCCCGATGATCGTCTGGTGCAGCATGACGTGGTTCAGCACCGAACCCAGGGCGTACCGCGCATCATCGTGGTTGAGCGCGTCCTCCACCGCCTCGCTGATCGCAATCCCCAGCGACCCCGGCGTGTCCGGCATCGCCGCCAGAATCGCCCGCCCCGCCGCCGTCTGGTCCGACGGACTCGGGATCAGCTTCGCCCCGTACATGTTCATCATCGACTTCCGGAACGGCTTCTGCTCGTACGACCGCCGCACCATGTACACCGTGCACTCCAGCCCGAAGTGCTTCGTCGCAAACGCCAGAGCGCTGCCCCACTGCCCCGCCCCCGTCTCCGTCGTCAGCCGCTTCACCCCCGCCTGCTTGTTGTAATACGCCTGCGGAATCGCCGTGTTCGGCTTGTGCGACCCCGACGGCGAATTCGACTCGTTCTTGAAATATATTCGCGCGGGCGTCCCCAGATATTGTTCCAGCCGCCGCGCCCGCAGCAGCGGGCTCGGCCGGTAAATCAGCAGCGCGTCCAGCACCGCCTCCGGAATATCGATCCACCGCTGATCGCTGATTTCCTGTTCGATCAGGCTCTCCGGAAAGATCGCCCTCAGCTTCGCCGGGTCCATCGGCTGCCCCGTCCCCGGATCCAGCGGCGGCGTCAACAGCGGCTTGATGTCCGCCGCAATGTTGTACCATTGTCGCGGAACTTCCTGCTCCGTCAGATAAATTTTGTGTTGCTCCATCTGAACCTCCTTTAAAACCCCTCTCCCTTGGGAGAGGGTAGCCGCGCAGCGGCCGGGTGAGGGGTTGATGCCGGGACTCTCAAAGCAATGAACTGGTAACAAAAAATAGTCCGATTCCCCCCGAAAGTCAACCCCCGTTCGCTATCGCCGATGGCGTTGTTGTTGTAAACTGTCCGCTGACCACTGTTCGCTGCTGTTCGAAAGGATCGTTCTTGTCCGATCTCACTCGCTCACGCCTCGTCGCCCTCTTCCTCGCCGCCGCCTTTCTCGCCCCCATCGCCTACGCCCTCTTCGTCCAGCACGGCCTCTTCGTCCGCCTCTGGGGCCTCGCCGCTCTCGTCGCCATCTGGGCCATCCAATTCGCCCGCGACCGCGCCGCCCGGCACCGCCCCGCGACCGGCGATCCCGCCCGCGGACTGATCCTCTTCGTCGAGCCGCTCTCCTGGCTCGGTCTCAAATGGGGCTACCGCCGCTTCCTCCTCGCCGCCCGTCTCGCCGCCACCCCCGCCCGCCGCGAACTCTTCTCCTGGTCCGACCCTTGGCGCGCCACTCTCCTACTCCCCGACCTCCTCGCCCGCCGCCGCCACCAGGCCCGCGCTAAACGACTCGCCGCTTATCTCTCCGCCTACCGCGCCGCCTTTCCCGATGCCCCCATCGATATCATCGCCTATTCTTCCGGCGGCTTCATCGCCCTCGAAGCCCTCCGCCAACTCAACCCCGCCGTCCGCGTGCGCCGCCTCATTCTCCTCGCCTGCTCCGTCAGCCGCGACTACGATCTCTCCGTCCCCCTCCGCTCCTGCGACCGCCTCCTCAACCTCAGTTCCCCCCTCGATTTCCTCATCAACGGTCTCGGCCCGCTCCTCCTCGGCACCAACGACCGCCGCCACGTCCTCCCCGCCGGACTCCTCGGCTTTCGCCCCGCCGCCGACCAACCGGCCTGTCACGAAATCCGTTGGCGCCCGCGCTTCACCCGTTTTGGCTGGCTCGGCGACCACTTCTCCGTCGCCGCCACGCCGCTCCTCCTGGCCCTGCTCCGCGACGATTCTGCTTTTCATCGTTGATGATCGCCTGCGATGATGTTATCTTTTCCCCCATGCCCGCACTGCTCACCAAAATCCTCGTCCTCAGCCTCGGCGGCATCCTCGGCACCCTTGCCCGCTACGGCCTCGGCGGCTTCGTCCAGAACCGCTTCCCCAACTCCACCTTCCCCTGGGGCACCCTCGTCGTCAACGTCCTCGGCTGCCTCACCATCGGCTTCCTCTGGATTCTGGTCGAAGACAAACCGATCCTGACTCCCAACATGCGACTCTTTTCCATGATCGGTTTTCTCGGCGCCTTCACCACCTTCAGTACCTTCAGCCTCGAAACCGTCAACCTGATGGCCAAAAGCCAATGGAGCGCCGCCGCCGTCAACGTCGCCGCCAGCGTCGGCTGTTGCCTCGTCAGCACCGTCCTCGGCATGACCCTGGCCCGTTCGCTCTGAATGTAGGGTGCGTGCTTGCACGCACCATCAATAAATTGCCGTTTTCCGCAATTATGTAGGGTGGCTGCTTGCAGCCACGCGGAAATAAAATACCGTTTTCCTCAGCCCGAAAGGATCGCCTATGCCCCTGCCCGAAGAAGCCGAACTCATCCGCATCTTCATCGGCGAAAGCGACCGTCACGCCGGCAAACCCCTCTACGAAGCCATCGTCCAGGCCGCCCGCCGCCGCGGCATGGCCGGCGCTACCGTCACCAAAGGCATCATGGGCTTCGGCGCCCACTCCCGCATGCACACCGCCACCATCCTCCGCCTCAGCGAAGACCTCCCCATCATCGTCGAAATCGTCGACCGCACCGACCGCATCGAAGCCTTCCTCCCCGAACTCGACGCTATGGTCAAGGAGGGCCTCGTCACCGTCGAAAATGTCCGCGTCTTCGCCTACCGCGTCGACGGCAAATCGCTTAAGGAATCCCAAAAATGATCCGCCCCCAAATGTCTTCCCGCGAGCGCGTCCTCGCCGCCCTGGACCGCCGGCCCACCGACCGCCCCGCCTTCGGCAGCCCCACCAGCGTCATCGTCGCCGAACTCATGGACCTCGCCGCCGCCGAATTTCCCGAGGCCCACCTCCAGGCTCCCCTCATGGCCCGCCTCGCCGCCACCGCCCACACCGAACTTCGCCACGACCTCCTCATGCCCTACTTCTCCGTCCAGCACGAAGCCGCCGCCCTCGGCTGCCGCATCGACTGGGGCCGCCGCGACCTCATGCCCGACTCCAAGGACCACCCCTGCCAGACCATCGACGACATCCGCATCCCGTCCGACTTTCTCGACCACCCCGCCTGCCGCGTCGTCTGCGATGCCATCCGCCTCCTGCGCCGCCAGTTTCCCGACCTCGCCATTTTCGGCAAAGCCTTCGGCCCCTGGACCCTCGGCTACCACCTCTTCAGCACCCAGGAATTCCTCATCATGACCATGCTCGACCCGCCTCAGGTCGTCGCCATTCTCGACAAACTCAAAGAAGTCACCGTCGCTTTCGCCAACGCCCAGTTCGCCGCCGGCGCCGACGCCGTCACCCTCGCCGACCACGCCACCGGCGACCTCTGCTCGCCCGAAGCCTACCGCGATTTCCTCATCCCCGTCCACGCCGAACTCGTCCGCCGCCTCGCCGGGCCAGTCGTCCTCCACATCTGCGGCAACACCGCCTCGCGCCTCGACTACATCTGCCAGACCGGCGTCGCCGCCTTTCACGTCGACACCAAAGTCCCCTGCGCCACCGCCCGAAAACTCGTCGGTGACCGCCTCGCCCTCGCCGGCGGCATCAACAATCCACAAACCCTCTGTTTCGGCAAACCCGACGACGTCCGCCGCGACCTCCAAGCCGCCCTCGACGCCCATTTTGAAATCGTCGGACCCGAGTGTGCCGTGCCCCTCAACGCGCCGCTCTCCCAGCTTCGCGCCCTCACCGAAATGTTTTTCGAAATGGTGTAAGGAATTGGGTGGCATGGTCCACGCTTGCGTGGCCATGCTTCACGGACGTTCCACGGCGGGTCTTACCCTTTCAGGCAATCAACTTGGCAATCCCATACGCCGCTCCCGCCGCCAGACCCCCGATCAGCAGCGTCCGCAGCCCCGACCGCCATGGCTTCAGCCCCGTGAACCGTCCTTTGACATATCCGAACGCAAACAGCGCCATCAGCGTCACCGCCACCGATGCCCGCAGACCGATCTGCACGTCCCCGGCCAGGAAATAGGGCGACAGCGGAATCATCCCGCCGATCACATAGGACAGGGCGATGGTCAGGGCGCTGCGCCGGGCCCGCGAGGCCTCCGGTTCCTCCAGCCCCAGCTCAAATCGCATCATGAAATCCACCCACTGCTTCGGCCGGGCCCGCATCGCCGTAACCACCGGGGCCACCTGCTCGGCCGAAAGACCGTAGCCCCGAAAGATCGACGCCACCTCCTCCGCTTCTTCTTCCGGCACCGTCTCGGTTTCGCGCCACTCCCGCGCCTCCTCCGCCTTGTAATGTTCCAGATCGGTCTTGGCCGCCAGGTATCCCCCCAGGCCCATCGAAATTGCCCCCGCAGAAATCTCCGCCAGGCCCCCCGTGACGACAATCCCCGTCGCCGCCGTGATCCCGGTCAGACCCGCCGCCAGGGCGAAAGGCACCGTCAGCCCATCGGACATGCCAATGACAATGTCGCGGACCGTCTCCGACGACCGGAAGTGCTGCTCCGCATGGTGCGCTGTCGGCATGGCTCATCTCCCTCAGAAGTTGATCTGCACCCGGATCGTCCCAACCGTCGCCGGTGCCAAAATGTGTGCTTTGTCGAACTTGACCGACCCGGTGATTGTGCCACGGTCAGCTATGCCCGACCGGGCGAAATCCACTTGTCGCCCCCATGCGAGAACGCCGTTTCTTCTTTCCTTCATGATTGGATATTGAGTGTTGGATATTCGATATTCGCCGTTGCCTTTGCCGTTAACCCCGCGCCAGCGCTCTCCCCCGCGTCAACTCCATCAACGCCCGGTGCGTCCCCAGCCCCGCCGCTCCCGTCGCCCCCGCCGCCGGCCGCCGCAACACGTACGACCCGTCCGTCTGCATGTCCCACGCCTGAACCTGATCCTGCCGCATGATCTCCAGAATCTCCCACAGCCGCGCCTTCGCCGCCGCGTCTTCCACCGGCGTAATCACTTCCACCCGCGCCTGAAAATTCCGGTACATCCAGTCCGCCGACCCAATATAGAACTCCCCGTCCAGCGGATTCTCCGCCCCGGCCGCAAAATGAAATATCCGCGAATGTTCCAGGAATCGCCCGATCACCGACGTCACCCGGATGTTCTCGCTCACCCCCGCCAACCCCGGCCGCAGGCAGCAGAACCCTCGCACCAGCAGTTCAATCGGCACCCCCACCGCGCTCGCCCGGTACAATTCCTGGCAGATCGCCGGATCCTCCAGCGAATTCATCTTCGCCACAATCCGCGCCGGCTTCCCCGCCTGCCGGTTGGCCGCCTCCCGCTCAATCAGCGCCTTGAACCGCTGCGCCATATTCAGCGGCGCCACCAGCAGTTTCTTGTACTCCTCCTTCAACGACCGCCCCGTCATAAAGTGATATAACTCCACCAGTTCTTCCGTCAGCTCCGGCCGGCACGTCAGCAGGCTCAGGTCCGTGTACAGCTTCGCCGTCTGCACGTGATAGTTCCCCGTCCCGATGTGGGCGTAACACCGCAGCCCCTCCGCCTCGCGCCGCACCACCAGCGTCGTCTTCGTGTGCGTCTTCAACCCCACAATGCCGTACACCACGTGTACTCCGGCCTTTTCCAGCGCCTGGGCCTGGTAAATGTTCTGCGCCTCGTCGAACCGGGCCTTCAGCTCCACCGTCGCCACCACCTGCTTCCCCGCCTCCGCCGCCCGGATCAGCGCCGGTATGAACGGGCTGTCGTTCCCCGTCCGATACAGCGTGATCTTGATCGCCAGCACGTTCGGATCCGCCGCCGCCGTCGTCACGAACCGCTCGATACTCGCATTGAAACTTTCGTATGGATGATGTACCAGCAAATCCCCTTGCCGGATCACCCCGAACAGGTCCGCCTCCTCGTCCGCCAGGGCCTTCGGCGTCTGCGGCGTCCACGCCTCGTACCGTAAATCCGCCACCGGCAACTCCGCCACCTCCCGCAACGTCGTGTAATCCAAGAGGCCCGGCATCTCGTACACATCGTCTTCCGTCAACTCCAGTTCCTGCATCAGGAACTCCCGCATCCACGGGTCCGGCTTCGGCCCCAACTCCAGCCGCACCACCTTCTCGAACCGCCGCAGCCGCAACTCCTCCTCCACCAGGTCCAGCAAATCCTCCCCGTCCTCCGCGTCGCGCTCCACGTCCGCGTTCCGCGTGATCCGAAACGCCATCACGTCCACCACCGTCATCCCCGGAAACAGCTCGTCCAGGTGATGCCGGATCAACTCCGCCAGACTCAGCAGCCGATACCGCACCCCCGCCCCCGGCGCCAGCCGCACAAACTGCGGAAACACCCGCGGTATCTTCAGCCGCGCAAACATCTTCTCCTCGCCCCGCTTCGGGTGCCGCAACGTCACTCCCAGCGACGTCGAAAGGTTTGACAGAAATGGAAACGGATGCCCCATGTCCACCGCCAGCGGCGTCAGCACCGGAAAAACGGTGCTGCGAAAATATATCTCCCCCTGCCGCCGCTCCTCCGCCGTCAACTGCTCATAGCCCACGATCTCGATGCCTCGCGCCGGCAACAGCCGCCCCGCCAGTTCCGCGTAAACTTCCGCCTGCTGTTTCAGCATCGGTTCCAACTTCGCCCGCAGCGCCTCCAACTGCTGCCCCGCCGTCAGCCCGTCCGGCCGCCGCGCCATCACCCCCGCCTCGATCTGCCGCTTCAACAGCCCTACCCGCTTCATGAAAAACTCGTCCAGGTTCGAGCAGAAGATCGACAGAAAATTCACCCGTTCCAGCAGCGGCGTCCGCTCGTCCACCGCCTGGTGCAGCACCCGCCGGTTGAACTCCAGCCAACTCAATTCCCGGTTCAGATATTGTTCCGCCGTCAACGGCGCCGCCCCGCCCGCCGGCGACTCCGGCACCACCGCCGCCCGCTCCACCCGCACGCGCGACTCCGCCCGCCGTGCCCGCGACTCATTCCGTTCCACTTTCCCCATAACTCTCCCGCTCTCTCGTTTTCCCGTGGGGCGGTTGCTTGACAACCGCCGCCATCAAATGCCGTCTTCCGCTTGCCGTTGCCTCTTTTTTTCTTCTACTACTTCTTCTTTTGAATCCCCCAGCAATGCTGGGGGATGCCCTTTCTTCTTCTTTTTCTGCTTCTTCACCCCTCTCCCTTGAGGGAGAGGGTGGCCCTTTAGGGCCGGGTGAGGGGTTAGTTCTTGAACACCAAATTCGACAACCAACTTTTCATTACCGTTGCCGTTTTTTTTCTCTTTTCATTTTTCATTTTTCATTTTTCATTTTTAACTTTTAATTTTTCGGACCTCACCGATCCCCCAGGCACGTCCCCACCAGCCGCGCGCTCTCCACCAGCGGATGGTCCGGCGGCACAAATTTCCGCAGTCCCGCCACTTTCTCCAGCGGCACCGGCTCACATTCCTCGCCCCGGTACCCGACCATCACGTTATACACCCCGCGCGCCAGCAACTCCGCCGCCTTCGTCCCCATCAGCGTGCACAGCATCCGGTCGAACGGCGTCGGTATCCCCCCGCGCTGCACGTGGCCCAGCGTCGTCACCCGCGCCTCCATCCCCGTCAGATCCTGCAACTGCCGCGCGATCCGGCTCGACATCGGCTCCTGCACCACGTGATACGCCATCACCTCATCCTCGACGCGCCGCACAATCAGCGGCAAGCCCTCCCGCGTCTCGTCGTTCCACAACTCCTCCGCCAGCGCCGCCTCCTTCGTCTCCTTGCCCTTCTTTCCTTTTTTCGCCGCCTGCGCCGCCCGTTTCCCCGTCTCGCGCTCCAGCGCTTTTCGCGCCGCCTCCACTTCCGCCAGCGACCGCGCCCCTTCCGCCACCGCGATAATCGAGAACCGTTTCTCCGCCCGTCGACGTTCCAGCAGGTACTCCTTCACCACCTCCAGGTCGTACGGAATTTCCGGAATCAGCACCACGTCCGCACCGCCCGCCAGACCCGACCCCAGCGTCAGCCAACCCGTCCGATGGCCCATGATCTCGCACACAATGATCCGGTGGTGGCTCGTCGCCGTCGTGTGCAGCCGGTCTATCGCCTCCGTCGCAATCATCATCGCCGTGTCGTACCCGAACGAAATGTCCGTCTCCACCACGTCGTTGTCAATCGTCTTCGGCAACGTCATCACGTTCAGGCCGCCCTTTTTGTACAGCCGCCACGCATTTTTCTGCGTCCCCCCGCCGCCCAGGCACACCAGGCAATCGATCTGCAACTTCCGCGCGTTCTCCACCGCCGCCGAAGTCATGTCCATCACCTTGTCGCCCATCGTCATCCGGTGCGGCTTGTCGCGGCTCGTTCCCAGAATCGTCCCCCCCTGCGTCAGAATCCCGCTCACCCGTTCATCGTCCAATTGTACGAACCGGTTTTCTACCAGACCCCGAAACCCGTCCAGAAACCCGACCACCCGAATCCCGTACTCGTTCATCGCCGTCTTGGCGATCGCCCGGATCGCCGAATTCAGCCCCGGACAATCACCCCCCGATGTCAGAATCCCAATCGACCGCGTCTTGCTTTTTTTCTTGCCCATGACCGTTCCCTCATTCCTCAAAATTCGAGTCGCTTTTTCTTTATTCACCCCGGTCCATTGTACCCGCCGCCACGCTCGCCGCAACCTTGCCGTTTTGCTCGTAGGGACAGGGCTCTGCCCTGTCCGGCTGTTTTTTCATCACCCCTCTCCCCGGGGAGAGGATGGCCCGAAGTGCCGGATAAGGGGTTTCGCTAACCCCCTCCCGGCGCGCACCGCCCCAATATCAATACCCGGATTGCATTAAGAAATGATTAATACGCCGCAAACACCTTCAGCACATCCCCCGGCGTCTTCGCCGCGATCAGTTTCTCTCTTACCTTCGGATTCTTCAGCACCAGCATCACCCGCGCCAAAGTCCGAATGTACAAATCCTGCTGTTCCGCACCCGCCGCAATCATCACCACGATGTGCACCGGTTTGTCGTCCAGGCTCCCGAACTGAATCCCTTTTTGCGACACGCCCACCGCCAGCGTCACGTCGTCCACCGTCTTGATCTTCGCGTGCGGCACCGCGATCCCGAACCCGATCCCCGTGCTCATGATCAGTTCGCGCCCGCGAATCGCGTCCAGCAGTCCTGTCTCGTCGTGAATCACGTGTGAGTCCGCCAGCACGTGCACCAGCCGCGCCAGCACGCCTTCCTTATCCGTCTCTTCCAGCATCACGACCCGCTGTTCCGTCAATAGTTTCGACAGGAATATCATGGCCGCTCTCCGATAGGGTTCCAGACTTGCCTCACGACACCACGCCCGACATTATACCCGCCCGCCCCGCCGCGTAAACAGTTATCCCGTTTCCTATCTCCCAACTCTTGTTGTACAATCACAGCCGGGTGGCATGGTCCACGCTTGCGTGGCCAGGCCCAGGTTGTGCCACGGCGGGTCTTGCCCCGCCGTGCGAAATGGAGAAACCATGAATTCGCCTTCTCCCCCCAAAAATATCATCATCGTCGGTCCCGGCGCCCTCGGCACCCTCTTCGCCGTCCGCCTCGCCCGTTCCGGCGCCGCCGTCACCATTCTCGACCACCGACCCGACCGCGCCGCCGAAATCCGCCGCGACGGCCTCACCCTCATCACCGCCGATGGCCCGCTCTCCGCCCCTGTCGCCGCCGAATCTTCCCCCGACCGCCTCCCCGCCGCCGATCTCATCATCCTCGCCGTCAAATCCACCGCTCTCGCCGACGCCGGCCGCGCCCTCCGCGAAATCAAATTTCCGTCCACCATCCTCACCATCCAGAACGGACTCGGCATCCTCGACGCCTTCAGCGCCGCCCTCGGCCCTGCCGCCGCCACCCACCGCCTCATCGCCGCCGTCACCTACCAGGCCGCCCACCGCGCCCCCGACGGTCTCGTCCACCAGGCCGCCAGCCTCCCCACCTTCATCGACGCCCGACCCGACCTCCGCGACGCCGCCGAATCCATCGCCGCCCTTTTCAACGCCGCCGGCCTCCCCGCCCGCCTCGAACCCGACCTCCGCCACGCCCTCTGGCGCAAACTCATCGTCAACGTCTCGATCAATGCCCTCACCGCCCTCGAATGCGTCTCCAACGGTGCCCTGCTCCAGCGCCCGCCCCTGCGCCGCCGCATGTTGGCCCTGGCCCGCGAAGCCGCCAGCGCCGCCCGTTCCGACGGCCTCGCCATCTCCGACGAAGAAGCCGAACAAGCCGCCCTCGACGCCGCCGCCGCCACCGCCCGCAACGTCTCCAGCATGCGCCAGGACCTCGACGCCGGTCGCCCCACCGAAATCGAATTCTTGAACGGCGCCGTCCTCCGCCTCGCCGACTCCCACGGCCTCGACCTCCCCGAAATGCGCACCCTCACCGACGCCGTCCGCGCCCTCGCCGACCTGAAATCATAACTTGGGAAATGTTGCTTCTTTTATGTAGGGTGGCTGCTTGCCGCCACGCGGCAATAAAAAGCCGTTTTCCGCTTGGCGTTGCCGTTTCTTCTTTGTTGCTGTTTCTTCTTTGTTGCTGTTGCTTCTTTTTTATACCGTTTCTTTTTTATTTCCTCGTCCCGGCCGCCTCCCGCCCCCCTAAACATCCCCGCAAAGCCCCGAAGGGGCGAAAGTACCGCATACAAATTCTTAACCGCTTCGCTTTTTATTTTTAATTTTTCATTTTTAATTTTTAATTTTGAATTGCCGCACTACGTGCGGACATTATCCAGCGTCAATATCGCCACCGGCGTAAATATGAAAACCGGCAAATACGCCGCCAGCGCCGGCGGCAAATCCCCCCGGCCCCCGAACTCCACCGCCACGTACTCCACCCCCAGCACCAGCACGAACAAGCCGATGCAGAACATCACCGACAGCAGATAGCTCTTCCCCTCCTGCCCCACGATAAACGGCAGCCCCAGCAAAAGGAGAACGATGTTCAGAATCGGCTTGGCAAAATGTTTGTGCATCGCCACTTCCACCACCGGCGCGTTCACCTGCGACGAACTCAGCAGCCTCCGCGTTTCCCCGAACGAAAGATAATTGTAGAACTCCGACCGCTTCTGCCGCTCGAGCGCCGTCGGATCAATGTCCGTCGCGTAAAAGGCCACCGCATGCCCCGTCGTCTGCTTCTCCTGCGGCGGCGTCTCGCCAGGCTGAGGATACGGTTGGTACCACCCCTTCGTCAGCCGCCAACCCCGGCGCGCCTGGTCATAAACTGCCGCATCCGCCTCGATCACGCCCAGGTTCCGCGCCGTCTTGTCCCGCAACGAAATCTGCACCGCATGCACCCGGACCTGCTCGTGCGTCGCCGGATCCTCGGTGAATTTCCCCTTCATCATCCGCTCTTTCGGCGAAAACAGCGGCGCGTACAGCAGCGAATTCTGCCCGTCCTCCACGTACTTCACCTCGAACTCGGTCGGGCCGCCGGCCATCGTATGGTCCCCTGTCAACTGCTCCACCATGTTCGGCAGACACAGTTCCTGATCCACCACATACAAGAGCGAGATCACCACCGAACCCACGATGATCGGCCACAGGATCCGGTACACGCTCACTCCGGAGGCCTTCAAAGCCGTCAACTCGTTGGTCTTATTGAGCCGCGCTATCGCAAACGCCCCGCCCACCAGCAGCGCCGCCCCGCTCAGCCACTCGAAATACTCAAACGACCGGTAAAAATAATAGGCCACAATGTGCCAGAATACCTGCCAGGACCCGGGTCGGGCATGCTCGTTGGCCGGTCCCTGGCCCGCCTCCCCCGTCTTTGCTGCGGCCTGTCCTGCCGCGGCCGGGGCCTGGACCGACTGCTGACCCGGCGCCACCCGGAGCAAGTCCTCGAGGTTCATCACCATGTCCACCATGATCGTCAACGCCATCATGGCCACGAAGACCACGGCGAACGAAAACAGGAACCCCTTCAGAACATATTTATCAACTATCTTCATAGCGCCGTTCCTACTGCCGCAACAACCGCCCGACCAGGATCACATCCAGCACCGCCACCACCGCGTTACCCAGCCACATCACCCAGATCAGCGAATGCGCCTGCGCCGGCGCCGCTTTCACCATGTGCACGCCCAGCAGCACCGCAAAGATCGCAAACAGCCCCGGCCCCATGCTCACCGCAAACGCCGTCAGAATGTGCCCGTGACGGAACATCGTCCCCAGGGCCGCCCCCAGGCCCACCAGCAACACGCAGCTCGCCATCGACGCGTAACGCGATTGCATCTCCGCCACCGTCGCCGCTCGGAGGCTCTTTTCCGTTTGATCCAGCGCCTCGGGACCCGCCCCCAGCGCCACCGCATTCTTGTATTCAAAGGTGTCCCGCGCATTACCCAGCCGCCGATTCAACTGCGACAGCGTCAACTGCTCCGGCTTGAGCACTTGCGTTTCCATCAGCACTTCCCAGATCGTCGGGCTGTCCAGCATGCTCCGCTCGTTGCTCTCGTCCGTAGCGTAAACGTCGAAAAATTGCACCATCGCCCGGCCCCGGTTCACCACCCGAGCGTCCCAGCAGCCCGGCGCCGAGGCCACCTCTTCACGCGTCAGATGTCGCGGCGGTTTGCCCGACTCCGGTCGCGGAACCTCACGAACCTCCGTCGTCGCCTCCGCCGGAAAAAATCGCACATAGGCCGCCGGAGCCTTCGCCTCAAACCGCTGTCCGTTCGGATTCATGTACCGCGCCACCACCCCGTACAGCATCTGGCCTTCCGTGTGCTTCGCGTAAATGTAGAAGCCCTGCGCCTTGTACTCGAAACTCTTCTTCGTCTGCATCCGGTTAAAAAATATCCGTTCGATGTGATCCGTCCCCACCCGCGCTGCCGATTCCTTGGCCCACGGTATCACCCGGTCGAACAGCACAAAATTCGTGCACCCGATCAACAGGCCCACCGCCAGCGCCGGCCACAGCAGGCTCGACATCGAAACCCCCGACGCCCGGCACGCCGTCAACTCGTTGTCAGCCGACAACCGGCCATACACCAGCGTCGTCGTCAACAGCGCGCTGATCGGCATCGCAAACACCAGCATCGCCGGCACGAAATACAGCACCAACTGCACCGAATCCGCCGGACCCAGCCCGCGCTCACGCAACTGGCTCAACGCATACGCGATCGCCAGAAAAAACGTCAGCGCCGCCGTCGACAGCACCAGCACCTTGATCAACTCCATGAAAATGTACCGATGCAGTATCCGTCGCACCTGTTGCCCTTATTCTGGCCTCGTAGGGACAGGGCTCTGCCCTGTCCGTGCCGTTGCTTCTTCTTTTTAAGCCCCCAGCACTGCTGGGGGATGCTGTTTCTTCTTTTGCTGTTGTCACTAACCACTAACCACTGCCCACGACCCACTGCCTTTCACTCTATCTCCCCCACCCCGCTCCGGCAAGTTAAAATGCCCCCTCCAAAACCCTCCCCGACCCGACCCGTCAACTTTCCTCCTTCCATTTTTCCTTTTCCCGGTATAATAAACCATTTGCCGGTTTCCCTCTTTCCAACCGCGGAGCCGCCCTGACGATGGACGTTCTCAAACTTCAATCACGCCAGGAATTCGACGCCTGGGCCGAGTCCTACGACCGCAGCATCCTCCAGCGACTCCTCTTCGCCCCCGCCCACCGCCGCATCATCCAGGAAATCGGCGACGTCGCCCAAGCCCGCATTCTCGACATCGGCTGCGGCACCGGCCGCCTCGCCCAACGTCTCGCCGACGGCCGACCCCACACCCGTGTCTTCGCCGTCGACCTCTCCGAATCCATGATTCGCGCCGCCCACGGCCACATCGCCGCCCACGACCGCATTCACCGCGCCGTCGCCGACAGCGAGCATCTCCCCTTTCTCGACGCCGCCTTCGACTTCGTCACCTGCTCCAACTCCTTTCACCACTACCCGAACCAGCAGGCCGCCCTCCGCGAAATGCACCGCGTCCTCGCGCCCGGCGGACGACTCATCCTCGCCGACGGCTTTCGCGACCAGTGGTTCGGCCATTTGATTTACGACCTCGCCGTCCCGCGCTTCGAGGGCCGCCAGGTCCATCACGCTTCCGCCGAAGAGTTCCGCCGACTCTGCCAAAACGCCGGCTTCCACGACCTGCACCAGAGTACCGTTTCTTTTCCCGCGCCCTTCATCGTCACCACCGCCGTCGCCTGAGCCGGGGAATGCTGTTGCCGTTGTTGTCGCTGTTATGCAGGGTGGCTGCTTGCAGCCACGCGGTCCAATAAAATGCCGTTTTCCGCTTGGCGTTGCTGTTTCTTCTTCTTTTGAAGCCCCCAGCATTGCTGGGGGACGCCGTTTCTTCTTTTTTGCTGTTTCTACCTGAAGTCTGAAGCCTGCTTTTCCTTGAGTTCGTGACCATGACCCCATTTTTCAAATTTTCCCTCCTCGCCCTCTGCCTCGCCGCCCTCTTGGCCCCCGCCCGGCTTCTCGCCGCCGACGCGCCGCCGCCCTCCTCCGCCGTCGCCCCCAAGCCCGTCGCCGCCGCTCCCGTCCCCACCCCGCCCCACCCCGGCCCCGAACTCGACGCCGCCATCGCTCGGTGGAAAAAATTCGATTGGGACGCCGCCGTCAAGGCCGACCAACTGAAATTCCTCTACCTCGTCCAGCAGAAATGTCAGGAAACCATCGTCGATTTCACCGCCCGGTTCTTCAAGCAGGAACGCATCAAAGGCGAACTCCACGACGAGGAGACCGCCGACATGAAATGGCGCGGCTCACCCTTCAGCGTCTACATGAAATACGTCATCGGAGACGAGGGCCGCGAGGTTCTCTACGTCGCCGGACAATACGACAACAAAATCCTCGCCCATCCCGGCGGACTCCTCGGCTACCTCATCAAAGTCAAATTCGCTCCCGACGACCCCGCCGCTCTCAAGAACAACCTCCGACCCATCACCGCCACCGGCATGATCAACATGATGTCCGTCGTCGTCACCCAATGCGCCCTCGCCCGCGCCAACGGCGACCTCCAACTCCAATATGGCGGAAAGATCGAAGTCGGCGGAAGGCCCGCCTATGCCATCGTTCGCCTCCTCCCCAACAAACCCATCTACCCCAACAAGGAACTCGTCTTTCTCGTCGACGTGGCCGACATCGTCCCCGTCGGCGGCGACTCCTACGGCTGGGACGGCCAGCTTTTCACCAAATACCGCTTCACCGACTTCAAAATCAACCCCGGCCTTACCGACCGCGACTTCGACCGCGACAACAAAGACTACGGCTTCTGATTGGGGGCTGTTGCCGTCATGTAAGGGCGGTTGCGCTGTTTGCAGCCACCACAAATAAAGGCCGTTTTCCGCTTGGCGTTGCCGTTGTAGTTTCTGTTTCTTCACCCCTCTCCCTTGAGGGGAGAGGGTAGGGTGAGGGTGCTGTTGTTTTTGTTGCCGTTGTTTTTGTTGCCGTTGTTTTTGAAGCCCCCAGCACTGCTGGGGGATGCTGTTTCTTCTTCTTCTTGTTTCTTCTTATGTTTTTTAATTTTTAATTTTTAATTTTTCATTTTTAATTTTTCATTTTTAATTCGCTTCTCACACTTCCGCCGACTCCAACATCACCTCCCGCCCTTCCCCTTCCGCCGCCGCAATCCGCTCCATTCCGTCCACCCGACGATTCATCAGCCGCACCGGACCCTGCAGCGACATCTTCAGCGTCGTCGCCGCCCGGCCCAGTTGCACCGTCGTCCCCTCCCGAATCATCCGGCTCACCTGGATCGTCGCCTCGCGGCTCGCCTTCACCGTCTCCTGCAACGTCTTCTGTTCCGTCTCCATCACCGCCATTTTCTCCATCTCTTCCTTCACCGCCACCAGCAGCGTCGTCAGCCGCCCGCGCTGACCCTCCGGCAGTGTCGCCTGCCGCTTCAGCATCGAATCCAACTTCGCCCGATCCGACTTCATCCGCTCCCCCAACTCCTCCATCTCGCGCTCCAGTTGCCCCAGCCGACGCTGCGTCGGACGGTCGTAACCCACCACCACCGTCGTCCGTTGACCTGTCGCCGAGCCGATCATCGCCGCCTCCACCCCGTTGCGCGCCTCCACCGTGCTCGCCGTCAGCGCACCCGGCGTCACCACCCGGCCCGCCGTCACGATCTTCGCGTTCACCGCCTCTTTCTGCACAAACACGTCGCCACCAGCCGTCAACGTCGCATTGTCCACAAACCGCGCCTTCACCCCGCCGCCCACCGTCACCACCGCCTTCTCCTTGCCCGCCACGCCGCCACCCGCCACCAACTCCCCGCCCACCTCGATCCGCGCCGCCTCGATCACGCCGCGCACCACCAGGTCGCGCGAACACTTCACCGCGAACAGATCCAGCACGTTCCCGCCCACCAGCACGTCGCCGTCAAAATTCACGTTCCCCACCTGAAAATCCACGTTCCGCGCCACCGTCAGCAGCGGACTGATCCAGACCCGCTGCTGCACCACGTTCAACCGCCCCCCGATCTTCGCCCGCACCTGGTGCGAATTGTTGTCTTGCTCCACGCTATCTCCGAATTGCAGCGCCACCCGCCGCCCCTTCCGCTGCGGTATCTCGCGCCCGCAAATGTTCCGTCCCGCTTGCCCCTCCGTCGGCGGCGCCACCGTGCAGATCACCGCTCCCGCCGACACGCTCACAATGTTGCTCCGGGCGTAATGATTCACCATGTCGCCCGCCTCCCCGCTCGCCGTCTGCTTCGCCGGATCGCACTCCGGCATCCACTCCACTATTCCGTCCTTTCCGTTCACCGCCGCCACGCCTTCCGCCAGCACCACGTCCTCCGTCGGAACTTCCCCCGCCCGCACCCGCGCCGCCAGCGCCGCTATTCGCTTTTGAACCCCCTCGTCCACCACCACCTCATACGCCTCCAGCGCCGCCCGAAGATTCTGTTCCGAATACGCCTCCCGATCACCCACCGCATTGACGCGCACCCACGCCCGCAGCTTATCCGGGCCGATCACCACTTCCGTCATTACCGCCTCGTTCGCCATCTACCTGCCTCCGTTTGCTTCTTCTTCTGTTTCTTCACCCCTCCCCCTTGAGGGGGGAGGGTGGCCGCTTTAGCGGCCGGGTGAGGGTGCACCGGTTGCTCACAAATCGTTGCGAGCGTGCTGTTTCCGTTTCTTAGGCTTCTTCTGTTTCTTCACCCCTCTCCCTTGAGGGGGGAGGGTGGCCGCTTTAGCGGCCGGGTGAGGGTGCACCGGTTGCTTCAATATCACCGTGTGCTGCTGTTTCTGTTGCTGCTGTTCCTTAAGCCTTAAGCCTAAGGCCTATAGCCTCTCCTCTTATTTTCGACCCTTCTTCCCCATCCGATTCAGCAAAACGCCCCCTCTTCCCCGCCCAAACCCCTCATTTTTCCCCCTATCCCATGGACCTCTCATTCCTTTCCTTGACACCCGCCCCGCCCACTCGTACAATCATCTCGGTCGTTGCTTTTTCACCCCTCTCCCTTGGGAGCGGGTGGCCCGAAGGGCTGGGCGAGGGGTTTAGGCCACGGCCCGCCCGAAATTTATATCCTCACAAAGGAAACTTGCCATGGATGTTAAATCTGGTTTTACCGGTCTCGCCTGCCTCGCCGCCGTCGCCCTCGGTGCCGTCCTGTTCGTCGTCGCCCTCTGGTTCATCTTCGCCTACAACGGCCTCGTCCGACTCCGCAACACCGTCAAGGAAGCCTGGGCCCAGATCGACGTCCAGCTCAAGCGCCGCTGTGACCTCATTCCCAACATCGTCGAGACCGTCAAGGGCTATGCCGCCCACGAACGCGAAACCCTCGAAAACGTCGTCAAGGCCCGCCAGGCCGGCCTCTCCGCCACCGGCGTCAAGGAACAGGCCGAAGCCGACAACATGATCACCGGCGCCCTGGGCAAACTTTTCGCCCTTTCCGAAGCCTACCCCAATCTCAAAGCCAACGAAAACTTCCTCGCTCTCCAGGAAGAACTCAGCTCCACCGAAAACAAAATCGCCTTCTCCCGCCAATACTACAACGACAGCGTCCGGACCTTCAACACCAAGATCCAGGTCTTCCCGACCACCATCGTCGCCGGCCTCTTCCACTTCCAGCCCGCCGATTTCTTCGAAGTCACCGACGCCGCCCAACGCGAAGCCCCAATAGTTAAGTTCTAGTAGGGTGCGTGCTGGCACGCACCATGTAGGGTGGCTGCTTGCAGCCACGCGGAAAATAACTCCGTTTTCCGATTTGCGTTGCCGTTGCTTTTTTTTTTCCTGAAGCCCGAAGCCTGAGGCCTGAAGCCTCTTTTTCCGTCCGAGCCTTCCGATGGCCAGTTTCGATGCCCTCATCGGCGAAAACAAACGCAACACGGTCCTCCTCGTGGCCGTGGTCACTCTCGTCTTTTGCCTCCTCGCCGCCGCCATTGGACTCGTCGTTTTCGGCTGGGAATCCCAGTCCCAAAATGTTACGGTCATGTCCCATAGCAGAACGTATCACGACGTAATTGAAGCACATCAGGAGTACCAAGGCCCCTCCTTCGCCTTCGTCCTCGCCATCTCCATCGGCGCCGCCATCGCCGTCGCCGCCATCATGACCCTCTTCTCCTACTTCGGCGGCGCCGCCGCCCTCATGGCCGTCAGCCACGCCCGCGAAATCCAGAAGTCCGACGACCCCCAGCTCTGGAACGTCATCGAAGAACTTTCCCTCGCCGCCGGCCTCCCCATGCCGCGCGTCTACCTCATCGACGAACCCGCCATGAACGCCTTCGCCACCGGCCGCGACCCCAAACACGCCGCCGTCGCCATCACCGCCGGACTCCGCCAGAAACTCACCCGCGACGAGCTTCAGGGCGTCATGGCCCACGAACTTTCCCACGTCCGCAACTACGACATCCGCCTCACCATGTTCGCCGCCGTCATGGCCGGCGTCGTCGTCCTCATGGCCGACTTATTTCTGCGCTACCTCTGGTTCGGCGGCGGACAGCGCCGCGACTCCAACTCGCGCGGCGGAAACCCCCTCCAACTCATCCTCCTCATTTTTGCTATTGTTCTGGCCATCCTTGCGCCGATTTTTATCAAGATCATCCAGCTCGCCATCAGCCGCCAGCGCGAATACATGGCCGACGCCGCCGGGGTCGCCCTGACCCGTTACCCCGAAGGGCTGATCTCCGCCCTCCGAAAACTCGAAACCGACGAGGAACCCCTTCATGCCGTGACCAGGGCCACCGCCCATCTCTTTATCGTCAATCCTCTCAAGGCCGAAGACCAGCGCTCACACCTCAAGGCTTCCAACCTCTTCCAGACTCACCCCGACCTCGAGGACCGTATCGCCCGTCTTCAGTCCATCGGAACCGCCGCCGCCCCAGGAAAATGATCTTATGAACCTCCGCTCTTCGCTTATCGCTTCTTTTTCTAAACTCTGCACTTCTCTGGGGGTGCCACACTTTGGCCCCGGCTGTTCGGGGCAAAGTGTGTGGAATCACGGCCAACACAAGCCGCATCGCTCCTTCGCCGTTTTTTTTAAATTTTTAATTTTTAATTTTTCATTTTTAATTCTCTTCTCCGCCTCCGGCTGCCAGCCGAATAACGTCGTCGACTCCGTCCCACCGCCCCTCGTCTCCCATACCAAGCCCTGGGCTTCCCTGGAAATCCCGCACCCCATGCCCGCCCCGTCCCGCACCCCCGCCCAACTTCCCGCCGCCCAACGCGCCCCGCTCCAGAAGGTTCCCGCCGCCGCCACCCCGCTCTCCGCCCCCAATCCCGCCTGGATCGCCGCCGATCCCGGTAAATGGCAATACATCATCATCCACCATTCCGCCGAACCTAACGGCAGCGCCTCCACCTGCGACCGCGCCCACCGCCAGCGCGGCTGGGACGAACTCGGCTACCACTTCGTCATCGGCAACGGGTCCCTCACCCCCGACGGACTCGTCGAAATCGGCCCGCGCTGGTGGCAGCAAAAGCACGGCGCCCATTGCCGACCCTCCCCCACCGACGACAACCACTGGAACGAGCACGGCATCGGCATCTGCCTCATCGGCAACTTCGACAAGCGCCGCCCCTCCGAGGCCCAACTCGCCAGCGCCGCCCAACTCGTCGCCTGGCTCATGCGCCAGTGCAACATCCCCCCCGACCACGTCTACGGCCACGGCGGCGTACCCTGCGCCCGCACCGATTGTCCCGGCAAATATTTCCCCCTCGGCGAACTCCTCCGCCGCGCCGCCGCCATCAACGCCTCCTACCTCACCTCCACCTCCGCCCGCTGATCTTTTGTCGTTGCCGTTTCTTCTTCACCCCTCCCCCTTGAGGGGGGAGGGTGGCCGCTTTAGCGGCCGGGTGAGGGTGCACCTGTTTCAATCAAATCACCTGAAGACATGTTGCTTCTTCTGCTGCTGTTTCCCCGATTACCCCTGCCGCCGGATGGCCTGGTCCGGCGAAGTGTACAGACCATGAAGAGCAACCGTTCGATCGGAAGCCGTTGTTGTTTCTTTTTCACCCCTCTCCCTCGGGAGAGGGTGGCACGAAGTGCCGGGTGAGGGGTTGATGCCCTTGCCTCCACAATCTCGCAATGCTGCTGTTTCTGTCCTTCATGATTGGATATTGAGTGTTGGATATTGGATATTCGCCATTGCTGTTGCCGTTACTGTCCACTGACCACTGCACACTCACCACTATTTCTTCAATTCCCCCGCCCCACTCCGCCGATACAATAACCATATCCGTCCGATAACCCGGCCGGTCTTAGGTGACTCCTTGTTCTCTCCGAAAACTCTTCTCGCCGCGCCGCTCCTGCTTCTCGCCCTCGTCTTCGCCGGCTGCGGCCCCAACGTCGCCCTCGTCGACAATGTCCCTCCGCCCGCCTTCGGCACGCGTCAGATCATCGCCCGGCCCAGCGGCGGCCCTTCCGTCGCCCCGCCCACCCGCGCCGGCGCCTGGGTTCCCCCCGTCCCAGAAAGAAAATGGCGCTACATCATCGTCCACCACTCCGCCTCGCCCACCGGCAGCGCCGCCATGTTCGACCGCGAACACCGCGAGCATCGCGGCTGGAACGAGCTTGGCTACGATTTTGTCATCGGCAACGGTTCCCTCACCGGCGACGGCCAGGTCGAAGTCGGCCCGCGCTGGCTCAAGCAAGTCACCGGCGCCCACACCGGCGTCCACGACCATCCCGAATTCAACGAGTTCGGCGTCGGCATCTGCCTCGTCGGAAACTTCGACCTCGGCCGCCCCACCGAGGCCCAGCTCCAGAACCTCGCCACGCTCACCCGCTGGCTCATGCAACGCTACAACATTCCCAAGTCCCGCGTCCTCGGCCACGGCATGCTCAAACCCACCGACTGCCCCGGCAAACTCTTCCCCTGGGACGACTTCTACCGCCGCCTTAACTGAAAATTTCATCCGCCGTTGTTGTTGTTTCTTCAACCACACTCCTAACGTTGGGTGGCATGGTCTGGCGAAGACAGGCCATGAAGATCAACCACTCGACCGGAAGCCGTTGTTGTTTCTTCACCCCTTCCCTCGGTTGAGGACTTCTCGTCACCACCGCCCGAGCAGAATCCGCACTTCATGATTGGATATTGAGTGTTGGATATTGGATATTCGCTGTTTTTCTTCTCTTCACCAAACGCCAAAAAACACGGGCCGCGACGTTCTCCGCCGCGGCCCGCTTAATCTATCAATCACCTGAAACTATCGTCCCGCCGCCACCACTTCCACCTTGCTCGCCTCCACCACCCACATATTCAAATCCGCTCGGTTCCGCTTCACCCCCCATACCTTCACCTTCAGTCCCAGCAACTGGTCCAGTTGCGCCACGTCCCCGTTCAGCAGGCAAACGTATCGCCCTTCCGCGTTTTCCAGCCGGTACGAATAACCCATCGTCGCCGTCATCTTCCGCAACACCCCCTCGAAGTCCGGCTGAATCACCGAACTCCGACCCGCGGCCTCCGCCTCGCGCTTGGCCTGGTCTTTCGCCGCCGCCTCCTGAATCTCCGCCAGTTTCTTCGCCGTCTCCTCGCGCTCCGCCTTCTGCTTCTCCAGACCCTGCTGCAGCGCCTTCTGGAACTCGATCTGCTTGAGCGCCCGCGTCGCCGCCTCGCTCAGGTAATCCGCCTTCGCCTTATCCTTCACGTCGCGCAGCGAATCCACCAGCTCCGCGCTGAACTTTCGTTCCGCCAGCGGCTTCGCCAGCTCCGTCTCCAAATCCCCCGCCGCCTTCTCATACGCCGGCGTCTCTGGATCCAATTCCACCGGCTTGATCTCCGGCAACT
The DNA here is from genome assembly GCA_903929765.1 of uncultured Planctomycetia bacterium. Lineage (GTDB taxonomy): Bacteria > Planctomycetota > Phycisphaerae > FEN-1346 > JAACEH01 > CAIYVX01. The sequence continues at coordinate 39,047 of CAIYVX010000039.1, forward strand.
TCACGCTCAGACCCGTCCCCGAAGAGGCCTCTCGGCTCCCGCGCGACACCGGCACCAAAAATTCATCCTTCACGTAAACCGTCGCTCCCTCCGGCAGCGCCACCGTGTAATACGGCCCCTCCTCGCCCTTGATCGTCACCGCCGTCTCCGCCGGCAACTGACCGATCACCGCCCACGTCCGGTCGCTACCAGGATCCTTCGCATACACCCGCGCCATCGTCGCCGTCACCGTCCCGCTCTTCGACGACGCCGGATCGCTCTTCACGTCGTCCTTCTTCACCAGCGCCGCCACGTTCAACTTCCCCGCACCCGTGATCGCGCTCCACCCGTCCGACTCCGACTCCACCCGCACCCGCGTCGCCTCTTTCACCAGCGCCACGTCATAATAATAAAGCCCCGGGCCGCTCCGCACGTGCACCGCGTCGCCCTTGATCTCCATGTCCCGCGGATACTCCGCCGGAGCCGCCGCCACGTCCGTTCCGCCCGTCGCCAGGGCGCCTTCCGCCGCTGCCGGATGCGCCGGCCGCGCCGCCGTCGCGCTCGAACCCGCCCGCGCTCTGGTCGCCGAATGGCTAGCCGTCGTCTTCGGCTTTGCCGTCGTCGTATGCGTCGTCGTCCGACCTGTCGCATGGGCCGGCGTTGCCGATGTCGCCCCCCACGCCCCCGATGCCGACAAAACCAGTGCCCCCACGCTTAGTAAAATTGCTCGAATCATGGCCCCTGCCCTTTCCCTCTTCACGAGACTATGCCGCTTGTAACTTGTTCTTAATGAATTGCATAACACCCCGTGCAACGCCATCCAGACTACCACCCCCCTGCCAAACCGTCAATAGAAATTGGCCGCACCCTTGCAACCCCTTCCCCGCCCCGCTATCATCACCCCCGTAGTTGCTGTTTTTTCTGTTTCACCCATACCTTGGCCGGTGGGTGGCATGGTCCGGCGAAGACGGGCCATGAAGAGCAACCGTTAGATCGGAAGCCGTTGTTGTTTCTTCTTCACCCCTCTCCCTTGGGAGATAGTGGCACGAAGTGCCGGGTGAGGGGTTTAGGCCCTTGCCCGCCCGAACGGATTCTGACTTCATGATTGGATATTCGTTATTCGATATTCTGCGGTTCGCCGTTTCTTCCCCGGCGCCCTGGCGGGATAGGCTACCGAACCTCTCCACGCTCTCCGCCGCGTCCTGGCCGTCCGGCTCAGGCCCCATGTTCCTCCTCGCCCTCCTCGCCGCCGCCGTCCTCCTCCTCATTCTCCTCCTCCGCTGGCTCCTCTCCCGCTCGCGCCGCCGACCTTAAAATCTGATTCTCTTCGGCTTTTGAGGCCCCCAGCATTGCTGGGAGATGCCATTGTTTCTGTTGTTTTTGCCGTTTCTTTTCAATTTTTCATTTTTCATTTTTAATTTTTCATTTCACCTTACCCCTCGCCCCCCCTCCTTTTTTCTTGAAATTATCGTACCGTTTCTCCGTTACAATACATCACAAGGAGCCAACTGTCTCTTTAGGAGAACCGTCATGAGTACCTTGTCCCGTACCGCCGCACTTGTCTCTCTCGCCTTACTCTGTGCTTTCGCTGCTCCGGCTTTCGCCATGAGCCGCGGCCACGAGGCCCCCCTGCCCCCGCCCGGTGTCCAGGTCGCCGGCGTCGAAGTCCTGACGCGCGGCCCCATCCACGAAGCCTTTGCCGAACCCGTTATCTTTGACCCTGCCGCCGGTCTCATCGTCCCCGTCGCCCCGCCCGCTCCCATCAACGAATCCGCTCCGGAAATGGGCCCCGCCACTCCCGGCATGTCCTGGATCCCGGGCTACTGGGCCTGGGACCAGGATCGTAACGGCTACATTTGGATCAGCGGCGCCTGGCGCCTGGCGCCGCCCAATTGTGCCTGGGTTCCCGGCTACTGGACTCCCGTCTCCAACGGCTACCAGTGGGTCGCCGGTTTCTGGCTCCCGGGCAACGCCCAGGAAGTCACCTACCTCCCCGACCCGCCGCCCTCTCAGGACATCGGACCCATCGGCCTCGCCCCCTCGCCCGACACCGTCTGGATTCCCGGCGTCCAGGTCTGGCAGGGCCGGGGCTACGCCTGGCGACCCGGCTACTGGGCCGCCGCTCAGGCCAACTGGCTTTGGAACCCCGCCCACTACGCCTGGACCCCGCGCGGCTACATCTTCATCGACGGCTACTGGGACTATCCCCTCTCGCACCGCGGCGTCCTCTTCGCCCCCGCCGCCATCGAAGCCTCCGTCTACGGCGCCCCGGGCTTCGATTACACCCCCTCCGTCGTCCTGACCAGCGACATCTTTGAAGGCGCCTTCTTCACCTCGCCCGGTTATTCCACCTACTATTTCGGCGACTACTACGACGACTCCTACAGGACGCGCGGCATCTACCCCTGGTACTCCTACAGAGATCGACACGACTGGTACGATCCCATCTACGCCCATCGCGAGTGGAACCACCGCTCCGACAATCCCAACTATGACCGCGACCAGAGACAGCTCTTCTCCTCACGGCAGTCCAACGTCAGCCTCCGACCAGCCCGCACCTACAACGCCGAAGTCGACCGCCTCAGGAACCATCCCGAACTCACCGGCCGCTCACCCGCCATGTCCCAGCGAGCCAACGAGGCCGCCGCCGCTCGCAACACCGCCGCCGTTCCACTGGGCAGGTTGAACACCCAGGACCGCTCCCAGGGCGCCGCCGTCGAACAACAGGTCCATTCCTACACGCAACAGCGCACCAAATGGGAAGCCCCCGCCACCCAGCCCTCACGCAACGAACGCCCCGCCGTGCAGGAACGTCCCGCTGTCCAGCCCGCCGTCACCCAGCCCGCACGCAACGAACGCCCCGCCGTCCAGGAACGTCCCGCCGTCCAGCCCGCCGTCAGGCCCGCCGTCAGGCCCGCCGAGCGACCGGCCGTTCAAGAGCGACCCGCCGTCCAGGAACGACCTGCCGTCCAGCCGCATCCCGCCGTCCAGGAACACCCGGTTGTCCAGGAACGACCTGCCGTCCAACCGCACCCCGTCGTCCAGGAACGACCTGCCGTTCAGGAACGCCCCGCCGCTCAGCCCGCCTCCAGGCCTACCGTCCAGGAGCGTCCCGCCGCACCAACTCGCACCGCTCCTCCCGAGCGAGTCGCCATCCCGACCTCGCCCGTCCGTGGTCCGACTGTCCAACATGGTACTCCCAACCTCCCCGCCAGACCCGAGGCCCCGGCCCCTCGCGCCGCTCCGGTCGCTCCCGCTCCTCATGCCGCGCCGCCTGCTCCAGCCGCTCCGGCTGCTCCGGCCGCCCCGACCGCTCCCGCTCCTCATGCCGCCCCGGCTGCTCCGGCCGCCACTCCGACTCCGGATCATCAGGATCATGGCAACAAGCATAACTGAAGTACTGTAGGGTGGCTGCTTGCAGCCACGCAGAAGTAAAACGCCAAAGGCCGCCCCAAGTTTCTCTTGGAGCGGCCTTTGCTTTTGCCTTGGCCGTTTCTTTTTCCGGGTGCCACACTTTGAAGCCCCGGCGCTTCGCCGGGGCCAAAGTGTGTGCTTCTTCTTTTTCTTCTTCTTCTTTTTCTTTTGAAGCCCCCAGCAGTGCTGGGGGATGCCGTTTCTTCTTCTGTTGCTGCTTCTTCACCCCTCTCCCTTGAGGGGAGAGGGTAGGGTGAGGGTGCACCTGTTGCTCCCATATCGCTGGGGGTTGCCGTTTCTTCTCCTTCTTCTGTTCCTTCGGCCTGAAGCCTGCTTCACTTCTCCGTCTTCGGATCAAACGCATCCCTTAGCCCATCACCCACAAAATTCATGCACAACAACGTTAGTCCCAAAAATAAACACGGAAAAAACAGCAGCCACCAGCAATTCACCACCGGGTTCACCGCGTCCACCGCGTCGCTCGCCAGCGTCCCCCAGCTCGCCTGCGGCGCCGACACCCCCAACCCCAGAAAACTCAAAAACGATTCCTGCAAGATCGCCGCCGGTACCGTCAGCGTCGCACAAACAATAATCGGACCCACCAGGTTCGGCAGCAGGTGCCGAACCAGGATCCGCCCCGGCCCCGCCCCCAGCGCCCGCGCCGCCGTCACATACTCCTCCTGCCGCAGCCGCAGCACCTGGCCGCGCACAATCCGCCCCATCGTCAGCCACGACACCGCCCCGATCGCCACGAACAGCACCCAGAACTTCTGCTGCGCATAGACCAGCAGCAAAATCACCAGCAATATATATGGCAATCCATACAGCGTATCCACCACCCGCATCATCCAGCGGTCCGTCGCCCCACCCGCCTGACCCGCAATCGCCCCGTAAAACGTCCCGATCACCACGCTCACCGCCGCTGCCGCCAGCCCCACCACCAGCGATATCGCCCCGCCCGCCAGCGTCCGCCGCAGCAAATCCCGACCGTTCGTGTCCGTCCCGAACGGATGCGACCGCGACGGACTCCACGGGTGCGGCTGACCCACCGCCGCCTCTTCCGCCTTCGACACCCCCGCCCCCGCCTCCGTCGTCGCCGCCGTCACAAAACACGCCGCCGCCACCACCGCCAGCACCACCACACCCCCCAAAGCCGCCCGGTTCGACCTGAACCGCCGCCAAGCCATCTCCAGCGGACTCCGCCCCGGTTTTGATTTTGTTGCTTTTTCTTCTTCATCCCTCGCCCCAGACGATGGGTGGCATGGTCCGGCGCAGACGGGCCATGAAGAGGAAACCGTTCGACTGGAGGCCGTTGCTTCTTCTTCACCCCTCTCCCTTGAGGGGAGAGGGTAGGGTGAGGGTGTTGCTGTTTCTTCTGCTTCTTCTTTTGTTGCCGTGCCTTAAGCCTTAGGTCTTAAGCCTTAAGCCTATTTCTCAATCTTCGCCAAAATATCCGTCTCGTGCAGCACCACGTACTCCGTGCCGTCGATCTCGACTTCGGTCCCCGAATACTTGGCATACAGCACGTCGTCGCCCTTGGCCACGCTCATCTTGGCCCGCTCGCCGTTTTCCAACAGCTTGCCGGGGCCGGTGGCGATGACTTTGCCGCGCTGCGGCTTTTCCTTCGCCGTGTCGGGCAACACAATCCCGCCCGCCGTCTTCTCTTCCGCTTCCACCTGCTCGATTACCACGCGATCATCCAACGGTTTCAGTGCCATAGCTTCAAATCTCCTGAGTTTGGTTTTCTCTTTCTAATTATCGTTTCCCGGCGAAACATGGCCGCAAGCGGCCATGCCACCCGTTTTTTACATCATCCCGCCCATGCCGCCCATTCCACCCATGCCCATTCCGCCCATGCCACCCATGCCGCCGCCCATCCCGCCCATTCCACCGCCGGGCGGCATAGCCGGACCAGCGCCCTTTTTCTGCGGCTTCTCGGCCACACAGGCGTCGGTCGTCAGCAGGAGGCCCGCCACGCTCGCGGCGTTCTGCAACGCCGAGCGCGTGACCTTGGCCGGATCGACGATACCCATCGCCAGCATGTCGCCGTACTCGCCCGTATCGGCGTTGAAACCGAACGAGCCTTTGCCCTTCAGGATCTTCTGGGCCACGACCGCACCCTCATATCCGGCGTTAATCGCAATAGCCCGCGCGGGTTCTTCCAGCGCGCGCCGCACAATCGCCACGCCGGTCGCTTCGTCATTTTTGAGTTTCAGATCGTCGAGGACGTGCAGGCACCGCAGCAGGGCCACGCCGCCGCCGGGAACAATGCCCTCTTCAATGGCAGCGCGAGTCGCGTGCAAGGCGTCTTCCATCTGGGCCTTGCGGGCCTTCATCTGGCTTTCGGTCGCCGCGCCTACGCTGATCTCCGCCACGCCGCCGGCCAGCTTGGCCAGCCGCTCCTGCAGCTTCTCGCGGTCGTAGTCGCTCGTGGTGGCTTCGATGGTGCGGCGAATCTGTTCGATGCGGCCCTGAATCGCCTTGGTCTCGCCGGCGCCTTCGAGAATGGTCGTGTTGTCGGCATCGACGATAATTTTCTTGGCCCGGCCCAGAGCCGACAGCTTCACGTTTTCCAGCTTCACGCCCAGGTCTTTGAAGATCGCCTCGCCGCCCGTCAGGATGGCCAGGTCTTCGAGCATCTCCTTGCGGCGGTCGCCGTAGCCGGGAGCCTTGACGGCACAAATCTTCAGCGTGCCGCGCAGCTTGTTCACCACCAGCGTCGCCAGGGCGTCGCCGTCGATGTCTTCGGCGATAATCAAGAGCGGCCGGTCGGCTTTGGAAATTTGTTCGAGGAGGGGAACGAGGTTCTTGGCACTGGAGATTTTGTCTTCGTGAATCAGGATCGTACAATTTTCGTAAGCGACTTCCATGCGGTCCTGGTCGGTGACGAAGTGTGAGGAGAGATAGCCGCGGTCGAACTGCATCCCTTCGACCACTTCGATGGCCGTCTCGAAACCCTTGCCCTCTTCGACGGTAATGACGCCGTCCTTGCCGACTTTGCCCAGGGCCTCGGCCAGCATCTTGCCGACGGTCGCATCGCCGTTGGCGCTGATCGTGCCGATCTGCTCGATTTCCTTGTCGCCCTTGACCGGCTTGGCCAGCTTCTTCAGCTCGGCGACCACCTTATCGACCGCAGCGGTGATGCCACGATTGAGGGCCATGGCGTTGGCTCCGGCAGTGATGTTCCGCAGGGCTTCGCGGAAAATCGCCTCGGCCAGGACGGTGGCCGTGGTCGTGCCATCGCCGGCGACCTTGCTCGTTTTGGAAGCGGCTTCCTTGACGAGCTGCGCGCCCATGTTTTCGTACTTGTCCTTGAGGACGATTTCCTCGGCCACGCTGACGCCGTCTTTGGTGACGGTCGGCGCGCCCCAGCCCTTGTCGAGGATCGCATTGCGGCCGCGCGGGCCCAGCGTGCTCTTCACCGCAGTGGCCAACTTCGTCACACCCGCCATCAAGGCCGCGCGGGCTTCGGCGTCAAACGCCAACATCTTCGGTGCCATTGTTTGTGAGTCCTCCGTTTTTGTTGTTAAAGCCCCCAGCGCTGCTGGGGGACGCCGTTGTTTCTTCTTCTTCACCCCTCTCCCTTGGGAGAGGGTGCCGCTTTAGCGGCGGGTGAGGGGTTGATGACTATAACCTCCACGCTCACTGCCAAGCAGCGCAGCATACATCTTTCGCTGGCTTAAGAAAAGCAAAAAATGTGCCAGAGCCGTTCTCTTTGAACCCGGGTGGTCTGGCGGCCGCTGTTTGCCGCCATGTTTCGCCGATAATTTCACCCAACCGCGAACCAGTTGAAAGTCCGCAGTCTGCCACTTTGGCAGTGGCGGGGCTGGGCGGGCGGCCTGGTTTGGCAGGCGACTGATCGACTGAAACGCTCTTCTTCTTAAACGGCTTGGCCCGTATACTGATAGAAGGCAGCGACCGAGGGAGCTTTGCTGGAGGAGATCACAATGGACGAGCAAGCGATGAAACGTCTCAGAGCCGCCGTCGCCGCCGCCTGGTGGACCGTGTTGATTTTCGCCATCTACCTGACGGTGGTCTGGTGCGGCGTGCTTTATGTGCTGCGAACGCGCCCGGATTGGGTGCTCGCGCTCTGGGGCGGCGAACCGCTGACCTGGGGCCAGATGCAGATCTTCATTCTCTGGACCTTCACGGTGCTGAAACTCGTCCTGGCGGTCGGCCTGTTGATCACCGTCTGGCTGACGCTGTACTCCCGGCGACTGGCGCGGCAGGGCTGAGCGGTACGGCAGGCTTGTAAACCGTCATCGCCCACTGGCGGAACTGCGTCCAGCCGTCGGTATCGCGGCCCGTCTGGCGGCACCAGGTTTCATATTCGCCGAGTACGCTGGCGACGTGCTTCGGGGCGTAATCAAAATGAAAATAGAGCGGCGTGACCTGGCGGCGGGCCTCACGGTAACTCTCGCCGCCGATGGCCATGGCCGCCATCATGCTGACCACGCCGGTCCGGTCGGCCCCCAGGCGGCAATGAATCAGGAGCGGTCGCGGGGCGGTTTCCAGGGCCTCGATCGTGCGGGTCAGATCTTCTCGCGTCATCTCGCTCGAACTCGCCAGTTGCACGCTTGTGTACTGCACGCCCACTTCCTTCGCCGCCGCCATCTCAGATTGCACCCGCGCGTTCCGCTTCTCGTCGCCGCGCAGGTTCAACACGCTCTTCAGGCCATATTGCGTCTGCCAGCGGCGAATCTCGTCGCCGTCCGGCTGGTTGGAGCGATAAACCTGCCCCTCGACCACCGTGCCGAAATTGTGAAACGCGAAAAATCGCAGCGCCGCCACGGCGAGCAGGGCCAACAGGCCGAGGCAGAGAACAAGCAACGTGCGGCGCAGGACGCGCCACCGGGGCGCCGGCTTGGGCGGCGCGGCGATGGGCGGATTGTTTTCGGTCAAGTTCGGCCTCCGGTCAATCGGTCTTTCACGTCACAATAATAATGTCCCATCGCGGTCCGTCCAGCGAAATCGCCCTCGGTCGCTGTCTCGGAATCCGCACTTCATAATTGGATATTGAGTGTTGGATATTGGACATTCGCCGTTTCTCCTCCTATACCGGAGCAACCATTTTTCCCGCCATTCGACTACGAAATGCTATAATCCCCGACCATGAACCCAGCTTCCGACCCATCCCCTGCCCTCCCCGCCATAACGGTTACGGTCTGCTCCTACAACCGTGGGGCCATGCTCGAACTCGCCCTGGCCGGCTACGACCGCCAATCCTACCGCAACTTCGAGGTCATCGTCTGCGACGACGGCTCCTCCGACGGCACGGTCGAACTGGTCGAAGGGCTGAAGCGCCGCCTCTCGTTCCCCTTGCGGCTCTTTACCTGGGAAGACCTGGGCTACCGCCGCGCCGGTGTCCTGAACGTCGGCTTCGTCCTGGCCAGGAACCCCCTGGTCGTCTGCACCGACGAGGACTGTGTGCCGCACCGCGATTTTCTCCTCGGCCACGCCCGCAGGGCCCGGCGAGGACGGTTTTCGCTGGCCAAAGTGGTGAAAGTCGCCGAGCGCGACATGGCCGCCGCGACCGTCGAGGGCATCGCCGCCGGCCGCATCGACCGCCTGCTCACGCCCTGGCCGCGGACCAAACTTTTCTACATGCACCTCAAATATTACCAGTGGCTTCTCTGCCGCACCCCGCTGCGGCCGAAGATGAACGGGGCGAACTTCGCCGTCTGGCGCGACGACCTCTGGGCCGTCAACGGTTTCGACAACACCTTCGTCGGCTACGGCTATGAGGACAACGACCTGCGCCGCCGGCTCCTCGAAAGCGGCCGCCGCATCCAGGTCGCCGTCCGCCAGGCCGTCACCTTTCATCTCTGGGAAAAAAAGAAGGGTTACGTCGTCGGCGACTCCGGCGTCAAAAACAAGGCCCACGCCGAACGCCCGACCACGCAAATCATCTGCGCCGACGGCCTCCGCCAGACCGCCGCGCGGCTCAACCTCGAAATCCCGCCGGAATATCGAGATTAGAGGTCGGCGAAAAGCGGTTCCGACGTCTTCCGCCTCTTCTTCGCGCCCCGCACCCCCACAAAATCCCCCATCGCCGAGCGGCCATGCAGAAATCGCTTAACCGTCGCGTTGATGGCGGCCTCCGCGATATCGATGCCGATGAATCGTCGCCCAAGCGTCGCCGCCGCCTCCAACGTTGTTCCCGATCCGCTGTAGCAGTCCAACACAAGGTCGCCGGGATTCGTGGTCGCCGCCACCAGACGCGACACCAACTCGAAATTCTTTTCCGTGGGATAGCCCGTAATCAGAATGTTTTGATTGTGGGCATCCTTGAACTCCATCCAAATATCCTGCACCGGAATCCCTTTGCTTTGGTCGAAGAAAACCTTGCGACGCGGGTTCCCATTCGGCGACCAATAGATTTCCCCGGCGGCGTCAAAGGCGTCGAGCTTGGCCGGCGGATATTGCCAGTGCTTCCCGACCGGCGGAAGTTTGCCGCGCCAGGGCCGGCCGGTTTCACCACGGCGAATGCCAGGGGCATGCACCGGCACCTTTTTGTAGCGCCGCCCCGACTTCTTATCAATGTACGGATATTCATCAACAACCTTCTCGTCGGTCCAGGCATCGTACGGGCGATGCCAGACGTTCTGTTCCGACTTGGCGTAGAACAGGATGTGGTCGGCGATGTTGCCGAAATTATTGCGCGTGTAATTTTTGGTGTTGCACTTTTTGCGAGTGATGAAGTTTCGGAAGTTCTGTCTCCCGAAAATTTCATCCATGACGATCTTGGCCTCAAAGACCATATTCTGATCGAGATGCACGAAGATTGACCCATCCTCGGCCAGGAGGTCATGCAACACTATCAGCCGCCGCCGCAGCGCCTCCACATATTCGGCCCCGTCGAGATGATCTTCGTAGGCATGGTTGGCCTCACGGTCCACAAATGCCATCGCTGTGGCATACGGCGGATCGATGTAAACGCAACGAACGTGCCGGCGGACGCCCGGTTGCTCCCGCAGCCAGAGCATGGTCGAGAGGTTATCGCCGCAGTAAAGCTTTCCCATCGCGCTCGACAGTTCGACTTCTTTCGGCTCCTCACCTTGGAGCGCCAAGACCTCAGCGCGCGGCATCTTCCCCGTATAGTCGAGAGTGTAGCTCAATCTGCTGGCACGTTTGTTTCTGGGAACCCCCGTCGCCATCGCTCAGGCCTCCAGCCATGCGGCGGTGATGCGCTCCGGCACCATCCGTAAAGTGGCAACCTTGATACGCCCCTTGCCGGAACGTTCCAGATGGGCATAATCCTTCCACATCGAACCGAGAAGCAAGCCCGGTCCGTCGTTCAGAAAGATCACTTTCAGTTTACCCAACTTTTTCCTCGCCGCAAAACCGAGTACCTCCGCGGCACACTCTCTGTAACCTCCTGTGCGATCGTCCTCCTGTGCGCCGCCGCGGTCTCCGTCATAACGTGCGAATCCTACCGCGAGTACTTCGGCTCCACGTTTGATGATGAAATCTGCGGGACGATCAGGCTTCGGATAATCAGGCCAGACCTTGCCCAGAAGCACATCCTTCCCGGCTCGCTCCGGTCCGATGATGCTGAAACCCGGCAAATGCCCATGGACCAGGGCAAAGAATTTCTCAGTGAGGTCGTACCCTTTCTTGCCCCGGTCTTTGTATTCCCAGAGGATGGCGCACAAAGCTTCGTCTCGAATTGGCCGAGAACTGAACGCCTTTTGAACTTTCTGGATAGGTCGGAAATCGCGGCCGAATTGGTCGCAAATGGCCCTGGCTTTCCGCTTCGCCTTGAGCATTTCGACTGGTGTCGCAGGGCTGACGTATTTCCGAAAAACTCGGGCGAGTTGAACACGCATCCATGTTTCAGTAAGTTCGCAGATGTTCGTAAACAACGCGCACGACGATTCCGAACGCTTCAGAATTTGCCCGAAAAGAACAAGGACGGGCTTGTAGAGTTCACAGGCTTCCGGCAGTATGTCGGGGTAGTATTCGCCCGTTGCCAACGTAATCCAAGTCGCTGCGTCCGGGCGATAGTCCTCGAAGTTCGTGCGCGCGGTTGGAATCTTCGCGGTCACTTTGGTACGCCGTGATTTTGGCTTCAGAATGGTCATGGGCGCTAGTCTACATCATAGGAGATAGTGCCGTCAAGGACGCCCATCAAAACTGCTTGCGTTTTGGGGATTCTTTATTTCCCCGCCCCAATCAACTTCACCAACCGCGGCGTAATCTCGTCCCCCGCGGCCGCGTACTCCTTGAACTTGTCCCGCTCCGCGGCCTGCATTTCCGGCGTCAGGCGGGCGTAGAGCGTCCGGGCGTACTCGGCGGCGGCGTCGAGAGTTTCCGGAGCCGGCTTCACCAGCACCGGCAGTTGGGCGTGCACCGTGCTGCGCGACAGCAGGAATTGGCGATCAGGCAGGCGGTCCAGATGGGCCTGCCCGAAACGCATGTAAAATTGCCAGGCCAGGTACCGGCCCAGCGGGTCGGCGCCATAGGTCGGCACTTTGGCCAGAGCGTCTTTCAACGTTCCCCCGCGCAGGGCCTTTTCGGTTTCCACCGCCAGCCGCTCGTTCGGCGAATGTTCATCGACCAGGAAGAACCAGGCTTGCCGCGTACCCAGGCCGGCCAGGGCCGTCTCGGCTTCCGTCTGCGGGACGCCGGTCAGGCCTTCGCGCAGGAAGAAAACCAGGAGGCTCGCGGCGACGAAATTGCCGCGGTCCGTTTCGCCCGCAGCCAGGCGGACCTGCGCGTCCCGATCATGGCTGTAAGGACTGGCCGGCAAGGCCGTGCCCAGCTCAAACCATTCCGTCTCGGGCCGCACTCCGGCCGTCTCGCCGTAACGCGCCGCCAGATCCAGCCAGGAGAGGGCGACCCAGGCCCGGTAACGGTTGGCCCACAAAATCCCGGCCAGCCGCGACGGCCGCGCCGTCGGCTTGGGCAGCCCCGCAGCACCCGAACGCGAAAGGTTGTCGAGAATCGCCGCCACGTGATCGTCGTCCACGCGGCCCAGCATCAGGACCTGGATGAGGTAAGCTTGCGGCGCTGTGGCTTTGGCCAGGGCATCGACCACCCCCTGGCGGATGACATCGGAGGTTTCCAGGCCGGCCAGGGCCACCAGCCGGTCCCAGGCGGCCAGGTTGCCATGTTGGGCCAGTTCCACCAGCCGGACCTCGAACCGTTCCCGTCCCGCGCCGCGACCCAGGTCCGGCATCTCCATGATTCGGATCGGCTCGGGCAACGGTTCCCAAATCTGCCCCGCCGGCGGGCCGCCGGCGTCGATCCACCGTTTCACCAGTGCCGCATAGCGCTGCCGCCCGTCGGACGTGTCGACCGAGCCGCCGGCCAGCTCCAGGCCGGTCATTTTCCCGAGCACCGCGGCGGCGATGTCGGCCTTCGCTGTGTCGCGCGAAGTCAGTTGGCCCAGGAGATTGTTGGCCACGAGAGTGTTCCTCTGCCGGGCCAGCAGCGCCCCCGCCTGGTCGATCACCGGACGCCGCTGGGTCGGATCGAGGAGCGGCAGGAGTTGCGGTCGCGTCGCCGCATAATCGAACTTGCCCAATTCCTCGACTGCGGCCAACCGCACGTTGGTCTCGGCGTCGTTGCGGGCCACCCAACCGAGGGCGTCAATGCTCCAGGCCTGGTCGCTCTGTGCCGCCAATTCCCGAACGTCGGCAGCGCGCTGGGCCGAGGACGAAGCCTCGCCCATGGCCCCGCGAGCCACCAACTGGGCCGCCGGAGTCTGAGCGCGATTGATGATATCAGCCCGGGAGGAGGCCAGAAGTTCCTCCGGCGTCCGCACGACCGGCGCCACCGGCGTCTCGTGCTGTTCGCCGAACCAGGCGGGCAGAACAAGTTGCCAGAAGGCCAGGGCCAGGCCGCCGACCACCAGGACGATAGCGACCATGACCACCTTGCGCCGCCGGGCCTGGAGTTGGTCCTGACTCTCGGCATAGTCCGCTGGCTCCTCCGTCGGCGGACCGTCGCCCGGGGAAACGCCGATAGCGGCCAAGGCGTTGGGATCGGGCTCCCGTTCGCGGACGCGGATCGCGCCGACGCGGCCCATTTCGCGTTCCACCGTTCGCCGCGCCGCCTCCGCCGTCAGGCCGGCCCGGACAGCGATCTCCTGGAGACGCGTCTCGTCGGCGGCCGTGAGCTGCCGCCCCATGAGGGCTCCGCGCGCAACGAACTCAAAGGCTCGCTCCCGGTCGATAGCCGAGGGGTACGGCGGCAGCGACGCACGCCAGTCGGCCGGCCCCAGGCCCTGGGCCCAGGCTATGGCCTCGGCCTGAGCCGGACGCGGAAATCCGATCTGGTCGCCGGCCTCGGTCAACTGTCCATAAACGCGCGGCCCTTTGCCGCTCGAGATTTCCGCGCCCAGGGCCAGACTGCGGAAGATCCGCTCGGCCTCCGCCGGCTTCACGTTCTCCGCCGGACGCGGCGCCGGGCCGCGACCGCCCGACGCCTGATCGAGCCGCGCCGCCACTTCATCGACGTGCTTGTAAACCTCCTGCCAGGGCAACCCCAGCGACAGGCCGGCCTCGACCCACCGCCGCCGCGCCGAAGCCAACAGCGGTTGCCCCGGCGAAGTCACCTCGCCCTCCAGGGCCTTAAACTCCGCCCATTTTCGTTCCCGAATCGGACGGTCATATTCCGCCCGCTGCGCCGCGTCGCTCAGCACCTGCACCGCTTGGCCGATCTCGGCCATCAGGGCCAGCGCGTCGGCATTGTCCGGGCCGCCGACCTGCGTGGCGAGCTTGGCCAGCGCCGCGTCGGCCCGGCGGCGAACCGCGACGGCGTCGCCCTCGAGGTCCCCCAGGCCGAGCAATTGATAGTGGTTAAGTGGCCGCGGTTGCGGCGGAAATCCGAGAAGGCGGCCATAGCGATCTTCTGCCATGTTTTTACCCTAGCAAAGCGGAACCCGGTGTTCAAGAAAATTTGAGGCAACCATGTGGTTCTTGACCGGCGACGGCGGCGGCTTACAATGGCGACCGGTGTTGCGCTTATCGTCCCGTGGTGTTTCAATGCTTTAACACAAGGATGCGTTGTATGACCGACCGCAACCGCGCTACAGTTTTTCTGACCGGGGCCACCGGCTTCGTCGGAGGCCATCTCGTGGCGCGGCTCGTGGCCGACGGCCTGCGCCCGCGCTGCCTGGTCCGGGCCACGAGCAACGTCGCAGAGTTGAAACGCGCCGGCGCGGAACTCGTGACCGGCGACATCACCGACCCGCCCGAAAAGCTGCGGCAACTGATCGGCGATTGCCGCCTCGTCTTTCACTGTGCCGGTCTGGTGGACGATTGGGCGCCGCGGGCGGAGATGGAACGAATCAACATCGATGGCACGCGGCACATGCTCGAAGCCTGCGCCGGGCTGAAGTCGCTAGAAAAATTCGTCATGGTCGGCAGCATGGTCGTCTTCGGCATGGGGCCGCAGAACAACTTTGACGAGTCCGCCCCCCTGACTCACACCGGCGACAATTACAACGAGACCAAAATCGTGGCCGAGGAACTGGCCTTCCAATATGCCGCCGAAAAAAACGTCCCGGTGGCCGTCTGCCGCCCGCCCTACGTCTACGGTCCGGGCGACCAGCAATTTTTCCCCCGCCTCTTCGAATCGCTCCGCGACGGCGTCTTCAAATACATCGGCGACGGCAACCAACCCATCACCCTGGTTTACGTCCTGAATCTGGTCGAGGCCCTGGTTCTGGCATCGCGGACCAAAACGGCTCCCGGAGAATTGTTTCTGATCACCGACGGCGAGTCGATCACCCGCCGCGAACTGGCCGAAATGATCTGCCGCGAAATGAATTACTCCGTCCCGACGGCCCACGTGCCCGAGGGCGTGGCCCGGGCCGTGCTGCCGGTGGTGGAATGGCTGGCCAAGGTCCGCCACCAGCGACCGATCCTCAACCGCTTCAAGTTGAAGTTCATGGCCACGCCGCTGACCTTCGACATTTCCAAAGCGCGCCGCCTGCTCGGCTACGAACCGGTCGAACCGCCGCGCGAAAGCCTGCGAAAAACCGTCCGCTGGTACCGCGAACATCACCCCGAAATGGCCGCAAAGACGCGGTAATCAGAGGGTTTTTGGCTCCCCGGCCTGGACGCTCTGCGGAACAATCGCACGGTCAAGTCGATGCTTCTGTCGAAATTACGAAGAGACGCCGCCGGGCCTTTTCATAGCCCAATACCGCAAGCTGGGTTGAAGCAGGGCGGGGTTCTTTGCCACGATAAATTTGCTCCAACGTGGTTTTTAGGTTATAATTCCGCCAGGAATTTATGGTGTGTCTTCATTCACCCGGGGATTGCGGTTCGGCACGCTTCAGAGCTTGGCTCAGCGCCGACGGCCGCAGTCCCCGGTTCTTTGCCGTAGCCGCAAGAGAAGGAAGGCGAAACATGCGTCCCAGAATGAGTCTGGTCATGAGCGCGGGGGCCATAATCCTTCTGGCCCTGGTTTCTGGCCCGGCCAGCGCCCAGACGCCGACCGTCCTGTTCAATTTTGACGGCACCCACGGCGAGTTTCCCAGTGGTTCATTGACGCTCCGCCCCGATGGCTTAACCCTGTATGGGATGGCACATTTTGGCGGCGCCGGCGGCTATGGCACGATCTTCAGTCTGCCCTCCATCGGGGGCACGCCGACGGTCCTGTTCCCGTTTGACAGCACTCACGGTTCATATCCCTTTTATGGCTCTTTGACGCTCAGCCCCGATGGCTTAACCCTGTACGGGATGACCTACTATGGTGGCGCCTCAGAACATGGTACAGTCTTCAGTCTGCCCACCATCGGCGGCACACCGACCGTCCTGTTCTCTTTTGATGGCACTCACGGTTCATATCCCTATGGCTCTTTGACGCTCAGCGGCTCGACCATGTATGGGATGACACACGGTGGCGGCGCCGGCGGCTATGGCACGATCTTCAGTCTGCCCGCCATCGGCGGCACGCCGACGGTCCTGTTCTCGTTTGACGGCACTCACGGTTCATATCCCTATGGCTCTTTGACGCTCAGCGGATCTACTCTGTATGGGATGGCCTCTGGGGGCGGCAACATGAGCCTCAACTCCGGCCTGGGCTTTGGCACGATCTTCAGCCTTCCCGCCATCGGTGGCACGCCGACCATCCTGTTCTCGTTTGACGGCCCCCACGGGGCCTATCCCTATGTTGGGGATTTAACGCTCAGCGGATCAACTCTGTATGGAATGACCTATTATGGCGGCGACCTGAGCCAGAACTTCGGCCAGGGCTATGGCGCGATTTTCAGCATTCCCATCACCGGCGGTACGCCGACGGTCCTGTTCTCGTTTGACGGCACTCACGGGTCTTATCCCAGGGGCGATTTGACACTCCGCGGCTCAACCCTGTATGGGATGACCTCTGCCGGCGGCAACGGTTTCAGCGGCGCCGGGACCGGCAATGGCCTGATCTTCAGCATTCCCATCACCGGCGGTACGCCGACGGTCCTGTTCCCGTTTGACAGCACCCACGGACTCGCGCCCTGGAATTCTTTGACACTCGGTGGCTCAACCCTGTATGGGATGACGCACAACGGCGGCGCCAACAACGAAGGCGTGGTCTTCGGCCTCAACCTCCCAACGCTTTCGGTCAGTGCTTCGACCGACAACACCTGGGTTTACCAGAACACGCCGGTCAACACCTGCTACCGGAACCACCTGACGCTGACGTTGTTGCTCCCCGACACCTGGGGCAACAGCCACTACACCGTGACGGTCGGCCAGAGCGGTTCGGGCGCGGTCATCGCGAGTTCGACGTTCATCGAGAACGTGGCGAGTCCTTCGCCCAGCGAAGTTGTGATGCCGATTCCGGCGGGCGGTCTGGTGGTAGCCGCCGCGCCGGTGCAGACCTTGTACCTGATCGGCGGCCCGGTGTATCAGGGTCTGGCGCTCAGCGCCGCGAACCTTGCTCTGACGGGCTCCTGCACGGTGACGGTGACCGTAGTCGGCGACGTGTCCGGCGTAGGCAACCAGGCGACGGCGACCGTGACGATCACGGTGCGACCGCTGGGCGACATCACCGGTAGTGGGCAGGTGGGCGGCAATGACCGAACCGTTCTCGACAATCGGCTCAATGCCTTCAACCTCGCGTCTTACACCACCGCCGAGTGTGACCTTTCGGGCGACGGCTATGTCACCGCCGCCGACCGCGTGCTGCTCAACAAAATCCTCAACGGACTGGCGGTGCCGTAAACCTCGGTCCGAAACCTGTTTCTCCCCATTGCCCTCTCGGTTTACAGGGTGGCGGGGTGGGTGATGGCGAGACGCTGAAAGTACTGGCCACAAACCGCGAGAATCTCGCCACGAGGACTCCGTTTGGCGTTAGAAAAAAGGCCGCGAAATCGCGGCCTTCGTGTTTTTTAGCCCGGTTATCCACAAACTGCGTGCCGCACAGGGGCATTTCGCCACTTTTCGCGCAAAATTCTCCAAATGTCCGGCATGAAAATAGCGAATGCGACTCTAACCTCTTGTGCCACAATGTGTTATGGCTGATCGCAGCCACATCGACAGGTAACAATTATTTCATTTTGGCCGAAAAGCCGGCCAATTCTCCGCTTTCCGGCCCATTGTCCACAGGTTATCCACAAAACAGCACCGCCCGGCGGGGCCGGGGCATCAACGGCACATATAACCTCTGTTGCTACCGCGAAATGCGCAAGCCCCCGCCGCCGGAGATCAGCTTTTCCACCTCGCTCCGCGTCGACCAGTTCAGGTCGCCGGGAATCGAATGTTTCAGAGCGCTCAGGGCCGTCCCGAAATCGACGGCCTTCTGAAGGTCGCCGCTCTCGAGGTAGCCGACCAGGAATCCGGCCGAAAAACTGTCGCCCGCGCCGACGCGATCAACGATTTCCACTTCGTACTTCGCCGCCTGGTAGACCTTGCCGCCGGCCAGGGCCATGGCCGACCAATCGTTCAGCCAGACGCGCGGATTCTCGCGCAGCGTGATGGCCACGACCTTGAAGCCGAACTTGGCGACCAACTGCCGGGCCACATCTTCGTAGTCCTTGCCCTTGATCTTGAAGACGCGGCTGGTGTCTTCCTCGGTCGTGATCAGGACGTCGATGAACGGGCACATCGGCTCGATGACTTTCTGGGACTGCTCCTCGGTCCAGAGCCGGGCGCGGAAGTTCAGGTCGAAGGACGTGGACAGGCCGGCGGCCTTGGCCGCGCGGAGGCCTTCCATCGTCACCTGGGCGGCGCGGTCGGACAGGCCGGGGGTGATGCCGCCGGTGTGAAAATGGCGGGCTTCGGCAAAGGCGGCGGCCCAGGGCAACTCGCCCGGACCGGTCGCGGCAATGGCCGAGTCGGCCCGGTCGTAGACCACCAGGCTGGCCCGCGGCTTAGCCCCGAATTCAAGGTAATAGACCCCGGCCCGGGTGTTCTTTTTGGTGATGATGAACGACGTGTCGACGCCGTGCTCACGGGTCTTGTTGACGATCATGCGCCCCAGCGGACCGTCGGGCACGGCCGTGACAAAGGCCGAGGACAGGCCCATGCGCTCGGCCGCCACGGCGATGTTCATCTCCGAGCCGCCGACGGTGACGTCAAAAGAATTTGCCTGTTCCAGCCGCTGAAAACAAGGCGGGCTGAGCCGCAACATCGCTTCGCCCAGGGTGACGAGATCTGCCATAACCGATTCCTTTCAAGGTTTCCGGCGGGTTAAGGAGCCGGAAGCGGGAGAGGAAAATACCGCGCCGCCCTCCCGGCGTCAAGATTTGTTTGGCGATTCATCTTGGTAAACCGGGCGGAATCCGTGTTGGTTTTCTCGTGGTTCCGCGTATTATATTGGGGATGTTTAGCCTCTGTTGCTGAACCGCCATTTTGAAAGGAGCTGTGGTATGAAGCTTATGAGCGGATTGCTGGCTGTACTCGTCGTGGTTCTCCTTGGCGCTCTGATCTGGGCGGCGCAGCCGGCCGCAAGCGACTCGGCCATCTACCGCTTCCAGGCCCAGGCGAAAGGAAATGCGTGCAGCCGTTGCCACCCGTCAGGTCCGGTGCTCACGCTCCAGGTCGCCCCGGCTGCCGGAGGCAAGGCCATCGAGGTGGTCGTGGCCAACAATGGCCCGAAGGGCTCCCCGTACAATCCGCCGCAATTTGTCCTCGACCTCGTCAATGACCTCAAGCCGGGCGACCTGCTCGACCTGAAGACGGCCGTCGGCGCAGGCCACATCAACCAAGTCGCAAAAATCGAACGCTACAAGACCAGGCCGGGCGAGGATGAGCCGGGCGTTTTCGTCTTCGAAAAACTGACCGGCGGGCCGGATCATCCGGTGGTGACGCTCAGCAAGTACCGCATCAGCCAGACCTTGCCACTCATGCTCAATAAGGGCGCCAACGACAAAATTGACCCGGAACAGCAAAAAGTCGCCGAGGCCTTGAAGACCGGAGAGTCCGTCGAGGTCGAGGTGGGCACATTGGGCGGACAGCCGGTGATCAAGTCCCTGGTCCCCTACGTCGCGCCGCAGCGCGGCACGTTCGTCAAAATGACCGAGGCCGTGGTCGGCGAGGCCAAGCTCCCGGCCATCGAGGTGACGCCCGAGAAGGCCGCCAACTCGGTTGCCCTGGTGATTAGCGGTACGGCCAATGCCGCCGGCAAAATCGTTCCCAACCCCGAACTGCTCAAGCTGGCCAAGACCCTCAAGCCCGGCCAGGCGATCCTCTTCAAAACGACCAAGGACGACCGGGCGACTTGGCTGCGGCAAGTCCGCCTCATCCCCGCCGATGGCCCCGCGGACAAGGCCGATAGCCACCCCGCGACACCGGCCAAATAAACACACTTTGGCGTCCTGGCCGCTTCAAAGTATGGTTGCCGGATTCCACATTTGAGCAGCCAGCCACGCCCAGAGAGCGCGCGGCGTCAGTTGATAGCCGAGCGCCTTGCGGGCCAACTCGACGGCGGAGGCGCGATCGCCGGTGCGGCGGGCGGCGTCCGAAGCCTTCCGCCATTCCTGTGACAGCCGGCGCATGGCCCGGCGGCGCGGAATCGCCTCGCGGCCGCCCAACTGGAAATAAAACTCTTCCAGCACCGTCGCCTTGATCCGCTGATTCTCAAAAGAGCGGGCGGAAAGGTTGGCGGAGTGCCGGCGGTGCAGAACCAGCGGCTCGGGGCCGGCCAGAAAGTCGCAGGTCAGGGAAAGGATCAGGAACGTGCGAATGTCGGAAAAGACGCGGTAGCGCGGGTCGAAGCCGACCTGACGCATCAACTCCGTGGGGCCGAGGACGGAGGTCGGGGCGATGAAGGAATGCTCGAAAAGTTCGGTCGTGATCCGGCCGGTGGGCGTCGGCCGCACCTCGCGACCAACCATCCGCCCCTCGGCGTCGATGGCCAGTTGCGGACCGTAAATGACGGTCCGCTCGCCGCGCCCGGCCAGGAGCGCCATCTGCCGCTCGAGTTTTGTCGGTAGCCAGAGGTCGTCGGAATCGAGAAAGGCCACCAGCGGCGTATGCGTCTCGGCCAGGCCCCTGTTGCGAGCCGCAGCGTCGCCCTGATTTTTCTGGCTGATGTAGCGAACCGGATGAGGATAGGCGCGAAGCATGGCGGCGGTGTCGTCGGTCGATCCGTCATCAACAACGAGGACTTCAAAATCGGTCCAGGTCTGGCTGAAGACGCTATCGAGGGCCAGGCGCAGATAGGCCGCCCGGTTGAACGTCGGAATGATGACGGTGACTTGGGCCATGGCGGCAATCTTTGCTGTTACCCCTCTCCCTTGGGAGAGGGTGGCCCTTCAGGGCCGGGTGAGGGGTTTATGCCCTTGCCCTCAAATTCGTTCAAGTGACAGGCTGAGAATAGTTTTCATATACGCGTTACGCCTCGGGCACGGTCTTGCGCCACTCGTTGAACCAGTCGCGGCGCTCGCGGAGCATGGCGGGAATCTCCAGGTGGTACGGACAGCGCTTCACGCATTCGTGGCAATCGAGGCAACTTTCGACCTTGTCGGTGTAGCGGCTGCCGAGACGCAGGGAGAGGTCGAGGGGCATGCGCCGGACGATGCTTTTGATCCGCAGAACCATGGCGATGGCGATTTCCTGCGGACAGGGCTGACAATAGCCGCAGGCGCGGCAAAAAACCTTCCCGACTTCCTCGCGAATCTTCGCCATGCGCTGCCGCTGCTCCTCGGTCGGGGCGAGCGGCGCATTGAAAAGTTCGACGACCTGCCGCAGTTCCTCGGGCTTTTCGAGGCCGGGAATCGGAACGACCGTGGGGAATTGCTGGAGATAGCGAATAGCCAGTTCGCCGTCCTCGATGGCCCCGCCGGCGAAGGGTTTCATGCCGATGAAGCCCATGTTGCGGCGGGCGCACTCGGCGACGAGAAACTCCGCTTCGTTGCCGACGAAGTTGATCTGAGCCTGGAGCGTCTCGAACTTGCCTGAGGCGACCAGTTCAGCGGCCAGTTCGCTGTTGTGACAGGTGACGCCGATGTGCCGGGCGCAGCCCTCGTCCCGCAACTTGAGCGCCGCCTCATAGGCCCCGCCGGGCGCCATCACGGCCTCCAACTGCGGCCGGTCGCTCAGGTTGTGGAACTGGATGATATCGACGTAATCGGTGCCGAGCCGCTCAAGGCTTTCCAGGACGTGCTTGCGGAACATCGCCCCATCGGACGAGCCGTCCTTGGTGGCGATGACGAAGCGCGAACGGTCCAGACCCTTGAGGCCCCGGCCCATCCGCTCCTCGCTCCCCGGATAGCCCCAGGCGGTATCGAAAAAGTTGATCCCGGCATCGAAGGCGGCGCGAACCAACTGTGCCGCCGCGTCTTCCGCCAGCCGCGTAATCGGTATCCCGCCAAAGCCGACGGCGCTTACCGTGAGGCCCGTGGCCCCGAGAGTAGTGGTTTTCATGGGGGCCAAGATACCACGGTGTGGGCAAAAGTCAAATCGGCCGTCGAACACTGCTGGCTCCGGCCGACTCAGGAACTCTCAAGGACCGACCTCCGAGGCCCGAAGGGCCGGAAGTGTTTAGCCGGGGGCGCTGCCGCGAGGTTGTTTTCGCGGCGAGCCCCCGGTACGAGACAACCACCCTAACGACTGCCACCCGGCGAAAGTCCTTTGTACAACTCGAGACCCGCCTTGGTCAGCGTTCCCAGAAGCACGAAATCACCCTCGTCGAATCCTATGGCAATGCCGAGTGACTCTGATCTCCCCAAAATGATTGCGGGTTCAAGCTGCCTCAACGTGTCGCGTACGGCCAACGTGGCATATGCTAGACAGAGCGGGTACTCGGCATCGTTTCCCAGCGATTCGGATTGATCGCCAGTCCGCCGATAGGCAATCCGGTAGATCCCCGCCAGCACCTCAGATTCGGCGTCCGGCGCATCTGGCAACCAACTCGGCCCAGTCGCCCAACTATTGTTATGGGGGTCGGCGACAAAGCGTTCGGCCCCGCAGACATACATGTCCGAGGCAACCTCGTTGCCGCGACACGGGTTGAAAATACCGAACCACAAGCCCTTCAATGGCGTTTCCGGTGAGTAGTGGCTGAATGTTCGCCGCAGCCAAGCTACGACCGGGGTCAAATCAGAGTAAGGAAGCGATCTCAGGCTAGCCCAGTCCGGATGCGGTCTCGCAGCCTCAAGTCGGTCTATGAGGGAATTCATCGACTCAGCCACGGTCCGGTCGCGGCCCAGTTCCTCAACGGCCCACCCGTACGACGTAGCAAGATCAATGCCCATGAATTCGCTCCCACACCTAATACGTGTCTCCTCCGACATCACTCTGCCCTTACCGCACCCCCATCAACACCTCGTTCACAATCTGGTCGATCCTCTCATACGGCAGCGGCCGCACGGCCATTTTGTCGGGCCGATAGGCGTGACCGCGCAGCTTGGCGGCGTTGGCGGCGGTGTATTGGCCGAGGGCGGCGGCCAGCGGGCCTTTCTGGGCGACCAGCGGGCCGAGCAACTGGCGATATTCCCGGTCGGAGTTCAGGGCGTCGACCTTCTCGATGAGCATCCGCCACGAGCACATGCAGCGGTCGACGAAGTCCCACGGCTCGATCTCGGTGCGGAAGGGATGGGCATCGACGGCGACGGTGCCCGCGTAGGCATAATCTTTCAGCAGTTTGCAAACGAAGAAAATCTCTTTCAGACCGTCGGCCCCGATCGACATGTCCTGGTCGAAGCGGCCGACCTTCTGGCCGTTCATATGAACGTCGAAAAGTTTGCCGACTTCCAGGGCCTGGGCGTACTCGTGATAGGGATTCAGGCCGGCCATCTTGACGTGGGCGAACTCGGGATTCGTGCCGACCATGAACGGATGTTCCAGCGTCTCGATAAAAGCCAAGGCGTGGCCGGTGGTCGGCAGGTACATGTCGCCGCGCGGCTCATTGGGCTTCGGCTCGATGCTCAGTAGAATCGGGTAGCGGCGGTCGATGATGTACTCGCAGAGAAAGTTCACGCACTCGCGCAGGTGCTGGAGGGCATCTACCGGATCCTTAGCCCCATCGACCTCCGCCCCCTCGCGGCCGCCCCAAAGGAGGACGACCCGCGTGTCGAGGTCCGCCGCCAGGTCGAGGAGGTTCATGGCCTTCTGCACGGCAAAGGCCCGGACTTCCGGGTCGTGGCTGGTGAAGGCCCCGTCGCGAAAAACGGGGTGGGTGAACAGGTTGGTCGTCCCGGCGGTGGCCCGGATGCCGGTGGACTTCATGATGCGTTTCAATTCCGCGACGATCTTCCGCGCTTCGCCCGCCGTGGCGTCGAAAGGAATCAGGTCGTTATCGTGATACTCGAAGCCGTAGGCCCCGTGCTTGGCCAGCCCCCGCACGGCCTCCAGCCCCGTGATCGCCGGGCGCGTTTCCACGCCGAACGGGTCGCGGCCACGGTTCATCACGCACCAGACCCCGAACGCAAATTTGTCGCTCTTCCTCGGCTTGTAGCTCTTAGCCATGCTTGGTCCTCTCTATTATTGTAATTTTCTATCTTGGCAAAGACGAGATTTTTTTGATCGACAACGCCAGATCGGCGTGGGTCACGGACTTGCCCAGCGGCACCATCAGATAGCGGCCCAACTGGTTGTCGCTGTAGAGAATAATGTGCCGCGAGTTGGGAATTTTGTAGCCCATCTGAGCCGGCTGATGGCCGACAATGAGAATTTCGCTGCCGACGTGCTCGGCGAAAATCCGGGCGGCCATCTCGTCCTGGTTCCGCCCCCAGAGAAAACTATAAAGCCCGCCCTCGTAACTGAAATCCTCGTCGGTCAGCTCGCGGTCCAGCAGGGCGTACTCGAAATCGGACAGGGCGTCCAGGTGCGGCGTCGAATGGCTGATCCAGACCCCGTTATAGGTCTTCAGGGCCAGCGGCAAGGCCCGGAACAAGGCGCAATAGGCGGCTTTGACCTCGGCGGCATGAGGACCGTAGGCGTGGGCCAGCCCTTCCGCAAAAAGCTGGGTCAGGTTATCGACGCCCTTGGTCAACTGGATGTTGAGCATTTCGGCGACGTCGTGGTTGGCCAGGAGCATGTGTACCTGTTCGGGGAATTCGGTCTTCAGGCGGGCGGCGTCCTCGAGCAACTCAAAGGACCGGCAGCCGCCCTGGTCGTCGGTCGGACCGCCGTGCACGATTTCCTGAAGGACCAGGTGGCGTTCGGGGTTGCGGCCGAGGTCGGCGAACTTGACGATCCGCTCGTAATTTTCGCGGCAGCCGTGGAGGTCGCCGGTGACGAGCACCTCGCCGCGGCGCGGCAAATGGACGACGTTGCCGCGGCGCTTGGCATCGCGCCGGGACAGGATGGCCGCGCGGTGCACCGTGTCGAGCACCTCGGCGTAATTACGGTCCGGTGCCGCGTCGGTGCTCAGATCCCAGTCCTCGTGAGACAAACTCGCTTCTCCTTCTGCGTCCGCCTTGCGGAATTATCCAACTGTCCCGCCCCGGGATTATCACAAAACATTTCCGGTCAACTGTTCGGGCCGACACGAGAAAAATCGCTCAGCCGCCGCAAATACTGGCTAGCCGAAAAGCGCGGCCCAGGACAATTCACGGTCTCCACTTCCCGGTGCAACAGCACATGCTCCGCCGGAATCCTGAACCGTCCCTGCAGCGCCGCCGTCAGTTTGACCAGCGTGTCCATCTGGGCGGCGGTCGGGTCGGCCTTGGCAAAATCGCCGATCAGGGCGATCTGAATCCCGTCCGGCACCCTGGCCC
This sequence comes from uncultured Planctomycetia bacterium, assembly GCA_903929765.1. Classification (GTDB taxonomy): domain Bacteria; phylum Planctomycetota; class Phycisphaerae; order FEN-1346; family JAACEH01; genus CAIYVX01. The sequence continues at coordinate 64,551 of CAIYVX010000039.1, forward strand.
GCGCCCCTGGCGACCAGGCCGATTGTTGCCGCACCCAAAGCCCCGTGGCCTCGATCTGGCCGTCGGCCAGGCCGGCGCTGCCGCCGCCGATGACAAAGTGATATCCGCCGCGCTCGGCCGACCCCGCCGCTCCGGCCGGATCGTACGAGGTGGTCTGATGAATCACCACATAAGCCCACGGCCGCAGCGGCGCCAGGCCCGGCGCATAAATGGCCGCCGCAGGATTCCTGATGCGCGAATCGCCCGGCTTCTGCGCCGCCCGTTCGCACTGGGCCACCACCCACATCGACAAGCCGGCCGCCGCCGACATCGTCACCACCAGAATGCCCAGCACCTTGACCATGCGGGCCAGGTTCATCTTGTCCGGCTTTTTGTCGCTCGCGCCAGCGCTTTCGGCCCCGCTCGGCGGTTTACCCATCAGGGGAATGTTCGGCATGTCGTTCTCCGCGCCGCCGTTGCCTCTTGAAAAACCCGTGCCTTCGGCTATCCTTGAGGCCTTGGGCCTGTAGCTCAACGGATAGAGCAACTGCCTTCTAAGCAGTAGGTTCCGCGTTCGAGTCGCGGCAGGCCCGCATTAACTTCAACCGTGCGCCCGGAAAAGGCCGAGGGACTGCGCTTTCCTTTTTCGGCATTTCCGGGGGCATTCTAGGAGTTTTTCCGGTCCACGGCAAGCATTTAGAGGCGTCACTTGAAAATCGAAATTCTCGCTCCTTACAGTGGCACGGGCATCTTGCCCGTGAGTGCCAGGGGCATCTTGCCACTGGTCTTTGGCTGTTTCTAAAAACGTTAATGCAAAAGAGGTCTCACTTGAAAATCGAAATTCTCGCCATCGGTGCGTTCGACGCCAACTGCTATCTCCTGATCGCCGAAGACGGCCGCCAGGCGATCCTCATCGACGCCCCGGACCCGATTGAACCGATGATCGATCTGGCGGCGCGACTCGGCGTGGTTCCCGAACTTCTCGTCCACACCCACGGCCACGTCGATCACATGGCCGGCAACGAAGCCCTGAAGCGCCGCTGGCCCAACCTGAAGATCGCCATCCACGAGGCCGATGCGGCCATGCTCGAATCGCCGCAGTGGAATCTTTCGGCCCTTTTCGGCGAAGGCGCCACCAGTCCCCCGGCCGACCGCCTGCTCAAGGACGGCGACAAAATTTCTCTCGGCGACGAAACCCTCGAAGTTCTCCACACCCCCGGCCACACCGCCGGCTGCATCTGCCTTTACCTGGCCCGCCCAAAAAACTCCGGGCCGCCGCTGGTCATCACCGGCGACACCCTCTTCTCCGCCAGCATCGGCCGCACCGACTTTCCCGGCGGCAACTCCCAACAACTCCTGCGCAGCATACGCACTAAGCTCCTCTCCCTGCCCGACGAGACCATCTGCTATCCCGGCCACGGCCCCCCGACCACCATCGGCCGCGAGCGCCGGGAAAATCCGTTTCTTTTGTAGGGACAGGGTTCTACCCTGTCCGGCAGTTTCTTTTGCCGTTGATGTTTCACCGTGGCACGGGCGTCCCGCCCGTGAGTCGCAGGGGCATCTTACCCCTGTGCCGTCGCCGTTTCTTCTTCACCCCTCCCCCTTGAGGGGGGAGGGTAGGGTGAGGGTGTTGCTTCTTTTTATGAAGCCCCCAGCACTGCTGGGGGATGCTGTTTCTTCTTCTCAGCCGCGTCGCGGCGTCTGGAAGTAGCCACGCGGCGCAAGCCCGTGGTCCCCGAACGCGAGAAATAATTTTTTTTCTTCTTTTTCTTCTTCTTTTGAAGCCCCCAGCACTGCTGGGGGACACCGTTTCTTCTATTTTTCATTGCAGGGCCTCAACGTTTTTCACCTTCTGCCTGAAACTGCCCCGTATCGCAGAGATCCCCAAACCGCCTCACCACCAGGTCATAGGCGCTCGCCACGGTGCCGTACGCCGTCCCCGGATTGTTCATGTACACCCGACGTCCGCCATCCCGAGTCAGGTGCAAGTATTCATACTCTGTGCCGTCCATAACACCCGTATCGTCCAATCGCGGCATGTCTTCGAACTTTTCCACAGAGAGCAGTTCCCGCAGCGACTTCAATTCCTCGACCGTCAATTCCCGCGACTCGGCCTTGTCTTCCCTCCGCTCTAAAGAAAGTCGGCGCTGGTGACCTTTGATCCGGATAATCCATCGCCAATGCTGAGCCATCCCGCCGCCGCTTGACAGAGCGATAATCTCTTCCGGCCCGTCGGGACGCAGCACCTCTTTCCGCAACGCTTCTTCATCCTTGTCAAACCAGTGATATACACGGCCGCTTTCACCGAGAATCTTCGCTTCGCCGGGATGCCGAGCCAGGATGATTCTGCGGGCCTCGGCGCTGTCCTCGCTTTCCAAGTACCGCTCCACCCCAAAAGCCAATAACGAGTCGTCTTGTTTCAGCAACCCGGCCAAGTCGGCCACCGGCAACTTGGCCCTAATAAGCCGGGCGCAGGCCAACATCATCAACTGGGCCGGACGGTCTTGGCCCTGGATCAGACCCCGTGCCACCGCCCCGTCGCCCAGGATCGCCGCCGCTACGCCCGCTCGCTCTCCACCGGCGCTGACCAACTCGCTCCATTCTTTCGCCTCGTTCTTGCCCATGCGACGGGAGTGCCAAAGGGCCTCCAGAATGAACTGCTTCTCGACCGACTTCTTCAGCCGGGCCACGATATAGCGGTCAACGGCCGCGGCCCTGGAGCGAGAAAGTATCTCCGACAGAGCCTCCGCCACCTTCGGTTCCGTCGCTTGCAACGCCTCGGCTCGGGCCACGAGCAGTTCTGCCAGCGGCTCACGATCCATTTCGGATCGCGGCAGAATTTGCCCCATATACGCTTCCGACGAAAACTTGGAGTAATCGGGGGCGTCTCCCTGCGCCCATTTCGAATCGGACGCCATCGCCCGCGCGCACGCCTCCACGCTCCTTGCCATTTCCTGATCGCTCAATGCGCCGCAGGCCGCCATGGCTTCTACCAACGAATAGCCCTGGTCATAGCAGCCGGTCTTCTTGAACACTTCCTTGAGGTCCGGTCCGGCCTCTTTGGCCTGATAGTGCGTCAGGGCCGCGACCGCCACGGCCCGTTCCGAACCGCTTCTATTCCGCAACACCCACAACAGCCCCGAAACGCTCTCAGGCAAGTCCAACTGAGCAAGTCGCCGGATCAACGATTCCAGCCCGCCGCGCGTCGAGGACCATTCCGGGTCCGTGAGCCACGGCAGCAGCGGCTTGAGGGCGTCCTTGCGGACGTCTTCGTCGCGAAACTGGAGCAGGCACGTCACCGCGTTATCGCGAACAGTTTGGTTCTTGCCGGCCAACAGTCCCGCCACTAGTGGAATCCAGTAATCTGCATCTCGCTTCACCACCTCCGCCAAGGGGTCAAAACGCTCGGTGTAATAGACGGGGCCTTTATAGAGACGACCGTTCTCGCTGCAATCCACCAACGTCGGGTCGCCAAAAAGCGAAAGGAACCACTGGTCGCGCTTATCCCAGGGCAACTCGGTAATCGCTTCGAGGGCTGATACGCGGGCCAGGGGCAGAGCCTTACGGTCCTCGACCACAGCTCGCAACCGAGTCCTGAACGACTCCGCCGCAACGGCTTCACCCGCTCGCGCATAGTGCCTGTAGAGTTGACCAAGGGCAAAGGTCGCAACATGCGGCTCCGACTCCTCTGCCTTCTTCTTCAACAGCGGTTCAGCGGCTGACCAGTCCAGCCGAGCCAACCCCTCCGCCGCCTCATCTCCGACCATGTAGTCCCCGTTATCGGTAAGGCCTTGAGCCGCGCGGAGCAGGTCGTCGCGGAAGTATCGGCTGCTGGTCATCAGCCAATCGTGAAGCGAATCTCGAAGCCTCGCCTCCGTCCCAGGCAGAGGAGGCAATTTGTCGAAGACCGATTTCATCCTGTCGCAGGTCTCGGTCGTCGGAGTAAACCAACAACCCACTGCGAACCATCGCTGCGGCCTCTGAATCACGGCCTCCTGGAGTCGCGCGCGGACCTTCTCGCTAGGCGTCAAAACATGCCTGCCGTCCGGTAACCGGAATCTATATACTTCGCTTGAACCCCAGTACGCCATGAGCACGTCGAGGGCGGCATCGTCCGCCGGAACCATGGCCCGCAAGTTGGCCCTTGCCGCCACCAGAGAGATAGGACCAGGAAACCCCACGGCGTCTTGCCAACTTGCGACAGGCGCCGACATTTCCAGCAATTGCTGGACCGCTGACTGGTCGGAGCGGGGAGGCTCGGCAGCGAGGACCATCCCCGCAATCAACAAGGTCAGACCCATCGCCGCCGCGATTCTCATGTATCGACTCCTCAGACTGACAGGCTCCCTCATGCATAAAAACGCAAGAACAGAGCAAGAAGTTTCTGGAAAACTGGATTTCGGAAATTTCTGGGATGGAAATTAAGAAACGGAGCAACAACAACTAACCCCCATCGCATATATTATAGTATGCTAAAAAATCTTTCAAACGCCTCCAGCCAATTTCCCATAAGGAAATTGCCGACTACCTTAATTTCCCTCAAGGATAGATCCTGCCTCCAAGCCCCCTCGTCCCGGCTCGCCAAAACCACCGCCATTTCGTTCCTAACCTCTTTCCCAGAAAGATTTTATCGGCGCGCCGGCCTCTCGCCCCAGGCCCGGCCCATGCCGACTCGCGAAAAAACCCAGAATCTATACAAAATCTAAAACGTGGATAAACCCAAGTGTATCAAAACGGCCGCAAAAACCTTAGTGCCGCCCGCGTCGTCGGGTGGAACGGACGCGGCCGGGGAGGAGGCTGGGGCGGGCGACCGGGGCGGGGGGAGTTTCGGCGGGGGTGGCCGGGGCGCTGGTGTCGGACGGGTCGCGGGGCGCGGCCGGGGCGGTGTGGGCGGCGGTGCGGTGAGATTTGGGCATCGAGCCGACGAAGGGGTGGTTCATCATGACCTGCATGGGGACGCGAATCAGTTTTTCGATGGGGCCGAGGTGAATCCGTTCGCTGAAATCGCAGAAGGAGAGGGCGACGCCGGTCTGGCCGGCCCGGCCGGTGCGGCCGATGCGGTGGACGTAGGTGTCGGGGTCGGGCGGCAGGTCGTAATTAACGACGTGGGAAATGTCGTCGATGTCCAGGCCTCGGGCGGCGATGTCGCTGGCCACCAGGATGCGGACCTTGCCCTGCTTGAAGTGCTGCAAGGCCGTCTCGCGTTCTCCCTGCGTGCGGTCGGCGTGAATGACGGCCACGCGGACTTTGGCCTGCTTGAGGCGCATTTCGAGGCGGTCGGCCCCGATTTTGGTGCGGGTGAAAACGAGGGCCCGGGTGACGATCTCGCCTTCGAGCAGGTGCAGGAGCAGGGCGAGCTTCTGGTGCCGCTCGACAAAGTAGAGGCGATGTTCGACGGTTTCGGCGGCGGGGGCTTCGGGCGTGACGCGAATTTCGACGGGGTTGGTGAGGATGGAATCGGCCAGGGCCTGGATGGTGGGCGGCATGGTGGCCGAGAAGAAGAGCGTCTGGCGTTTTTTGGGGAGGTAGGAGACGATTTTTCGGATGTCGATGATGAAGCCCATGTCGAGCATGCGGTCGGCCTCGTCGAGGACGAGGACTTCGATGTTCTTCAGGACGACGATGCGCTGGCCGATCAGGTCGAGGAGGCGTCCGGGCGTGGCGGTGAGGATGTCCACGCCGCGCTTCAGGGCTTCGACCTGGACGCGCTGGCGCACGCCGCCGTAAATGACGGTGTGTCGCAAGTCGGAGAACTGGCCGTAGGCTTCAAAACTCTGATCGACCTGGGCGGCGAGTTCGCGCGTGGGGACGATGATGAGGGCGCGGAGATGGCGGCCGGCGACGGGAGAGCGTTGCCCCGCAGCGGCGGGGGCGGCCGGAAGCTCGGCGGCCAGGCGCTGCAAAATCGGCAGGGCAAAGGCGGCGGTCTTGCCGGTTCCGGTCTGGGCGCAACCCAGGACGTCGAGGCCGGAAAGCACCAGCGGAATGGCCTGAGCCTGGATGGAAGTCGGGGTCAGGTAGCCCTCGGCCTTGACCGCCCGCAGGAGCGGCTCGATCAGGCCGAGATGGTCAAAGGAAGTTTGGACGACGGGTTTTTCCAAGACGGCCTCGCTAATTATCATTCTCTCTCTTATCTGTCACGCTTTACTTCGGTTGACGAATGGCCATAGTGACGAGCAGGGCGAGCCACAAGGCGTAAACGGTTGCGGCGACGAGAAACGGGCGGCGCGAAACGGGCGGCGGAGTTTTTTGGTTCTCGCGCATCGGAACTTTGTCCTGTGGCGAGAGGTGGGTTGGCCTCAACCCCTCACCCGGCACTTCGTGCCACCCTCTCCCAAGGGAGAGGGGTGAAGAAACAGCAACTGCCAGACGAACGGTTTCTCTTCATGGCCCGTCTTCGCCGGACCATGCCACCCACCGTCAAGGGTTGGGCTGAGAAAAACACAACACCCTCACCCTACCCTCTCCCGTCAAGGGAGAGGGGTGAAACAGCAAACGACCGTCACGGCTTGGCCAGCGAAATCCTGAAGGACCGGTCAAAGGCTTCCTCGAAGTCGAAGACATCGTGAAAATCGGCCTGGGAATCGTTGTCGTTGCGGCGCAGGAGTTCGACCTCGATCATGGCGTAAACGATGGCGCCGATATCGTCGGTGCGGCGGATGTTCCAGGATTCGAGGACCGTGCGGGCCAGGTAGCCGAAACGTTCGACGGCGAATTGTCGGACGCCGGCGCACAATTCCTGGCCGGAGACGTGGCCGGCCCGTTTCTGGAGCCGCACGGTGTAGGCCAGGGCCTCGTTGACAAACTCGTAGGCTTCTCGCGGATAGCGGGGCTGGCGGGTCAGGAGGTCGCGCAGGCGGTCCTCGCCGCTGGGAGCATTAGCCTTGGTTTCATCAGGTGCACTCATGGCCTAATCTTTCTCAACCGGTCGGCCCGGGTTGCGGCGGCGGACCAGACTGGCCCGGCGGCGGGCCTTGTCCGGGCTGTCCGGGCTGACCGTGCCGCCCGCCACGACGTCGGCCGCCGCGTCGGCCGCGGCGATGATGACGCTGGGCCCCGGCCTGGGGCGGCGAAGACCCGGCTCCGGGTTGGGCTGAAGAACTCCGGGAAACCTCCGTCTCGCCGGCCGACTCGCCGTCGTCCGGACCGTCGTCATCCGGCGGCGCGGAACTAGAGTCGAAGGCTCCGAAACTTTCCAGGACGGCCCGGGGCAGGCCCAGATCGTCGGGGCCGGTCCGTGGCGGAGGAGCGCTCTGCGGTCCGCGCGAGGCCGCAGGACTTTGAGCGGCAGGGGCGAGCGGTGAATTCGTTTGTTGCGGCGGTCGGCCCCCGGCGCTGCCGGCCTGCGGCGCATGGCCCGGCGGTCGCGGCTGGCGATTATCAGGAGCACCCTCCGGCCCACGGCGATTTCGCCCGCCGCGCCGACGGCGGCGGCGCTTGGGCTGGCCATCCGGCGACGCTGCGCCTCCGGGCGGCACGGCGCCAGGAGCGGCCGGGGCAGAGGTCGGCGCACGGTCGCTGCCGGCGGGGCTGACCGGGGTTTCGATTTCTTCCGCCGCGATGGTCTCGGCGGCCTCCGGCCCTTTGACTGTTAAATCAGACAAGGCAGCTTCGATCAGGGCGGCCGGGGCCGTTTCAGGTTTGGGCGGCGCGGGCTGCTCCGGTCGGCGTCCGGTGTCGCGGCCGCGCGTATCGGAACTGCGCGAGCGCGGGCCGGCGGGGCCGGTCGTGAGTTTCGACCAGGCGGCCATAACGTCGGCTTCCTTGAGGTCGCGGGCGGTGATGGCGTCGAGCGGGGCGACCTCGAACTTCCCGGCAATTTCGAGGCGGACCAACTGGGTCAGGATGTCGCCGCCGACCACGCGGGCCGGACCATGCTCGGTCATGACATAGGAGTTTTTACGCGGCAGATTTTTGCGCAGTTCGTCGTAGGTGTCCTGCTCGTAGCGCAGGCAGCACATCAGCCGCCCGCAGCGGCCGCTGATCTTGGAGGGGTCGAGCGTGGCTTTCTGGATCTTGGCCATGCGCATGGAGACGGGCTGAAATTCTTTGATGAAGGCGCGGCAACAGATGAACTGTCCGCAGCGTTCGTAATCGGCCAGAAGTCGGGCTTCGTCGCGGACGCCGACTTGGCGCATTTCGATGCGGGTCTGGTACTCGTGGGAGAGGTCGCGGACGAGGTCGCGGAAATCGATGCGCGTCTCGGAGAGGAAATAGAAGATGATGCGGTCGCCGCCGAGAAGGTGTTCCGCGGCCACGAGCTTCATGGGGAGCTTGCGCTCGCGCATTTTTTCTTCGCAGAATTTGCGTTCGCGATCTTCGCTCTGGTGCAGATGTTTTTCTTCCATCAAATCTTCGTGCGTGGCAAGGCGGCGAATGGTGCCGACCAGTTTCAGCGGGCGGCCCTCGTAGGTCAGTTGCCGCGTGGCCGAGCGCAGGGCGGTGCCGATTTCGAGGCCGCGGTCGCTCTTGATGACGACCTTGAGGCCGCGCTCGACCGGGCCGATCTTCGAGCGGAAGAGGCCCAGCGTGCTCATCCGACCGTAGCGGACGCAGACCAGCGGTTCACCGGCGCCGGCGGGTTCCGGCCCGGATTCCTCAAGGACCGGTTCGCTCTGGGCCGAGGGACAGGCCGGGCAGGGCGCGCCGTCGCCGTGGCCCTGGCCGCAGCCGGGGCAGGAAGCGGGTGTGGCGGCGGAGGTCGCCGGGGGCGCGGGCTGAGCGGCGCTGTCCGAAGCGTCGATAGGTTTCTTCGATGGTTCGGGCGGCTGCTGGCCGGCAGGAATAGGCTGCGATGGTTGCGTCATTTCGCTCCTGGTGCGCTACGGTTTAACAAAAAAACAGCGGAGAGGGCACCGATCACATCAACGCCGGGGGGATGGCTTTGACGGACGATAGCCCCCAGTCCGCTGTAAAATCCCACTTTATTCTACCGCACCCGCCGCAAGGTAGCAACAACTTTACTCATAACCCCCTGCCCTGCGACGACCGACCGAGGCATAATCACTTTCCTGACGGCCGGCCCTTCTTTCTCTGTCTGTGGAATTATACGCCCACCGAATCAAATGGCGAATTTTTTTTCCGGGTAAATTAACCTTTGGGGGAAACAGCCAAAGACCAGGGGCAAGATGCCCCTGGCACTCACGGGCAAGATGCCCGTGCCACTGTACAGTTATTTTTTTCCGCCGCGAACCTGGACCGGACAGCGGGCGATGCTCTCCAGGAAAAGTCGCCCGTACCGTTTGGTGACCACGCGGTCGTCCAGAACGACGACGATGCCGCGGTCGGATTTGGAGCGAATCAGCCGCCCGATCCCCTGTTTGAAGCGCAGCACAGCCTCGGGCAACTGGTAATCCATGAACGGATTTCCGCCGGCGGCGCGAATCTCTTCGAGGCGGGCTTCGACCAGCGGGCGGTCGGGAACGGCAAAGGGAAGTTTGGTGATGATGACGTTGGAGAGGCTCTCGCCGGGGACGTCGACGCCCTGCCAGAAACTTTCGGTGCCGAACAGGACACTATCGGTGTCCTCGCGGAAACGGCGCAACATGGCGGCGCGGGACATCCGCCCGCCCTGCTCGAAAACGGTGATTCCGAGCCGCTCCAACTGTGGTCGCAGGATGTTCGCCATGGCCGTGAGCATTTTGTAACTGGTGAAAAGGACGAAGGCCTTGCCGTGGGTCAGGCGGATATATTTCAGGGCGGCCTCGGCGGCGCGCGGGACGAAATAATCGAGATTGTTCGGATCGCCCAGGCCCTGCTCGACGAAAATTTCCATTTGCGCGGCGTAGTCGAAGGGGCTGCCGAGCAAAACTTCCTGCGGATCGGCCAGCCCGAGGCGGCTCTTGACGTAGGCAAAGGGGTCGTCGGCGCCGACGGCCAGGGTGGCGCTGGTCAGGGTGACGCTGTCGAGCTTGCTCCAGAGGACTTCGCGCAAGGTCTCGCCGACGGCCACCGGATTGCAGTGGAGGGCGACTCGACCAGTGGCACGGGCATCTTGCCCGTGGCTTCCGCCGTTCCCTTCCGATTCGATCCAATAGACCGACTTTTCGCGGGTCTGATTGACGAAATCGGCGGCCGTGGCGGCCAGAGCGGCGAGGCGGTCCAGGTAGGCGGCGGCTTCGAGTTTGTCGTCCTCCTCGGGGCACTGTTTCTGAAGCCCGCGCATGGCGGCCTGAAGTTCCAGCAGGGCGGGCGAGAGCGGATTGGCGACGAAGCCCGATTCCAGAATCCGGCCGTTGGAGCGGGCCCGCATGCGGGCGAAGTCGCGCACGGCGTCAAAAAACTCGTCGGCGGCGCTGCGGGCGGAGCGGGCCAGGCGGAGGAGATCGGCGTCGTGGAAGCCGGCCAGAAAGCCGCGATTGGTGTCGGCGTTGTAAAGGCCGTCGAGGAAAAAACGCGTCTGGCCCGAGGCCAGGTCGAGACCGAAAGCGTCGCAGGCGACGTTCTCAAGGTTGTGGGCCTCGTCGAGCACGAGGAGCTTGTAGTCGGGGAGAAACGCGTTGCCCTCGGCCTTGATGGCCAGATCGCTGAAGAGGAGGGCGTGGTTGATGACCAGCAGATGGGCGTCCATCATGCGGCGGCGCACGCGCTGGTAGAAACATTTCGATTCGTGCTGGCACTTGCGGCCGCGGCAGTTGCCGGCCTCGGCGTTGAGGCGCGACCAGATGGCCCCGCTGGGTTGCGGGTCGAGGTCGGAGACGGTGCCGTCTTTGGTGACGTAGGCCCATTCGATAATGCGTTTCAGTTCCGCGACCTCGTCGCTGGTGACAAAGAGCGTGGCGGCTTTTTTTGCGGCCAGTTCGAGGCGGCGGAGGCAGAGATAGTTCGAGCGGCCCTTGACGAGGACGGCCTTGAACTCGGTCGGCCAGACGGACTGGAGAAAGGGCAAGTCCTTGTCGATTAATTGTTCCTGGAGGCTTATGGTGTAGGTCGATATGACGGCCGGACCGCTTTGCTCCGTGGCCTGGATCAGGGCGGGGACGAGGTAGGCGAAACTTTTGCCGACGCCGGTGCCGGCCTCGACCAGGAGGTGGCGGTTGGAGCGGGCGGCCGTCTCGACGGCCTCGGCCATGGCGAGCTGTTCGGGGCGAACCTCGTAGCCCGGCAGAGCGGCGGCGATGGGGCCAGAGGGTCCGAGGAAATCGGCGGCTTTCATCAAAAACTGTCCATTCACTGGTGGGGGTGCCACACTTTGTCCCCCGGCCGTTTGGGGGCAAAGTGTGTCGAATACCAGCCGGCGTTCCTCACACTTTGCCCGGCGAAACAGCCCGCCGGGACAAAGTGTGGCACCCTCTTCCGGGGGTTTTCATAAACTTGTTCAAACGCCTTCCTGAGCCAACCGTGCGGCCGTCCACTGGGCGGCGAAGCGAACGAAACCGGTGCAGCGATCCTTGCAGCCGCCGGCTTTGTACCGCTCCTGCCAACCGGCCTCACGCAAATCCAGACCGAGCAATTCGCGGCACTCGGTCTGGCCGAATTGCTTCGCGAAGGCGTCGACCAGTTCGGCGACGGTCGCGTTGGCCCAGGCCTTCTCAGCATTGTGATCGGGGAGTTTTTTCCGGCAGGCGGCGAAGCCGATGGCCATGGCGGCGCCGGTGACAGCGCCGCAAATGTGGCCGGTGTGGCCCATGCCGCCGCCGAGGCCGGTGGCCAGGCCCGGCAGACAGGAACATTTTTCCCCCAGCCCCTGCCCTTCGACGAGCGCCGTGGCGGTACTCTCGGCACAATTGTAGCCGCCGTGGAAGAGTTCGTCGGCCCGAGCGGCAACTTCATTTGCGTTATTCATTGCATACCATCCTTTGCGTTTCCATTTCATGGCGGCAAACAGCGGCCGCCATGCCACCCGACGTTTTTGCTTTTTGCTTTTAATTTTTCATTTTTAATTTTTAACTTTTAATTTTCTGTTCAATTCGCCCTTCCATCGGGCTGGACGCGGTGGCGAATTTTTTTCGGGGTATGCGGCCCGACTCGTAGGCCAGCCGTCCGGCCTCGCAGGCCAGCCGCATGGCCCGGGCCATCCGCACCGGATCGCGCGCCCCGGCGATACCGGTGTTCATCAGCACGCCGGCGGCGCCGAGTTCCATGGCTACGGCCACGTCGCTGGCGGTGCCGACGCCGGCATCGACGATGATCGGCACTTTGGCCCGTTCCAGGATGATCTCGATGTTGCCGGGATTGAGGATCCCCTGCCCCGAGCCGATGGGGCTGCCCAGCGGCATGACGCTCGTGGCCCCGGCCTCCTCCAACCGCCGGGCCACCACCGGATCGTCGCTGGTGTAGGCCAGAACGGTGAAACCTTCCTTGACCAGCACGGCCAGGGCCTTCAGGGTCTCGATGGGGTCGGGCAGCAGCGTCTGCGGATCGGCCAGGACTTCGAGCTTGACCCAGTCGAGTTCCAGGGCCTCGCGTCCGAGCCGCGCCGTGCGGATGGCGTCCTCGGCCGAGAAACAGCCGGCCGTGTTGGGCAGCAGCGTGAGTTTTTTCAGATCGAGGTAATTGAGCAGCGAATCCTTCGAGCGGTCCAGTTCGATGCGCCGCACCGCGACCGTGACGACCTCCGCGCCGGAAGCCGCGAGGGCCTCGGCCATCAGCGGAAACGTGGCGTATTTGCCCGTGCCGACGAAGAGCCGGCTGTGGAATTCGTGTTTGCCGAGACGGATTGTGTCTTGTCCTGACATTTTTTTCTATCCTCTATCGATGAAGATCCCTGTGAGTTGTGGCACAGGGCCTCAACCCCTCACCCGGCCGCTGCGCGGCCACCCTCTCCCAAGGGAGAGGGGTGAAGAAGAAACAACAAAAGAAAAAGCAACAGAAACATCACCCTCACCCTACCCTCCCCCCTCAAGGGGGAGGGGTGAAGCAATTCATCCGCCTCCGACGAAACTTACTATTTCGACCTTGTCGCCGGCGACCAGAGGCGTCGAACTATGTTCGGCCTTGGGGACGATCTGCTCGTTGACCTCGACGGCGATCCGCCCAGGCTGAATGCCCATTTCCGCCAGCAGGGCCGTGATGGTCAGCCCCTGAGCGACGGAGCGCGACTCACCGTTGACCTTGATTTCCATTTTTTCCATCGCCTTCCTCTCCGATCTCGACGGTGCATTATAGAGCGCCGCCGACACGGAGGCAACGCCCGTTGCGTTTTATCCTCGTTGCGTTTTATCCCTATCCCTTGGGAGAGGGTGGCCCGAAGGGTCGGGTGAGGGGTTGAGGCCAAAACAAAACTCAATTCCGACAATCAATAAAATTTCTTGCACCAGCTTCCTGACAAGTTATACTAATTCCATCACGTCATTTGGGAGATACAAGAATGTTTACCATCCGATTCAAGTGCACCCACTGCAAGGCCGAATTGCATTCGCCGGAGTCAATGGTCGGCCGAACACTGGTCTGCAAGAAATGCGGCTACATGAACATCATCCCGCCCAGTAACTGGCGGAAATTTTTCCAATTTGACGAGCGACAAGGCCTGACGTTGAAGATTGCGGTGAGCGTGGTGGCCTTGTCCTTATTTATCGCCGCGTTATGCATGGCGGTCTCGCATATGAAAAGTCCCGAAAAGGCTCTTCAAGAGAAGTACGAAACTCTTAAGACCGATAATGACGCCTTAGTAACCGACTTTGCCAAGATCAGCGAAATCAATGACAAGCTTAAAACGCGGGTCCAACAGGACATGAAAGAAATCAAGGGCCTCGAAACGGAGTTGAGTCGTCTACATGAACAGATTAACAACCTACAAGCAAGCCAAGCAAAGGCCAATGAACCACCGATGAGGCCGGTTGAAATGCCAGATCAAATTGCGATGTCACCTTCGCACCAACCGGCATTCTCCCCCCCGTCAATTCCTGCTCCTGCCCCAGCGCCAACCACGGCCATTTCAGCGGTTCCTGCCTTGAAGAAGGAAATGCCCAATGCAGATCAGGAGAAAATACGCAACATGTTGAGCTGGCTTCGTTCAAATAGAACATGTATATCTTGTGGCGGAACTGGATTAATCCAAGGAGCGGGTTGCTCTGACTGCACATCCAGGACCGAAACAAAAACATTAATGCTTACCCACAATAAACGCGGAAACCGAACTCCGACCGATGATTATTATGTCACCGGTTTCAAAGGAAACGGTCTCGCCAAAATCTCCCATCTTCGCCCATCTCTTGATTCTATCCTCGGACTCTGCCAGAAATACGCCGATTGCATTCCTCCGGAACTTTTATCAGTTGCAAAGGGAACTTGCTGTGACATTGACCCTGGCATGGCATCTCATTTTCCATCCCCGGTACATGTCAAGTAGTTGCCGCGCGGAAATAACTTCCCCGAGCGGCCCAGTGCACGGGCTGGAACCGCCCGAGGAGAGGTACGGCTTGTCGGAAAGGCGACAGAACGGCAATTTTAAAGCCGCAGGTAACTCGTAAATTCCTTACGCCCCTTCGGGGCTAATAAGAAAAAGAAGAAGATATATTGTTGACCTTCATACCGGGGGTTTCACCCCCGGCTAGGACCCCCGCGCCCTTTCAGGGCGGAAAACGACAGCAACTACAGAAGAAACTGCAGCCCCCGGATACCTACTGCCCGGTTTGAATCTTGCTCAGATCGTTCTCGCCGACAAAGCGATAAGTGCCGCCGTTATGGGCGGCGATCTCCTTGAGAAGCGGCTCGCCGTCAGAGTAGACGAAACAAATGGTGTGAATGATGGCGTCCTTGCGGACGTTGAGGCGGTCGATCTGGCCGGCGATGCCCCGGTCGAATTCGCCGTCGGTCAGGAGGTAGACCGTGTTGGCGCCGACCTCGAAGGTGCGGCGCAAGGCTTCGGAGGGGTCGGTCTGGCCGATGGCGATAATGCTGTCGATGAAATCGTAGGCTATGTTCTTGTTCGACTCGGTGGCGTATACCATCTTCCGCACCGGCATTTCGACGGCCGGGCCGGAGGAATAGAAGACGATGAAGAAGGAGTCGGAGGGACGCAGGGCGCGAATCGAACGCTTCATCTCGTGCTTGACATAAGAGAAGCTGTCGGTCATCGAGCCGGACCGGTCGACGATGTAGGCGACGCGACGCGGGCCTTTGGGGTTGGTGTCGATGAAGATCGTGTTGGAAGGTCGTTCACCGTTGCCGCGCCCCAGCCCGGCGGCCAAGAGGTCGCTGCCCAGGCCGCCGGGATCGCCGAGGCCGATCGTTTCGATGTTGGTAGCCGGGCGGTCGAAATCCGCTATTCCCTTGAACTCGTCGTTGCGGACTTTCTTGAAAACATAGTTGCCGGTTGTGGCATTGGGGTGGTAGAGGTTATGGCTGGGTGTCGGGTCGGGATTGGTGTACCGGGGGTGAGCCGTCTGCACCAGGTCGGTCACAATCTCAACTTTCTCTCGCGGCGGTTGCATGGCGGTGCAGGTGACCAGGGCGACGAGGAGCACGGCGAGGTGGCAGACGGCGCTGGTGCCCCAGGAGGGCAGGTAGGCGGCGACGAAGGCGAGGATGCGTCCGCCGCGCGTCGTCGGCAGGTCGGTTTCATCGCCGGGCGGCGCATCGGACGAGGCGGGCGTGTGGGCCGGACCGACGGCGACGGCGCCGAAGGGGACGGTCACGGCCTGGCGGCAATAGGGACATTGAACGCGGGTTCCGGGGTTCTCATCGACTTGCAGGCGCTTGCCGCACTGCTGGCAGCGAAATCGCAGACTCATGGCAGGCCTCCCCGGCTCTGCCGCCGCAGCGCAAAGGTGCCGCGTCGGCAGAACCGACAAATGCGCCCAGTCACATGCCGTACCAAGGCCGGGCAAGTTCCGAGTGAGCATCTGTCGCAAGGGCCCTTGCGCTGACCGGCGAACCGCACCTGCGGCACGGTTGTCAGTCGTATCCAAATACGTTCTCTAACCGGATTGGTTCGGGAGAAAAAATAAATTTCAGAAATGTTTTTGCCGGAACCCCTCTCCCTTGGGAGAGGGTGGCCCTTCAGGGCCGGGTGGGGCTATTATCGCACAGGACCCCAAGCGTCGCGGTCCACCGCAGGCAAATCGCAACCGACATCGAATTTTCCTTTGGGTGCAACGACCCGCCTGGTCCAAGCCGGTGCAACCAAGCTGGCCCCGTACTGGCGGTAGGCCAACTCCAGCTTACGCGCCTCGCCCGTAACTGTGCCGCACTCTTCGAGTCCTTCACTGAACCGCCCGCGCCCTGCGTTGACCGCGTGTTTCGCCTCGCCCGCCGTGATGATGGGATAGTCCCCTATTTTTTCAAGTTGCGGCCATTGGAACAAGATTTCCCGGACTTGACCGCCGCGACCGACTTGGACGCTGATTCGCGCACTGGGTAAATCCCGACCATCAATTTGTCGGAAGAACCAAACGCCCATGGCGGCGGAACGGACATCCATTGAGTATGTATTGTTGCAAACCATAGGCCGACCAACTTCGTCGCGCCATAGATTCGTCGCCTGGAGGCATTTGCGGGCTATTGCTATGGCCTGCTCTTGGTCGGGAAATGGTTGTCCAGCCAGGGGCGGATCTTGGCGCCTCAAACTATGGTAACTCGCGGTTTTCCCCTCAGCGAGCCAGGATGCCGCGGGCACTTCAAGACCGTTAAGTTTCTCTTCGATTTGCAACAAATCCACCGCGTTTCGCTGCTGTTCGACAATGCGGTAGACAGCCATGGTGGCGGGGGCCTTCGGAAGAGGCTGCGGCCAAGTCAGGTCGAGTTCCCAGGCAGAATAGCGATAGTCTTCTTCGGCCTCGTCGGCCTGCAACTCCGGCAGTGGCGGCAACGCCTGACCACCATTCGCCGAGGCGTCCGTATTGTGACGCGGAGTCGAACAGCCACAATCCAAAATGGCAGCGAAGGCACAAATCATGACGAGAAACATCAAGAAGGCAACGCTGGTCTTCATGAGTTACACTCCAAAACATAAGGTGATAAATTTCCGTTTGTCAGACGCCCAGGCGGGCGAAGACTTTTTCGGCACGTTTGCGGAGCGGCTCGGGGACGCCGTCGCCGTATTTGTCCAAGAGGTTTTTGGCCAACTCGATGGTCTTCTGGAGTTTGGGCAGCGGGTCGCCGGCGTTTTTTTCCAGGTAGCCGATCAGGCGGTCGAGGCGGTCGCGATCCTCGGCGGACATCGGCGCCGACGGGGCCGACGGGGCGCGGGGTTGGCCGACAAAGCGGTAGGCCCCGCCGTTGGCGGCGGCGATTTCGCGCAGGACGCCGGCGCCGATGGAACTGCCGAAGGCAAAGGTGTGGACGACCGTGACGTGGTGCTTGTTCAGGTCGGCCACCTGTTTGACGGCGGCCGCGCCGGGATCGCCGTCGGTCAGGAGGCAGAGTACGGTCGGATCGAGGGCGAAGGCTTTGGTCAGGCCGGCTTTGGGATTGGCCCGGCCGTGCGGCACGAAGTCGGCGATGAATTTCAGGGCGGCCTCTTTGTTGTCGTCGCCGGCGGCGATCAGCCCGCCGGGGAGAACCTGGGCCGAGTTGCTGCCGCAGAAAACGATGGAAAAATTCTGCTCGCCGGCCAGGGCGGCAATGGACTTGTCCAACTCGGCCTTCACCAGGGCCAGGTCGCCGCCGGCGGAGGCGGAACAGTCGACCAGGTAGACGACCCGTTTGGCCTGGCGGAAAGGAATGCCGAAAAAGGTCTGGTGCGACTCGGTCTCCTCGTCGGCCAGTTCCGGGGGCCGGGCAGCGGCGGCGGCCAACTCGGCGGCCACGACCGGCGGAAGTTCGCCGGCGAGATGCGCGAGCCAGGTCGCCGCTTCGTCCTTCAGCCGCATGGCCTCCTGGCGATCGTCCTTATTCAGGTCGATCACCTGGAGACAGCGGTCGAGGTTCTCGTCGGCCTGTTGCCAGAGGAGCCGCTTGAAATAAAGTTCCTTGGTCTCGCCGGCCAAAGTCGCCTCGGCCCGGGCCAGAGCCAGCAGGTCGCCGCCGGCGCCGCCGGAGGCCATGTCCAGGGCGTTGGCCAGCCTGGCTGCGGCAGCGTTGCCCGAGGCTCGCAACTGCTTGGCGGCGTCGGCGGGCTTGCGGTCGCGCCCGAGTCTGGCAAGGCCGAGCAGGAGGCGGGCGTCGGGATGGTCCCCCGGCTCGGCCAGATCGGCCTGGGCTTTGGAAATCGAATCATCGAGTTTCTTGAAAAACTCCACGCCCGCGCGGCCCCAGTCCAGAGAGTCCGGCGGCGAGAGGCTCGCCTGTGCGGCAGCGACGGCGGCGGCCTCCAGAGTTCTCGCCGCTCCGGCCCCGTCGCCCCGGGCGGCCAGGAGTACAGCATATTCCGCCGCATCGTGACCAAAAGTTTTATTCAGCCAATCCGCCTGGCGCCCCGAAGACAACTCGGCCAGGACGCGCGGGCCGAGGGCCAGCATCTTTTCGAGGCAGCCCGCGCGCGGGCGGAGTGACATCGACTTCTGGGCGCCCAGGGCGTTGTAGGCCAAGAGGCCGCCGCCGACGGAGGCGCTGGCCAGCGAGACGACCTGATCGAGACCGTAGCCGACAAAATCGGGCGTGTGGCTGCCCTGGCGAACTTCGTCGAAAATTTTCTCGGCGAGAGTCAGGCCGTCGGCCGAGCCGGTTACAGCTTTCAGGTCCTGGCCAAAGAGTTCGGCGAACTGTTGCTTCGCCTTGCGGCTGACCGGATGCTCCGGCGGCACCGGATCGATCCGCACAGGCGGCGCGGGGGCGGCGGGAACGGCGCTGGCGGCGGAACTCGCGGGAAGATCGGAGTTTGCGGCGCGCGCCGCTACGGAGGCCAGAAGCATCGCCAGAATAATCGCCGCCAGTTGACCGCCCATCGTCGCCCTCGGTTGGTGAACGTAACGCCCAAACGTTCGGGACATTATACCCGCTCTGATAATTTTGCGTGGCCAAAACAGCGGCGGCCGGCTGAAGCCGGCCGTTTGCTCATGCTTTCTGTGAATTCATTCATTTCGTCATCAGCATCTTGACATCTTCCTCGTTCACAAAATGATACGTCCCCTCGTTCTCTTCGGCGATCTTCCGGAGGAGAGGTTCCCCTTTAGAGTGAATGAAGCTGATCGTATTAACCATCACTTCCTTCTTGGGGTTAAGCTTCACAATGAGATCAGCTATGCCCGGTTCGAAATCACCATCCGTCACGATGTAGATCCGGTCCGGCTGACAGTCGAAGGCCTTCTTGATCGCCTCCGCCGGATCCGCCTGTCCGGAAGCAACTATGCTATCTATAAAATCGTAAGCCTTTTCCTTATTGGGAACGGTAGCCGGGAGCATTTTATGCTTACCGGTTGGCAAATCGAGCGTCGGACCGGAGGAGAAGAATGTGACCCAAAAACTGTCACTCGGTCGCAAAGACCGGATTGAGCGTTTAAGCTCGTGCTTTAAGTAAGGAACCGTGTCGGACATCGATGCGGAAAGGTCAATTACGTACACTACCTTTTTCGGCGGTGGAGGTGGCGGAGGTGGGGGGTCGATGATGACACCTTCTGAAGTGGTCTCTGTCTCCGACGGTTGTGCCGCGCTCATCGCGCTGCCCGGTGTCTCTGCCGGCGGTGGATTTCGTGTCGTGCAGTCCGCCAACAGCATAATAATAACCAACATAAGCCCGGTTCTCATGGCTTCTCCTTGAAGTCAGTGCGGCCGCCACAAGAAAATACGTCCCCAGGCCGAGATAGTTCAAAAAAATTGGCCCCGACGCGAGCCGGGGCTGAGAAAAGAAGAAGAATCCGCCCGCCGTGACAAATTCTCGGTCACGACGCCGCTTTGGGGGCCGGGGGTTTCTGGCTGCGCGGCGTGGCGGAGGGCAGTTCGGGTTCCTTTTCCAGTTTTTTGGCGTCCTCCTCGTTGACGAAGCGGTACTTGCCATTGTTGTCCTCGGCGATGCTTTTGAGGAGCTTCCGGCCGTCGGAGTAGATAAAACAAATGGTGTTGATACGTACCTTGTGTTTGGCGTTGAGCTGTTTGATCAGGTCGGCGGTCTTCGCGTCGAACTCGCCGTCGGTCAGGATGTAGATGACGTCGGGCTGGAGGGTGAAGGCCTTCTTCAAGGAGTCGGAAGGATCGGTCTGGCCCTCGGCCTTAATCTTATTGATAAACTCGTAGGCTTCGCGCTTGTCTTGGTCGTTGGCCGGCGCCAGGCCCGCCGTCTTCGCCGGGAAATCGATGGTCGGACCGGAGGAGAAGAAGGTTATGAAGAAGGACTGGTCGGATTCGAGAGAACGAATGGAGCGTTTGACCTCGTTGCGGAGATAGCCGATAGTTTCGGTCATGGAACCGGAATGGTCGACGACATAGGCAATCTTGCGGGCCTTGCCGGTGACGATGCCAAAGAATTCATGGCCGGGCTTGACGGCGCTCGAAGCCGAGGTGGCTGAAGCCATGACGGCGCTGGTGCTCGCCGCCGGAACGGCCGAACTGTCGGTGTTGGCCGCGAAGAGGAGGTTGAGGAAAAGAAGCAATAGGAAAGCCGCCAGAATTCCGGTTTTCATTTTTGGCTCAGAATGAAAGAACAGTTTATGACCGTGGCACCCGATCTTCAACTTTTGCCATTTTACTTTTACCTTTTTACTTCTTTCCTTCCGCCGGCTTGGCCTCCGGCTCTTTCTTGTCGCCGAGCTTGTTGAGTTTGGCCAGGGCCTGGTTGATGTCGAGGCCGGTCAGGGCTTTGACGGCCTCGGGCATCTGGGTCATGATGCTGATCACGTCCTGGGTGACCTTATTCGCCCCAGCGGTAGCCCCGCCGCCGTTGCTGACGATGACGATCTTCTCGGTCTTGGCGAGCGGCTCGGCAATGGCCCGGGCCAGGGCCGGAGCGTTTTCGAGGAAGATCTGGATGATGGCGGCTTCGTTATAGTTGCGCCAGGCGGCGGCTTTCTTTTCCATGGCCTCGGCGGTCGAATTTCCCTGAGCCAGAATAACATCGGCCTCGGCCAGACCTTTGGCCTTGTTCGCCGCAGCCTCGGCCAGACCCGTGGCCTGGACGACTTCGGCGGCAGCGAGACCCTTGGCCTTGCTGGCGGCAGCTTCGCCTTCGCCGATCTGGGCGTTGGCCCGGCCCTGGCCTTCGGCCTCGGCTTCGAGGCGGAACCGCTCGGCCGAAGCCAGCGTTTCGATCCGGTAGCGTTCGGCGTCGGCGGGACGGTTGACGGTGGAATCGAGTTCCTTCTGCTTGCGGGTGATTTCCTTTTCCTGCACGTCGATCATGTTTTCCTTCTCGACGCTGAGGATGTGGATTTCTTCGGCCTTGACGAGCTGCATGGTCTTGTTCTGCTGGAGGTCGTAAGCGAGGTCGGCCTGGGCCTTCTTCTCGTTGACGGCGGCCTGATAGTCGGCCCGCTTCATTTCGTAGTCGCGCTGGGCCTGGGCGATCTGGGCGTCGGCGGCGAACTTGGCTTCCTGGCCCAGGCGGTTGGCCTCGGCGGAGCGGATCATGGCGTCGCGGTCGGCTTCGGCCTGGCCGATGATGGCGTCGCGTTTGACCTGGGCGGTGCGCGGCCGGCCGAGGGCTTCGAGGTAGCCCTGGTTGTCGCGGATGTCGCGGAGGGTGAAGCTGACGATGGAGAGGCCCATGTTGGCCATGTCGCCGGCGGCGACTTCCTGGACGCGCTGGGCGAAGGCGTCGCGATTCTTGTAAATTTCTTCGACGGTCAACATGCCGACGATGGCCCGGAGATGGCCTTCGAGGGTCTGGTGGGCGATCTCGGCGACGTGCACCCGGTCCATCGACAGGAACTGCTCGGCCGCGGTGGAAATCGAAACGTCGTCGCCTTTGACCTTGATCTGGGCCACGCCGTCAACCATGATCGGGACGCCGGTCACCGTGTAGACCTCCGGCGTCTTGATGTCGATGGTGATGATTTCCAAGCTCAGGATGTCGTACTTCTCGAACATCGGATAGACAAAGGCGCCGCCGCCCTTGACGATGCGGAAGCCGACGCGGCCGGTGGCCGTGCTGTGCTTCATACCGGAGATGACCAGCACCTGGTTCGGCCCGACCTTGATCCAGCGGCGGGCAATCATCCAGACGATCGTGAAAGCCACAAACAAGAAGGAGCCAACGACGATTACCGCCCAGCCGTACGACCCCTTCTCGGTCCCGAGAACATCGGCCAACACGCTACTCCACATGGCTGCCATCCTTTCGTTAGATGATGTCGGGCCAGGGCCCGACCAACATTATGCCTTCGTTTCTTCCGGTTTCACCTCGGCCGTATTGCCCACCCAGCGCGTAAGAACCACCACGCTGTGACACGGCAGCATGTGACCGGCGACGCTACGGGCCTGGGCGGTGAAGCGTGCCCCGCGGCAGACGTAAGCGATTTCGCCCACGCCGTCGGCGGGAATCGCCGTTATCACTTCTGCCGTCACGCCGACGGTCTCGTCCTGCGAGGGGCTGCTCGACCCCTGTACCTTCCGGATAATCGTATAGAAAAAGAAGAACGTCAGCACGCCCATGCCGATGCCGGAGGTGGAACTCGGCAACAGCGAAAGAACTCCCCAGCCTAAGACCTCGGTAAAGATGATCCCGGTGCCGCCGAAAGTGATCAGCGTCATGGCGACGATGGGCGGGCTGAAGGGGCTGATGGCGGGTTCGTGGGAGATGTCGCCGACGGCATGGCCGCCGACGTCGGCCGAGGTCGCGTCGTAGCCGGCGACGACGTCGTGGCCGCCGCCCAGGTCGTGCGGCACGGAGACATCGTGCCCGCCGCCGCCGAAATCGTGGCCGCTGAAGGCCCCGAAGATGGCGGCGAAGACGGCGTAGCCCAGGCCCAGGAGGAAACAAAGGAGATACGCGGACCACAACAAGGTAACACCCAGGATGAGCATATCAAGTCCTCCCGCGCCGCCGGCCGCTTTGCCCATGAATGGAAAGGCGATGTCAACTTTAGATTCCCGCCGCCCGGCGGTCAAAGGAAATCCGAGGCCGCTCAGAACTCAATGCCCGCCTGGGCCTCGACTCCGCGATCAAACGGATGTTTAACGTTCCGCATTTCTGTCACCAGGTCGGCTCGCTCGACGAGCGCCGCCGGCGCGCCGCAACCGGTAAGGAGTAAATGAACCGTGGCGGGGCGCAGGTCGGCCAGGGCGACGATCTCGGCCTCGGTCACGAGTCCGGCGGCGAGAGCGGAAAAAATTTCGTCCAGGATCACGAGGTCGAACCGCCCGCCGGTCAGCCGCGCCCGCGCCGCCTCGAGC
The DNA here is from genome assembly GCA_903929765.1 of uncultured Planctomycetia bacterium. Lineage (GTDB taxonomy): Bacteria > Planctomycetota > Phycisphaerae > FEN-1346 > JAACEH01 > CAIYVX01. The sequence goes on from CAIYVX010000039.1 coordinate 87,675, forward strand.
GCCCGCCGCGCCGCCGCGACGGCTTCCGCCGCCGGAGGAGCCTGGAAGACGAAGCCCGTGCCCAGCAGTTCGATTTCGAGGTCCGGGCTGGCGATGCGGGCGACGGCCCGATGTTCGCCGGTCTCGCGCTGCTTGACGAACTGGAGGATCGAGACGCGCAGGCCCGCGCCCCAGGCCCGCAAGGCCAGGCCCAGCGCCGCCGAGGTCTTGCCCTTGCCTTCGCCGGTGTGAATCATCAGGAGTCCGTGTCGGTCGGCCATTATTTGTATCCTGCGCTGGCATTCGCACGGCGGGACAAGACCCGCCGTGGCACATTCTTATTCATGAGGGTTTCAGCCTCAACCCCTCACCCGGCCGCTGCGCGGCCACCCTCTCCCAAGGGAGAGGGGTGAAGAAACAAAAACAGCCTCCCCTCGAACGGTCTCTCTTCATGGCCCGTCTGCGCCGGACCATGCCACTCATCGTGCTTGTCCGCCCATTGTAAACTGCGGCGGAGCATTGACAAGCGGTGGAAATTTGCGAAAATGGTTTTCTTCCTCAGTTTCCACCGTTACCCGTGTTCTCCAGTGGCAGAGCAGACCGTTAACGAAAGGCAAGAGCAGGACCATGAGCAAGAAAATTGTTGATGCGGATGTCCTGAAACTGATCGAAATCAGCCGCGACGTGGGGTCGGACGACCGCCTGGTGCAGGCCGGCGGCGGCAACACTTCGGTCAAAAATGCGGCGCGGACGGCGATGCACATCAAGGCCTCGGGCAGCGGGCTGCGGCACATGAGCCCGGAGCGCGGGTGGGTGACGATGGCCCTGCCGCCGCTGGCCACGCTGCTGGCCGACCGCTGTGCGGCGGAAATGCCCGACGCCCAGCGCGAACCCTACGTCCTCAACGCCATGTACGCGGCGGTCACGGCCACCCCGGACCCGGCGGCGCGGCCGTCGTGCGAGGCGACGCTGCACGCCATGCTCCAGCGGTATGTCGTCCACATTCATCCCATCGCCGTCAACGGCATTCTGTGCAGCAAACAATCGGAAAAAGTCACGGCCGAACTGGCCCGCAAGGGAAAGTTCACGCACGTCTGGGTGCCGTACAGCAATCCCGGTCATCCGCTGGCCTGCCTGTGCCGCGACGCGGTCGAGAAGTTCCAGGCGGCGCACGGCGGGGCGATTCCCGACGCCCTGTTCCTGGGCGATCACGGCCTGTTCGTTTCGTCGGACTCGGCGAAGCGGGCGGTGGAACTGACCAAAAATATCGTCGCGGATTGCGAGAAGCTTTACAAGTCGCGTCCGGCGGTGAAGTTCGCCGGCGGGCCGGCGGCCATTTCCAACGACCAACTTCTCGACCTGATCGTGGAATTGCGACGCGGGCTGGTCGACCTGAAGGCCGAACAGCGGCTGATCGAATTCATTCCCGACGAGACGGCGAAGCGGCTGCTGAGCCGCAGCGATGCCGCCGAAATCCTTAAGATCAACAACACGCCGGACTCGGTGGTTTATTGTCTGGCTCATCCGTTGATGCTGCCGGCGCGGCCGGCGGGCAAGGTGGGACCGCTTCTGGCGGCGTATGTGAAGAAATACGGCGAACCGCCGCGCACGGTGCTGGTGCCCGGCCAAGGGTTCCTGGCCATCGGCGACACGCACCAGGCCATCCGCACCACGGCGGTGGTCTACTGCTCGCAGCTTGAGGTGATCGAACGAACGCTGCGCTTCGGCGGGCCGGAACTGATGACCGAGGCCCAGGCCGGTTACATCAACGGCTGGGAGGTCGAGGCGTTCCGGCGGCTGCTGGCCAAGGCCGAGGCGGGAGCGCCGGGGCCGCTGACGGGAAAGGTGGCCATCGTCACCGGGGCCGGGTCGGGGCTGGGTCGCGGGATCGCAATGGGTCTGGCGACGGCGGGAGCTCACGTGGCCCTGGCCGACATCGACATTGAAGCGGCGACGGAAACGGCGGAGATGATTCGGCAGCGTTGCCGCTCGCCGCGCGGGTTCGCCATTGCGGCGGACGTGACCGGCGAAGAGAGCATGGCCGCGCTGTTCCGCAACACGGTTTTGTGCTTCGGCGCGGTGGACGTGGTGGTGGCGGCGGCGGGGATCGCCCCGGCTTTTCCGATTCAGGATTTCCCGGTCGGGGCGTTCCGCAAGACGCTCGAAATCAATCTCACCGGATATTTTCTGGCGGCGCGCGAGGCGGCGCGGTGGATGATCCGCCAGAAGACCGGCGGGTCGCTCGTGTTCGTTTCGTCGAAGACCGGCCTGGACGCCTCGAAGAACAATGCGGCTTACAATGTGACCAAGTCCGGCGAACTACAGCTCATGCGCGGCCTGGCCCTGGAACTAGGCAAGCACGGCATTCGCTCGAACGCGATCTGCCCAGGGAACGTGTTCGAGGGGTCGAAAATCTGGAACCCGGAGTACATCAAGCAGGCGGCGAAGAAGCGCGGCATCAAGCCGGAAGAAGTGATTCCGTATTATGTTTCTCTCACCGCGCTAGGGCAGGAAATCAAACAGGACGACATCGCCAATGCGGCGGTGTTCCTGGCGTCGGACCAGGCCCGCGTGATCAGCGGGCAGGCGCTGGTGGTCGATGCGGGACAGGTGTTTGTGAGGTAAAAATTCAAAATTAAAAATGAAAAATTAAAAGAAGAGGGGAAACAACAGATCAGGCGTGATTAGGTAGAAACAGGTGCACCCTCACCCTACCCTCTCCCTCGAGGGAGAGGGGTATAATACCGGACAAAGAAAGGTTGAATGATTATGTCGAAACTCGAACTGTACCGTGGTTTCAAAAAACCGTACAAGACCATTCCGGTGACGCAAAAAGCCTGGCGGATTCATGGGCCGGGGCTGGAGAACCTGACGCTCGACACGGTGCCGGTGCCGGCGCCGGGGGCGAACGAACTGCTGGCCCGCGTCGATGCGGTGGGCATTTGCGCCAGCGACGTGAAGCTGATCAATCAGGGTCCGGCCCACGCCCGGATGCAAGGGCGAGATTTGACGGCTAATCCGGCGATTCCCGGCCACGAGGTTTCGCTCACGCTGGTGGCCGTGGGCGAAGCGCTCACGGAGAAGTTCAAGGTCGGGCGGCGCTACAGCGTCCAGGCCGACATCTATGTCAACCAGGTGCCGATGGCCTTCGGCTACCAACTGGCCGGGGCCGATCAGCAATACGTCACCATTCCGCCGCTGGTGCACGAGGGCGGGTTCCTGCTGCCGGTGGACAAGTCGCTCGGTTACTCGGCGGTGGCCATCGCCGAACCGTGGGCCTGCGTCCTGTTCAGCTACGAGAACCACCGGCACAACCAGGGGGTACTGCCGGGTGGCACGGCCTGGTATTGCGGCTCGGGGCCGCTGGGCCTGATGCACATCGAAAAGGGGATTCGCGACGGGGCGAAAAAAATCTATGTCAGCGAAATGAAGGCCGACCGGCTCGAACACATGCGCCGCACGTTCGGCCCGCTGGCGGCGGAAAAGGGTTGCGAGCTGGTGCTGATCGACCTGAGCAAGGACAAGATCGAAAACCACATCGCCCCGAAGAGCGTCGACGACATCGTCATCCTGGCCCCCGTGGCCAAAGTCGCCGAGGCCGCCCTGCCCTACCTGTCGCTGCGGAGTTTCATGAACGTCTTCGCCGGCTTCCCCACGGGCGACTCGGCCAACATCAAACTCAACCTCAACGAGATGCACTACGGCCAGTGGACCATGCTGGCCACGAGCGGCTCGCCGATTCACTCGCTCCAGCAGGTTCTGGACCTTTCTGCAAAGGGCAAGCTCAACCCGAACAACGCCGTCGCCGCCGTGGCGGGCCTGGGCGGCCTGAAGGAAGGCGTCGATCACACGCATAAGGGGACGTTCCCCGGCCGCATCGTCATCTATCCGCAGATCGACCTGCCGCTGACGCCGATCTCGCAACTGGTCGAGGGGCCGTGGACCAAAGAAGCCGAGGAGAAGCTGCTCGAAGGAAAACTCTAATTCCGGGTGCCACACTTTGAAGACCCGGCGCTTCGCCGGGGCCAAAGTGTGTGCTTCTCGAATGCAGGAAACTCATGTGCCACGGCGGGCCTTGTCCCGCCGTGGTTTTTTGTAGGCGTTGACTTTCCCCGCCGGATTGCCCATGATGCTTCTCTGCCGTCGCGTCGAAGGAGCCGGTCATGGCCTTGCAAATCACCGAAATCGGGACCACAAACTGGGCCGCATACTTCTCGGTTTCCCCCGCATTTCTTGTCACGTCCACTCTCGAATGCGAGACGGCCGACGGCGGCTTCGGCGGAATCAAGCTGACGGAAAGAGCCGTCGCCACGCCTTACACGAAGTTCGCCGAGAGCGAGACGCATATAGCCTGGGCCGAGCACTTTGATCTGAACACCTGGGGGATTTTTCTGGCCACCGCTTCCGGGCGGCCCGTCGGCGGCGCCGCCGTGGCTCCGCCCACGCCGACGATGATCGCCCCACAAGGACAACCGGACACCGCCACCCTCTTCGATATTCGCGTCGCTGCCTCGGCCCGCCGCAGTGGCGTGGACACGGCCCTCTTTCGCCGCGCGGTCGAGTGGGCCAGGGCGAGCGGGTGCAAGTTCCTCGTGATTGAGACGCAGGACAACAACGTGCCGGCCTGTCGCTTCTATGCCCGCAACGGCTGCGAGTTGCTGGAGATACGGCGCCTGGCCTATCGCCTGACCCCGGCGGTCGCCCTCGAGAACATGCTGATCTGGCGTCTGGCGTTGTGATTTCGCATTCCCGCCGCTATAATCGGCCTCGTCCTGGAGGGCTGCGCTGCGGTGAAAGTCTCGGTGGTCATGCCGGTGTACAACGAAGCGGCGACGGTCCGCGAGGCGGTGCGGCGCGTGCTGGCGGCGCCGATTCAGGATACTATTGAGTTGGTCGCCGTGGACGACGCCTCGACGGACGGGTCGGCGGCGATCCTGGCGGAACTGGCGGCCGAGGAGCCGCGCGTGCGGGTGCTGCGGCACGAGAAGAACGCCGGCAAAGGGGCGGCGCTGCGGACGGGGTTTGCGGCGGCCACCGGCGAGGTGGTGCTGGTGCAGGACGCGGATCTGGAGTACGATCCGGCGGACTATCCGCGGCTCCTGGCCCCGCTGCGGGACGGGCGGGCGGACGTGGTGATCGGCAGCCGCTTTATCGGCGAGACGCACCGCGTGATTTATTTCTGGCATTACGTGGCCAACCGCTTTCTGACGCTCGTGTCGTGCATGTTGAGCGGGCTGAACCTGACCGACATGGAGGCGGGGTACAAGGCGTTTCGCCGCGAGGTGCTCCAGAAAATCAAGATTCGCAGCAACCGGTTCGGCGTCGAGCCGGAACTGATTCAGAAGGTGGCGCGCGGCCAGTGGCGGGTCTACGAAGTGGCCATCGCGTATTACGGCCGCACTTACGCCGAGGGCAAAAAAATCACCTGGCGCGACGGCCTGGCGGCGCTGTGGCATATTATCAGATACCGCATTGCGGATTGAGAACAGCAGGCTTAAGGCTTGAGGCTTAAGGCTTGAGGAACGGCAAAAGAAGAAACAGCAACACCCTCACCCTACCCTCTCCCCTCAAGGGAGAGGGGTGAAAAAGAAGAAAAGGCCATAAGGAAGTCAGCGTGAAGACGATAAAAATGCAATCTCCCGACGGCCAGAAGGAATTGGCCGGGCTGCGCGCCGCCCTGGGGCTGGATCAGGGGCTGGTGGCGGAATGGCAGCGGAAACTTTCGGACGGGCGGACGCCGCTGGAGAATGTGCGCGAGGTGCTGGCGGCGGTGCGCGAGCGCGGCGACGAGGCGGTGATCGCGTACACGGAAAAATTCGACCGGGTGCGGCTGTCGGCCCAGACGCTGCGCGTGCCGCAAGAGGAAATTGACGCAGCGGTGGCGGCGACGCCGGTGGCGGTGATCGAGGCCTTGCGGCAGGCGGCGGCGAACATCCGGCGGTTCCAGGCGGCGACGATGGCCGATGATCCCGAGCCGGTGGTTTCGCCGGGGCGGCGGCTGGCAATGGTTTATCGCCCGTTGCGGCGAGTCGGGGTTTATGTGCCCGGCGGGGCGACGGCTTATCCGTCGAGCGTGCTGATGACAGTCGTACCAGCCCAGGTGGCGGGGGTCGAGGAGGTGGTGGTGGTCAGCCCGCCGGCTGAGGGCGGGCGGATTCGCAGCCTGGTCCTGGCGGCGTGCGGCGTGGCGGGAGTGACGGAGGTTTATCGCCTGGGCGGCGCGACAGCGGTGGCGGCGCTGGCCTACGGCACGCGGACGATTCCGGCCGTGGACAAGATCGTCGGGCCGGGAAACCTGTTCGTGCAATTGGCGAAGAAGGAAGTTCAGGGCCAGGTGGACATCGACATGTTTGCCGGGCCGTCGGAGGTGCTGGTCATCGCCGACTCCTCGGCCGACGCGGCGCGGCTGGCGGCGGACCTGCTGAGCCAGGCCGAACACAATCCCGGTTGCTGCATTCTCGTGACGGACGATGCGGGGCTGGGGCGGCGCGTCGAGGATGAGATCAAGTGCGCGCTGGCCGGGATGAAGTCGGCGGCGGTGGTGCGCGACGCGGTCGAGCGGTTCAGCGCGATTGTCGAGGTGCGGGACCTGGACGAAGCTTGCCGCGTGGCGAATTTTCTGGCCCCGGAACACCTTCAGATTCAGACGCGGGAGCCGCGGGCGCTGGTGGCGAAAATCAGATCGGCCGGAGCGGTGTTCGTCGGCCCGTGGACGCCGGTGGCGGTGGGCGATTATTTCGCCGGTCCGAGCCACACGCTGCCCACGGGCGGGACGGCGCGGTTCGCTTCGGGCCTGTCGGCGAACGATTTCCGCAAGCGCATGAGCGTGATCGAGTACACCCGCGAGGCCCTGGCGGCCGACGCCGAACAGATTGTCACCCTGGCCGAAGCCGAGCGGTTCGAGGCCCACGCCCGCAGCGTGACGGTGCGGCTCGGGGAGAAAGGCGGCACGAAGTGAATTATGTTCGCAAAAATATCGCGGCCATGGCCGGGTACATGCCCGGCGAACAGCCGACCGATCCGGCGGTGGTGAAGCTCAACACCAACGAAAACCCCTACCCGCCGTCGCCGCGGGCGCTCGAGGCGGTTCGGGCCACGCTGGAAAAACTACGGAAATACCCTGATCCTCTCGGCACCGAGGTTCGCCAGACGGTCGCGCGGCTCTTCGACGTGACGGTGGACAATGTGATTTGCGGCAACGGGTCCGACGATTTGCTGACGATGGCGGCGCGGGCTTTCACGGAGCCGGGACGGGCGCTGGCGACCTGTTACCCGACCTATTCGCTCTACGAAACGCTGGCGGAGTTGCAGGACGCACCGTTCGAGAGCCACGAGTGCCCGGAGGATTTTTCGTTGCCGGTGGAGGCGCTGGCGGCGTCCAAAGCGCCGCTCGTGATCGTGGCCAACCCGAACGTTCCGACGGGACTGGCGGCGCCGGTGGCGGCGCTGGAACGCATCGCCCGGAGCATTCCCGGCGTCCTCCTGATCGACGAGGCCTACGTCGATTTCGCCGACGACAACGCCATGCGGCTGGCGCGAAACGAGAAAAACGTCCTGGTCATGCGGACGCTGTCGAAGTCCTACAGCCTGGCGGGTGTGCGCTTCGGCTTCATGGTCGGACCGGCAGAAATTATTACCGAACTGATGAAGGTCAAGGATTCGTACAATTGCGATCAGTTGTCGCTGGCAGCGGCAAAGGCGGCGCTGGAAGACCAGGACTGGCTGCGCGAAAACGTGCGGAAGATTCTGGCCGAACGGACGCGGCTGGCGGTGGCGCTGCGGTCTCTGGGCTTCACCGTCCTCGACAGCCAGGCGAATTGCCTGTTCGCCCGGACGCCGAAAATCTCGGCCGAGCAGCTTTACCTGCAGTTGAAGGCTCGCGGCGTGATGATCCGCTTTTTCCATCGGCCGCGCGTGCGAGAGTATGTGCGCATCACCGTCGGCACGCCGCAGGAAAATGAGCGGCTGCTGGCGGAGATCAAGACGATTCTAGGATAAAAGGAGCCTCCGATGGCCAAGCGAAAAGGTCGGACCGCCGAAGTCGCCCGCAAGACCGGCGAAACGGAAATCACCGCCCGAGTCAACCTCGACGGCACGGGCCGGGCCGAAATCGCCACGGGGTTGGGGTTCTTCGATCACATGCTGACGCTGCTGGCGCGGCACAGTCTGATCGACCTGTCGATCGAGGCGCGCGGCGACCTGGGCGTGGACGGACATCACACGGTCGAGGACGTGGGCATCGTCCTGGGCCAGGCCCTGGATCAGGCCCTGGGCGAGCGGGCGGGAATTGTGCGCTACGGCGCAGCCGCGGTGCCGATGGACGAGACGCTGGCGACGGCGGCGGTCGATCTGGGCGGGCGGGCCTACCTGGTCTACCTGGCGGAATTTCCGGTCGACCGAATCGGCGAGTTCGACGTGGAACTGGTGCGGGAATTCTTGCTCGCTCTGGCGAACAACGCCCGGATGAACCTCCACGTCCAGGTGCCCTACGGGGCCAACGCTCATCACCTGGCCGAGGCGATTTTCAAGGCTACGGCCCGGGCCTTGCGGCAAGCCACGGAAAATGATCCGCGGGCCACGGGCGTGCCGTCGAGCAAGGGGACGATTTAAGCAGGTTTCTTGAAAAACATTGACAAAACGGGCTTCGGACGGCACAATAGTCGTGTTCGGATTTGGCTGATAGATAGGTCCGACGGCGCGGGGCCATAGCTCAATTGGTTAGAGTGCCAGACTGTCGATCTGGAAGTTGCGGGTTCGAGTCCCGTTGGCCTCGCCACTAACATGAAAAGGCCGAAACCGGAGAATGGTTTCGGCCTCTTTTTTTTCCTATCAGAAACAGCAGAAAAAACAACGGTTTCCAGTTCGACGGTTATTCTTCATGGCCCGTCTTCGCCGGACCATGCCACCCGGCGGTTGGGG
>CAIYVX010000040.1 GCA_903929765.1 uncultured Planctomycetia bacterium
CCGGTCCATCGTACCCTATCGTCCCGGTCGCGTCGAACCGCGGGCCATCCGCCGCGAACCCAGACATTACGAACGACTCAAAATATCCCGCCGCGATTGGAGGCTCCAACACGCCTCAGCGCCTTAAGGAAGTGCCATTATGCTCCGTCCCCTTTTTAATTCTTACCGGAGATGGCCCGGTCGAAAAAGTCGAGAATGATTTTGCGATAAGTCTCGCCGTGGCGGTCAGAACTGACGCCGTCGCAATGGCGGCCGCCGGGAATGTGGATGAAAGTTTTGGGCTGTCCGGCCTGGTCGAACAGGCGCTGGCCTTGTGTGAAGGGCACGACCTGGTCGGCGTCGCCGTGCAGCACCAGGAGCGGCGTGGGGGCGAGGCGGGCCAGGGTCAGAGACGGGCTGTGGTCGTCGGTGACGCCCAAGGTCGAGAGGGGCCAACTGAAGAGCCAGGAATACCAGTTGGCCTGGAGGCTTTCGCAGGCGACGCCGCGGTAGGAGTAGAAGGAGGAGTCGATGACGACGCCGCGGACCGCGTGCGGATCGGTCTCGCCGAGCGCCGCCAGAGCGCAGGCCCCGCCCAGGCTCTGAGCGAAGACGACCAGGGATTTCTTGTCCACGTCGGGCCGGGTCTGAATGTATTTGAGCGCCGCGATGGAATCGAGGGCCAGGCCGTCGCGGTCGGGGTGGCCGGCGCTCTGGCCGAAGCCGCGATAGTCGAAGAAGAAGAGATTGTAGCCGGCGTCGGGGAGCCAGGCGACACGTCGGTAGTGGGCGGTCAAGTTCTGGGCGTTGCCGTGGTAATAGAGGACGGTGCCGCGCGCCGGGCCGACGGCGGGGATAAACCAGCCGTGCAGGCGGGTGGCGTCGGCCGAGGCGAACCAGACGTCTTCGACGTGGACGCCCTGGGCGGCGGGATCGCTGTAGATGACGTTGTCGGGCCAGTAGAAAAGTCGGTTGCCCTGGCCGCAGCCGGCGACGCCGACGATCAGGCCCAGGACGGGGTAAACGACGAGGCGAATCCGCAGGCCGCGCGAAAGAAGGAGTTTCATAGGTGTGATGATACGGCGGAATGGAAGAATTAAAAATTAAAAATTGAAAATGAAAAATGAAACAGGTGGGTGGCATGGCGGCGGTTTTTGCCGCCATGAGAGTCCGGAGCGAAACCCCTCACCCGGCCCTTCGGGCCACCCTCTCCCAAGGGAGAGGGGTGAAATGCCCATCGAGGTGGAGTATAATGTGGACATGAGCTATTCCGGTTACGATGAAGATCGCCAACGGATGATCGCCGAGACCAGCGCGTTCGTCACCTGGGGTCTGCGCCATCCGGGCGAGGTGCGCTGGATTCCGTGCCAGCCGGTGGAGCAGGGCTTTGCGTTTTCGCCGCGCCTGCGGGCCGTGTTCTGGTTGAGGCAATTCGTGAGGCGGGGATAATTAATCAAGCTCGAACTCCGGGTGCCACACTTTGAAGCCCGACGAAGTCGGGCCAAAGTGTGTGTGTCTTCTTTTTCTTCTTCCTCACCCCTCTCCCTTGAGGGGAGATGGTAGGGTGAGGGTGTTGTTTCTTCTTTTTCTGATTCTTCTTTCAATTTTTAATTTTGCATTTTTAATTTTTAATTCGCTTCTTCTTCGGCTTCTCCGGCGTGCCGGTGGGCCGCACGTCGGACAGACCCTTGCCCCAGACCTGCTTGATGCGGTTAAGGTAATAGATGTAATTGTCGAGCGAAACGTCCGGCGGCACGCGATGGTCGGGCGTCGGCAGGAAGCCGCCCTCCTCCACCAGCGGCGTGAGGCGGTCGATCATGGCGTCGATTTCCTTGCGGCTGCGGGCCATGGTCCGCTTGTCGACGCCGCCCATCATGGTCAGTTCCTTGCCGAAGCGCCGGCGAAGTTCCAATGGGTCGGCCCAGTCGCCGATCTCGATGGGGAACATGGTCGAGACGCCGGCCTCGCGCCAGGGTAGGATCAGTTCGTCCACCTTGCCGTCGCAATCGACGCTGAAGAACGGGACGCCGTACTTGCGGCAGATGTCGGTGATCCGTTTGATCTGCGGGATGCCGATTTCAACGAAGGTCTGGGGGTTGATCAGTGGCCCGTGGTTGTAGCAGATGTCTTCCCAGAAGTGGCCCATGTCGAAGGTGACACCGGCCTTCTGGGCCGTGGCCAAAGCCCGGTCCAGGGTGACGGCGATGCAATTGCCGATGGTCTCGACCATTTCCCGGAAGAGCGGCGGATCGTCGACCTGGATGTAGCTGAAGTTCTCCAGGCCCAGCCAGTTGCGAAGGTCTCCGAAGACCGAGCCGCAATGGACGAGGATGGGGAAGTCGCGTTTGCTGTCGGGCCATACGTCGTAGCAGTTCTGGATGAACTCCGGCGGGATGTGGCCGGGCATGTCGGGATCGAGCCGCCACTTATAATGCTCTTCCCAGGTGGCCCGGTCCTTGAGGGTGTAGCCGATGAAGTCGGGCATGGAGGTCTGGTCTTTGGGGCCGCGGGCGATAACGCCGTCCCCGCCGAGCGTGATTTGGATCTCGCCCTGGTCCTCGAGGACCGTGTACGGGAAGTGCGGCAGCAGGGCGGTGATGAGGCCGGAGTAGACCCATTGGCGGTCCATGCCGAAGAAGTCGTCCGGGTTGGCGTCGGCCGGCAGACCCTGCTCGCCGCGCCAGCGGGCCAGCGTCTCGGTCCAGAAGCCGAAGTCCCAAATCGGACAGCGATCGACGGGCTGATAGTTGAAGACGGCCAGAAAACGTTCGCGTTGGTTCATGGAACAACCTTTCCAATTCAGGCGATTATCCAGCTTGACCGGCGGTCAAGAAACGGGATAATACAGCGTTCTTTTACGAAATGCAAGCGGTGTCGAAGGACCCGTGGCCCGCGGGAACAGAAAAATTAAGGAGAACCCAGGCGTGCAGCGAAAGTCCATCTCACTCAACGGAGTTTGGGAAGTCATTTTTGACGACCACGAATCGCTCAAGGCCGACTGTTTCCGCCGCGGGGCGAAGACCGTTCCGGTCAACGTCCCGGGCGTCTGGGAAGAGGCCCGGCCGGGCTACGACGGCCAGGGCTTCTATCGCCGCACGTTCGACGTGCCGGCCGCGCTGCTCGACAAACAGTTGCACCTGAAGTTCTGGGCGGTCAACTATTTCGCCGAGGTCTTCCTGAATGGCAAGAAGGTGGGGCAACACGAAGGCGGCTATACGCCGTTCGTGCTGAACGTGACCGGCCTGGTCCGGGCCGAGGGCAACGAACTGGTGGTCCGGGTGATCGATCCGCCGCGAAGGCGAAAGATTCAGGGCTTCCGTACCGGAGCGCCGCTCAGCCAGTCGGACATTCCCACCTGGAAGGCCGGCTGGTACTACAACTTCGGCGGCATCTGGCAGCCGGTGGAACTCTATGCCACGGCGGCGGCCTTCGTCGAGGACATCTTCGTTCAGCCGCAGGAAGACCTCCAGACCGTGAAGTTCGACGTGACGGTGATCAATCGCGGCCCGGCCGGAAAATATGACCTGGCCTTAGGTTTGGCCCCGCGAACGAGCGAGGAAAAGTCGGGCCTGGCGATCAAGAAGACGGTGAAACTGAAGAAGGGCGTGAACCAGTTCAAGTTCACAGAGACCGTCAAGCGGCCGCACTGCTGGTCGCCGGACGATCCGTTCCTCTATACCACGACGGTGACGTTGTCGCGCGACGGTGCAGCCGTCGATACGCTGGCGGTGAAGTGCGGCATCAGGTATTTCACCATCGACGAGGGCGTCTTCAAACTCAACGGCAAGCGGATCGCCCTGCGCGGGTTCCTCCAGCAGGGCGTCTATCCGCGGCACCTGGTCTTCCCGGATTCTCTGGCCGAGGCCCGGCGCGAATTGATGCTCCTGAAGAACGCCGGCATGAACTTCATTCGGGCCCACCTCAAGCCTCCGGCGCCGCACCTGGACCTGGCCGACGAAATGGGCATCCTGCTGCTCGAGGAACCGCCCATCGGCTGGATCGAGAACACGCCGCACACGCCGGCGCGGTGCCGCCGCGAAGTGGACGAACTGGTCCGCCGCGACCGGAACCGCCCGGCCGTGGTGATGTGGGGGATTCTCAATGAGGCGGTCCACTACCGGACCTTCACGCCGGCGGAAATGGTGAAATTCAAGAACGCCCTGTCGGTCGCCCTGCGCGAACTGGACCGGACGCGCCTGGTGATCGACAACTCGGGCGGGGAACTGGGCAGCCACGACGCCCCGATCCACGTCCATCTGCCGTTCCGTAAGGAAATGGCCCCGATGTTCGATAAGCACGCCTACTGCATCACGCCGGTGACGGCGGAGGCCCTGGACGGGTACCGCCATCATGCCGACGGGGCGAAGCTGAAGTCCGACGGCAAACTGTTCCAGAGCGTCTCGAAGAAAGTGCGGCGCGGGAAGAATCCGACGACGGTGCCGCCGGTCTTCGTCTCGGAGTTCGGGGCCTTCGAGGGGCCGCCCGATTATGAGCAAATGCTGGGGCGGTACTCGGCGGCGGACAAGAAGATCGGGCTGGAAGATTACGCGCAGCACCTGCGCTATTTCGAGTCGCTGAAAGCGGCGTTCAAGACCGCGGGCCTGGCTCGGACGTTCGGGACGATGAAAAATTTCCTGCGGCTGACCCAGGACTACCACGCGGAGAACGCCCGGTCGATCGTCTCGGCCATGCGCTCGAACCCGCGGAACAACGGCTGGGCCTACTGCCAGTTGGCCGACGCCTCGGGCGAAATTTTCGGCGCGACCGACCTCTGGCGCCAGCCGCGACGGTGGTTCAAGGACATAGCCGCCGCCAGCCAGACGCCGCTGATTGTGCCGCACACCAGCGCCCGTGTGGTGGCCCCCGGCGACCCACTGGGTCTCGACCTGCGCATCGTCAACGAAGACCGCCAGGGCGAGAACTGGAACTGGCAACTGGCCATCGTGGACGAACAGGGCCGGACCGTGGCGAAAGAAGAGGGCCGGGTGCGGTCGAAAGCCTGGGTCCAGGAAGTGCTGGAGACCGAGATCAAAGCCCCGCGCCGCGGCGGGCGGTACCGCGTCGAGGCCCAGTTGCGTGACGGCCGTCGCGTCCTCTCCAGCAACTACATTCGCTTCTCGGTGATCGAGACGCCGAAAGTGCCGGCCCCGCGAGTCGGGCTGTTCGACCTCGACAACGAGTTGCGCCCGGCTCTGGAAGACCTGGGCATCCCGGTCATCGATGAGGCGGTCAACTGCTATTCGCTGAAGGAGAACCCCTGTCTTCTGGTGTCGCGGGCCGAGCAGAATACCTGCCTGATGAGCGAGATGTTGCGCCGCCTCCGGCAACTGGTCGAGGCGGGCGGGACGGTCCTGGTGCTGGAGCCGGTCACGCCGCTGCTGTACAGCGAGCTGCTGCCGAAACTGATCCGGCTGCAGTCGCCGATGCGCGACCTGATTTACATGCAGCCCTCGCCCATCTGGGACGGCCTGCCGAGTACCGGCGGGCTGATGGACTACGAGTTTGCCGACCTGATTTCGGGCCGGGCCGGAGCACGGAACAACGCCGAAGACGTCCGGGCGGCCGGCGGGCGGACCATCGCCGGAAGCCTCTGGGCCCACATGTGGACCACGCCGGACTATTATCAATGGAACTCGTTTATTGACGACATTCCGGTCGGCCGCGGCCACGTCATCATCTGCCACTTCGGCCTGGTGAAACTGGCCCGGACCAATATCGTCGCCAAACGGCTGCTGGCCAACCTGATTCGCTACGCCGCCTCGCAGATCAAGCCCGGCGGCGAAGAGAAGCTGCTGCGGCGCTGCGTGGACCCGCTGGGGTGAGCCGCAGGCGGGAGGTCGGATCGAATGGGCGCTGCGGCGCAGAAAACTGAGGGCGGTACATGGCTGACACGCGACGCGGGCTGGTGGAGAAGCTCAAGGACCTGCCGGTCTTCCGGACGCTCTCTCCGCGCGACCTGGAGACGCTGGCCGGACGCCTGGGGCGGCGCGTCGTCGAAAAGGGCGAAACGCTGTTGCAGGAGGGCCAGACCTGCGACCGCTTCCTGATCGTGGTCGAAGGACGCTTGAACATCCTGAAGACCAGCACCGAGGGGCGGGAAAAAATCGTCGCCGAACTCTGGCCGCGACAACATTTCGGACTGGCCGAAATCATCACCGGACGACGCTCCAATGCCACCATCGAGGCCACCGAACGCTCCGTGGTCCTGACCCTCTCCAAGGAGGATTTCGTTCAAACCCTTCTGGACAGCCCGCAGATGTGCTTCAAATTGATGCAGGTTATGGCCGGTACGATCATGGATCTGTCTGACCAGATTCAGGAAGTCAGTTTCGAACGGGTCAGCGTGCGCCTGGCCCGGCTGCTGGTCAGCCTGGCCGACCGCGAGGGAGCCCCGAGCGCCGGTCGGCTCGTCGTCCGCCACCGCTACAGCCATCAGGAAATGGGCCGCTGGCTCGGGGCCTCGCGCGAAACGATCACCCGCATGCTCAAACGCTTCCGGGATCTGGGCCTGGTGGCGACGGAACATCGACAACTGGTGGTGCTGGATCGTAAGGGTCTGCTCTCGACCATCGAGCGCGGCGGATTGGAAGATGAGCCGGAAGGCCTGGATTAATGTCGGGTGGCTGCTGGCCGCCACGCGGCTGGGTGGCATGGCGGCCGTCGTTTGCCGCCATGTTCACGCGGGGACGGTCGGCAGGCCACGATCTGAATAGCATCTGGTGGCTACACTCATTCGTGAAGTGCTCATGGGAGGGTAGGGGCATGACTGAAACAAAAGGCCACGAGGCCCGCTGGTCGCTGGTCTTCTGGCTGCTGCCGGCGGCGGGGCTGCTCGGGTACTCGGCCTGGTGCGTCGCGGACGGCTGGTTCCGGTCGGTCTACACGTCACAACTCTTCAACCAGGTGATGGCCCCGGTGACGCTGGCGGCGTCACTGTGGTGCGTCTGGCAGGGGCTTAAGGAGTACCGCAAGGTGAAGGCCGCGGAAGAACAGAAGAACCACCCGAGCGGCGATCCGCCGCCGAACGGATAACAAAGGAAAAAGTTTCAGGGGGCACAGACGTGAGGTGCCAGGACGGGCGAGGCCACGAGCCTCGCCCGTCTTTTTTGGCGCCGGCCGCCTGACGGTGCGAGCAGGCGGCAGCTTATCGGACATGCCGGCGGCCGTGGCCGCGCCGGTTCGAGACGGGAATTACTAAAAAAAATAAAAATTTAAGTGTCGCTAATCAGGGGCAAGGCATAGGGGTCTTTCGCCACCATCGGCCCAAGGGCTTGTGGTTGTCCGGGACCGGGCTTGATCGACCGTGCGAGAGGTCTGAAAATAAAGGTTGACAGCCAACAAGAATATCGCTTTTATATTTTACAAAATGCAAAAGCACTTCGTTCGGAATGGCTGCTGAGAGTTGGCGCGGGTGGCACTTCGATGGTCGCCGCAGGACGGCGTGGACAGGTTAAGAAGCGGAACGAAGTTAAACTCAGGGGAACCGACGTGAACAGCCCGGTGGTGGCGACGTGTGCCTTTACCTTGCCGCCGAAACTCTATCGCATCGGCGAGGTCGTCCGCTACAGCGGCTTCTCGCGGCAAACAATCCATAATTATACAACTATGGGGTTGATCCGCGAAGAGGAACGCACCGACGGCGGCCACCGCATGTACGGCGAGGGCGTCTTCCGCCAATTGGCGGTCATCAAAACTCTGAAAGACTCCAAAACCCTGGGCGAAATCCGGGAATTGCTGGAGAGTGAAACCGCCGCCGCAAGGCAAATGGAAAATAGTTAGCAGTTCTATGACCCGGCCACGGTCGTGACCGGTGGACGCGAGCGAGGCGATGGCGAAAGAGGAAACAAAATCAGCGCAGGTCGAAAGCCCCGTGGCGGAACTGCCGCTGCGCCAGCGCCTCAAAGGGCGGTGGCAGATCCCGCTGCTGACTCTGGGGCTGTTGTCGCTCGTGGCGGCGGTGGCCGTGCTGGTGGCCCGGCCGCGGCAGGAGCGGCTCTCGCCGCAAATCCTGCGGCAACGGGCCGAGGCGGCGCTCGATGCCAAGGATTATCGCGCCGCCGATGCCGCCGCCGCCCGGTTCCTCCAGGATTATCCGAAGGACGAGGCCGCGGGCCGGATGTACGAAATTTGCGGCGATGCCAATTACCAGGGAGCGCTGCTGGTCGAGGACGGGTCGCGGGATTATCTGAAGAAGGCCGAGACGGCCTACGAGGCGGCCAACGCCCTGCGGCCGGGCGGGATCGCCTCGCCGCTGATTCTGCTCCAACTGGGCCGCTCCTGGCAACGCCTCGGCGACCCGAAGATGGCCGTCAAGTGCTACAACGACGCCCTGACGAATGCACCGGAGGCGGCGGTGGCGATTGAGATTCACCTCGAGAAAGTGAAGTCGTTGCGGGCCGAGACGCCCAAGCCCGACCTGACCGGTGCGCTCGGCGAAGTGGCGGCGACCTGGAAGCCCGTGGCCGCGCTGGAAAAGGAACATCCCGGGGCGGAGGCGGCCCAGGTCCGCGAGGACGTGGCCCTGGTCGAGGCCGACATTCTGAACGAACTGGGCCGCTACGACGTGGCGGAGGAGAAGCTGCGGGCGGAACTCAAAGGCGCCGGCGGCGGTCGGGCCTCGAAGCGGTTCCTGCTGGCCCTGGCCGATACCCAGCGGCTGGCCGGGCGGCAGACCGTGGCCCTGGACACGCTGGACGGCCTGCGCGAGGTGCGGCCGGAGGTGGGCGGCCCGGCGACGACGGACCTTGACGCCCAGGCCTTCCTGATGCACGCCCGGGTTTTCTACGGACTGACCAATTACGAGCAGGCCCTCGTCTGGTTCGAGAAGACGGTGAAAGATTATCCGGGAACGGACGAGGCCCTGGCGGCGCGGCTGGGGCAGGCCGAGACGCTGGTGGCCCAGGGCGAGGTGGCTCGCGCGGCGGAAAGCTATGAGTCCTACCTGTCGGCGGCGCGCCAGGCCGCGGTCCAGGACCGAAAAAACCGCCCCAGTCATAAAAATGAATTTATCAATCTCGATGCTTCGCGGCGAGTCCTGCGCGTGGCCTGCGAGGAGAGCGTCCTCCGCCGCCAGTACGAAACGGCCCTCGATTTCGTGATGATTGAAGAGTCGATGTTGCGGACGGCGGATCGCGACGTCCTGTCGCGGAAGGCGGCGCTCCTCGGCCAGGTGGCCCAGGCCGCGGCGGCGAAGGCCACGGCCCCGCAGGCCTCCGAGGCCGAGCGAACCGCCGAGCGGCTGAAGGCCGAACGGGACTGGAACGAAGCCTCCGCCACCTATGTGCGGATGGCCGAGACCTTCGACGCCCGGACGCCCAAGGACTATCCGGATGACATGTGGCAGGCCACGCGGTGTCTGCTCCTGGCCGGGACGCACGAAAAAGCCGTGGAACTGCTGGCCCGCTTTGCCCGCGAACAGCCGCGCGATTGGCGCGTCACCCAGGCCCGCCTCGACCTGGGGCTGCAATACGAGGTCCTGGGCAACTGGAACGAGGCCGTGGCGACGTTCCGCAAGGTCGCCGAACAGGAGAACAAGACGCCGGCCAGCTACGAGGCGATGTACCACCTGGGTAAGGCCCTGGAACGCCAGGGGCCGGACTTTTACGCCCAGGCCGAAGTGCCGTTCCGCGACCTGATCGAAAATTCGCCCGGCGTCGACCCGGCGGCGGTCTGGTACCAGAACAGTCTGCTCGAACTGGGCCGGCTGGAGTTTCGCCGTGAGAAGTTCGACGCGGTCATTCTGCGGATGAATGAATATTTGCAGAGATATCCAAAGTCCTCCGAGCGGCTTTCGGCGGCTTTTCTGGCGGCCTCGGCCACGCGGCAGTTGGGCCTCCGGGCCTTGGCCAAAAGCGACGCCGCCTCGCGGCCGGCCGAGAAGGACGCCTACCGCGAAATTTACCGCCAGCGCCTGGAGAGCGCCGCCCGGCAGTTCGAGCGCCTGGCCCCGGAGTACGAATATGCCGCCGGGCGGGAGATGACCCCGCTGGCCGAAAAAGAATACCGCGACGTGCTCTTCGGCCTGGCCGACAGCCGGTTCGAGCTGGGGCAGTTCGAGGAGGCCGTGCGGACCTACAACCTGATCGTCCACCGCTTCCAGACTTCGCCCTGTGCCATGTCGGCCTATGTGCAGTTGGCCGCGGCCTACGAAGGGCTGAAGCGCAAGGATCAGGCCTCGGCCGTCTTCGAGCGGGCCAAGTGGACGCTGGAAAAAATTCCCGAACAGGACTTCGCCCGCGAACTGGGCGAGCCGAGCAAGGCGTACTGGCAGAATTGGATAAAGTCGATGGAGCAGCAATAGTCGATGCGAGGGCGGGTGCGATGAACGAACTGGACGGAACGGGCGTTCTGGCGGCCTTGAAGGAAGAGGCGGCCGCTTGCGGCGAACTCGCCGGCCTGCGGGCCGAGCAGCGCCGGTTGATCGAGACCTGCGGGCCGGAATCGCTGGAAACGCTTCTGGAAGTTTTGGCTCGCAAGGAAAAGGCCCTGGCTCGGATCGCTCGGGCCGAGGAACGGATTCGCCCGCTGCGGGCCATGTGGGAAACTCGCAAAATGGCTCTGGCCGCCTCGCAACGCGTGGCCATCGGCGACGCCTTCGTGGAAGTGCGGCAGTTGCTGGAAAAACTGATTGCCGCCGAGACCGAGGACGCCGAGGCCCTGGCCGCGAAGAAAAAGGCGACCGAGGGCCGCATCGAAACTTTCGGCCGCCGCCGGCAACTCAACGCCGTCTACGGGCGGGCCGCGCCGGGACCGGTCGAAGGCCGGATGATGGACCGGCGGGACGTTTGAGATGTAACGGCCGCCCTGGGCAGGCGGTCGGGTCGTGCAGCCGGCGGAGTCGGCTTGGTGAAAGGTGGATGAAGTGGGCGACAAGAACGCAAACGCAGTGGCGGAGAGGCCGGCGGCGGAGCAGCTTTCCCGCGACGAGCTTCTGGGCGTCCTCGTTCGCTATAACGAGGCGACCGAGCGGCTGCGCGCCAGCCACGAGTTGCTCCAGCGCGAGGTTGGGCGGCTCACGGCCGAACTGGAGCAGAAGAACCGCGAGTTGGAGCGGCGCGAGCGCCTGGCCCTGCTCGGCGAGATGGCCGCCGGCGTGGCCCACGAAATTCGCAATCCCCTCGGTGGCATCTCACTTTACGCAGACATTCTGGCGCAGGATTTAGGCGGCGGGCGGACAGGGCAGAGCCCTGTCCCTACGAACGGCAACAGCCAGCCCGCCGAAATCGTCGCCCGCATCCAGGGCGGCATTCGGATCCTCAATCGCATCGTCGAAGATATGTTGCTCTTTGCCCGCGATCTGCGGATGGACGTCCAGGCCCACCGGCTGATGGACCTGGTCGGCGGGGCGCTCGATCTGGCCGGGCACGAAGTCGCCTCCAGCGGCCTCCGCGTGGTGCTGGACGAAACCGGGCTGGCGACGGCCGTGGCGGCCGACGGGTCGCTGGTGACGCGGGCTTTGGTGAACCTCATCTTGAATGCCGCCCAGGCGGGCCAGGGGCGGACCGAAGCGGCCCTGCGGATCACCGCCGGCCAGACGCCGGAAGGCTGGGTCCGGGTGGTGCTGGAAGATTCCTGCGGCGGCATCGCCGCCGAAGATTTGGCCAAAATTTTCAATCCATTTTTCACGCGGCGCGAGCAGGGCACCGGGCTGGGGCTGGCCATTGTCCATCGGACCATCGAGGCTCACGGCGGGCGAATCACGGCGGCGAATAACCAGGTCGGCGGGGCGACGTTCGAGTTCACCCTGCCGCAGGCGGAGGTCTGACATGGCACGGATTCTGGTGGTCGACGACAAAGATCTGATGCGCGAAAGCATGGATCTGACGCTGCGCCGAGCCGGGCACGAGGTCCAGACGGCCTCCGACGGCAGCGCCGCTCTGGCGGCCCTGGGGCGCGAGCGGTTCGACCTGGTCGTGACGGATTTGAAGATGCCCAAGACCGACGGCGTGACGCTCCTGGAGCAGGTCAAGGCGCGGCGGCCGGACGTGGAAGTGGTCCTGGTGACCGCCTTCGGGACTATCGACGTGGCCGTGCGGGCGATGAAGTTCGGGGCCTTCGATTTCCTCCAGAAGCCGTTCAAGGCCGAGGAGTTGACGGCCGTGGTGGACCGGGCGTTGGAACACCGGCAACTGCGGAGCGAGAACGAAGCCCTGCGTGCGGCGGCCAAAGGCAACGGTCCGGCGGAACTGATCGGCGCCAGCGCCGCGACCGAAGAAATTCGCCGCCAGATCGCCCAGGTGGCGCCGAGCGCTGCGACGGTCCTGATTCACGGCGAGAGCGGCGCGGGCAAGGAAGTCGTCGCCCGCCTGATTCACGCCGGCGGGTCGCGGGCGGCGCGACCGATGCTTTGCCTGAACTGCGCCGCCCTGAGCGCGGGGCTGCTCGAGAGCGAACTTTTCGGCCACGAGCGCGGGGCCTTCACCGGCGCCGACAAGTTGCGAAAGGGCCGGTTCGAGTTGGCCGACGGCGGGACGCTGCTCCTCGACGAAGTGAGCGAAATTGAGCCGCGACTTCAGGCCAAGTTGCTGCGGGTACTCGAGGCGCAGGAGTTCGAGCGGGTCGGCAGCAGCGAGACGATTCGCGTGGACGTGCGGGTGCTGGCGACGACGAACCGCCGGCTCGGCGAGGCCGTGGCCAAGGGCGAATTCCGCGAGGACTTGTACTACCGGTTGAACGTGGTGCCGATTCATGTGCCGCCGCTGCGGGAACGTCCCGAGGATATCCGCGTGCTGGCCGACCATTTCTTGGGACGCTACGGGCGGCGCGAGGGCCGGACGCGGCCGGAGTTCGCCCCGGAGTGCCTCGAACTTCTGATGAGCTACGACTGGCCCGGCAACGTGCGGGAACTGGAGCACCTGGTTGAGCGGGCCTGCGTGATGGGCCTGGGGCCGCGCATCGCGGCGGAAGACCTGCGGCCGTGGCTGTCGCGGCGGCGGTTGGATTCGGACGGCCCGCGTCTGGCTGCAGGAACGGCGCTGGAGACGGTCGAGCGGGAGATGATCGAGGCCACGCTGCGAAAATTCGGCGGCCATCGGGTCCGGACGGCGACGGCGCTGGGCATCTCGGTGCGGACGCTGGGCATGAAAGTCAAGGCCTATGGGCTGGCCGATGCGGGCCGGACGGCGGAGATGTCGGACCGGCAGAAAATGCCGGTCGGGGCGCAATAAACGCCGGTGCCGGCGAGGAATTAGCCCGGTCAGTTCAGCCGGCCGGGCCACATAAGGCGGATTGTAAGGCGGGATGGGAAAAGGAGTTAGGCGTCGCAAGGGTCGTCTGGTGTGGCCGGTTGGTACGGAAGTTGCGAAAAGGCTACCCGAGGTAGTGCGTAAAACGAGGTATCGGCGATGGCGAACTGGATGGACGGAATTTTTTCGCGGGGCGGACCGGCGGTGGCCGAGAAGGTCGCGGCCTTCGCCGAGGCTCGCAACGCCGTCCTGGCCGACAACATCGCCAACATCAACACGATGGGCTACAAGACGAAGGATCTCTCCGTGGCCGAGTTTCAGCAGACGCTCGCGGCCGCCATTGACGAGAGCGAGCAGACGGGCGAGCCGCTGAAGTTGAAGTCCACGCGGCACATTCAGGTCGACGATTCCGGGACCGTAAGCTTCGAGCCGGTCGAGACGCAGGACAACATCCTCTTTCACGACCGCGGCGACCGGAGCATCGAAAAAGAAATGAGCGAACTGGCCAAGAACCAGATGCTTTACCAGGTGGCGATTGCGGTGCTGCGGAAACAAAACGAGACGCTGTCAGCGGCGATTGCGGAACACCTGTAACAGCGGCGCGGAGGTAAGCGATGTTCGGAACGTTTGATATTTCCACGAGCGGGATGATGGCCCAGCGGGTGCGGCTGACGGCCATTGCCTCGAACCTGGCCAATCTCAATACGACGGAAAACGCCGCCGGCCAGCCCTCGCCGTACCAGCGGGAAATGGTTTTGATGGCCGCCGGGGCCGACGGCAAAGGTACGCCGGGCGTGCGGGTGACGAACGTGGTGAAGGATCCCAGTCCGCCGCGGCTGGTTTACGATCCGACGCATCCCGACGCCGGGACGGACGGCTATGTGAAGTATCCGAACGTGGACCAGGCGACCGAGATGGTCGATGCGATTGACGCGACGCGGGCCTTCCAGGCCAACGTCACGGCGTTCGAGTCGACGAAGTCGATTATGGCGAGCAGCCTGAGGATTCTGGCGTAGACGGCGCGAGGCCGCCGGCGGCGCGGAGCGCTGCGGACGGCCGGTAGGAACAAGGAAGTCGAGCGATGGCCAACGATATCAGCGGAAATCTTCCGATCTCCCCGGGACCGATCACGCCGGGGCGGCTTCAGCCCCCGGCCGTCCAGCCGACGACGGAAGAAGGCGGGTCGTTCAAGGATCTGCTCGTGAAGAGCCTGGACCAGGTCAACGCCATGCAGCAGAACGCCGACACGGCCTTCCAGAAGTTGGCCACCGGTCAGACCGACAACGTGACGGAAGTTTTGAACGCGGTGAACAAGGCCGACTTGGCCTTCAAGCTGCTGATGCAGATCAGGAACCAGTTGGTCGAGGCGTACTCCGAAGTAGAAAAGATGAATATCTAGGTCGAGCTAGGGGCGAACTATGGAGTTCCTGCAAGCGAAACTCGGGCAGTTGCGGACGACGCTGGAAGGGATGAGCGGCAGCGGGCGGCTGGCCCTGGCCATGGCCGCGCTGCTGGTCGTGGCCCTGCTGGTCATCGTCTCGCACAACGTCGGTGAGCCGGAACTGGTGGCCCTGCCCACCAGCGGCGGACCGGCGGAACTGACGCGGGCCGCCGGCGCCCTGACCGGCGCGGGCATCAAGAACGAAGTGCGTGGCAATCAGATTTTCGTCAGCCCGGACCGCGTGCGGGCTGGGCTGGAGATTCTGGTGAAGTCCGACGCCGTGCCGGAAAGCGGCGTGAACTTCGCCGAGTTGATCAAGGATTCCAGCCCCTGGTCGACCGATCAGGAGCAGCAGAAGAAATGGAATTTTGCTTTGAAGGGCGAACTGGAAAGCCTGATCCGGGCCATGCCGGGCATCGGCCATGCTTCGGTGAACATCAATTACGGCACCGGCGGGACGCTCCGGCGGGTGCCGGAAGGGGCCTCGGCCTCGGTCGCCGTGAAGACGGGCAAGGGTTCGCCGCTGACGCGGGAGACGGCCCGCTCCATCGCCCTGCTCGTGGCCGGGGCCGTCAACGGGCTTTCCATCGACAAGATCAACGTCATCGACCAGACCACGGGCAAGTCGCTCACCGTGCAGTCCGACGACGGGGCCGGCGACTATGTGCCGCTGGTTACCCAGTACGAAAACTATTTCGATCAGCGCCTGCGGGATCATTTCAGCTATATCCACAACGCCATGATTACGGTGCATTGCGTGCCGAATCTGGAGAAGACCGCCGAGACGAGCCACAAGGTCGATCCGAAGGAAGTGATCAACGGCGAAACCCAGGAGCGGACCCTGACTTCGACGGGGGCCGGGTCGGGTAGCGGGCCGGTGGGCGTGACCCCGAACGTTGGGACGCCCGTGGCCGGCAGCGGGGCCTCGGCCTCGGGGGAATCGAGCACCGATGAGAAGAACGGCCACCCCGTGGCCTGGTCGTGGAAGCAGACCGCCACCGAAAAGGGCCGCGGCGAAGTCAAGGAAATGACCGTTTCGATCAACGTGCCGCGCAGCTACTTCGAGAGCATCGAACGGTCGAAGGCGGGCGACGCCGGCGCGAAGATCGACGAGGCCAAGCTCCAGACGACCATGACCGCCGAGATGGCCAAGATCGCCGATCAGGCCAAGACGATGATCGGCGCCAAGGACGACACCTCGGTCAAGGTGAGCTGGTTCTACGACCTCAAGGACGACAAGGTCGAGGAGACCGGGTCGTCATTCAAGGACGGCCTGCTGGCCTCGCTCTCCGGTTGGGGTCCGTCGGCCGGGCTGGGCCTCCTGGCCCTGCTGGCCCTGGGCCTGGTCTGGAACGTGGTGAAGAAGATTCAGCCGGTGGCGGCGCCGCCGGAGACGGTGACCGTGGCCTCGGAGAACATGACCGAAGGTCTGACCCTGGACAGCATCCTCGAGGGCGTCGAACTCGAAGCCGACACCATCCGGGCCAGCAAGATGCAGGAACAGATTGCCAGCATGGTCAAAGAAGACCCCGAGAGCGTGGCCAACCTGGTTAAGCGGTGGATCGTACAGGAGTGACGGCGGTGGTCGAGTCAACGGCGCGAAGCAATGTCCACAAGGCGGCGGTTCTCCTGGTCAGCATGGAGGAGGATCTCGCGGCCATCATCCTCTCCAAGCTGGAGAAGGAACAGGTGGAACTGGTGACGCGGGAGATCGCCCGCCTCAAGAGCATCAGCCAGGCCGAACGCGACACGATCATCGAGGAGTTCTATCACGTGGCTCTGGCCCGCGGGGCGGCCGAGTCGGGCGGCATGGGCACGGCCCGGGCGCTTCTGGAGAAGACCTACTCGAAGGAAGAAGCCGGCCAGATGCTCGACCAGGTGGAAAAGTCGATGCAGGCCTCGCCCTTCGCCTTTTTGCAGCGGGCCGAAAGCGGCAACCTACTCACCTTCATCCAGGGCGAGCACCCGCAGACCATCGCCCTGATTCTGGCCCACCTGCCGTCGGGCCAGGCGGCGGAAATTCTCTCCGGCCTGCCCTCCAAGAAGCAGATCGAAGTGGTCCGTCGCGTGGCCAACATGGAGCAGACCAGCCCGGACGTGATTCAGCAAGTGGAGCGGGCCCTGGAGAGCCGCCTCTCGGCCATCGTCTCGCAGAAGTTCGAAAAGGCCGGCGGCATCGAGTCGGTCGCCGAAATGCTGAACCTGACCGACCGGGCGACGGAAAAGGGCATCATGGAGTCGCTCGAGGAAGACGATCCCGAACTGACCGAGCAGATTCGCCGGCTCATGTTCGTCTTCGAGGACATCATGCTCGTCAACGACAAGGGCATCCAGGCCGTCCTCAAGGAAGTGGAGAACGAATCGCTGGCCCTGGCCCTGAAGACGGCCAGCAACGAATTGAAAGAGAAGATTTTCAAGAATATGTCCGAGCGGGCCACCACGCTGATCAAGGAAGACATGGAGTACATGGGCCCGGTGCGCGTGAGCGACGTCGAGTCGGCCCAGCAGAAGATCGTGGACGTGGTCCGGCGGCTGGAGGACGCGGGCGAAATCATTATCGCCGGCCGTGGCGGAGAGGAGGAACTCGTTGTCTAGCTTACTGACGCGCGAAGATGCGGCGACGCAGCCGCTCGTGGCGCTGAATCTGCGAGACGTCGAGGTCGGAGCCCGCGAGGCCGTCGAACGGGCCCGCGCCGAGGTCCGCCGGATGCTCGCCGAAGCCGTGGCCAAAGCCCGGGAGATGGAAGTCGTCGCGACGGCGCGCGGAGAAAAGTCCGGCTATGACGCGGGGTTCCGCAAGGGCGAAGAAGCGGGCCGGCTGGCCGCCTTCGCCTCCGAAAAAGAACGAATCGCCGCAGCGACGGCTACGGTCCGCGAGGCCCTGCTCGGCGTCCTGACGGAAGTGGAAAATCGCCGCCACGAACTGTTGGCCGAGGCGCGGCAAGACCTGGTCGGCCTGGCCGTGGCTATTGCCGACCGGATTTGCCGGGCCCAACTCTGCCGGTCGCAGGATCATGTGCGGCCGCTCGTGGCCGAGGTGATCGACGTGGCCGGCAAGCACGCCGGTCTGGTGCTGCGGATGAATCCGGCGGACGCCCAGGCGGCCGAGACCTTTCTGGGAGAACTTTTCGGTCGCCTTAACGGCGGCACTACGTCCCCGGCGGGGTGCGAGACGCCGGTCTGCCTGGTTGCGGATGAGCGGGTGGCCCGCGGCGGCTGCCTCGGCGAACGCTCCGGCGGATCGGTCGACGGGCGGGTCGAAGCGCAGATGGAGCGGATCGTGGCGGAACTTTTAGGGACGGAAAAATAAATACGGCAGGGTGGCATGGCGGCGGTGTTTGCCGCCATGTTGGATGGATGCCGGTAAACGGTAGGTCGGGTAAACAGACCCGAAATAATTTTTGTAACGGATCTGGCGGTAAATGACGACGGCCTTTGCCAACCTCGCGGATCAGGTGCGAACCCTCAGCCCCTTGGGCATCGAGGGATGCGTGCGGCAGGTCGTCGGCCTGGCCATCGCGGTCGATCATTTTCCGGTCGCGGTCGGAAGCCGGTGCGAAATTCATGCCCGCTCGACCGGGCAAAACATTCTGGCCGAGGTCGTGGGCTTCGGCGGCGGCGAGACGCTGTTGATGGCCCTGGGCGAAATGGACGGCGTCAGCCACGGCGACCGTGTCCGTCTGACGGTGCGGCGGCAGACGATCGGCGTCGGAGACGAAATGCTCGGCCGGGTGGTCAACGGCTTGGGCGAACCCCTCGACGGCAAAGGCGCGGTCCGCTGCGGGCTGCGGCGGCCGCTTGAGGCCCGGGCCATCGGCGCCCTGGAGCGGGAACGGATTGACGAGCCGCTGGGCACGGGGATCCGGGCCATCGACGCCTGCCTGACCTGCGGCCGGGGCCAGAGGGTCGGAATTTTCTCCGCCGCCGGCGTCGGCAAGAGCGTCCTGCTGGGCATGATGGCCCGCTACACCAGCGCCCACGTCAACGTGATCTGCCTCGTCGGCGAGCGCGGACGCGAAGTGCGGGAATTCATCGAACGCGATCTGGGGCCGGATGGGCTGCGCAAGTCGGTGGTGGTGGTTTCGACCAACGACGAGCCGCCGCTGATGAAGATCAAGGCCGCCCTGGCCGCCCACACGCTGGCGGAATATTTCCGGGACTCGGGACGCGACGTGTTGCTGATGCTCGACAGCGTGACGCGTCTGGCCCTGGCCCAGCGGCAGGTCGGCCTCAGCGCAGGCGAGCCGCCGGCGACGCGCGGCTTTCCGCCAAGCATGTTCGCCCTGATGCCGCGGATTCTCGAAAGGGCCGGACGCGGGCGGACGGGGAGCATTACCGGCTTCTACACGATCCTGGTCGAAGGCGACGACATGAACGAACCGGTCGCCGACACGGTGCGCAGCATTCTCGACGGGCACCTGGTCTTGAGCCGCCGGCTGGCCGGGCAGAGCCATTACCCGGCCATCGACGTGACCCAGAGCATCAGCCGCTTGATGAGCGACGTCGTGGACGAGAAGCACCTGCGGACGGCGCGGGAACTGACGCGGCTGCTGGCCGTCTACGGCGAGGTCGAGGATCTGGTGAACATCGGGGCCTACGCCTCGGGCGCCAACCCGGAGGTCGATCTGGCCGTGGCCATGCACGCGGAAATCATGAAATTTCTCCGCCAGAGCGTCGAGGAGCCGGTGCTCTTTGTCCAGGCCCAGAACGATATGGCGGAACTGGCGGCGAAGATCGAACGGCAGCGGAAACAGATTGAAGCGCAGCGAGCCTCGCGGCAACGACCGCAGGCGACCGGCCCCGTGGCGGCGAAGAACTGATCGAAGGCGGATATGGCGAAATTCAAATTGGAACCGGTCCTGCGGCTCCGCCAGCACCGCGAGGAATCGCGGAAACGGGAACTGGCCGTGGCGGTCGCGATTGAGACGGAGCGCAAGGAAGGCGTGCGGCGGCTGGCCGGGATGCGCGACGAGCAGAGGCAAACCTTGCGGCAAGTGCAGCAGACCGGGACGCTCGACATGGAGACGGTGATTCAGGAGCGGCAATACGTCGGGCTGCTGGATCGCGAGATCGGGCTGAGTCTGGGCGTGGTGGCCGGGGCGGAACGGGAAACGGCGGCGCGGCGGGGGCGGATGATCGAGGCCATGAAAGAACGCAAGGCCCTGGAGGTCTTGAAAGAGCGGAGCAGGTTGGCCGAGCAGCGGCGCGAGGCTGCGGTCGAAGCGGCGGCGCTGGACGAAGTGGCGGCGGTGCAGTTCGAGCGGAAACGGTAGGACTCTTGAGGTGAGGAAGATGGGTCGCGAACGCGGAAGCACGCTGGTCAACGTCCTGGCGATTCTGATGCTCCTGGAGCTTGCGGGCGCAGCGGCCCTGGCCGGCTATGTCGTCCTGACCGGCAAGGTGACTCAGGAGCAACTGCGGCTGGCCTATCAGGTCTATAAGGGCGAGGTGCGGCAAGAGGCCCTGGACGATGCCGCCAAGTGGAAAAAGCACCAGGAAGATTTAGCCGAGGCGGCGAAAAACAAGCCGGCCGGCGCCGACGCCTATACCAAACTGGCCGCCACGGGCATGCAGGCCGAGGCCGGCTGGCTGGGACTGGAGTTTGAGATGAAGCGGGTCCAGGATCGCCAGGCGGCCCTGAACCAGCGGATGGCGGAATTCGACCTGAAGAAAAAAGAGTTGGAAGATCTGGAGAAACGTCTGGCGACGCAATCGGCTAAGGAGCATGACGGCTCCGGGGCGGCCAGTTTGCAGAAGGCGCTGGCGATCCTCAAAGGCATGAAGCCCGCCCAACAGAAAGAATATCTGGACGGGGTGGACGATGCAACGGCGGTGCTGGTGATCAAGGGTCTGGAAGAGCGGATGGCGGCCAAAGTCCTGGCGGAGTACAAGACGTCGGCCGATCAACTGCGCCGAACGAAGTTGCTGGAGATGGTGCGGACCGGGGAATTGGCCAAAGGCAACAGCTCGGTGGCCGGTGGTTAAGGAGTCAGCGATGACGATACAACAAACGAATGCGACGAATGGGTACGAAAGCGCGGTGGGGTCGCTGCTGGCGGCGCTGGCCCAGGGAGCTTCGGGCCAGGGCGCCGCTGCGGCCTTTCAAACGCAATTGGCCAGTTCGCTCAATGCCGTGTCGCCGCAAGTCCCGGCGCGGGCCGAAACGCAGCCGGTCGCGTCCGGCAAGCCGCACAAGGCGAAGGTCCGGCCGGCGAAAACTGACGACAGCAATGCCGCCGGCGGAGCGGTCAGTCAGGACCAGCCACAGGCGAGCGCTGCGGCCGGTTCCAACGGCGCGACCGTAAGCCAGGACAATTCCTCGAACGCTCAGGTTTCCCCGGAGAACAAAAGCTCGGCGAACCAGGGCGGAACGACTTCGACGGCCACGGCGACGGAGACCACCTCGTCAACCGCGACGACAACGGTGCCGACTACGACTGCGACTACGATAACGGCAACTCCATCCGCAACCGCAACGGTAACGGTCGCGGCTCCAGCAACGACAACAGCAACGACCTCTCCCGGCAGCGCTGGGGGCCTCATCGACAACGGTAGCAACAACGGTCTGCCCCAGGCAGATGCGGCCCCGGCATCCGGGGCTGCTGATGCGGAGTCGGCGGTAACGGCCGCAAGCGGAAAGTCCGGCCGCGGCACGGGTGCGCAAAAGACGGCGAAAGACCAGTCCCAGACCGCTTCGGCGCCGGCGTCCACCGAGACGACCGTGCCGACGAATCAGACTGGGTCAGACGCCGGCCGGACTCAGGCCGCTGTCGTAGCGACGCTGGGCGGACCATCGGAAGCGGTTGGGGCCAAGGCTCAGACAACGCCGCAAGCCGGCGCGGAAATTGCCAACGCGGCGACACCGCCGATTGGTTCTTCGTCGGGTCATTCTTCCTCGACGGCGCAACCGGCCGCGCAGCAAGACGCGGCTCGGGCCTCGGCGGCAAAGACCGTGGACTTTCAGCAGGCCCTTCAGGGTTTGAGCCTGCAAAGCATGACCGTCAGGGCGGAGATGGCCGGCGGGCAGGTCGCCGCAGCGGCGGCATACGATTCCGCAACCTCGGCCGGCGGCGACGCTACCGCGATCGCTGCGGTCGGCATGTCGGGATCACAATCTTCGACGCCGGCGGCCCAGGCCGAGGCCGACGTCCAGACCGGTACGGCCGAACAGCCGGACCAGGCCGCCCAGGTCGAGCAGATTGTGCGGGCCATGCAGTCCAGCCTGAGCCGCGGCGGCGGTCGCGTCACGCTTCAACTCAGCCCGCCGGAACTGGGCCGGCTGCGGGTCCAGATGCAGATTCGCGGCTCGGACCTGACTGCCAGTTTCGATACGGAAAACGAGGCCGCGCAGACGTTGCTTCAGAACAGCCTCCCTCAATTGCGGCAGGCCCTGGCCTCGCAGGGTTTGCGCCTGGTGGACGCCTCGGTTCAGATTCAGGGCGGCGCGGCGCACCAGTTGGGCGGCCAGTCCGGCGGCTCCAGCGGCGCCGGCAACTTCGGGCCGGGAACGCAAACCGGGGGCCGGCAGACCGCCTCGGGCGGGCAACAGCATTATGGCCAGGCGGTCGAGACCGAACCGGCCGCGACGGCGCCGTGGAACACGGTCGTCGAGGATGACAGTCGCGTCAACGTTGTGGTCTGAAATTACTAAGGAGAGCTGAAATGTCGGTAATTAACAGTAACAACATCGGTTCGACCGGTACGACGAAGCCCACCGGGGCGGCCAGCCTGTCCAGCATGTCCGCCACCGATTTCCTGAAAATCATGACCAAGCAACTGGCCAACCAGGATCCGACGAGTCCGACCAGCAGCACCGATTTGATGCAACAGTTGTCGACCGTCTACAGCCTGCAATCGAACCAGCAGATGATGCAACACCAGAATATGTCCAGTGCCGTGGCCTTGATGGGCAACTCCATCTCGGGATTGGACGCCAACGGCGCTTCGGTGCAGGGCGTCGTGAGCAACATCGTGTTGGATTCCAAGGGCGGCGTCAACCTGGTGGTCGGTCAGTCAGAAGTGCCGCTGAACAACGTGAACTCGGTGAGTCGCACGAGTGCCAACCGGACCGACATGACCAATGCCGCGATGCTGATCGGCAGCACGATCTCCGGCACCGATGCCAAAGGCAATGCGGTCCAGGGCACGGCCATGCAGATGGCGGTGGACAACAGCGGCGGCGTGAACCTGGTGGTACAGCCGCCGACGCCCACAACGGGGCTTTCCGCGGGTCTCAAGCCGAATACCGTGAATGTGCCGCTGGGCAACGTTACCAACGTGAGTTACCCCAGCGCCGCCAGCGGCACGGGAACGGGTTCGTAAGAGAAAGTTGCCGAGTATGACGGCTGCCGGTGGCGGCCGAGAACAGATCAAGGGGCGGAGACCCGAGGCAAAAGGAACAGCGGAAAAAAACAGTATCCCCCGGCAATATCGGGGACTCTAACTGGAAGCAGGAGGACTAGTATGGGCCTGACGACAACTTTTTATGCGGCGCTGAGCGGCCTGGACACCAGCAGCACCAATTTCCAGGTGATCGGCAACAACATCTCGAACGTGAACACGACCGGGTTCAAGGCCCAGAGCGCTCTGTTCCAGACCGAGTTCAGCCAGACGCTGAACATCGGTTCGCAGCCGCAGGGGGTCTCCGGCGGCACCAACCCCGAGCAGCTCGGCCTGGGGACGGCCATTGCTACGGTGCGGACCGACTTCTCCGCCGGTTCGCTCCAGACCACCGGGATCAACTCGGACCTGGCTATCGAAGGCAACGGTTTCTTCATCACCCAGGATGCGACCGGCGCCAACGTCTACACCCGCAACGGCGCCTTCTCGATCAACAGCCAGGGCGACCTGGTCAACACCGACGGCAATTATGTCCAGGGCTACAACATTGACACTAATTTCAACATTATTCCCGGACAGATCGGGAACCTCAGCATCCCCGAAGGCTCGCTGACCGTGGCCCGGGCGACGCAGACCGCGTCCATCAATGGCACCCTGAACTCGGCGGGAAACACGGCGACGCAAGGGACGGTGCTGACGTCTTCGGTCATGAAGGACGCGGGCAATGGTGGGGCCAACGCGACGCTTGTGACCAGGCTGACCAACGTGACCATCGGGGGCGTGACCCAGTTCCACGTGGGCGACGTAATCACGCTGGGGGGGACGGCGGGCACGGTCCAAGTCGGCTCGGCGGACGTGCCGGCGGCTAGCTACACGGTCGCGGCGGGGAGTACGCTGACGGGACTCTGCGCTTTTCTCCAGACGAGCTTGGGCATCGATTCTTCAGCGGGGTTGCCGCAGCCGGGCAGTGTGAGCGTCGTGGGCGGAGCCATCCAGATCACCGGAAACTCAGGAACGGACAACGCGATCAGCTCGGGTGGCAGCCAGTTGGCGACCACGGCGATCAGTGTTAACGGCGCCAGTAACCCCTTCACCTGGACGCAAAACCAGGCGGCCAACGGCGAGAGCGTCAACACGACGTTCCTGGCTTACGATTCCCTCGGCACGCCGTTGAACATGGGTGTGACCTTCGTCAAGGAATCGGCCACCAACGTCGGCCAGACCTGGCGCTTCTACGTCAAAAGCCCCAGTGACACCACGCAACAACTCGAGGGCGACGGCACGGTGACGTTCAACACCAACGGCCAGTACGTCTCGTCGGCCGGAACACAGATTAACGTTAACCGGGCCAATACCGGCGCCGTCACGCCGCAGACGGTCAACCTTGATTTTTCCACCCTGACCGCGGCGGCGATGAAGGTTCCTACCGGAAATTCGGGGCTTTCGACCGGCGCCTCACAGGTCGCCCTGAAGAGCCAGGACGGTGTGCCGCTGGGGACGCTCGACAACTTCGGCGTCGGCAACGACGGCAAGATCACCGGAACCTTCAGCAACGGCTTGACCAGGTCGCTGGGCCAGATCGCCCTGGCCACCTTCGCCAACCCCAATGGCCTCTTGGCCGCCGGAAAAAGCAGTTACACGGCC
Organism: uncultured Planctomycetia bacterium; assembly: GCA_903929765.1. GTDB lineage: Bacteria > Planctomycetota > Phycisphaerae > FEN-1346 > JAACEH01 > CAIYVX01. The sequence goes on from CAIYVX010000040.1 coordinate 24,589, forward strand.
GGGCCGAACTCCGGCGATGCCGTGATCGGGGCGCCGCAAACCATGAGCGCCGGCAGCATCCAGGGCGGCGCGCTGGAACTCTCCAACGTCGACCTCTCGACCGAGTTTGTCAACATGATTACCACCTCGACCGCCTTTTCGGCCAACGGACGGACCATTACCACGGCCAACCAGATGATGATGGAACTTCTGCAAATGGGCAAGTAAAAGGCACAATAATTGAGGGATTGGACTCAAAATGCCGATAAATTCTGTTCGAGTGGGCAATCTGGATAATCTGGGCAATGATTAAGGTGACGCGACTGGGCGGAAAAGAGCTGGTGGTGAATGCGGATTTGATCCGCTTTGTGGAGTCTACGCCGGACACGATCATCAGCCTGACGACGGGCGAGAAGATCATGGTTCAGGAAGGCGTGGACGAGGTGATCCGGCGGGTGATCGAATACGGGCGGGCGGTGCGAGCCTTGCGGAGTTGAGCCATGGATATTGCAACACTAATTGGGCTGGCGGTGGGCGTCGGGCTGGTCTGTTTCGCCATGTTTGGCGGCGAAGGGGCGGACCCGACCGCGTTTGTCAGCGTCCACGGCTTGATCGTGGTCCTGGGCGGAGCCATTGCCGGAACGATGATCAGTTTTCCGCTGGCCAACGTGATGGGCCTGCCGGTGATCATCAAGAACTGCTTTACGAACAAGAACGAGAACCCGCAGAAGTTGATTCAGGACCTGGTGTCGTACGCGGAAGTGGCCCGGCGCGACGGGATTCTGAGTCTGGAGAACGTGCTGCGGAGCGTCAAGGACGAATTTATGGTCAAGGGCATCCAGATGGCCATTGACGGGACCGACCCGGAGATCATCGAGGACGTCCTCAAGAGCGACGTGAACTCGACGGCCAATCGCCATGCCACCGGCAAGGCCATGCTCGAAGCGGCGGCCATGTACGGGCCGTCCTTCGGCATGATTGCCACCCTGATCGGCCTGGTGATGATGCTGCGCAGCATGAACGACCCGGAAAAGATCGGGCCGTCGATGGCCGTGGCCCTGCTGGGTACGCTCTACGGGGCGCTGCTGGCCAACCTGGTCTGCGGCCCGATGGCCAGCAAATTGGCCAAGAAGTCGCACGATGAGTTGATTATGAAGGAAATCATCATTCGCGGAGTGATCTCGATTCAGTCCGGCGACAACCCGCGCGTGGTCGAGCAGAAGTTGAAGGCGTATCTGGAGCCCAAACAGCGTCGGGCGACCGAAGTGGCGTTGCAGGAATAAGTGCAGTTAAGGTCTGGAGACGGTTATGTCGGGACACGGTGGCGGCGGCGGATGCCCGCTCTATTGGCTGACCTGGGCGGACATGATCACGCTGCTGATGACCTTCTTTGTCGTGCTGGCCAGCGTCGGCCGGGTGCAGTACGACGAGAAGTACAACGCCATTGTGAACAGCCTGCACGAAACGTTCGGGGCCTATACGCCCAAAAGCCAGAACGAGAGCGACGCCGGCGGTACGGCCGGAGTGAGTCTGATCAAGAAGATTCAGCAGCAGGTCTCCAAGAACGGCAAGGAAAACACGACCAAGAACGGCCATCGCGACGGCCAGATGGGCAAGTCGACCACGGTGAAGAACATTCGGGACGGACTGATGATCACGGTGGGCGGGCTGACGCTGTTCGAGGAGGGCAAGGCCGACCTGTTGCCGCAGGCCGAGGCCGACCTGTTGAACGTGGTGACGGTGGTCAAGGGTTATCGCAACAAAATCCTGGTTCGCGGACACACGGATCGCCTGCCGCCGCCGAAGGATTCGAAATTTAAGTCGCCGATGGATCTTTCGTACGCCCGGGCTGCGGCAGTGCTGGAATTCATGGTTAAGCAGGGCATTTCGCGTGATCGGCTGACCATCGAGGCCTGCGGAGGCAACGAGCCGGTCAAGACGTTTACGACCGAGTATGACGAGGACGCGACGGCGCAGAATCGCCGGGTCGAGATCGTGGTCAAGGACCAGATGGTCGAGGACTTCGAAGGAAGCCCGGCCGGCGGCAAATAGGAGAACGAATCATGGCCGAAGAACAGGTCGAGAAAAAAGAGAGTGCCGCCGCGGCGCCCGTGGCCGAAGAGGGCGGCGAAAAAAAATCGAAGCTCAAAAAACTGGTCCTGGTCCTGGGCGGTTTCGTGGTCGTCCAGGCTCTGGTGGTGGCTGTGGCCGTGGTGGTAATCAAGACGGCGACGAGTCCCGCCCCGGCCGTGGCCAAGGCCGAGACGGCCCCGGTTCACGAGGAGATGGTGCTGGTTTCGGTGCTGCCCAAGGAGTCGGACGGGAAAATCCGGGCCGTCAACGCCCGCAGCGGGCAACTCGTCTATTGGTCGATCAAGGTCAGCGTCCGGGTGCCTTCGGGCCAGCAGAAAGAAATCACCGAGCGGCTGATCGCCAACACCGACCTGGTCAAACAGGAAATTACGACCGTCGTGGCCGCCTGCGATCCGGACATCCTCCAGCAGGAAGCCGATCACGCCACCCTGAAACGGCAGATTTGTTTCGCCTTGAACACGATTCTCGGAAAGCAGATGGTTTCGGAAGTGGTGATACCGGAGTGCCTCCCGGCGGTGCAGAACTAGAGAGGTCGTGATCTTTCACCCCTCTCCCTTGGGAGAGGGTGGCCCCTTTAGGGGCCGGGTGAGGGGTTGAGGCCGGAGTATTAGGGGATTAAGAACATGGCAGACGAAGAAGTTAAAGCGACGGCGGAGACGAGCGGGCCAAGCCCCGCCGACGGCGCGACAGCCTCGCCGACCGGCCCCGAGGCGAGTTCCGCAGTGGCTCCGGCGGAGTCGGCCACGGCCACGTTGCCCCCGCTGGCCCCGAACTCCGGCGACCAGACGCTCGAAGCCGTGGCGAAGGTCGAACAGCAACTCGGCGACGTGCTGGCGAACCTCGACGGTCTGGCGGCGCCGCCCGCCGGCGCGACCGGCTCCGCGCCGGCCGGGACGACCGTTTCGCGCGGCGAGACCAGCATCGATTTGCTCCGCGACGTCATGCTCAACGTCAAAATCGAGTTGGGCCGCAGCCGGATGTACATCGAGGACATTCTCAAGCTGGGCGAAGGCAGCGTCGTGGAATTGGACAAACTCGCGGGCGACCCGGTCGACGTCTTCGTCAACGACCGTCTCGTAGCTCGCGGCGAAGTGCTCGTGCTGAACGATAACTTCTGCGTCCGCATCGGAGAGATCGTGTCGCAGGAGTAGGCTCTGTCAGCCGTCAAATGAGGAATCGGGTGGCATGGCGGCGTTGTTTGCCGCCATGTTCAGGGGAGAGAGGGTTGTTCGAGTGAAACCGTGAAAATACTCAATTCACGGCTGACAGTGCAGTGGTGCCCGTGGTGAGCCCTCATTCGAGGGAACGGGTTGGTGAAGTGGCGAAGTGGGCGGGTTGCGGAGCAACCCAGTGAGGTGGGCCATGAAATCCCGGCGATGGATCAACTACCCGAGCGTGCTCGCAGGCCGCGGCCTGTGCTGCGCGCTCCTGCTCTGCGCTGCGGCGGCCGGTGCGTCGCCCTCGGCGGTGACGGCTAACGCGCCGCCGGAAGTCGCCCTGGACATTCCGGCTGCTTCCGTGGCCGGGCACATCGACACCACCACGATATCGACAACTTCGGTTGCCCTATCGGCCCCGACCACGGCCGTGAGCGCCACCGGTGCGACCAGCGCGGTGTCCGCGACGGCGGCGGAAGACGTTGAGCAGCATCTCCTCGGCGGAAGGTCGTCGGAGAAGTCGTCGGCGGGAGCGTTGCATAAGAACGACAAACCGTCAGGCAGTTTGATGAGTTTCGCCTTGCCGCTGGCCGCGGTCCTGGCCCTGATCCTGATCATTGTCTGGGCGGCTAAAAAATACCTGCCGAACGTGCGCCGGCTGACCGGTTCGACGGCCATGAAGGTCGTGGCCCGGACACATCTCTCGCCGCGGCAGAGCATCGCCGTGGTACGCCTGGGCCGGCGGTTGCTGGTGGTCGGCCAGACGGCGGACAACCTGACGCCGCTGGGCGTGGTCGAGGATCCCGAAGAGGTCTCGGAGTTGCTCGGCGAGATCGAGAGCGGCAAGACCAACAGCGCCGTGGGGAATTTCAAACGGGTCTTTCAGAAAACTGATGAGGAGTTTGCTGCGGCGGACGAGGCGGCGGGCGGTGAGCCGGCCGATGGCGAGATCGAGCGGGTGCGGACGGAGCTGGAGAGCCTGACGCGGAAAGTCCGCGAGGTGACAGGCAAGACAAATCAGGTCGGATCAAGGGACTGAACATGCTTTGGCGGCAGTGGGCAATTTTTGTGGTCGTAACGCTCGCGGTGACGGCCTGCGCAGCGGGGACGCTCTCGGCCCAGACCGCGCCGACCTCGGCCGCCCCGGCCCTGGCCGCGCCCCTGGACAATCCGCTGGGCATTCCCGACCTCTCCAAAATCGCCCCGCCGGTCCAGACCCGCGAGGGCATGTCCTCGGCCATTCAGATCATGCTCCTCCTGACCGTCCTGACCCTGGCCCCTGCGATTCTCGTCCTGATGACCAGCTTCACCCGGATCATCATCGTCCTGTCGCTCCTGCGGCAGGCCCTGGCGACGCAAACTCTGCCGCCCAACCAGGTGCTCATCGGGCTGTCGCTGCTGATGACCTTCATGATCATGAGTCCGGTGCTCCAGGAAATTAACCAGGATGCCTTCCAGCCCTACATGAACGGAAAAATGGGCCAGATGGCGGCGCTCGAGAAGGCCGCCGTGCCGGTCCGGCGCTTCATGATCCGCCAGATCGAAAACGCCGGCAACCAGGCCGACGTGCGGATGTTCCTGGAGTACAGCGGCCATGGGAACGTGGAAAAATTCTCCGACGTGCCGACGCTGACGCTGATTCCGGCCTTCGTCACCAGCGAACTGAAAGTCGCCTTCCTGATGGGCTTCAAGATCTACCTGCCGTTCCTGATTATCGACATGGTGGTTTCCAGCATCCTGATTTCGATGGGCATGTTGATGTTGCCGCCGGTGCTGATTTCGTTGCCGTTCAAACTGCTCCTGTTCGTGCTGGTGGACGGTTGGCACCTGGTGATCGGCGGATTGTTGCTGAGCTTCAGTTGATGCAACTTTAATGTCAGAGGCGGAAACGATGACTACGGAAGCGGCGATTGATCTGGCGCGACAGATGCTCTGGACGGCGATGCTGATCAGCGCCCCGGTCCTGGTGATCGGCATGATCGTCGGCCTCGTCATCAGCATCCTCCAGGCCGTGACCCAGGTGCAGGAACAGACGCTCTCGTTCGTGCCGAAGATCATCGCCATGACCCTCATCCTGGGCCTGTCGTTGCCCTGGGTGGCGGCCCGGCTGATGGAGTTCAGCCGCGCAATGTTCATGTTGAGCTACTAGCTCTGCACAGTAGCATGGGCGTCCCGCCCATGAGTGCCACGGGCGTCCCGCCCGTGGAAAGAAGAAGAACAGGGGCAGGATGCCCCTGTGACTCACGGGCAAGATGCCCGTGCCACGGTGAAGAAGGGCTGCCGGATGTTTGACCTGTCGCACATCATCACTTTGTTGCCGGCCTTCGCCGTGGTCCTGACGCGCGTGTCGGGGCTGATGCTGGCGGCGCCGCTGTTCAGCCTGTCGGTGATTCCGCCCCAGGTCAAGGCCGGCCTCGCGGCCCTGATCAGCCTGATCATCTTTCCGGTGGTGCGGCCGACGATGGGCCAACTGCCGGAGAATCTGCTGGGCGTCGTCATCGCCTGCGGCGGCGAACTGATGGTCGGCCTGGTGATTGGCCTGGCCGTGAACCTGCTCCTCGTGGGCGTCCAGTTGGCGGCCCAGATGGCCTCGCAACAGATGGGCCTGGGCCTGGCCCGGCTCTTCAACCCCGCCCTGGGCGGCCAGACCGACGTGATGGAACAGTTCTACGTCATGTTCGCCACCGTCCTGTTCCTGTTGTTCAACGGCCACCTGCTGGTACTCGGTGCGGTGCTGGACAGTTTCAAGTCGCTGCCGCCGCTGGCCGTGACCTTGCGGCCGGAGGCGTTTCAGGTGCTCATCGGCCTGCTGGGCGGGGCCTACGTGATGGCTCTGAAGGTGGCGGCGCCGGTCCTGGTGGTCTTTTTCCTGGTCAGTGCGGTGATGGGCTTTCTGGGCCGGACGGTGCCGCAGATCAACATCCTGGTCGTCGGCTTTCCGGTTCGCATCACCGTCGGCCTGGCGGTCCTGGCAACGACGGTCGCCACCACGGCCCTGGTCTTCAGCGACGCCTATCGCGAAACCATCGACGGGGTCGGCGAATTGATTCGCGGTCTGGGAGCGTGAATTGAACTGTGCCACGGCGGGGCTTGTCCTGCCGTGCGGAGCGAGGGTTGCTCCCCGGACGACGAAGTCCGGTTAATAAGGGGCCGATGATGGCCGAAGAGAGTTTTGGAGATAAAACTGAAGCCCCGACGCCGCGCCGCCTCGAAGAGGCGCGGGAACGCGGACAGGTCGCCCGCTCGACCGACCTGACGGCGGCGCTCGGCCTCCTCGCCGCGACCACCGCCCTCTACCTGGCCGGCGGGCAACTCAGCGGCAGCCTGACCGAAATGACGCGGCAGATGCTGCGCATCGGCGACGTCAGCCCGGCCTCGTCCGAAACGATGATGGCCGATTTTGTCACCGTAATCAAACACTTCGCCCTGATCCTGGCCCCGGTCCTGGGCGGCATCATGGCCGTGGGCATCGCTGCCAACGTGGCCCAGGGCGGCTTCGTCTTCAGCACGCAGCCGCTCGTCCCGTCGCTGGACAAGATCAACCCCGTCACTGGTTTCGGCCGGATTTTCTCGAAACGGGCTTTGGCCCGCCTGGTCGGAAACCTGATCAAACTCGCGGCCATCGTCTGGATTTCCTATGCCGTCATCACCAGCGATTACGCGAAAATCGTGGCTCTGCCGCAGATGAGCCTGGGCCGCATCGTCACCGGCGGGGTGGAAATCGTCCTGTCGCTCTGCTTCAAGCTGGCCGCCGTCCTGGTCGTCATCGCCATGCTGGATTATCTCTACCAGCGCTGGCAGCACCTGGAAGACCTGAAGATGACCAAGCAGGAACTCCGCGAGGAAATGAAGCGGATGGAAGGCGATCCGCTGATCAAGGAACACCGCCGCCACATCGCCCGCCAGATGGCCATGCGCCGCATGAGCGCCGAAGTGCCCAAGGCCGACGCCGTCATCACCAACCCGACGCACTTCGCTGTGGCCATTCGCTACGACGTCAAAAAAATGGCGGCGCCGCAAGTCGTAGCCAAAGGCCAGGATCTCATGGCCAAGCGGATTCGTGAAATCGCGCTGGAGCATGGCGTGACCATCGTCGAAAAGCCGGTCCTGGCCCGGGCCCTCTACAAGACGGTGGACGTGGGCCGCGAGGTGCCGACGGAATTGTACAAGGCCGTGGCGGAAGTGCTGGCCTTTGTTTATCGCTTGAAGAATCGGACATTTAACCCGGCGGCGTAACGTGGGTGGCATGGCGGCGGTGTTTGCCGCCATGAATAGGAAGAGAAGAGTATGCCAGAAAATCTGGGAACGATGGGTCCGGCGGGACGGGTGGCGGCCTTTTTGGCCAAACACCGCGGCCTCGTTCTGCCCGTGGCGGTCATCTTCCTGATCGTCGTCATCGTCATGCCGCTCAAGCCCTGGCAAATCGACATACTTTTGTCCTGCAATATCACCCTCAGCATCATGGTCCTGCTGACGACCTTGTATGTCCGCAAACCCCTCGATTTCAGCGTCTTCCCGAGCTTGCTCCTGGCCATGACGCTCTTCCGCCTGGTCCTGAACGTGGCCTCGACGCGCCTGGTGCTGACCGTGCCCGACCGCGTGGCCGACCCGACCGCAGCCTCCGGAGCGGCCGGCCACGTCATCGAGGCCTTCGCCACCTTCGTCGCCGGCAACAACCTGGCCGTCGGCATCATCGTCTTCTCCATCCTGGTCATCATCCAATTCGTCGTCATCACCAAAGGCGCCACGCGCATCAGCGAAGTGGCCGCCCGGTTCACCTTGGACGGCATGCCCGGCAAGCAGATGGCCATCGACGCCGACCTCAACGCCGGCCTGATCACCGAGGCCGAGGCCCGCGGCCGCCGCGAAACCATCGCCCACGAAAGCGATTTCTACGGAGCCATGGACGGTGCTTCCAAATTCGTCCGCGGCGACGCCATCGCCGGCATCATCATCACCCTCGTCAACATCCTCGGCGGGTTCTACGTCGGCCTGGTCGAACACGGCTGGCCGCTGGCCGAATGCCTGAAGGTCTTCACGCGGCTCACCATCGGCGACGGCCTCGTGACGCAGGTGCCGGCCTTCATCGTCTCGATCTCCGCCGGTTTGCTGGTGACCCGGTCCACCTCCAAGACCGACCTGGGCCAGGAAATGGTGGGCCAGTTGACGACCAGCCCGACGGCCCTGATTTTCGCCGCGATCTTCTTGGTGACGATGGGCGTGATGGGCTTGCCGATGTTGCCGCTCTTTCTGCTGGCGGGGATTTGCGGCACGCTGGCGTTTGTGTTGAGTAAGAGTGCGAAGAAGAATTCGGCGCTGGAAGCGGAGAAGGCCAAGCAGGCTGCCGCCCCCGCCCGCAAACCGGCCCAGGACGAGAGCATGGTCCAGGTCGATGCTATGGAACTGGAAATCGGCTACGGCTTGATTCGGTTGGTTGACGCGACGCAAGGCGGCGACCTGCTCGACCGCATCTCGATGCTCCGCCGCCAGATCGCCACCGAACTGGGCATCATCGTGCCGCCCATTCGCATCCGCGACAACATGCGGCTGGAACCGAGCGACTATGTGGTCCGCATCAAGGGCAACCCCGTCGGTCGCGGGCAGGCCCGCGTCGGCATGTTCCTGGCCATGGACAGCGGGTTGGCCTCGGGCGAATTGACCACGGGCATCGAGACCAAGGAACCGGCCTTCGGCCTCCCGGCCTGGTGGATTCCCGAAAGCGAGCGGCAGCGGGCCGAGATGCTCAATTACACTGTTGTCGATGCGTCCAGCGTCCTGGCCACGCACCTGACCGAAGTGATTCGCAGCCACGCCGCCGAACTCCTGACGCGCGAAGAGGTGAACAAGCTGATCAAGACCCTGAAGGAAAAGGCCCCGAGCGTGGTCGAAGAAGTGGTTCCGAACGTCCTCAAGGTCGGCGACGTCCAGAAGGTCCTCCAGAACCTCCTCCGCGAGCGGGTGCCGATCCGCGACCTGGAAACGATTCTGGAAACCCTCGGCGATTGGGCTCCGCGGGCCAACGACATCGACGTGCTCACCGAGTACGTCCGCAACGCCCTGGCCCGGGCCTTGTGCGAACAGTACCAGGGCGAGGACGGCGTGCTGCGCGTCGTCACGCTCGACCCGGCCCTGGAGGATCGCATCAACAGCCACATCGAGCACAACGAGCGTGGGACGTTCCTGACCATGCCGCCGGAGGTGTCGCGGAAGGTGGCGCGGGAAGTGGCCGAAGCAGTGCGGCCGCTGGTCAGTGCGGGCCATCCGGCGGTGGTGTTGACCTCGCCGCAGGTGCGGGCCCAGGTGAAACGAATTGCCGAGAGCGCCACGGGCAACCTGGTGGTCCTCTCGTTCAACGAGATCGTCCGTGGCGTCAAGGTTGAAAGCATGGGCATGGCGGAGTTACGAACATGATGATGAAGACTTTCAAGGCGGCCTCGATGCGCGAAGCCCTGGGCCAGGTCAAACGGAACCTGGGGGCGGGGGCGGTGATTCTGGGAACGCGAGCCTATCGCACCGGAGGCTTCCTGGGACTGGGCCAGCGGGACGTGGTCGAGATCACGGCCAGCGCCGATGGCGCGGCCGTGGAGCGAGCGCCGAAGCTGGGTGGATCATCAAGAACGGTGGGTGGCATGGCTGCCGATGTTGGCAGCCATGAACGCAAACCTTCCCCCGGCCTGACTTCTCCCCAGAGAGAGGGGAAGGCCGTCGATCATCGCGTCCGCCAGACCTACGGCCAACTCGTCGCCGAGGCCAAAGACAAAGCCGTGCACGTCAGCGCCGGCGAACTTCGCAGCGAGATGAGCGGCCTGAAGGAAATGGTCAACACGCTGATTCAGGAGACGCGGGCCCATCGCCAGCCGGAGGTGCCGGCGGAACTCTTCGATACCTATGTGCGGCTCCTGGGCAACGAAGTCGCGGACGAGTTGGCCAAAGATCTGGTGAAGCGCATTCGCGAGCAACTCCCCGAAAGTGAGTGGGGCCAGGAGCACCGGGTCCGCGAAACGTTGGTCCGCTACGTCGCCTCGCGGATCGAAGTGGCCGGGCCGATTGAACTGGGCGAAGGCCAGACGCCGCGCATCATCGCCCTGATCGGGCCGACCGGCGTGGGCAAGACCACCACCGTCGCCAAGCTCGCCGCCCAGTTCAAGTTGAAGCAGGGCAAGTCGGTCGGCCTGATCACCATCGACACCTATCGAATCGGGGCGGTCGACCAACTGCGGACCTACGCCGAGATCATCAGCGTGCCGCTCAAGGTCGTCCTGACGCCGAAGGAGTTGCGCCGGGCCGTGGACGAGTTCGCCGACAAGGACGTGGTCCTGATCGACACCGCCGGCCGCAACCAGGGCGACACGATGCGAATGAACGAGTTGCGGCAGTTCCTCGAAGCCGTGCGACCCGACGAAACGCACCTGGTCATCTCGACCACCGCCGGGCAGAAAAACGCCACCGCCGTGATCGAAAAGTTCAGCGAGTTCCAGGTCGACCGGGTGATTCTGACCAAGATGGACGAAGCCGTCAGCTTCGGCATGGTGCTCGGCGTACTGGAACGGACGCGGCAGAAATTATCTTACGTCACCGCCGGCCAGGACGTGCCGGACGACATCGAGCCGGGACAGGCCCGGAAGCTGGCGGAGTTGATCGTTCCTGCTGTTGGAACAAAAGCAACGTCGGGTGGCCTGGCGGCCGATGTTGGCCGCCATGAATGTGTAAGGCCTAAAACGGTGGGTGGCATGGCTGCCGATGTTGGCAGCCATGAATCATCGACTCAAGACACCTCACCCGGCGGGACGCGGACGATGGAAGGGATAAAGAAATGATTATGGGCGATCAGGCTGAAAAACTCCGGCGGCTGGTGCGCGAGGTGCGGCCCCACGCCCGCGTCGTGACCATCGCCAGCGGCAAGGGCGGCGTGGGCAAGACCAACATCGCCGTCAACCTGGCCATTGCTCTGGGCCGCGATCACGGCCGCCGCGTGACCCTGATCGACGCCGACCTCGGCCTGGCCAACGTTGACCTGATGCTCGATCTTCAGCCGCGCTGGAACCTGAGCCACGTCCTGGCCGGGCAGCGGCGGCTGGAAGATTCCATCGTCGCCGGTCCCGAGGGCGTGGAAATTGTGGCCGGGGCGAGCGGCCTGTCGCGTCTGGCGGACCTGGAGGACTGGGAGCGCCGCGGCCTGCTCGAACAGCTCGCTCGGCTGGAAGAGCGGACGGACTATTGCCTCATCGACACCAGCGCCGGCATAGGCGGAACGGTGGTCAGCCTCGCCGCCAGCGCCGACGATTGCCTGATCGTCGTCACGCCGGAGCCGACCAGCATTGCCGACGCCTACGCCACGATCAAGGTGGTCAGCCGGGCCTCCGAACGGCCACGGCTCCATCTGCTGGTGAACATGGCCGGCAGCCGCCCGGAGGCCGGACGGGTCTACGAGCGGGTGGCCGGTGTGGCCCGCAAGTTCCTGGGGGTCGAACTGATTGACGCCGGCTACATCCTCTGCGACGGCCATGTGGCCCGGGCTGTGCGGCGCCGTCGGCCGTTTGTCACCGAGTTTCCCAATTCGCAGGCGGCCTGGTGCTTGCGGCAGGTCGCGGAAAAGTTAACCGACGGGGCGGCCCACGAGGAAACGACGGGGCGCGGACATGGATTCTTTCAGCGTGTGGCCGGACTGTTCGGCGTCACGGCATGACAGAAAGTAAAAAGGTAAAAGTAAAAAGTAAAAAGTGAAAAGAAAAGACGGGTGGCATGGCGGCGGTGTTTGCCGCCATGTTCAGGGGAGAAAATCCTGAAAAACCCTTGATGATAAATCGCAATCTGATTGAAGCAATACAGTAGAAATGGAGCGGATTGTGGCGGCGGAGTCTGAAGTGCAGGGCCGTGCGAAATCTGAGGCGGCTGGCCGGGCGATTGAGGATCGAAACATGCTCTGGAAAGTTTTTGGTTCGACGCTGGCGCTGTCGGCCTTCGCGGTGGCCTGTCTGGCCGGGCTGATCCAGGGGCACTCGTTTGCCTCTTGTATCAAGCACTCGCTGGTGGCCCTGGCGGCGGGAGGCGTGGCGGGGATAGCGCTGGCTTATGTGGTGCGGGCGGTCGTGACGGAGGATTTCCGTCGCAAAAATCCGGCGCCGGCGAAGGCCGGAGAGCATGCGACGGCAGCCGGGGTTGCGGAAAAGCGGAGCGGCACGGAGGTGGCGGCGAACCGTACGGCGGCTAAGGGGCCGCCGGCGGTGGGGTCGAGGAACTAAGGTCAGGAGTCGCATTACTAGAGGGTGAGGTGAGGGCATGGCACGAACGAAGCGGAAAGTCGACATGGCGGGGCAGCCGGTGCGTCTGGCGGAGGAGGAAATCCTGCCGCTCTGGAAGAACTACCGGGAGAAGCCGACGCTCGAGGCGCGGAACAAGTTGGCGGAGCATTATCTGTCCATCGTCAAGTTCACGGCCGAGCGGCTCTATACGCGCCTGCCGGACGAGGTCGACATCAACGATCTGCACCAGGACGGCTTTCAGGGCCTGCTGGACGCGATCGAATCCTTCGACCTGAGCCGCGGCGTGAAGTTCGAGACCTACTGCGCCCTGCGCGTCAAGGGCGCCATCCTCGACAGCCTGCGGGCCAACGACTGGGTCCCGCGACTGGTCCGGGCCAGGGTCCACAAAATGAACGAGGCCCGGGCCACGCTCGAACTGAAATTGTCGCGCGCCCCGACCGACCGGGAGCTGGCCGACCATTTCGCCATGAGCCCGGAAGACTACGAACGGATGATCCGCGACGCCAACGCCACGGGCGTCGTCAGCCTCAACCGTAAGTGCTACGAAACTGACACGAACAAGGACGTCCGCGAAATCGACATCGTCGAGGACAAACGCGGCGACGACCCCGTCCGCACGGTCCAGCGGGGCGACCTGAAGAAGCTGCTGATCAAGGGCCTGTCCAAAAACGAGCGCCTCATCATCCTGCTCTATTATTATCAGGAAATGACCATGAAAGAAATCGGCGCCACCCTCGACCTGTCCGAATCCCGCGTCAGCCAGATGCACTCGGCCATTCTTTCGCGGCTCCGCCCGATGCTCGAAGGCCGCAAACACGAGTTCGCCACTTAAGTTTGTCCGGGCGAACGCCGATAGGCAGCGGCGGTGAGCTGGAGCAGTTAACGATTGAATAGTTACTTCCAGGGTGCCACACCTTGGCCCCCCGGCTGTTCGGGGGGCAAGGTGTGAGGAAGGCCGGCAAACTTTCGCACGGAATTCAACCAGTCGTTATCTGCTCTTGAGCGTGAACAGCTTTAAAAGTGGGCGGGGAGATACCGCCATGGCGGACATTGGCAGTTCAATTGCCGGGTCGTGCAACCAGTCGCTCCAGGCCAGCCGGGCCGTGGAGGCCGACCGCCAGCGCCTCCTCCAGACCGACGGCCAGCGGGTCCGCGATGCCCGCCAGCGCTTCATCGCCGCCCGCGAAGAAGTCGAGCAGGCCCAGACCCTGGGCGGGACGCGGGTCGAGGCCGACAAGGAAGAATCCGACGGCGAAGACGCCCGCGACCAGTATGTGGCCCATGAGGAATACGACCAGCAGCGGGCGGAAACGCCCCCGCGCCGCGCGCCGCAGCAAAAAAATGAGGCCCAGGACCAGGATGAGGGCAGCGGAAGCGGCTCCGGCCATCTGGTCGACATCGAGGCTTGAAAAGGGCAGCATAAGGTTAACACAGCGAAAATATTATAATATTCCAGGCTAATTCTAACTTTGTAACCCGCGTTCCTGGCTAGTGTTAGGTGGAATTTGGGGGTTTTTTGCGTTTGGCCGGATTTGCTTGTTGCCGATTCCTGTGTTAAGATAATGGGAGTAGGAATTAGTTTCACGCTCACGGCTGTTGTTGTCTGGAAAGTTGGCGCGTGGCCAGGAGGGCCTGTACCGTAAAGCCGTTGGGGGGCGGCGTGGCGGTTCCGCGTAGTGCGTTAACGGGAGTGGGCCTATGAGCGATTCGTCGAAGTCAATGGCCGGAAATTCTGAGAAGGAGCGGCGGCGCTTTCGGCGCTACGTCGTCCCCATGCACGTCGTGGCCGTGCGCCGCGAAGTCCAGTCCCCGGTCGAGAAGCCGCGCACCGTCGGCCTGCATGTCAAGGACATCAGCAAGGGCGGTCTCTGCGGCGTGCTGGGGGAACAGGTCAGTTGCGACGAAGAGTTGATGCTCTTCATTCCCCCGCAGGGTGGCCGGGGCGGTCGGGACGTCTGCGGCCGTGTCTTGCGCTGCGATCAGATCGAGACGCACTACCGCGTCGGCATCGCCTTTAGCGATCCTTTGGGCGAAGCCGGCAGTTGTCTCCACTGAGGATACTTGGTGTTTTGTTAACTGGAGGATGGGTAGGAGGTCGATTTTTAACGAAAAAAGCCGGCGTCAGCCCGAAAAATTTGCTTCTTGATACAAAATAGTTCATACTGTGGTGATTAAATGGACTTCTTGTGGGCTGGCGTCCGATAAAGTGTCAGGTATCGCCGCAGTGCAGGGAGGCAGCGCGGAGCGAAAGACTTAGGAAAAGATGACCACCGAGGGGTGACGGGAGCAAGGCGCCGTCATGAGCGTTGTGAACTCAACAGAAGGGCAGCAACCAAGCCCGGATCGCCGGCAGTTCAGGCGCTTTCCGATGTTCCTCCAGGTCACGGCCCAGCGCGATGTTTTGGCGCAGGCCGCCGATCAGGGGGGAGCGGAGAGACCGGAACGGACCGTGCATCTGCACGTTCAGGATTTCTCCCTGAGCGGGCTGCGCGGAGAATCTGCCGTGGCCTTGCGGCAGGGTGAGCCGGTCACGGTCTCGATGCCGCCTTATGGCACGCGGCCGGAAATCGGCGTGACCGGTCGCGTGACCCGTTGCCGGCGGCAGGAAGGCCGGTTCGACGTGGGCATCGAATTCTGCCAGACCCGCGAGGCCCCCGAAAGTTCCCCGTGGCTGCGGATTCACGAAATCTTCTATTTCGCTGGTCAGACGACCAAAGAAATTCAGTAACCCTCTTTTCAGTGCCATAACAATGACACCGACGCCCCGGCTGAGAGGTCGGGGCTTTTTTATTTTTTACCAGTCGGCGGGAATGTGGCTCGAAACAGGCCAGAGAAAACAGGCCAGGAAAGTTTGACTCCGACAGTATATGGGGTTAGAATAACTATTATGGGATGGTCGTTCACTATATTTAATCTGCTGGCGGTCTTGACGGCCGTCCTGGCTTGGGGCGCCGGGACGGTTCAGGCCGGCACGCTCAGTATCACGGCGTTTACTTCGACGGCTTGGGTCTACCAGAACACCCCGAACCTCACCCAGTACCGCCATTGGCGGCCGCTGACGGTCAACGTCACGAGCAACACCTATGGCAACACCTCTTACACGCTGACCCTCTCGCAGAGCGGCCCCGGCGCCGTAACCGTCATGACCACGCCCAAGTACGGCTTTACCGGGCCGACGATGGTTCTGCCGCTCGTGGGCGGGCCGCGACAGAGCGATTTCGTCACCGGAACCGGATCATGCACGATCCAGGTCACCGTCTCGGGCAATGTCGGGGGCCAGGCCCAGGTCTCGGTGCCGTTTGCCGTGCGCCGACTCGGCGACATCAACGCCGACGGCCTGGTGACCGCCGCCGACCGCGACGCCCTGAACGCACGCCTCAACGGCTTGCCGACCGGCCTCGCCGACGACGCCTTCGACCTGATCGGCGAAGGCTCTGTCACTGCCGCCGACCGCGTGGTGCTCAACAAGATTCTCAACGGTCTGCTCAACGACCAGAGCGTCTACGCCCAGTGGAGCAACGGCCTCTCGCCCAGCCCGAGTTACTTCCCGATCGGCGTCTGGCTCCAGTCGAGCTGGAATGCGGCCAGATACAAGGCGGCCGGCTTCAATCTCTACATCGGCTATTGGGGCGACCCGGCGGCCTCGGACCTCGCGACTCTCCGGTCGGCCGGGATGCAGTTGATCTGTGCCCAGGACGCGGCCTCTCTGAGCTTGTCCTCCTCCTACCCCGGCGTTATCGTCGGCTGGTTGCAGGTGGACGAGCCGGACAACGCCCAGTCAGACGGTCATGGCGGCTATGGCCCCCCCATCCTGCCGTCGGTCATCGTCGGCGATTACCAATCCTTCCGCGCCGCCGATCCCACCCGGCCCGTCTTCCTGGGCTGCGGCCGGGGCGTGGCCAACTTTTACTGGGTCGGTCGGGGCACGGGCTACGGTCCCCAGGACTACCCCTTCTGGACCACCTCCGCCAACCCCGTCGGCGGCTACTATGCCGGCAGCGATATCGCCTCATACGACATTTATCCATTCAATAGCACTGACCAGTCCGCGAATAGTCCGTGGTATGTAGCCTTTGGCGTGGACAACCTGGTGGCCTGGACCAATTCTCGGACCCAGACCGTCTGGAACGATCTCGAATGCACCAGCATCAACGGCTCGCTCGGTCCGACCGGCCCGACGCCGGCCCAGACCCGGGCCGAGATCTGGATGAGCCTGATCCACGGCTCCCATGGCCTGGTCCTCTTCTGTCACCAGTGGCACCCCTTTTGCGAGTACGAACTGCTCCAGGAACCGGCCATGCTGGCCATGGTCACGGCCTCCAACCAGCAGATTCAGCAACTCGCCCCGGTCCTGAATTGCCCCTCGGTGGCCGTTTCGCTCAGCCCGTTGTCGGTCCCGAGCGGCAGTTACCCGGTGGATTATATGGTCAAGCAATACGCCGGTTCGACCTGGCTCTTTGCCGTCGAGATGCGTAACGGCTCGGCCGCACCGACCTTTACCGTGCCGGGACTGAAGCAGCCGGCCACAGCCGTGGTCCTGGGCGAGAGCCGCAGCCTGCCCGTCACCGCCAGCGGCGGCGTCTTCCAGTTCCAGGACAGTTTCGGCCCCTACGCCGTCCACCTGTACCAGATCACGCCGAACTCGCCGTAGAGCTGTTAACGATTGAATGGTTACTTCCAGGGTGCCACACCTTGGCCCCCCGGCTGTTTGGGGGGCAAGGTGTGTGGAAGGGCGGCAAACTTTCCCAAAGAGTACAACCAATCGTTATCTGCTCTAGATCTGTTAACGTTTGAATGGTTACTTCCAGGGTGCCACACCTTGTCCCCCCGGCTGTTTGGGGGGCAAGGTGTGTGGAAGGCCGGCAAACTTTCCCAAAGAGTACAACCAACCGTTATCTGCTCCAGCAAGTGGTGGTTAAGGCTATTCCCCGTACCCCTCCGGGTGCGAATTGTGCCACTTCCACGCCGTTTCGATAATACTTTCCAGTGCTGGATAGCGCGGCTTCCAACCCAACTCCCGAATGATCTTTTCCGAAGAGGCCACCAGCACCGCCGGATCGCCCGGCCGACGCGGCGACTCGGCCACCGCAATCTTTTTCCCCGTTACCCGCTCCGCCGTCTGGATGACCTGCCGCACCGAATAGCCCTGGCCGTTGCCCAGGTTGTAAGCCCGGGCCTCGCCCGGCTTGATCGCCTCCAGGGCCAGGATGTGGGCCTGGGCCAGATCGTAAATGTGAATGTAATCGCGTACACATGTCCCATCCGGCGTTTCGTAATCGTTGCCGAAAATCGCCACGTTCTCCCTGAGGCCCAGCGCCGCCTGGAGCACCACCGGCACCAGATGCGTCTCCGGGTCGTGATCTTCCCCCAGCGCCGCATCGGGCGCCGCCCCGGCCGCATTGAAATACCGCAGCGCCGCAAAGCCGATCTGGTGCGCCCGGGCATAGTCGCCCAGAATCTGCTCGAAGTGCAACTTGGTCCGACCGTAGACGTTGATCGGCGACTGCGGGTGAGTTTCGGTGATCGGACTTTCGATGGGATCGCCGTAAGTCGCGGCGCTCGATGAAAAGACGATCCGCTTCACCTCCGCCGCCTTCATCGCCCGCAGCAGGTTCAGCGAGTTGACCACGTTGTTGTAATAATATTTTTCCGGATCGACCATCGACTCGCCGACGTAACAGTTCGCGGCAAAGTGGACCACCGCGTCAAACGGCTCGCTCCTCAGGGCCTGGCCGAGCGTGGCCAGATCGGCCAGGTCGCCGCGCACCAGCAGCCCCGCCGGCACCGCCGCCGCATGGCCTTCCGACAGATTATCGTAAACCATCACCCGATGCCCGGCCTCCAATAACAGCCGCACCGTATGCGATCCGATGTATCCCGCCCCGCCGGTAACAAAGACATTCATAGTATGCTCCCAGTTTCTACCAGGTTCCTGGTCTGACCTTTTTTTTACCTTCTTCCAACTCCACGGTTCTTCGAGCATCGTCGACGATCATGCGATAGGCCAGCGGCGCTCCTATACACCAGATCACGAGCGACACGAGCGGCACGAGGCACTGATACCCCGCGGGCATCCTCGGCCAATCGCAAGTCAGCAGGCTCCAGGCGAAACTGATCAGCGCCAGGCCAATGCCCACAATCGATAAACCTCCGTAGAGATTGCCGGAGATGAACGTCGCCGCGATGAACGGAACGAAGACCGCCCATAGCAACTTCGGAGGAAACCAGGCTTTCTGTTTTTTGTAATAAATCGAGACAGCAATCAGCAAGCCGAACGAAAACAATCCCGTCGGAAACCACGGCAGACCCCATTCCAGCAGCTTTGCGAACGCCAGAATCAGAAAACTGGCGCCGATTGCCTTGGCGGCTTTTCTTGTGCGATCCTCTGCGGCCTGCACATACGCCACCGGATCCTCTACCTCGCGCATAGCCTTATCCTCCTCTGACCTGCCGGAAATAATCCACCGTTCTGTTCAATCCTTCGCTCCGCCCGACGCGCGGCTGCCAGCCGAGCATCTTTTTCGCCCGCGTAATATCCGGGCAGCGCTGGAGCGGATCGTCCTGCGGCAGCGGCTGATAAATAATCGGTACGGCGGAGTCCGTGAGCTTCAGAATTTCCCGGGCGAAGTCGAGAATCGTGATTTCCTCGGGGTTGCCCAGGTTGACCGGGGCCGCTCCGGCGTCGGACTCCATGAGCCGCACCAGGCCGTCGATCAGGTCATCGACGTAGCAGAAGCTCCGCGTCTGCGAGCCGTCGCCGAAAACGGTGAGCGGCTCCCCGCGCAGGGCTTGGCCGACGAAGGCCGGCAGCACCCGTCCGTCGTCGAGCCGCATGCGCGGACCGTAGGTATTGAAGATCCGGGCTATCCGGGCGTCGAGTTTGCGGTAGCGGTGGTAAGCCGTGACCGTGGCCTCGGCGAAGCGTTTCGATTCGTCATAAACGCTGCGTGGCCCGACCGGGTTGACGTTTCCGTAATAATCCTCGGTCTGCGGATGGACGGCCGGGTCGCCGTAACATTCGCTGGTCGAAGCCTGAAGCAGCCGCGCCCCATTGGCCAGGGCCAGTTCGCACATGGCCTTCATTCCGGCGGAGCCGACGTCGAGAGTTTCCAGTCCCAGGCGATGATAATCGACCGGCGAGGCCGGCGATGCCAGGTTGTAAAGCCGGTCGAGCTGACTGCTGATTTCGATGTGGTCGCAGGTAATATCGGCCTGTCGGAAAGTGAAACGATTATTCCCGGCCAGGTGGGCGAGGTTGCCGGGACGACCGGTCGAAAAATTATCGACGCCGAGAACCTTGTGCCCGTCGGCCAGGAGCCGGTCGACCAGGTGCGAACCGAGAAACCCCGCCGCTCCGGTCACCAGGATGTCCATGAGCGCTCTCCCGCTGGATTAGAGCATTTCACGTTTGCCGGTGTTCTTGGCGGCCTTCGGCGTTGCTCGCCGCCTTGTGCGCCGGAAAATAAACAAACAATCGGCTCTGCACCTCCGACTCTCCGAAATAAATCTGTCCCTGCGGCCCCGTCGCCGCCGCCTCGAACTCAAACCCGTACCGCTTCTCCTCAATCGTCGCCAGCGGAATCCCCAGATTCTTCAATTCCCCCGTCCCCGGCTCGTACACGAACATCTGGGCCAACTCCCCCTCCGCTCCGGCCATCCCGAAAATCCGCCCGTCCAGCCCCGCCGCCAACGCCCGAATCCGCCGGTTCCCCGTCGGTTTCCCCAGCAGCCGCACCTCCAGCGTCCGCGGGTCCACCGTTTCCAGCAGCCCGTCCGCCTTGTCGCCCACGTAGAACAATCCGCTCACCGCGTCATACGTCCACGAATCGATGCGTGAATAGCATCCCCGCCCCGGATAGCTCGCCAGCCGCGCCTCGCCCGCCGACGCCAGTTCCTCCGTCACCGGATCGTACCGCACAATCCGCCCGCCTGCCCCCGTCGTCAGCACCTCGCCGCCCGGCG
The DNA here is from genome assembly GCA_903929765.1 of uncultured Planctomycetia bacterium. Classification (GTDB taxonomy): domain Bacteria; phylum Planctomycetota; class Phycisphaerae; order FEN-1346; family JAACEH01; genus CAIYVX01. The sequence continues at coordinate 45,044 of CAIYVX010000040.1, forward strand.
AAATCATCAGGTTCTCCGAAAACATCCAGTATTTGTCCACCGGTCCGCGAACCTCCACCTTCCCGCTCGCCGTGTCCAGGATGAAAAACACCCCCGTCTTGTCCGACAATCCATACACCCGCCCGCGCAGCCGATCTATCGCCAGCGCCGCCACGCCTTCCCCCGCCACCGGCACGCCCAGCCGCTCCACCTCGCCCGGCGTCCGCCCCCATTCCTGAACGTTGTCCGAACCGAACCCCGGCGCCGTGATCCGGTACAGCGCCCCGGCCCGCGTCCCGCAAATCACCGTCCGGCCCTTTTCCCACACCAGCGACCGCCGCACCGCCGCCTCGCCTTCCAGCGCCGCCACCGGCATCACCGCGTCGAACGGCGGCCGCGGATCATACGCAAACACCTGCGCCGTCTCCCCGCTCGTCGCCCCGAACACCTGCCCCTCCGGGCTGACGCACAGCGACGTGATCGCCGACGAATAATCCGGCAAATCCCGGTACTGCGAACTGTACCGCAGCCGCCGGCAGACGAAATATCCTTCCGTCACGTGGACCGCGCCCCGCGCCGCCTGGATGTCCGCCCACGCCGCCGCTTCCTTCAGGGCCGGGCTTAGCTCCACCTGAACATACCGCGCCGCATCAGGCTCGCTGCCGATCGGCGGAATCTTCGCTTTCATTTCGTTCATCCCCATAACCTCAGCGGCATTCCGGCGGCCGCGCCGCCCCCGGCCACGCCGGGCGTTTGCCATTCATAAATACGCGTCGGCATGTTCATAACGTCCGCAAACAGGACTCGCCCCGCCCGCGTCCGCGCCGCCCGCGCTATGTACGCCACCCGCAAATCCCCAACCTTCAGCAACCCCACCCGCTCCTTCGCCCCCGTCCGCACGTCCATCCGCATCAGCCAGCAGCGCCGCTCCGGCGTGCTCGTCATCAACTCCCGCCGGTTCTCGCTCGCCGCGTAATATAGCGCCCCGTCGTTGCCGAACACCAGCCCGCCCACGTGATGCGTGAAAAATGTCGACCTCTCATCATGCACCGCCCCCGGCAGCCCCACCCCGCAGTCCGTCATCTCGCCCGGCCCGCCTCGCGGGTCCATCCGGTACCGGAAAATGTGCGCCGGTATGTTCCACGGACACCCGTACACCACGTCCGGGTCCGTCGGATCGCGCACCACGTCGTACGCCACGTTATGCCACCCGTCCACTCCCGCCGCAAACGGCAGCCGCACCTCCAGCCGTTCCGGCCGACCCCGCCCCGCGTTGAAGCGCAGCACCGTCCCCCAATCGTCCGTCGTGTAGGCGTTATCCTCCGAATCCAGCCACACCGCCTGCGAATTCACCGACCCCGTCCGCCCGCAATCCTTTGTCTGGTGCGTCTCCAGATCGTAGGTGAAATAATGGCTCCGCGGAAAGGCCACCCCGTGAATCAGCCCGCGCTTCCGGTCCAGCGCCATGCACCGCGAACCTTCCCATTCGTAACACATGTCCGTCCATAAAATCTTGTCCGTCCGCGTGTCGAAGGCGAACAGGAACGACCCCCGGAACGACCGGTGCATCTCGTGCCACGACCCCAGCCACGAATACCCCACGTCCCCGCGCGGCGCCCCCGACAAATGCGTCGCCCCGTACAAAATCCCCGTCTTCTCGTCCGGCATCATACAATAATGTATCTTGCACTGGCTCGCCCGGCCGTTGTCCGCCGGTTCCCCCACCGCGTCCCCCACGTCGAACAGATATTCCAGCCGACCCCCGCCCACCTTTGCCCCCGGCGTGTACCGCACCAGGTAAACCGCCACGCCCCCCGTGTGCTCGCAGCACGCCGCCGCATAAATCCGGTCGTCCGGCCCCGTCTGGAGCGACCAGCACGTGTCGCTCAGTGGCAGCTTGTCGAACGTAATCATCCCCAGCCCCGCCAAGGCCGGCTCGGCCTGTTTCTCGCTTCTCGCCGCCGCCTTTTTCTTTACCGCCTGTCGTGCCATTCTTCGACCTTTCTTCTTTACAGTGGCACGGGCGTCCCGCCCGTGAGTCCCAGGGGCATCTTGCCCCTGGTTATGTTTCTTCTTCTTTTTCCGGGTGCCACACCTTGACCCGGCGGCTGTATCGCCGGGCAAGGTGTGTTCTTTGTTACGCCTGTTTCCAAATTCCTTGCCGACCGCTCGCCGAAGCCAGAAACTTGTCCGTGTTCTTTTCCGGGTGCCACACTTTGAAGCCCCGGCTCTATCGGGGCCAAAGTGTGTGCTTCTTCTTTTTCTTCTTCTTCACCCCTCTCCCTTGACGGGAGAGGGTAGGGTGAGGGTGCTGCTGCTTCTTCACCCCTCTCCCTTGACGGGAGAGGGTGGC
>CAIYVX010000041.1 GCA_903929765.1 uncultured Planctomycetia bacterium
CGTCATTTAGGCTACATAAAGAGGTTGTGTGAGAGAGCGCCTGGCAATTGTTGAACATGGCCGGACTGCACCAGGCGTTCATGTTGAAGCCGCTGGAAATATTGAGCGGCACGGCGTTCAAGTTGTAGAAGACCGCCGTCAGGGTGAAGTTGCCGTAGACGGTCAGCGACGTGGTCGCGGCGATCGAGTTGGACAACTGCGAGGCCCCGGTGACCACCCAATGGTTGAAGGCATAGCCGGGGGTGGCCGTGGAAGCCGAAAGGCCCACGACCTGGGCGTAAGAGTACGGACCGGCAGGGGTCAACTGGATCGTTCCGCCGGCGTTGGCCGTCTGCCCGTTGACCGTATAGCTGGCGGGGACGAAGTTGGCCGAGATGACCAGGTTGTCGTTGACGGTAATGGTGTCATTGCCGGTTTGCCCGCTGGGCGTGCCATTGCCGGTCACGTTCCAACTACTGAAGACGTAGCCGATGCTGGCCGTGGCGGAAAGCGTCGCCGTCGCGCCGGGGACGAAGTACGGACCGGCAATGATCGTCACCGAGCCGTTGGTGGACGGCACGGTGGTCACGGTGTAGTCCGTGCCAAAGTTGGGCGTCAGCGTCATGTTGGCGTTGATGGTATTCACCGTGGTTCGCGAAGAAGTGGACGAAGCGACGTTCCCGGCCTCGGCCCAATTGACGAAGTAATAGCCGGTGTTGGCCGTGGCTGTGACGGTCACTCCCGTGGTGCCGGGGACGTAGTAGGGTCCGGCCGGGCTCAGGGTGACCGTACCCGTGCCGCTCGAGGCCGCATTGATCGTCACGGTAAAGTCGGCGCCGAAGCTGGGGGCGAGCGAGACGGCGTTGTTAATGGCCGCCAGAGTGACCTGAGACGTGGTGGAGCTGCCCACGGCGAACGTATCGCCGGTGACGCTCCAACTGACGAAATAGTAGCCGGTGGCGGGCGTCGCCGTGGCGACTACTCCGGTCGTGCCGGGGTTGTACGGGCCGGCCGGGCTAACCGTCACCGTGCCCGTGCCGCTCGTGGCCGGTTGGACCGTCACGTCGAAAGTGTTGGCGACAGGGGTGTAGCTGGCCGACAGGGTGACGGGGCCGGTGATGAGCATCGTGGTATTGGAAGCGGTGGAGTTAGCAATGGTCGCGTTGGTCGCTACCCAATTGGCGAAGGTGTAGCCCCCGATGGGCACGACCGTGAGGCTCACGGTGGTGTTGACGGGATAGCCATTGGTCAGGAAGGGTACGCCGTTGGAACAGGTGGCGACGGTAATGTTGCCGCTGGCGGACTGCTGGACGGTCACCGTGTCCAAGCCGGCAGAGGTCGTGGCCGAGGCCGCGAAGAGGGCCAGTTCGGAGGGGTGGCCGTTGTAGTTGAGCGATGCTTGGGTATTGGTCAGAACGATGCTCTGGAGCGGCTTGGCGGAATTCAGCGTCAGGGGCGTGGAGAATTCGTAGAGGTTGAGCAGATCCCGCACGTCGCCCCGGAAATACATGCCCTGGTCATAATAATACATGTCGCTATGAAAGAGTGTGGTGAAGCCCGGGAACGCGGACGTGGCGCTGGACGAGGCAAAGGACGGACCGGCGGTCGCCCCGAAGTCGTAGATCAGGTTCGAAGAGGTGTCGGAGTAAACGGCCCAGATCTGGATGTAGTTGGCATTGGCGGCCGCCAGGACGAAGTTGATGTCCGAGTAGTAGGCCGTGGGCACGGGCAGCGTCAACCGCGCGACGTCCCAGGTGCCAATGTAGTTAGTCTGGCCGATGACCGCGGCGTTGCTCATGTCGATCGAGTCGTAGGGCATCGAGGCGTTGCCCTGGATCGAGGCGATGTTGTAAACGCCGCTGGAGGCGCTATAGGCGGTCGAGGTCAGGACGCCGTTCCGCGGCGTGCCATTGTTGCCGGTCAAATAACTCTGAGACCCGTTATTATAGTACGAGCAGGGGCTAGCGCTGTCGGAGACAGTCGTGATGGCGCCCAGGCCGCACAAGTTCCCGTTGTCGTACCGGAGGGACGTTGCGTAGCCGTGTGGTTCATCGAAGTTCATCCCGGTCTGGATGGTTTTGCCCTGCGCATGGGCCGCGTTGGTCATGGCCGGGCTGACCCAGGCGTTCATGTTGAACCCGCTGGAAATGGTCAGCGTGACCACGGCCGGGAGAGACGCCATCGCCGGCACAGCCAGCGCGAGCAGCGCGACAAACATCACCATCAACGTTACGTTCCTCTTCATGATCAGCGCTCCTTAAAGAAAGATGACAGGCCTCCAGCCGGACACCAATTTCAACTTCAACCCCGCAACCGTTGCGGGCCGCATCATTTTGAGTAGTCCTGCAAGTGCCAATTTCCGCATCACGACACCAGAATTGCGTTTCAGATCTCGAGGAGCTGGGCCAGGATGCGAACAAACGACGGGGACAAAACATGATAGGCACGGCCTCACCGCCAGCCGTCTGAGATAGATGTACCCCATAAACAAGGGATTGTCAAATAATTCAGAGATTTATTCGAGAAAAATTTCATTTCCGGGCAATAGTAATTCGGGCAGCTTAGAGTGGTGGGGGGAGGGGTGTAACTGTCTTTAAAATAAGGAGTTACGTTTCTTCTGGTGGCTTCTCCGCGGGCTTGTCGCGGAAATGGTTGTCCACGGCCGCCTACGAGTGCCACCTGGGGTGAGCTTTCAGGATACCTGGTTGGGTGGCGCCGCTCTGACGGTGTAGCCAATAGTGCCACGCGAACCGCTCCGTCATCGACCGCCAGATTACCGAGCTGGCCCCCATTCTGAATTCGCCGACCCAACCAGACGCAGCCTCAGTGGTCAGTTCAGACCGTGGCGTACCAATAGATATCATGGTCAAGAAACAGGGCGGGGCGGTCTATCTTTTTGCCATCGGGATGCGTAACGCTCCGACTACCGGTCATTTCGCCGTCAGCGGCTTACCCGGGCTGGCCGTAGCCGAAGTCCTTGGCGAGAACCGCAAGATCGAGATCGCCGACGGTAAGTTCACGGATAGCTTCACGGCTTACCAGGTCCACCTGTATCGGATTACCCGGTAATGTGCTGATCTTGTGCCCCGTTCCTCCTTTCACTATGTACCCGAGCGAAGTTCGAAATGTTCGGTTCGGGGGCCTGCAAACATATCCGGCTAATCAGACGGTTTTTGCATCAATTTTGCATCAACGGCTTGCTCCGAGGCCTTTTATGGGTTATATATCCTATACGGTGGCTGAGGGAACTGGACCATTTTGTCCGTAATGCCTCACGGACATCCGTCACAGTAGCAAGAAAAGGAACTTGGAATGGGTGTGCGAGATTTTGGGCGATTAGGCGGTCTGCCGCTGGCGGCCGTTATGCTGGTTGTGGCGGCCTGTGCCGGACCGGTCCAGGGGCAGACTTTTCCCTTGCCTCTGACGAACCATAAATCGGGCATCTCGGTCTCGTTGTCCGGAAGCAACGGCGTCCACTGGGCCGTCGAGATGTCTTATCACGATTCCGAAATCGCCGACCAGATTCTCTATGTCACCTCGTCGGTCAGTTTCTCGCTGGCCCACAACGCCAACAACACTCTTTGTTCCGACAACTCGGCCTGGGCGGTTAATCACCACGTCCTGGGCACTACTGTTCCGCCCGGCGCCCCCAACGGCGGCGAAATCCGCTACAAGATCGATCGCGATCAGCAGGCCGGCACCTACTGCGGCGCCAGTAATGCTTTTCCCGCGTTCGACGCCGCTTACGCCGCACCGTTCTGCTTCAACACGCTGACCTACGGCGACTCGGCCAACACGCCGCTGCTGGGCCAGATCGGCAACAACGGCGCCGCCTATGGCAGATCGCCGCTGTCGACCACTAATCGCTTCTGTTACGGGCAACTCGATTCCGTCGGCAATGAGTGGCACGTCCTGACCTATTGGGACAACGACGTGCCGCTGCTCAGTTACGAAAACGCCAACGCCGGACGGGCGCTTGGGTCGGACGGCTATTGCGTCCCCGTCTGCGTCAATCCGCTCACGCCGATCATCCAGTTGAGCGCCAGCGGCGCCGACCAGTTTTACACCACGCCGCTGAAGACCTACTTCATCCCGAAAATCTGGGACCGCACGAGCTACCTGACCTCAGGCGTGCAAATCAGTTTCGTCAACCTCACCAACAGCGCGGCGATCTTGTTCTGCGTCGATAGCGGCTCGTGGCAGACCTGGACCGGGACGTCGCTGGTCGCCTCGGCTCTCTTCTCGGGGTCGAACGCCACACACCTGCTCCGGACGAAGTGCGGCTCCTCCGGCGTGGTCTCGAGCCGGACTATCGTCTTCAATCCGACCTGGCCCGCTCCGACGGAGCAGCACGGCTATCTGCTCTGGGCCAACGAAACCGAGCGCCAGGCCCTGATCTACAAGCTCAACAACGTGGCCCCGTTCAAGACTTCCTATCAGAACTGTTTCCGCAGCGATACGTGGGTTCAGGGCCTGCCGGCGACTTTCACGGACCAGCGCGGCAACTGGCGTTTCTGGCCCGGCCAGGCGTCCTGCGCGGTCGAGAATGCCCTGGTCGTGGCCGTTGACGGGCCGGCCTCCACCACGGGCGGCCCCTGCGCCATTGCGGCCAAGCAGCGCCTGCTCTGGATGTCGCGCCTCGAACCGCTCGGCTTCGAGTGTACGATTGACACCCCCACCCCGGCCAAGGACTACCTGAGCGAACTGGGCCAGACCGAGGAGGCCTGGACGGATGCCGCCATTGCTTATGATATTCTGGCCGGCTTCTACCGCAGTTCCCAGAGCGCCGGCGGCCTGACGCCCATCGAGGAAATCCAGATCCGCGACGGCCTGGCCAAGGTCGTCAAGAGCCTGATTCAGTTCCGCGATAACTATTCCTTCACCAACGGCAGCGGTGACACCCACTGGGCGCTCGGCTACGAGCTGGTCATCGGCACGGCGGCCCTGGCCATGCCGACTTACTCGACGTCCTATTACGGCGTCAGCGGCGGCGACTTCCAGACCGCCAACAATCTCAGTGACAGCGGTGGTTACTACTGGAATCCGTTCCCTAACCAGGGCATCACCTGGTATGACGCGGCCTTCAATCCCTGGGTGGCTTGCCCCGGCTACCCGAACAATGTCGCTTCCTTCCGCTCGGACTACCTGCTCACTGACGACGGCTGGTGGTCCGGTCCGAACGACCTGGTCGCCGCTCCGGCCAACGGCGGCCGGGGCAATGCCAGTGACCGCTATGTCCAGGGGCCCAACGGCGACCTCATCGTCGACGTGCACTACGGCGGTCTGGCCAATGCCGAGGGCCGCACCGAGTTGGTGGAAATGGCCGGCTACGAAAACCCGTTCACGACCCGCATCGCCGCCCTCGATCTGATACGGCGAATCAAGGGCGTCCCGACGGCACAGGCCGGTTGCGTCACCAGCTACCTGGAACGCCGCATGATCAACGGCTGCCAGAATCTCACCTGGAACTCGACCTCCAGCGCCGGAACCTCCGGCTATTACTCGCCCGATCCGCAGCGCGTCGAAACGGCCGTCTACACCTTCAATCACCGCTACAATTTTGCCTCGCTGCCCGGCCCGATGAACCTGGTCGGGACGTTTCTGGACAATCTGAACACCTACTACACCAACCCCAGTTCCCTCAGCGCGTCCGACTACAACCTCATTTACAACGACACGCGGAAGATCTTCTACGACGCCTACGGCCTGATTATGTGCGAGAGCCCGTCCACCATGCCGGCCTATGTGCCGGGACCGAGCCAGCCGCCCATTCTCAAGCCGCTCTTCAGGTACTCGGTGGCGCCGGGCGACCCGCTGACGAAGTACGTGATTGCCATTGATCCCAACGGTTCACCACTGACGGTCACCGTGGCCGGGTTGCCCAGCGGCGCCACCTGGAATCCTGCCAACAGGAGCATCAGTTGGACCCCGGCAACGTCTGACCTTGGCGTACATATCGTCACCGTCACCGCCAGCGACGCCACCGGCAGCACCACGCGGCCGTTCCCGATCTGTGTCATGGCCGGCGCGGCTGACAACCTCACCGCCGGATCGGTAGCGCTCCCGGCGGCCCCGACCGCCGTCACCGCCGCCCTGAACTCCGGCAGTTCGGCCGTGGTGCTCCACTGGACGCCCCCAGGCGGCGTTACCGTTGCGGCGTACCTGATCTACCGCGACGGCGTTCTGTGGGCCGCCGCGCCGGCCGGCACGACCACCTACACCGACAGCGAGTTGATCCTGCCGTCGTCCAAGACCCGCTACAACGTCTCGCTCCTGGCCACCAACGGCGCCGAATCCGGCGCTACAGAAGCCGCAACGTCCCCGGTCGAGGTGCCGGGACCATACCCTTTTTCCTCACGACGGTCGTTAGTCCCGCGGGGGCCGGGACGGTAATCTGCACCCCCAGTCAGAGCGGCTATGGCGCCGGCAGCGTCGTGCAGATTCAAGCCACTCCAATCACCGGTTACGCTTTCAGCGGCTGGACCTGCACGGGCGGCTCGCTGCTCAGTGCCAGTGCGGCCCAGACCAGTTTGACCATTTCCGACTCCTGCACCCTGACGGCTAATTTCACGCCCACGCCCACCTACGCCCTGACGATCACGGCCAGCCCGGCGGGGGCAGGAACGGTCATCTGCACGCCCAGCCAGAACGCTTACAACTTCGGCGACGTCCTCCTGATTCAGGCCGCGCCGGCCTCGGGCTATTCGTTCAATAGCTGGTCCGTCACCGGCGGCACCGTGTCCGACAGTTACGCCGCCTCGACTTCCTTGATTATCGCCGGCAACTGCACCCTGATGGTCAGGTTCACGGCCGCTTCGGGCGGCGGCACGCCGGTGCCGCTCGACATCTCCTCCGGTTTCAACATCGATGCCATCACCGGACCCGCCGAAGCCACCGCGGGCATAGCCGCCGGCCAGAACCAGCGGGCCTTTATGGGCAACAGCGAAACGACCAACCAGGTCAGCGCTTTGTGTGACGACTACGGCAATGCGGATTACGCCATGTTTGTCGCCGACACGAACGCCACGACGTACAACGGTAACGCGGTGACCGGCAGTCAGGGCCTGCCGGCGGGCGGCTACCTCGGCGCCGGCGCCTGCGGTTCGGATCGACCCTACTACCTGCCCTCGACCAACGGCGTTGCGCCATCACCGCTCCTGGGCGACTGGACGGAGAACGTCCCGGTGGTGGCGACCCGGAATAAGTCTAACATGATCCAGATCGGCCAGGCCTACAACATGGCCACCTGGGTCACCAGGTCGCTGCAAGTCCTGTTGCCTGCGGGTCAGCAGACGCCGTACGTTAACGTCAACTTTGTGCTGACCGGCGGTGGCACCGGCGGCGCTGGCTTCGCCGCAGGGAAAGGTTTCAAGATCTTTGCCGTCTATACGGACAGTTCGACCGCGCTGCTCTACCAGTTCACCAATACGGTCGACGTCGGCGGCGACGGCGCCTACTTTGGTCCACAGATCGACGCCGCCGATGACACTTATGTGGTGCCCTCCGACTTCACCAAAATCTATACCTGCGCCGAGTACTGGAACGACGGCAGTGGCGCCACTGGCGCCGGGTACCCCTGCACGCCCTATACTCGCGGGCTGTGGAAGCTTTACACCTTCGCCACTCCGCTTCCCCTCAACAGTGCCAAGTGCCTGATGGGCTTCATCTTCCAGGATCCCGATACGTCCACCAACTATGCGCCCCGCCGCCTGGGCGTCTTTGCCGCGACGGCCGTGCCGCCCGCCCCCGTGACGCTGACGACTCTGGTCAGCCCGCCAGGGGCCGGCACGGTGACCGTGACGCCGAGCCAGGCCGCCTACTCCCCGAGTACGGTCGTGACCATCCAGGCCGCGTCCAACACGGGCTATAGCTTTGTGAGTTGGTCCGTGACGGGCGGGGTGGTCACCAGCGCCGGCTCAGCCGTCACCACGCTGGCGATCACGAACAACTGTACGCTGCTAGCGGTGTATGAGCCGAGTTCCTACAGTGGTACAGAGAATGTAACGGGCGGGACGATCATCTTGTCGAACCGCGGTCCCTTCACCTACGGTCAGGTAATTACGATTACCGCTTCGGCTCAGCCGGGCTTTTTATTCAGCGGCTGGAGCGTGACTGGCGCGAGCTCTCTGAGCAACTCGGCCGCGGCTTCGACCTCGTTGACTGTATACGGCAATTTCACGCTGACGGCCGGCTTCGCGGTACGGTCGCCGGGTGACATCAACAGCGACGGGAAAGTGGACCAGAACGATCTCAACCTCCTCAATGCCCGGTTGAACGGTCTTAGTCTGGCGCCTTACACTGACGCGGACTACGACGTGAACCGCGACGGGGTCGTGACGACCGCCGACCGCGTACGGCTGCGAAAGATTCTCAACGGCCTGACGGCGCCATAACGAGGGGCGCACAACGGAAGCGCCGCGGCCAGAACGGGAAGCAGGCACAATTAGTGTTTCCGAATCCGCCGTTGCTTCCCAATAAGATCATGGCGCGGAGTTGAATGTGATCCGTCTCCAACCTGGCCGGGATCTGTTGGACCGTAAAAAGTACTTATTGGCCATGTCCTTGACGGTCAGGCCGTCGTTCTTTATAGTGTTCTTCGGTTGTCGTCCAGCGTCCAAGTCAGGGCCGATGGAAGGTATCTTTGGTGAGCGGCTTCTGGTTCAGCCCACACACCACAGAAGTGAACTTTGCCTCTGATCTTTTTGCATCGACGTTTTTTGGATTTTTATGGCGTGACGTAAGTGCCTTTAACTCAGCAAGTTAAGCTGGCGTAGCTCAATGGTAGAGCACCGGTTTTGTAAACCGGTGGTTGCCGGTTCAAGTCCGGCCGCCAGCTCCAATGATATCTATTGCCAAGTCGTCAATGCAGGAGAGGGTTCAGGTTTTCCAGGACCCTTAACTCGAAAGGGGACGGGCCAGGGTCGGACGACTTCTGCTCGTGCCGTTGGCGGTGTGCGGCGATTTGGCCTTGGCTGGAAAGAGGAGAACTGAACCATGAAGACAGAGACCCTGGCCCCGGAACTGCTCCACCAGATGAATGCCTACTGGCGCGCCGCCAACTATCTCTCGGTCGGCCAGTTATATCTTTACGACAATCCGCTGCTGAAGCAGCCGCTGAAGCCGGAACACGTCAAGCCTCTGGTCGTCGGCCACTGGGGCACGACGCCGGGGCAGAACTTCATCTACGTCCACCTGAACCGGGTTATTAAGAAGTATGACCTGGACATGATCTACGTCGCCGGTCCCGGTCATGGCGGCCCGGCCCTGGTGGCCAACACCTACCTCGAAGGCGCCTACAGCGAGGTTTATCCGAACATCAGCCGGGACGAAGCGGGACTGAAAAAGCTGTTCACGCAGTTCTCCTGGCCCGGCGGGATTTCCAGCCACGTCGCGCCCGAGACGCCGGGGTCGATTCACGAGGGCGGCGAGTTGGGATACTCGCTGAGTCATGCCTTTGGGGCCGTGTTCGACAATCCCGAGTTGGTTGTCGCCTGCATCGTCGGCGACGGCGAGGCGGAGACCGGCCCCCTGGCCACGGCCTGGCATTCCAACAAATTTCTCAACCCCGTCACCGACGGCGTGGTGCTGCCGATCCTGCACCTCAACGGTTTCAAGATCAGCAACCCGACCGTCCTGGCCCGCATCGAGCCGGAGGAGTTGGAGCAATTCTTCCGCGGTTGCGGCTGGACGCCCTATTTTGTCGAAGGCGACGATCCTGAAACGATGCACCAACTCATGGCCGCCACGCTGGACAAAGTGATCGATGATATTCGACAGATTCAAAACAACTCACGAAAGAATAATGACACGACTCGGCCGCGCTGGCCGATGATCGTCCTGCGGTCGCCCAAGGGTTGGACAGGGCCGAAAGAGGTCGATGGTCTGCCGAACGAGGGCACGTTCCGCTCGCACCAGGTGCCGATTCTGGTGGACGCGGCGCATCCCGATCATCTCCCGCTGCTTGAAAGCTGGATGAAGAGCTACCGGCCGGAAGAGTTGTTCGACGAGTCCGGGCGACTTCTGCCGGAACTGGCCGACCTGGCTCCCAGGGGCGAGCGGCGCATGGGGGCCAATCCTCACGCCAACGGCGGCCTCCTCCTGCGCGACCTGCGCATGCCGGACTTTCGCACGCACGCGGTTCAGGTGCCGGCGCCCGGCGCGGTGGACGGGCAGGACACGATGGTGCTGGGCAAGTTTCTGCGTGATGTGGTCACGGCCAACGAGGAGCAGCGAAATTTTCGGATCTTCGGTCCGGATGAAACGCTCTCCAATCTCCTGGGCGCGGTCTTTGAGGTCACCAATCGTCAGTGGGAGGCCCGGAAAGTAAAAAATGATGAGTTCCTCGCCCCCGCCGGCCGCGTTCTGGACTCGATGCTCAGCGAACATCAGTGCGAAGGCTGGCTGGAGGGCTACCTCCTGACCGGGCGGCACGGCTTGTTCAACTGCTACGAGGCCTTCATTCACATCGTCGATTCGATGTTCAACCAGCACGCCAAGTGGCTGAAGGTCACGAGCCAACTGCCGTGGCGGCGGAAGATCGCCTCGCTGAACTATCTGCTCGCTTCGCACGTCTGGCAGCAGGATCACAACGGCTTTACGCACCAGGATCCCGGCTTCCTCGACCACGTCGTCAACAAGAAGGCCGACATCGTCCGCGTCTACCTGCCGCCCGATGCGAACTGCCTGCTGTCGGTCTTCGATCACTGCCTGCGGAGCCGCCATTATGTGAACGTGGTCGTGGCCGGCAAGCGAGCGCGGCCGCAATGGTTGACCATGGCTCAGGCGGTCGTCCATTGCACGGCCGGCATAGGCATCTGGCCCTGGGCCGGCAACGATCAGAGCGGCGAACCGGACGTGGTCCTGGCCTGTTGCGGCGACACGCCGACGCTGGAAGTTCTGGCGGCCACTTCTATTCTGCGCGAGCATCTGCCCGACCTGAAAATCCGGGTGATCAACGTCGTCGATCTGATGAAGCTCCAGCCCGCCACCGAACACCCGCACGGGCTGAGCGACCAGGATTACGATTCGCTGTTCACGAAAGACAAGCACATCATCTTCGCCTTTCACGGCTACCCCTGGCTGATTCACCGCCTGACCTATCGCCGGACCAACCGCAATCTGCACGTGCGCGGCTACAAGGAAGAGGGAACGATCACGACGGCCTTCGACATCCGGGTGCAGAACGACCTGGACCGCTTCCATCTGGTGCAGGACGTGATCGACCGCCTGCCGCAGTTGGGCGCCAAGGGGGCCTCACTGAAGCAGATGGTGCAGGACAAACTGGTCGAACACAAACAGTACATCACCAAACACGGGCAGGACATGCCGGAAATCCGAAACTGGAAGTGGCGTCCGGACGGACCGTCAAAAGAGAAAACGCGGAGAATCAAGGAAAAATGACGCGCATGGGCTGGCGAAGGGAACTCGTCGCCGTGCGGGAAACGCGCAAGTCCTTACTACAGCGCAACAAAGACGCCCACGGTCATTGACTGACCATGGGCGTCTTATGGAGCGGGCGAAGGGATTCGAACCCTCGACCTCCAGCTTGGGAAGCTGACACTCTACCGCTGAGTTACGCCCGCCTGTTCTATTCCACTTCAACCTTCCACGATTTTACCCTCCCGACAACTCGCCGGTCAAGCTTGATTCTGCCGCTGATTCTGCCGCCGGATTCTGCTGCCGGGAACCAGAGCGGAATCTCAGGATTATTTCCCCGCCACAGACTTCTTTTATTAGGCGCCTGGCGCGCTCCACTGTGGCACAGGATTCCGCGCTTTCCGGCCGACCTGAAGCGCGATCGCGTCAAGTTCGAGTTGAAAGAGATCGACTTGTTCTGAGCTTCTGGTATCACAGACACGGCTACTCGACCGGCAAGCCCGCTTCCACCTCGCCGGGAACGTGGAGCACGCCCTGGAAGTTGGGGTCGCGCCGTTCCGCCCGGTCCTGGAAGTAAAACAGGATCCAGGCCGTAACGAGCATGCCCGCCCCGATGATAAACACCCACAGGCCGAACCAGTAGTAGAAGAGCCCCCCGAGCAGAGTGAAAATAATGCCGCGCGTGCCGGTCAGGAAGTTGTGGGCGGCCAGGTAGTGCGTGGCGTTGTGCGGCTTGGCGTAGTAAAGCGGGCCGAGGGTCCACATCAGCCCCGCGCCGCCTGCCGCCAGGCCGGTGATGATGCGGGCGGCATAGGCCAGCGGCAGGTTGTGCAGCCAGGCGGCCAGGGGAAACAGGAGCATGCCGGCGGCCCAGAACGGAGAGTTCCAGAACCGTGCCCGCGAGGGCGACATCCGGTCCACGAGCGGGGCCCAGAGCGGGGCGGTCACGCTGCCGATCAGTGCGGGAATAAAGAGATTGAGCAGGCCGCACTCGAGGTAGGAGAGGTTCAATACGTCGGTCATGACCAGGACGTAGGCCGGACCCAGGATGAGGTTGCTGGAGCCGTGGAGGGTCTGGCAAAGTTGAAAGCGGGTATAGTGGCGGTCCTTGCGCATGAGGGAGACCATGCCGCGCGGAGTCAGGAAGAACTGGAACAGGTACGGAACGTTGCGAGCGGTGCTGAGGGACCAGCGAAACAGAAAATGGATGAAGCGCCATTTGCGCCGAGCCAGGGCGATGAAGGCGATGGGCGTCAGGCCCCGCACGGCCTGGCGGAGGTTAACGCCGCGTGGCAAGGCGGCGTCGAAGGCGCTGGGCATGAGGCGGTAGACCTGGGCGGCGGCGAGAAAGAAGAGTCCGCCGCAGGCCAGAAGCCAGCCCCAACCCTCGGGCCAGAGGTCCAGCGCCCGGGCGGCACCGAGGCCCATGGCCAAGCCGGCGAAGGTTTTCGGCAGGCTGGCCCGGGAGAGGATTCTGGCCCGGCATTCAAGTGGATAGTTGTCACGATAAATGGAGGTGAGCAAGGCGCCCAGGCCCGAAGCGGCGAGGAAGACGGACGAGGCTAGGAGGAAAAAAAGCAGGGCGGGCGCCGTGGCGCCCTGGAGCAGGGGGCGGTCGCCCGAGGGCAGCCACTGAATGAGCCAGGGCGTCAGACCGGTGACGATCAGCAGGACGCCGGCGGCCGCGGACCCGAAACAGACCAGCGGCATTTTGCGGCGGCCGTGACTGGCGCCGGCCCAGCCCATGCAGAAAATCAGGACGCCGGTCTGGACCGTGAGCAGGAGGGTGACGACCCATCCTGGCGCTCCCAGACCCTTGCGGAGAATGATCGGCCCGAGTCCAAGAAAGGCGCCGCCCAGGGCCAGGAGAATGCCGCCGGCGACGTCGATGCGGAAACTGCGGCGACACGATAGGGGAATCTGAAAGGCCATCGGCTTGGCGGCGTCTGAGGGCCGCAGATATATATAAAAGCCAATCCTCCTGCCGGCCGGCGGGAGGATTGGCGGGACCAGTCCCGGATTTCAGGTTTCAGCCAAACGACCGGAAACCGCTACTCGTTGATAAAATACGACAGATGAGTCGGACGATCATCCATCAGGATGTTGTGGACGCCTTCCATGAAGACGTGCTTATCGACCTCGTACGTCAGTTGGCTCTGGTGCGCCATGTAGGCCTCGTGCGGGTCCGGGGCTCCACAGCCGCTCAGGGCAAACAACCCGACGGTCGCCACCGCTGCGGAAATCGCTAGCTTACGCATCTTTAAGGCTCCTTCTCTAGGCGTCCGACCGGACCGGACTCAGCCGGGCCGCTGACGGACGAATGACAAGTACGGCACGGGCCACATCTTACGACCTTCGGCCGGGGGCTGTCAAGACCGAAGAAATCTTTTTCGCGCAAAAAAATACCGGCGACTTGCCGGTCGTGCCGGGCACGCTGTGTCAAACTGCCGGGGGCAGATCGGGAGGAGCGCTGGGTCGGCTGCGCAGATTGCCTCTGGTCGCCCGGGGCGTAACGCGAGCCTTCGCTTGAACAGGCAAGTGCTGGTCTGCTCGGGCCAGGAAACTGCCGGCGATTTTCCGCTTCATTTCCACGCCGGGTTTGAACGAGACGATCAACCGCCCCGGAACGACGATCCGCGCGTTCGTACGCGGGTTGCGGGCCTGGCGCGGAGCCCGCGTGCGGATTTTAAACACTCCGAAGCCGCGCAGTTCGATCCGCTGCTCGCGCAGCAAAGTTTCGGTGATCGCCTCGAAGGTCCGATACACGATTTCGTTGACCACGGACTGCTTCAACTGCATCTGGGCGGCTATCGCATTGACGAGGTCTCTTCTGGTCGTACTGGTCATGTCCCCTCTTGTTTCATCTCTTAGTTGGACGGTTATATTTAAATAAACGTCACGTTGTTGCAACTTCGTTTATAAAGGTCAATATAATCGCAAGTGCGGGGAAATGTCAAGTTGCAAAAAAAACTTAATCTCTTAATTGGAAATGAGTTACGTTCGTTTCGAGGCCGGCCGGCGCTGGCCCGGGCCGGCCTAACTCTAGGCGCACCATAGAGATACTCCGCCGACGTGGTTGGGCCGCCGAAGATTTCTTTTTCCCAAGATCGAGGCGTAAAAAATTAAAAAAAATATTCGTCAGCCGACGGTACAGTCTAGTCCAGGCACACGACGCGGTTGCGGCCGAGTGCCTTGGCCTGGTAGCAGGCCGCGTCGGCTCGTTTAATCAGTTCTTCCACCGACTGCCCGGCGCTAATCCGGGCCATCCCGATGCTCAAGGTCGGATGTGCCGCCGGGCCGTTCCCAGCCGCCAGGCCGGACGCCGCCGCACGCATGCGCTCGGCGGCGACCTGGGCCGCCTCCAGATCCACGCCCTCCAGCAGCACGGCAAACTCGTCCCCACCCATCCGAGCCAGGATATCCTCCGTCCGAAGCTGTTGCTGGACTACCCGACTCACCTGAACCAGAACCTCGTCGCCGCCGGCATGACCAAAAGCGTCGTTGACGGCCTTGAAGTGGTCCACGTCGAACAGCAGCAACGTGCTGGGCACGCCACGGTTGGCCCGGGCCATAGCCCGCCGCAGAGCCTCTTCAAAGAGTCGCCGGTTGGGCAAGCCCGTCAGCGAGTCGTGGGTCGCCAGATGGGCCAGTTGCTCTTCCGCCTGCTTCCGATTGGTGATGTTGACGATCGAGGCGATCACGTGCCGGCGACCGTCAATCGTCACCGGGGTGGCGCTGATTTCCAGCCAGGGGCTGCTCCGGGACTCGCCGGTTCCCAGCTCCGGCTGGACTTCCAGCCCGCGGGCCGGTTGGCCGGATTCGAGAACGCCGGCCAGGACCGCCCGGATCGGACACGACTGACAGGCGGGGCCGTGCCCGCAGCCGGCGGGAACATCGGCGGCGTGGAGGCAACCCAGGGCCTCGCCGGGTTGGACTTTGAGCATCTCGGCCGCTGACTTGCCGGCCAGCTTGGCAGCCACGTCGTTGACGGTCGTGACGGTCAATTTTTCATCCATGAGCAGCATGCCCGTCGGCGACGACTCGAAGATCGCCTTCAGATTCTCGCGCTCGACCGCCAGGGCCTCCTCCGCCCGCTTGCGCTCCGTGATGTCTTCGACCATTTCGATTGCCGCGCTGATGCGGCCCTCCTTGTCCTTGATGGGCGACGAGATGATGCGGAAATGGATCGTCTTGTCACCGGCCGGAGTGTCGGTGATCGACTCGTGAATCTGCCCGTCCTGCAAGGTCAGGCGGGTCGGGCAATAGGTGCAGGCGTCGGCGCGCGGGGGCGAGTTGAAGGCCTGGTAGCACTTGGGCCGGCGCGAAATGTCGAGGTTCGGATACCATTTTTTCATCTGTTGATTGACGAACAGGACTTCCAGTTGCGGGTTGACGAGGGTCACGCCGATGCCGATGTTGTCGACGACGCCGTGGAACCGTGCTTCGCTTTCCCGTAAGGCCGCCTCCGCCAGTTTGCGCTCCGTGATGTCGACCGCGATGGCGGAAAAAATTTCCACTTTCCCCGAAGAGTCCTTCAGGGTGAGCGCCGACAGCAGGATGGGAATCTCGTGTCCGTCCTGGTGCAGATAGGCTAATTCCCCGGCCCACTCGCCGACGCGTTCCATGATCGGGAATGCGGTTTCCAACATTATCCGGTTGGCCCACTCCGGTAGGAACTCGGTAATTGTCCTTTTGGTGACATCCTCATCCGGCGTCAATCCCAACATCAGACGCCCGGCCTTGTTGAAGTAGAGTATGTGCAGGTTCGCATCGGCAAAACCGACAAAGTTGGACGTGCCCTCCAGGATGGTCGCCAGACGGCGTTGCTCCGCCTCCAGGCTTTTGCGCTTCGTGATGTCGCGGACGACGGCTTGCAGGATCGCTCCGGTGGGCAGAGCCATGCGAGTCAGCCAAACTTCGGCCGGAAATTCCGTCCCGTCCAGATGACAATGTTGCCACTCAAACTGGGCCGAGCCGTCCCGCATCGCCGCAGCAATGTAACGATCCGCCGCGAGCCGCGAATCCTCGCCGTCGGGCTGCCTGGGAGGCGAGAACTTCGAGGGGTGGGCACGCAGGCATTCCTCGCGCCGGGCGCAGCCGAAGATGCGCAGGGCAACCGGGTTGCACTCCAGGAATCCGCCGCCGTCCAGCAGCATCACCGCGTCGGTCGTCCCTTCGAACAGCGTCCGGTACTTCTGCTCGCGCAGTTGCAGTTCCTCGGCGGCGCCCTTGAGCTGATCGGCCTTGTGCCGCCAGGCGGACGTGACGGCCCACAGGGCCAGAGACCACAGGGCGAGAAACAGGACGACCATCAAACCTTGCCCGATCAGAAAGAACTTGAGATTAAGTTGCCCATTCTTCATCTCGTCTTCCTGTCGCGCCTCCACTTCCTGCACCAGGGCCTTCATCCCGGCCGCATAGATCTGCTTCTGACGCTCATACTCGGACCCCGTCAATAGCGACCAAGCCCCGTCCTTTTTGCCCTGCAGGACGAGGTCGAACGAGCGGTGTTCCATCCGCACCAGGGCGACATTGGCCTGGTCCGTAGCCGAGGCGCTCTTCAAACCTGCGACCGTCGGCGCCAGCGTTTTGACTTCCTGAATGATCCGGTCCAGTTCCGGCTCAAATTTCAGGTAACGATCAATCCAGGCCTTGTCCCCGGTCGCGGCGGCCATCCGGGCCGACATGGTCAGAACTTCGTCCAGATGCATGATCCGGGCCGCTCCCTGGGACAACTGGGCGGCCCGAGTTTCTTCGACGACATGGTTGGAAAAAAAAACCTGGCCGGCCCAGATCATCCAGGCCGCCAGAACCACGGGGATCGCTACGGCCGCGATGATCAGGAGTTTCGGCAAGCGCGGATTGCCGGCCGAAGTCTCAATGGCCAGGGACGATGGCCTCATGGCTGAACCTCCTAATGGATCAGGCTCGGACGGGCTGTGGCTGGCTGTGTGGTCGTTTCTCCAACCGTAATTGTATCAGACAAAAGGGCCGACGGACCTGAAACATTAGACAATATAAAAGTATGCTGGTCTTGGTGCTATCGAAAATTACTTACGTTAGTTTCGAGGTAGGCCAGGGCCGGACCGTACCAGTCAGTACCGTTGTGCTCCATAGAGATGCTCCGCAAACGCTGCTGGGCAGTCGAAGCTATATTCTCCACCTGTTCCGTGCTGGAGACGCGACAAAAATATATTCGACAGCCGACGGGCCGGGCCGGTCGGACGCCGCAGCGACCGCCTTCCAGGAACGGGCACTCCCCGGCGGCCAGACGCCGGCGAGCCGTCGGCTCAGGCGTTACCGCCTGGTCCCTGGCCCAGGATAAACAAACGTCCAGTTCCAACTTCGTGGCGAAAAGAACGTGCCCGCGGCGCGGGAAGTCGCAGCACTCGCCGCAGGCGTGGCAGGCGGCCTGTGGTTGGGCCAACTGCCGGTCCAGGTCGGCCCACAGGTCGGCCAGTTGGCGAGCCGCCTCCGGCGGCGGCGAAGCGAAAGACGGCACCGGACGCCATAAATTGCCCGCGGGCCAACGGTCAGCCTGGGCCTCTGGTTCGCTCATCGGCTCAGACCTCCTTGCGCCGGCGCTGGGCCGCGATTTCATCGAGGGTCCAGAGCCGGCCGCGGCCGATGCCGGGACAGCGGCTGGCGGCTTCGCCCCAGGAAGCTTTCGAGGCCAGGTTGCTCGGCCAGAACGGCCAGGTGCGGCACTGCGCCGGCCGCACGGCATAAATGCTGCACCGGCCGCCCTGGAGCAGGCAACAGTCGCCGTTGGCCATTTCCCGGAGGCTGAAGCCCTGGGGATATTCGGCCAGATACATGGAGCAGAAGTCGAGGACATGCAGGCCCACCGCCTCTGCGGCCGTGCGGACTTCCGCGGGCGTCATCCAGATGTAGCCCGGAGCGCCGCCGCAACACCGGCCGCACTGGGTGCATTGAAACTGGAGGCCCCGGCGGTACCAGGGGCCGGCCGGGCGGCGGGCTGGGGCTTTTGACTTCTTCATATCTATGGCTGATCTCCGCTGAAATATTTTCGGGCCAGGTCGCGTAGTTCGTCGGGCAAGCGGCTATAGTCGTTGGGCCGGACGGATTTCTCGGGGCCGGAAGCGAGGTCCGGGGCTGTGGCGGGCGGGCCTGCGCCGTGGCTCGCGGCAGGGACGGCGGAGGAGAGCGGGGCAGGGCGGGTGTTGTAGATTTTGGCCCACGGTCCGGCGGCGCTGTCGGACCGGGCGGGCGAGGCGGCCGAGTTCGCGTCGCCGGACGCGGCGTAGGAATCGCCGGCGGGCGGGGGCAGGTTTTGCAGGATGCGATTGACGGTCTCGATGGCGGCGGCCAGTTTGGTCTGGTCGGTGGAACCTGCGGCGGGGCCGGCCTGGCCAGGGACGGCTGGAACGGCGCTGGCTAGGCCGACTTCCCCAGCGGCGCCGGGAACCGTGGTCGTGTTCTTGGACGATGAAGTGGCGTTGTCGGCCTGGGGCGGTCCGGCGGTGGCGCCGGCGGCGGTTTTAGCTGGGGTCTCGGGCTTGGTCTTGTTCATCATTTCGAGTTCGCGTTTGACGTGCTCCAATTCGGTCCGTGCCTGGTCGGCGGCTTCGGGGTGGTTGCGCGAGGCTTCGACGGCTCGCTCGGCCTGTTGCAGGAGCGCCGCCAGTTTGGGATCAGTCTTAGGATTTGCGTCGACGCCGGCGACCTGTTGGTTCAGTTCAGTGACGGCGACAAGAGTGCCGTTCTGGCGGGCCTCGGCGCGGAGGAAAGCATCGGTCTTGTAGGGCGGCAGGAACAGGGCGGCGGCGTAAACGAGGAGCATGGCCGCCAGGTAGCGGGCCAGCGGCGCGGCGCGGCGGGTGTAAAAAATGGCGGATGGGCGGAAGTCGGAGCAGATCCGGCGGGCTTCCTCGCATACGAGTTGGCCGAGGCCGGAGTCGGGGTCGCTGCGGCGCGAGAGTTCGTAGGCGGTGGCGACGCGTTCGAGAAGGCCGGCCTGGCGGTCGAGGTAGATGGCGGCGTCGCGCAGGGAGACCGGGCGGGCCAGGCGCAGGGCGGCCCCGAACAAAAAGGCCGCCGGGATCAGAGCCAGCGGCGCGAACGGGTAGGCGTGCGCGCGGTACCATGCGGGGAGAAAGCTATAGGCCGCGGCGCTCGCGGTCACGATCAGGACCGCGGCCGCCGCGGCATAGAGCGCCGCCCGCAGGCCGGTCTCGACGGCGCGTGCCGTCGTGAGGCGCAGCCGCACCTGGGCCAGAGTCCGCAGTATGGTCAAATCGCCCATCAGCCCTCGTCCTCGTCAGCTCTCACCGTCCATTATATTAGACGTGGCCAGGGGCGGAAAGACTAATAAAAACGGCAGACCTCAGGCTTCAGACTTCAGGTACGGCGGAGGATCCGAACGCGGCGGCGAATCCGGCAGTGGACGATCCGAAAGCGTTTTTGGCCGGCCTGACGGAGTAGCAGCAGAAAAAGCTGTCGAAACTACTCTTTTTATTTGTTATTTTTTTTCTTGTTATTTTTTTTCTTGACAGACCATTTTAAAGTTGGGATGTTGTTGCTCCGCGTCTGGATTTTCAGGTTGAGGTTTTTGGGCGGCGCGGGTTGAGTTGAGATGGGTTCATTTCATTTTTCGTTTCTGGTTGTGCCGCTGTGGGGTCGCTGGGTTGCAGGGATGGGACACGGCCTGACGGTTGTTCGGTGGATCAACTCCAACTCTGATCGATCATCTTGAGTGCCGCCTGGGGCCGGATTCTTTCCACTTCGTCGAGGGGCGGAGAAATAACACGCTTGTGATTTGCGCCGCAGGCTCTTGTCGAGCGCGGGCGTTAGTGGGTGTTGTGGTGGGGCGTCGTTCATTTCGGAGGAAAGTCTCATGGTACGGAACGCACTGTTGGTTGTGACGTTTGTGCTGGCCCTGGCCGGGATCGCCGCGCCGGCGGCGGCTCAGACGCCTGTGACGCTGCAAGCGGCCGGGGGCAATGGATCCATACCCACCGAAAACGGGACCGTCAACGGTTCTGGCTGGTCGGGCAAGGTCATCGCCGCTTTTGACGAACCGCCCTACATGTGGATCTCGGATTCGGCGCACACGATCACCGTCGGAGCCGCGGTCGGAGATCGGTCCTGGATCGATCACGTCACGTTCTATCTCAACGGCAACAGCGTCACGGTCTCCTCCGAGCAGGTCAATTCGCGGACCGGCGACATGGGTTTTTGCGTCATCCCGATTACCGGCACCGGCGGGACCGACGGCGATTACACGCTCTACGCGAGGATCGTTCCGGTCAACGGTTATGAGCGGCTGATGTCGCTGCCGCTGGTGCTCAATACCAATGCCACCATCAGCCGTTCCACCGTGCGGTACCTGGACTTTAATAACGGCAACGACAGTTGGGACGGCACCACGTCCACGCCCGGCGCGCCGCACGGGCCGTGGAAGCTGCCGAGCAAGGCCCTGGCCGCCGCCAGCAAGGCCAGCGGGATCACCAAGGTTTCCTGTGCCTCCGGGACGTATATTGATCCGACCGACGGCACCTATACGCCGGATACGACGGCGACACGACTGGTGGAATACTACCCCGCTTCGGGCAATCTCGGAGACGTGATCTTCAGCCGGCCGGGCCCCGGGACCTTTGGCTTCCGGGCCCAAATGGCCCTGTTCACCAAGATCAAGTTTGACCTGTCGACCATTTATCAGATCTCCTCGGCCATGACCGCCAGCACCAACATCGTGTTTCAGAACTGCAGCTTTATCGACTCTAACGGCGTCACCGGGCCGCCGACGGGCTACGCGGGGACGCCCAACAACTTCTTTACCTCGCCGGGGAACTATTATCTGTGCGAATGCAATATTTGTTCGACCAACTTCAATTCTGACACGATGGAAAGAAACTGCACCAAACAGTGCGGCTGGGATTTAGGCTTTATCGCCGGGTACAATATCTCCTTCTGGAACTGCACCTGGGATCATGCCGGCGTCTTTTACGGTCGTATGCACGATCTGACGCAATTGACCGTCTCGACGGCGACGATCAGTGGGCCCAACACCCTATTCACTTTTAAGGAAAGCCCGGCGTGGCAGGGGATCGGCTCGGATGCCACTTATCTGATGACGGTGTCCCAGGGCCAATACGGACCCCAGGCTCCGACCGTCAGTCAAAGCGGGGTCACGCTGGTCTGCAGCGGGAGCAATTGGGCCGCGACATTTCCGCCGAACACCGCGGTCTGGGTCGGCCAAGTCTACCATGCCGATACCTTCCAGATTAACGAAGGGAACCAATACTCGCAAACCGTCCCGTCGGCCGACTGGAACGTTTATGCTCAACGATTAAAAACGACCAACTCGACCTATGCCACCACGTCCGGCGGCCTCCAGCCCTTCTTCCTGCAGACCGGCGGCGATCCGTGGCCGGACGGTCCGGGCACCTGCGGCGTGGATACCAACGGCGTCATGACCGTGGCCCAGCCGACGGTCTCGGTTGCTTCGACCGGCTACTTTGTCACTAACGCCGTTAATAACGGCTCCGGCCGGATTCGCCTGACGATCACCAGCCCGAACGGCTTGACCAACGGCCTGGGCGATAGCGGCTTGGCCTGGCAGAACGGCGATACCGTGGTCGTCCGCAATGTGGTGGGCACGGGCGGATTGACGGCCAACGCCAATGGCACCTTCACCATCTCCGGCATTACCAACTGGACCATTGACCTGGCGGGCTCGACCTTCGTCGGTGCGTATACCAGCGGCGGCAACGTCACCGACCGGACCAGCAGCCGGACGATTATCAACTGGGCCGGGACGGTGGGCCAGACGTCGCTGGCCTGGATCGCGGGAAAACTCGCTCCGCCCTATGCCAATTTCAACATCGTCTTCACCTCCGGCTCGTTGCAGACGCACAGTTTCCCCATCATTAATCAGCAGACGAGCGGTTCGGCCAACCAATCCAACACGGTCGTGGTGGGCGATGCCAGCGGCACCGCCGCCGGCGACACGGCGCTCGCGCCGATGTCCCTGACGCCCAGTGATTTCATCATGCTGACGAGCGGGTCCGACCAGTACTACTCCCGCCAGGTGCTCGCGGTCCTCAGCGCCAGCACGGTGCAACTCTCGTCGCCCTTCACGAACAACTACGACGGCAGCGGGTCGCC
>CAIYVX010000042.1 GCA_903929765.1 uncultured Planctomycetia bacterium
ATTTCGTACTGGCGGGCCTTCCAGGAAAGGTAGAAGGGGTCGATGGGAATGCAGTGGCCGCCCAGGCCGGGACCGGGATAGAAGGGGTGGAAGCCGAAGGGCTTGGTGGCGGCGGCGGCGATGACTTCCCAGACATCGATACCCATGCGGTCAAAAAGAATCTTCAATTCGTTGACCATGGCGATGTTGACGCAGCGGTAGACGTTTTCGAGGATTTTGGCGGCCTCAGCCACCTCGCAGGAACTGACCGGGACGGTCTTCTGAAGGGCGGCGCCGTAGAGAGCGTTGGCCAGCAGGCCGCTCTTTTTGTCGTAGCCGCCGACAACCTTGGGGATGGTGCGGGTGGTGTAGTCGGGGTTGCCGGGGTCTTCGCGTTCGGGGCTGAAGGCGAGGAAGAAATCCTTGCCGGCGACCAGGCCGCCGCGCTCGAGGATGGGTTTGAGAACCTCGCGCGTGGTGCCGGGATAGGTGGTGGATTCGAGGACGATGAGCTGGCCGGGGCGCAATTGTTTGGCGATGGCCTCGCCGGAGGCGACGATAAACTGGCAGTCGGGCTCGCGGAACTGGTCGAGCGGGGTGGGCACGCAGATGATGACGGCGTCGACCTTCGAGAGTTCGGCGAAGTTGGCGGTGGCCCGGAAGAGGCGTTTTTTCACGTTATCGGCAATAACGCCGGAGGGAATGTGCTTGATGTAGCTGCGACCGGCGTTGAGGCTCTTGACCTTGCCGGGGTCGATGTCGAAGCCGAGGACCTGGAATTTGGCGGCGCAGAATTCGCGCATCAGGGGCAGGCCGACGTAGCCGAGTCCGATGATGCCGACTTTGGCTTTTTTCGCGGCGATTTTGGTTAACAAGTCCATGACGGAAAACCTCCTCAAAAAAATCATGAAGCCCGGAAGAGCGGCCAGACGGCTATTGTAGCGGGTCCGGGCCGCAAACGTCAAAAAAATTGCCGCTGGGCAGGCCGGTGAAGGCGAGCACAGCGGCTTGGTGAAAGTGGGCACTATAGCTATCGGAAGAAGTTGTCGAAAACTTAACACGATTTCAAAAAAACATTTGGCCGGTTGCAAATCTTATTTGTAGACCTGGCTTGGCCGCCGTTCCACACACTTTGCCCCAACAGCGGGGCCAAAGTGTGGCACCCCCTCAGAAATCCGGCGGTTACTGCACTTCCGGGTGGAGCGGGAGCTTATCGACTTCGTAGGTGACGAAGAGTATGGAGATTTTGAGGGCCAGGGCGTCGAGGAGAACCTTTTCGGCGGCCGGGCGTGACGTGGCGGCGACGCCGGCGGGGCTGCGGACGGCGAGTTCGGTTTCGCCTTCGAGTTCGGGGTAAATCTGGGCGCCCTGGGCGACGTCGATGACCCGCAGCGTAACCGAGGCGGCGGCGGAGAAGTTGTCGTTGCCGGGATTGGATTCGAGGCGATAATCTTCCAGGACGATGTGAATGACGCGCGTGGCGTTGAAGTGGCGGCCCAGGTCGACCAGGGAAAGTTGATTGAAATCCTGCGGTCGGGAGCGGGCGTAGGCGGCCAGTTCGTTGGGATCGGTGAGGTGGCGGGCGGCCTGGCGGGCCTTGAGTTCGTGGGCCAGGGAATCGGCGACGAGGAGCGTCAGGCGGGGATGGTCGACGGCGAGATCGTGGCGGGCGACGTCGACGACGAGGAGGACGTCCTGGTCGGCGAGTGAGAGGGCGGGCTTGGTTTTCTCCGGCGGGGTGAAAATGGCGACGACCTCATGGACGACAAAGCCGGCGGCGTCCTGATCGCAACCGGCGAGGCCGGCGGCGGTCAGGAACAGGACGGTAAGGAGGGCGGCTCGTTTCATGTCTTGCCTATCATTTTTTCCTGATGATCGTAAAACTTTTTGATGACGTTTTCGGCGAATCTGACGGCGGTGGCCCGCTGGACGGCGTCGCGGGAGAAGTCGTCGGTGCTGGTGGGCGGCTCGTCCTTGTCGGGGACCTCGGCGACGACGTCGGCCTGGTAGACCACGGGCGAGACGGCGGCAGAATTGACGTCGACGACCTGGATGCTGGCGACGATGCGGCCGCGATAGAGGTTGATGGAGTTTTCTTCGAGGAGGGTCAGGCGAGATATTTCGACATAGAGAACTTTGTCAACTTTGAATTCATGGCCAATCTGCTGCACCGGGGTGTTGATCCATTCGAGGTTGGACTGCTGGTAGCGGATGACCTCGGCGGGATTGACGACGTGGTGAACGCGGCCGCGGAGGTGCTCGCGGATTTCGCGGAGCAGGCGGTCGGTGATGAGGAGGTCGGCGCCCTGGAACTCGAACTGGGCGTCGGTGCCGAGGTAGGGGAGAATCAGGAGGCGATCGGCGGTGAGGTCGTATTCGGCCTTGGCGTCCTTGACGGCCTCGCGGGGGGCCCAGGGATAGACGATGGCCTCGGGAATGCCGCAGCCGCCGAGCAGGCCGAGGGCGGCCAGCAGGAGGGCCGGGAGTAACATCTTAGTCGGCATTTTCCCCAAAATCACCATCGCGCTCCTCCGAAAACTTAAGGACTGTAACTACCAGTCACTTGTCCATAAACCACTTTGAAGGTCCAACCGCCGAGGCCCAAGGCAATCATCGTGTAAACCCAGGTCGGCGAGAGCCAGCGTGAGAGCAGGAGATTCCAGGACCGTCCGGCGGCGGCGGTGATGGTGGCGCCCAGGGCGGCGGTCAGAGTCATGAGGAAGAGCAGGGCACCGAAGGGCTGGACGATGACGGCCTGGTAAATCTGGCCGTGGGCCATGTGGGCGAAGGCGGTGGTCATGCCGCAGGCGGGACAGGGCCGGCCGGTCATCTGGAAGAAGGCACAGGGCTGGAGACCAAGTTGCTCGTGCGTGCCGAGGCCGCCGGGCGAGGGCTGCAGGTGGAAAGCCACGATCAGGACCAGCCAGGCCGCAGCAGCAATCAGGGTCTGGACGAAGCGGTCGGCCAAGCCGGCCCGCGGCCACCAGGACAGTTGCGGCGCGGGGGACGGCGGCGGATTCGCGCCGGAATTTTCGACCGCTGGCTCAACCATGTGCCGCTCATCTCCGGAAGGACAGACCGAAGCAATGGTATCACTGCGGGGCGCGGGGGTCAAACGAAAATGGCAGGCTTAAGGCTGAAGGCTTAAGCCTGCCGTTCTTAATCAGGTAGTTCCACAACTCACTGTTTGGCGGTACTGGCGGCCGGGTTGTTCTTCAGGAACTCGTCCAGTTCGGCCAACTCCTTTTGCACGTCCTCGGTCTGCTTGGACAGGATCTTCTTGTCGGCCTCGGCCTGCGACTTCTCCGCTTCCGCTTGCTTGACCTTCGCCAGACCTTGCAGGAACGATTGGAAGGCCTGGGCCGTCGGGACGGCCTTGTCCGTCTGGCCGCCGTCGCGGTAGAACTGCCACACCTGCTGATAAACCTTGTGATAGAACATATAGGAGGTTATGTCGGCCAACTGCGACGGATCAAAACCCGGCCCGACCGGCGCGACCAGGCTCGTCAGCACCTCCAGTTGCTCGGCCGTCGGCTTACTCTTCACGGCATAAAAAGTCCAACCCAGATAGATAAGTAAGTCCTTCAGAGCCGGGGGCGAGAGTTTCCCCGCCTTGAGGGCCGTCATCACCAGCTTCTTATCGTTCTCCACCGTGCCTACCCGCCAACTGTACGAAATATCGTCTGTCGCCGTCGGTTTGAGGTTTTCCAGCATCAGCGTATCCACCTTCTCCGCCTCATTAAACTTCCACATCTTTTCCGGCTGCATCCAGGCGACGGACTCTTTGGCGAAGCCCGGTCCGTAGTGCAGCCGAATCGTCGCCTTCCCGATCGTCCCCGCCCAACCCGCCCCGGTGCGCAGCACGTAGCCGCTCTCCCGCGCCCCCACCTGGTCGCGGAGATCTTCCGGCAAGTTGCCGGCCAAAATGACCGGCTCGTTCATCGTCGCCGCCCGGTCTTTCCCGGTGGCCGGTCGCCGCACAAATTTAGCCATCTCCGGCGCTACCCAGTACGACACCGTCACCTTGTGCTCCTGGCCTGGTGCGAACTTCATCGGCCAGCACATCCAGTAAGTGAACATCTTCTTCGGGCCGGCCGGACCGTCCTTTTTGACCTCGCCCGCAGATTTGCTGCCATCGACCTCGACGGTGAAGTCCTGGAGCGGCATCTGGAAGTAGCTCGGAAAACCGACTTCCAACTCCACCGGCAACTCGGACGGATTCTTCAAGAGAAAGACCGCCTTGACGGCATTTTGCGCCACCGACGGCCGCAGATCGACTTCCTCCCAAAGCATCGTCACCGGCGTGGTCTTGGCCTCGCCGCGCAGCGCCAGATTCGTCCCGCCGGTCAGCAGCGGATTGGGGGCCATGTCCGCCAGACAAAACGGCGCCGCCAGGAAGACCACCACCGCGAACAACAAGGCACAGGCTCTCATTGGTTCACTTCCTCCGGGAAAGGGTAGTTTCTGGTCCGCGCATACGCCGACCGACGACCGCGCCTCATACCTTTAGACATGCTGATTGTAATTTGGTTCCCGCAAAAACAAAATTAATTCTGAGGCTTTAGATCTGCTGTCCGCCGGCGAGCTATTCCCGTTTGAGTCTTCGGGGCGAATTGCATACAATGTGGGGCATGGTACGAATCGGGGTCATCGGCGACGGAGCGATGGGCACGCTGTGCGGCTGTATGCTGGCCGAGGGCGGAGCCGAGGTCGTGCTCTGGTCGGCGTTTGAAGATCATGTGCGGGAGATGGAAAAGCAGGGCGAGAACCGGCGGTTCCTGCCGGGGCGGCGGCTGCCGGCAAATTTGAAGGTGACGGCGGAGGCGGCGGAGTTGCCGCGCGATGCGGCGTTTGTGGTGAGCGCGGTGCCGGCGCAATACTTGCGGCAGGTGATGAAGCGGCTGGCGTCGCAACTCCCCCCTGCCCCGCTGGTGAGCGTGACCAAAGGGATTGAAAACGAGACGCTGCTGCGGCCGAGCGAGATTATCATCGACGTGCTGGGACGGCGGACAGTGGGCGTGCTGAGCGGGCCGTGCATAGCGCATGAGATCGCGTTGAAGCTGCCGGCGACGGTGGTGGCGGCAAGCGAGGACGAGGCCCTGAGCAGCGCGGTGCAGAGCGCGATCTCGACGCCATATTTTCGGGTCTATCGCAATTCGGACCGCATTGGTGTAGAATTAGCGGGCGCTCTAAAGAACGTGATTGCGGTGGCGGCGGGGATGTGCGACGGGCTGGGCCTCGGGGACAATGCCAAGGCGGCGCTCTTGACGCGGGGGCTGGCGGAGATCACACGGCTGGGGGCGGCGCTGGGCGCGCGGCGGGCGACGTTCGCGGGCCTGGCGGGGATGGGTGACCTGGCGACGACGTGTTTCAGTCCGCATAGCCGCAACCGGACGCTGGGCGAGGCCATCGGGCGGGGGCGGACGCTGAAGGAAGTTCTGGCGGGGATGGAACAGGTGGCCGAGGGCGTGGCGACGACGCGGAGCGCGGCAGCATTGGCGGCGCGGAGCGGAGTGGAGATGCCGATCACGCAGGAAATTCAGGCGGTGCTGTTCGAGGGGAAAAGCCCGCGGCAAGGGATGAAGGATTTGATGGGCCGGCCGTGGAAGAGCGAGGAAGAAGACAATTAAAAGTTAAAAATGAAAAATTAAAAATTGAGGAAGAAGAAAAAGGAACAACAACAGAAGCAGCAGCACCAGGTAATTTGATTGAAACAGGTGCACCCTCACCCGGCCCTAAAGGGCCACCCTCCCCCGTCAAGGGGGAGGGGTGAAGAAGAAGCAAAAGAAGAAGCAAGGCACCAGAAAAAGACGATAATGAGTATAAAGGAGTTTTAATCGATGGCAACGGAGCGCGGCAAGGGCAAAGGACCGGGGCGTGAGGGCGGGGAGACGATCGGGAAGAGCAAGAGTCCGGCCCTGTGCTCGTTTTGCGGCAAGACGCACCGGGAGGTCGGTCCGCTGATCGAAGGGCCGGAGGACGTGTTTATTTGCGGCGCGTGCGTGGAGTTGTGCCAGTCGATCATTCAGCAGGAAAAGAAGCGGTCGGGCAAGGGCGGGCCGATCACGACGGTGCCGGCGCCGCGTGAGATCAAGACGTTTCTGGATGAGTACATCATCGGCCAGGAGCGGGCCAAGCGGACAGTAAGCGTGGCGGTGCACAATCATTACAAGCGGCTCAATGCGGCGCTCGGGCCGGAAGATGCGGTGGAGCTGGAAAAGTCGAACGTGCTGCTGATCGGGCCGACGGGGGCAGGAAAAACGCTGCTGGCGCGGACGCTGGCGCGGATGCTGCACGTGCCGTTTGCGATCGGGGACGCGACGACGCTGACCGAGGCGGGGTACGTGGGCGAGGACGTGGAGAACCTGCTGCTGCGGCTGATCCAGAACGCGGACTTCGACGTGGAGGCGGCGCAGCGGGGAATTATTTATATTGATGAGATTGACAAGATCGGGCGGACGACGCAGAACGTGTCGATCACGCGCGACGTGTCGGGGGAAGGGGTGCAGCAGGCGCTGCTGAAGATGCTGGAAGGAACGACGGCGAACGTTCCGCCACAGGGCGGGCGGAAGCACCCGGAACAGCAGTACATTCAGATCGACACGAGCCAGATCCTGTTCATCTGCGGCGGGACGTTCGGGCACCTGACGGACATCATCGCGCGGCGGATCGGCAAGAGCGCGGTGGGGTTCCACGGCGGGCACGGGACGTCGCCCAAGGGCAAGGAAGTGGAACTGCTGAACCAGGTGACGCCGGACGACCTGATCGAGTACGGGATGATCCCGGAATTTGTGGGTCGGCTGCCGGTGATCACGCCGCTGATGCCGCTGGACGAGAAGGCGTTGATATCGATTCTGACGGAGCCGCGCAACGCTTTGACAAAGCAGTATAAGAAATTTGTGGAGATGGAAGGTTGCGAATTGGCGTTCAGTCCGGAGGCCCTGAAGGAGATCGCCCGGCGGGCGATGGCCCGAAATACGGGGGCGCGGGCCTTGCGGTCGGTGCTGGAGGAGATTATGCTGGAGGTGCTGTACGAGTTGCCCAGCCGCGGGGCGGGCTTCCGGTACACCGTCACCGAGGCGGTGGTGCGCGGCCAGGCGAATGTCCTGGAACAGTCGGAGCGGTTGAAGGAGAGCGCTTAGACCATGCCCGTGAACCTGGTCTGTCCAAACCTCAAGTGCAAGACGATGCTGTCGGTGGCCGAGGCCATGCGCGGCAAGCAAGTCCGCTGCAACAACTGCGGCCAGGTGATCCTGGTTCCGAACAAAGCGGCGCCGCCGCGGAAGTAAGACGGGACTTGGCTTCGCACCGCCACGGCGACACCCTCACCCTGCCCTTTTTCTCACCCTTCGGCGCAGCTCAGGGTAAAAGTGAGAAGGGTGAAGAAGAAACAACAAAAGAAGAAGATGTTTTGTTTGGTTTGGGACCGGGGGTTTCACCCCCGGCTACGATCCCCGCGCCCTTTCAGGGCGGAAAGCGACAACAGCAACAACAAATTCCCGGTCGGACAATTGTTCTTCATGGCCTGTCTGCGCCAGACCATGCCACCCAACGTTTGGGGTAATTGGGAAAAACATCAACAACACAGCCTTATAAATCGATGGCCATGGCGACTTCGTCGCAGTCGGGGAATTTGGGGCACTTCAGGCAATCGGACCAGATTTTGTGGGGCAACTGTTCCTTGGGGATTTGTTTGAAGCCGAGGGTCTTGAAAAAATCGACCTGATAGGTGAGGGCGAAAACGCGCTTGATGCCTAAGACGACGGCCTCGTCGAGGCAGGCTTTGACGATGCGGCGGCCGAGGCCCTGGTGCTGGCGGCGCTCATCGACGGCGAGGCTTTTGACCTCGGCCAGGTCGTCCCAGGCGATTTCCAACCCGCCGCAAGCCACGACCTCGCCGGAAGGATCCTCGGCCACGAAGAAATCGCGCATGGATTCGTAAAGCTCGGCGCGGCTGCGGGCGAGCATGAGCTGACTGCCGGCAAAGGCGGCGATCAGGCCGTGAATGCGGTCCACGTCGGAGACTCGGGCCTTGCGGATTTCGGCGGAATTTTCGGGCAAGGGAAATCCGTCCTTTCACGATTAGAAGGACAGTAGATTATCGCGGCGCGGCGGCGGGGGCAAGGTAAATTTCGGGACGGAGTTGAGTGTTTGGTGAACAGCAACAAAAAAAGAAACAGAAACATTTGGCGATTTGGATGCAACAGGTGCACCCTCACCCGGCCGCTGAAGCGGCCCCCCTCTCCCTCAAGGGAGAGGGGTAAAGAAGAAGAAATATATTTTGCGCGTTGCATACCGGGGGCTGACGCCCCCGGCTAAAAACTTTCGCCCCTTCGGGGCTGCAAGAATCAGAAATAACATGACCGGAACCGGCCGGTACCGATTAGCCGTTGTTGCAGCAACAGAAGAAAAAACAACACCAGAGCTATGGCGATGCCGCTGGCATGGTGGCGGTCGTGGCAGGAGCGGCGGAGTCGGCGGGCTGGCCGGACGGGAGGTTGGCGGGGCCGAAGTCGGGCAAGACCTTCAGGCAATCGTCGGCGAACTTTCGGGCGGCGATGAGGTAGTTGCGGATTTTGGCGGCCAGTTCGCTCTTGGGGGCGGCGGCGTTGAGGGACCGTTCGAGGACGTCGCGCCAGAAACCGGGGTCGGCAAAGAGCGAGGGGGCGCGGTCGTGCAAGGTGCGCAGGTCGGCGGCGCGGGTGGTCAGTTCCTGAACCATCCAGGGATCGCCCTTGTCACCCACGACGACGCGGGCGTCGTCGAGAACCTGGGCGGCCTGGTCGAAATGGCCGCTGCGGAAGAGGAGTTCGCTGCGGACCAGGGCGAGGACGGCGGCGTCGGGCCACTGGCCGATGGCGTGGGTCAACTCGGCGTCGGAGCGGCGGTCGTCGCCCTGCTGGAGATAGAGAATGGAGAGGAGGACGTGGGCGCCGGCGACCATCTGCGGTCCGGGGCCGTCGGGGCCGCTCTCGCGGAGGACGGCGTCATATTCACGCTCGGCCATAAGCGGCAGGCCGTTGAACTGGAAGGCGAGGCCGCGGACGGCGCGGCAGGCGAGGCGGTGGTCGGGCGTCTTGACGGCGGCGTAATCAAGGGCGTCGGCTTCGACCAGGGCGAGTTGCCGGAGATTGCCCATCGAGTAGCCAACAGCCAGGCACATGTTCAACTCTGCGGGGGCGTGTTCGGACCAGCCGGCGACGGTGGCGCCCATGGCTTTCCAGTCGGGGTCGCCGTTGGGGAGCTTGGGGGCGTCGGCGAGGAGTCCGGCATCGGCGAGTTGGCGTTTCTGCTGGTCGGAGAGGGCGTTGTAGCCGGAGGCGCCGGCGTGTTCGACGGCGGAGGACATGCCGGCGAAGAGGAGCTTGACGGCGGGTGAGCGGGCGAGGCGGTAGCCGCGCATGGCGAGGCTGGTGCGAAGGTCTTCGACGCGACCTTCTTCTGCGGCGAGGTCGGCGAATTTGACGGCCTCCAGGGCCAGAGGCCGGACGGCGTCGGCGACGGCATCGGCGGCGGCTTTTGCTTCGGGCTTGGCGTCAGCGGCTTCCTGGTTGGCCTTGCGTAGGGCGTCCATGGCGTGGTCGGCGGCGCTGCGGGCGGCGGCGGCCTTGTGGGCGACCTCGGACTTGGCGGCATCGTCGCGAGCCTGCTGAGCGTAAGGGACGAGGGCCTGGCCGGAGGGCAGCTTGTGGCAGCCGGCGAAGAGGGCCAGGGCGAGAAAGGAAAGAGTGATAGAGACGAATGTTCGCGACATGAATGTTTCCCCCAGAAAGATAGACTTCAGATTTCAGGTATGGCAACAGAAGAAGAAACAACAACAACGACGAGAGCGTATGGGTGAAACAGGTGCACCCTCACCCTACCCTCTCCCTCACGGGAGAGGAGTGAAGAAACAAAAACAACGGCAACGACAAACGGCATTATACATCCGGTCGGGTACACCCCCGACAGATTTCAGTCGAAGGTTTAATCGTCGAGCGCCCCGTCCTTCAAGCCGAGCGGCAGGGCCGCCGTCCGCGCGAAAGTGGTCTTAATCTCCATATGACGGTTCGAGTTCGAGGCTTCTTCGAAGGCCAGCATGACGTCGAGGACGTGGGCGGCCAGTTCGCCGCTGGCGCGGTGCGGTCGGCCGTGGCGAAGGGCCAAGGCCATATCAGCCAGACCGATGCCGCGGCTATTGTCCGCATAGTAGTGCGAGAGCGGCACGTCTTGCCATTCTGACGAGCCGGCGCGGCAGAGGCGAACCGGGCCGCCGAAGGTGTTGGGATCCGGAACGCTCAGGCTGCCCTCGGTGCCATATATTTCGATCCGTGGTAGCTGCGCGGCCCAGATGTCGAAACTCTGGATGATGGTCACGACGGCGCCGTCGGCAAAATCCATGACCCCGGCGAGGTGCGTCGGCGTTTCGACCTTGATCCGCCGGCCGCGATTCGGCTGGCTGGTGATCAGCCGCTCCGGGAAAGTCACCTGGGCCGAGCCGGTGACGCGCCGCACGGGTCCGAGCAGATTGACCAGAGCGGTCAGGTAATATGGCCCCATGTCGAGCATCGGACCGCCGCCGCGCTCGTAATAGAACTCGGGAGCGGGATGCCAACTTTCGTGGCCGTGGCAGGCCATGAAGGCGGCGCCGGCCACGGGGCGGCCGATCCAACCGTCGTCGATGAGCTTGCGGCAGGTCTGAAGCCCGGCCCCCAGGAAGGTGTCGGGAGCACAGCCGACGCGGAGTTTTTTCTTGCGGGCCAGGGCGAGCACCTGGGCGGCCTGGTCGCGTTCCAGGGCCAGCGGCTTCTCGCTGTAAACGTTCTTGCCCGCCGCGAGGGCCGCCAGGTCGATCTCGACGTGGACCTTGGGCACCGTCAGGTTCAAAACAATCTCGATGCTCTCGTCGGCCAGAAGCTCCTGAACCGTGCAAGCCCGCGGAATGGCAAATTCCTGAGCCTTGGCCCGGGCCCGCTCCAGGTCCAGGTCGGCGCAGGCCACGGTCTCAAGGGCGTCGAAGACTTTCGCATTCTGGCAATAAATACCGCTGATATAGCCACAGCCGACGATGCCGATCTTGGTCTTGGCGCTAGATTGGCGGGGCATATTTCATCTCCGTTTCGACGATGATATTTACCAAGTTATTGATTGAAACAGGTGTATCTTCACCTGGCCCTCTTCCTCACGGGAAAGGGGTGAAGAAAAAACGGCAACAGAAACAACAAAGGCTTCCAAGTCTGGCGCTTTATTTTTCATGGCCCGTCTGCGCCGGGCCATGCCACCCACCGTTCAGGGTGGACGACAACAGCAACTCCAAGCGGAAAACAACGTTTAATTGCGGCGGTTGTCGAGCATCCGCCCTACATAACGGCAACAACGGCCCCTCAGTGCGTTTCGGGGTGGCCGCCGCCGATCTGGCGTTTGCCGGCGTCGAGTTCGAGCGGTCCGAAGGTCTGCTCGAAACGGGCAATGGTGGCGTTGAGGGTCATGGCCAGGCGCTTGGCGTTGTAATAGTTCAAGACAACGCGGTCGGAGAGCTTGGCGTTCTGCTGCTGCGGGTTCTGCTGGTTGGGGACGAGGAGGCCGAAGTCGATGACGACTTCCTCCGGACCGGCGATGACGCGGGTCAGGTTGGCGTAGCGTCCTTCGAGGCCGGTCTCGTCGATCTGCAAGGTGTTCGGCGAGGACTGGGGCGGCAGGGCGTGGTCGAAGTCGTCGCGCGGTGGTCGATTGTTGGATTTCATAGGGTCTCCATGAGAAGGTTCGGGTTTCTTGGGGCGGTCGATCATGGCCGTATTTTCGCAGCATAGGGGCCGGGCGTCAAGAGGGTCGGCAGTGGTCAGTGGTCAGTGGTTAGTGGACAGTGAAAAGCAGAAGCAGCAACGGCAGTGAAAAACTTTTGCGGGAAGAGGGCGGAATGGCTACAATTCGGGGCGTGATAATCTCAGACCTGAGCAAGCTGGCCGGTCGGACGTACCCCGCGCGGCGACGGACGCAGAATATCGCGGGCGGGGCGGCGCCGATTCAGGCGAAGAATTTTTCCATTGGTTTGGTGACGCTGGAACCCAACGGCGGGCAGGTGCCGTGGCACAACCAGGACCAGGAAGAAGTTTATTTCGTGATCGAGGGCACGGGAGAAATGTGCCTGGGCACGGAACGGCAGACGGTGACGAGCGGGCAGGCGGTCTATATTCCGCCGGGCGTGTTTCACCAGATGACGAACCTGGGGGCGACGCCGCTTCGGATGCTGTATTGCTACGGACCGGCGGGCGACGTGGCCCACTGGCGGCAGGAACTGGACGGGACGCTGCCGAAGGCGGGGGCGGAGGCGCCAGCGCTGCCGGCGGGGGCGAAACCGCAGTGCACGGAGAAGCCGAAAGGGTAAGGCGATTTAAAAGTTAAAAATTAAAAATTAGAAGCAAAAGAAGAAACAGCAACAACAGCGTCCCCCAGCAATGCTGGGGGCTTCATAAGAAGAAGATAAAGTAACACGGATAAAAAGAAGGCGGAGGGATAACGTGGGCGAGATTAAGAGCCATCGCGTCGGGATTATCATGAACGGCGTGACGGGACGCATGGGAACGAATCAACATTTGATTCGTTCGATCTGCGCTATTCGGAAGCAGGGCGGCGTGAAGATTTCCGACGGCGAAGTGATCATGCCGGAGGCGCTGCTGGTGGGGCGGAACGAGGCGAAGCTGGCCCATCTGGCGGCGGAGACGGGCGTGGAAAAATGGACGACGGACCTGGGGGCGGCGCTGGCGGACCGGAATTATACGGTATATTTCGACGCCCAGACGACGAACCTGCGGGCGGAGGCGGTGAAGAAGGCGATTGCGGCGGGGAAACACGTCTACTGCGAGAAGCCGACGGCGACGACGACGACGGCGGCGTATGAGTTGTACACCCTGGCGAAAAAGGCGGGGGTGAAGAACGGGGTGGTGCAGGACAAGCTGTGGCTGCCTGGTCTGGTGAAGCTGAAGTGCCTGATCGACAGCGGGTTTTTCGGGCGGATACTGTCGGTGCGCGGCGAGTTCGGGTATTGGGTGTTCGAGGGCGACCTCCAGACGCCGCAACGGCCGTCGTGGAATTACCGGAAGGAAGACGGCGGCGGCATAATGGTAGATATGTTGTGCCACTGGCGTTACGTGCTGGACAACACGTTCGGGACGGTGAAGGCGGTGTCGTGCCTGGGGGCGATTCACCTGCCCAAGAGGTGGGATGAGAACGGGAAACCGTACGAGGTGACGTCGGACGATGCGGCGTATGCGACGTTCGAGCTGGAGGGCGGGATCGTGGCCCAGTTCAACTCGTCGTGGTGCGTGCGGGTGCGGCGCGACGATCTGCTGACGATCCAGGTGGACGGGACGAAGGGGAGCGCGGTGGCGACGCTGCGGGACTGCCGGGTGCAGCCGGGCGGGGCGACGCCGCGCTGCGTCTGGAACCCGGATATCGATAATCCGGTCGACCTGTGGGCGGGGTGGATGATGGTACCGAACACGCAGAGTTATGACAATGCGTTTAAGATTCAGTGGGAACTATTTTTGCGGCACGTGGTCAAAGGCGAGCCGTTCCGGTGGACGCTGCTGGAGGGGGCCAAGGGCGTGCAACTGGCGGAGAAGGGTTTGGAATCGTGGGCGAAGCGGGCGTGGGTGACGTTGCCCGAACTGCCGGCCTGAAAGGACTATTCTGATGAAGAGCGCCTTGATCGTCTGGGGCGGCTGGGACGGACATGAGCCGCGACAGGTTTCGGAAATACTGGCGGCGCAGCTTCGCGGAAAAGGTTTCGCGGTCGAGGTTTCGGACAAGCTGGAGACGTTGGAGGACAGCGAGAAACTCAAGCGTCTCGATCTCGTGGTTATGGAATGGACCATGGGGCAGATCAGACAAGAGCAACTAAAGCCGCTGCTGGAGGCGGTGCGGAGCGGCGTGGGTTTTGCGGGCGCGCACGGCGGCGCGGGCGACAGTTTTCGGAACGAGACGGAGTATCAGTTCATGGTCGGGGGCCAGTGGGTGGCTCATCCGGGGAACATCGTCCGGTACGGGGTCGAGATTACGGACCGCAAGGATCCGGTGATGGCGGGCCTTGACGACTTTGAAATTGAATCAGAGCAATATTACATGCACGTCGATCCGTCGAACCAGGTGCTGTGCGTGACGACCTTCAGCGGCGAGCACGGCGGGGCCGACTGGATCAAGGGTTGCCGGATGCCGGTGGCGTGGAAGCGGCGGTACGGCCAGGGCCGGGTGTTCTACAGTTCGCTGGGGCATGTGGCCAAGGATTTCCAGGTGCCCGAGGTTTTGACCATCATCACGCGCGGGATGATGTGGGCGGCGCGGTAGTCAACTTAACGGCAGTGGTCAGTGGTCAGTGAACAGTGAACAGTTCATACCACCTCCGGTTCAAGGTCGAGATTATCGAGCGAGGCAAAGCACACACTTTGGTCCCGACTTCGTCGGGCCTTCAAAGCGTGGCACCCGGATTCAGGATATTACCAGGGAAAATTGAGTTGGTCAGCAAGGAAGCGGCCGAGGCGGACGCGCCAGGTGGCGCGTTCGTAGTCGGGCCGGCGGGTGAGGAGGCGGATGTTGGCCTTTTCCCAGCGGACGGCGGCGGCGTAGTCGGGGTGGCGGCGCAGGTCGGCCTGAAACTTGCGGTCGTGGGGTCGGCCGCGACCGGATTGGAAGGAGTGGAGGCACTCGTGGTAAACGGTGAAGGCCAGGAACCATTCGGGGATCTGGGGCTGATCGAGGACGGGGTTGATGGTGATGATGTGTTCGCCGAAG
The DNA here is from genome assembly GCA_903929765.1 of uncultured Planctomycetia bacterium. Taxonomy (GTDB): domain Bacteria; phylum Planctomycetota; class Phycisphaerae; order FEN-1346; family JAACEH01; genus CAIYVX01. The sequence goes on from CAIYVX010000042.1 coordinate 14,746, forward strand.
TAATAGGCGCCGAGGGTGCGGGCGCGGACGTTGCGGCGCGAGGCGCTGCGGCCCCAGGTGATTTGGACGGCAACGCGGCCGAGGAAGAAACGGCGGTTGACCTGGTCGAGAATGCGGGCGAGGTCGTGGCAGCGGCCGCGGTGGTGGATCCAGCGGCGCTTGGAGCGGGTGACGCGCTGGACATGGGCGGGCGGGGAGTCGATGAATTCGCGGACCTGGGGCGGGCAGCATTTTTCGCGACCGGAAAGCCAGCGGGCGAGGGCGTCGAGGACCTCGTCGGGGGCGTCGAGAAAAAGCCGCTGGAGGCGAAGGCGGAGGGGCTGGCGGGCGGTGGTGAAGGTGACGTAGGTGCAGGCGTTGGAGGTGAGGACGAGCGAGATGGTGCGGCCGGAGCGGCGCTGGAGTTCGGTGAGAAGTTGATCGCGGGTGAGGCGGGGCATGGTTTCTTTCGCCGGTGATCAGGCAAGGAAATTAAAAGTTAAAAATGAAAAATTAAAAATTGAACAGCAACAACAGCAGCAGCAACAAAAGAAACAGCATCCCCCAGCAGTGTTGGGGGCTTCAAAAAAAAAAAACACACTTTGGCCCCGGCGGGGCCGGGGCTTCAAAGTGTGGCACCCGGAAACAGAAAAGTCAACAACCACCCGGAGACGGCAAAGCCAACAGTTCGCCCAATTTCCTTCGCAATTCGCGGAGGGCGTGGCCGCGATGGCTGAGGGCATGCTTGTCTTCGGGGCGGAGTTGGGCCATGGTGCGGCCGCGCTCGGGGAGGAAAAAGTATGGGTCGTAGCCGAAACCGCCGCGCCCGGCGGGGTGATCGACGATCAAGCCGGGGCACGAGCCGCGAGCGGTGACGAGGGGGCCTTCGGTGGAAGAGAGGACGGCGACGCAGACGTAGCGGGCCTGACGGCGGTCGGGCGGGACGAGGCGGAGTTCTTCGAGGAGCATGCGGTTGTTGGCGTCGTCGTCGCCGTCGGCGCCGGCCCAGCGAGCGGAGAGGACGCCGGGGCGACCGCCGAGGGCGTCGACTTCGAGGCCGCTGTCGTCGGCGACGCACCAGTGTCCGGTGGCGCGGGCGTAGCCGAGGGCCTTGGCGGCGGCGTTGGCTTCGAAGGTGTCGCCGGTCTCTTCGACGGAGCCATCGAAGGGAAAGTCGGAAAGAGGTCGGACGTCGAGCGGCAAGCCGGCGAGGAGTTCGCACATTTCGCGGCACTTTTTGGCGTTGCGGGTGCCGACCACGAGGATGCGTGAGGAAGTGGGCATAATTATTATTTCCAGAAGCGGGAGGTTTTTGGCCTCAACCCCTCACCCTACCCTCTCCCAAGGGAGAGGGGTGAAAAAACGGCGAATATCGAACACCGAACCGCAGAATCATGAAGTCAGAATAAAACAGCAACAAAAACGGCGCGGCCGGGTAATTGATAGGGTCCTGGCCTCAACCCCTCACCCTACCCTCTCCCAAGGAGAGGGGGGTGAAAAAGCAGCAACAAAAAACACAACAGCAACGCCAAGCGGAAAACAGCATTTTATAACCGCGTGGCTGCAAGCAGCCACCCTACACCCTCGCGCCCTTTCAGGGCGGACAGCAACAACAAAAGCAACACCCCGACGAATTACCTGGACGGGGTGGGAATGGGACCACGAGTTGGCGCGGAAGACGACGGCGAGTTTCGCGGCGGCGCGGAGGCGGGCGGGCCGTGTTCGGGCGGCGGGATGGCGACGAGGGAACTTTTGACCAGGCGGGCGAAGTTGGTTTTTTTCTTGACCACGTCTGGTGTCGGAGCGCCCTTGGCGTCTTCGACGCGTCTGGTGGAGGTGCCCTGCATTTTGGCGGCCTCCTCGGCGGTGAAGACGTGGCCGTCCCAGTTCAGGTAGGGAAAAACGGCGAGGATGCGTTTGACTTCGGGGGAGATGATGACGGCGGCGCCTTTGGGGCCTTGAGTTGACAAGTTGAACGCTTTCCATTCTTCGAAGACTTCGCGGGCGGCCTTCTGGTGGAGGTTGAGCTTGGCGAGGGCGGCCTTGTCTTCGGGGCTGAGGGGGGCGCCCTTTTCGTCGGCGGCGAAGATATCGTCGTTGAAGGCGCCGATGGTGACGTGGCTCATGACGTCGGACTGGTAGGCGTAGGCGGGCCATTTTTCCGCGCGCAATTTTTCGGCATATTCGGCGGCGGCGTGCTTGTGGCCGTAGAGGTCGAAGGTGGCGACCATGACGGTGTAGGAGCCGTGGGCGCGGGCGAGGTCGTAGGGGCTGCGCGGGGCGGCTTCGGGGAGGAGGACGCCCCAACCGCGTCCGAAGACCGGGTTGCCGGCGGGGTCGCGGATCTGCGAGATTTTCGTTTTGTTTTCAAGATAATGTTTGTCCTGGATGTCGCGGTAAGTGCCGCAACAGAGATAGGCCTCGTCGGCCTCGGCGACGACAAAGGCTTCGGAGAGGCCGTGGCTGATCAATTCGGCACAGATGCGGTCGGCGTCGGCCTGGGCGGCGGGTCCGTGGAACTCCTCCATGAGAATGGTCAGGGGCGGCTCCTTGCCGAGGAACTGGTCGGTGTGAAGGTTGCCGCCCTTAGTGTCGCCCAGGCCGTGGCAACCGGCGGCGGCGAAGAGCAGAGCGGAGATGAAGCAGAAACAGAAACGGCGTGTGGATAACATAAGTGAGACCTCCTTCTTGATCATTTAACCCCAGAGGCGGGGCTGTGGCACATTAAGATTTCATACCCCTGGGCCATTCTCACGGCGGGCAAGACCCGCCGTGGCACATTCGATACATCATCAGGAACTCTGGCCTCGGAGAAACAGGTTCGCAGCGCCGCGGGATAAGGCCCGGCGCTGGGCGGCGGCAAGCTGGCGGCAGCCGCGGCGACCGAGGGCCAGGAGGCGGGCGAGATCGCGTTCGGTGAAGGTGCTCTCCTCGCCGGCGGCCTGGACTTCGATCAGGCGGCCGGCGTCGGTCATAACAATGTTAACGTCAACGTCGGCGGCGGAGTCTTCGCGGTAATCGAGGTCGAGCAAGGCGCGGCCAGAGAGGAGGCCGGCGCTGGTGGCGACGACGGCGGCAGTGAGCGGGCAGAGGCGGCCGGGCGGGAGGAGGTCGCGGCGTCGCCAGAGGGCTTCGGCGGCGGCGACCCAGGCGCCGGTGATGGAGGCGGTGCGGGTGCCGCCGTCGGCCTGGAGGACGTCGCAGTCGATGGTAAGGGTGAGGCCGTCGAGACGTTCGAGGGAGGCGACGGCGCGGAGGGCGCGGCCGATGAGGCGCTGGATTTCGATGGCGCGGCCGTCGGCACGGCGTTCCTTGCGTCGGCCGGTGGAGGCGGGGAGCATGGCGTATTCGGCGGTGAGCCAGCCGCGGCCGGAGTCTTTCATCCAGGCGGGGACGCCGGGCAAGAGCGTGGCCGTGCAGATGACACGGGTTTCGCCGAGTTCGATCAGGCAGGAACCGTCGGCGGTGCGGACGAAGTTGCGACGGATGGCGAGGGGGCGAAGATCGTTGGCGCGGCGGGAGTAGGAACGGGGCAAGGGAGATTCCTCCGACAACAAAAGCAGTCTTCAGTCCTCAGTCTTCAGGCGCAGCAAAAAAAGAAGAAGTAGCAACAACATCCTCCGGGCGGACGTTTAATTCTTCATGGCCCGTCTTCGCCGGACCATGCCACCCACCGTTAATTATTGTACACAACAACACATTACAGCGGGCGGCGCGGTTTGGACAAAAGCAGGTGCAGGATGGCTTTTTGCAGGTGCATGCGGTTTTCGGCTTGCTGGAAGACGAGCGACTGGGGGCCGTCGATGACATCGTCGGTGATTTCGACGCCGCGATAGGCGGGGAGGCAGTGGAAGACGGCGGCCTGGGGGCCGGCGGCGGCGAGGAGCGGTGAGTTGACCTGGTAGGGAGCGAAGATGCGGTTGCGCTGGGTTTTTTCGTCTTCCTGGCCCATGCTGGTAAAGGTGTCGGTGTAGACCACGTCGGCGCCGGCGACGGCGGCGAGCGGATCGGAGACAAGCTGGTAGTCGAGGTCCGGGACGTCACGGCGAGCGTCGGCGATGAAGCCTTCGGTGAGTTCGTAATTTTTTGGGGCGGAGAGGACGAACTTGACGCCGAGTCGGCCGCAGAGGACACAGAGGCTGCGGGCGACGTTGTTGCCGTCGCCGACGAAGACCCATTTTCGGCCGCGCACGTCGCCGAAATGTTCGAGGGCGGTGAACATGTCGGCGAGGGCCTGGCAGGGATGGGAAAAGTCGGAGAGGCCGTTGATGACGGGCGTGCGGCTGTGGGCGGCGAGATTGGTGATCGTTTCGTGGGCAAAGGTGCGGGCCATGATGCCATCGACAAAGCCGGAGAGGACGCGGGCGACGTCGTGGACGGATTCGCGTTTGCCGAGGCCGATTTCGGCCTGGGTGAGGTAGATGGCCCGGCCGCCGAGTTGGTTCATGCCGACCTCGAAGCTGACGCGGGTGCGGAGGCTGGGCTTTTCGAAGATCAGGCCGAGGGTTTTGCCGCGCAGGGAATCGACGGTCTGGCCGCGGCGCCAGGCGTCTTTGAGTTCGGCGGCGACGCGGAAAAGTTCGGCGAGGTCGGGATCGGAGAGGTCGGAGATGTTGATGAGATGGAAGGCATCCATGGGGAGAATCCTTTCGACGGCAGAAGCAGGCTTAAGACCAAAGGCTTAAGACTTAAGGCGCAGCAACAACAAAAGAAGAAACGACAGCAACAACAAAAGAAAAAACAGCAACACCCTCACCCTACCCTCCCCCCTCAAGGGGGAGGGGTGAAGAAACAACAGCAACAACAAAAGAAAAACAACAACACCCTCACCCTACCCTCCCCCGTCAAGGGGGAGGGGTGAAGAAACAAC
>CAIYVX010000043.1 GCA_903929765.1 uncultured Planctomycetia bacterium
GCTGGGGGACGCTGTTTCTTCTGTTGCTGCTTCTTCTTCACCCCTCTCCCTTGACGGGAGAGGGTAGGGTGAGGGTGCACCGGTTTCACTCATATCACTGGGGGACGCTGTTTCTTCTGTTGCTGCTTCTTCTTCACCCCTCTCCCTTGACGGGAGAGGGTAGGGTGAGGGTGCACCAGTTTCACTCATATCGCTGGGGAATGCCGTGTCTTCTTCCGCCGGCCCCAGTATCCACACCACCGGCACTCCCGCCTTCACCAGCCGCGCCGCCAATTCCTCAAACCCCTCGCGCCGCCAATTCTTCACCACGCTCCCGCTGCCCGGATGAATCGCCACCGTCTCCTTCAGCCGTGGAAACCGCGCCGCCAACCCCGCCTCCGCCGCCGCGTCCGGCTTCAACCGCAAGCGCGGCCATGCCTCCGCGCCCGCCGCCCAATCCAGCTTCGCCGCCACCTGTTCATAAACAAACCGCGCCGCTGGCAATTCCGTCTCCCCCACCGCCGGAAAACTCCTCGCCGTAACCACCCGCCCGCGTGCCAGCCGCGCCAAATTCGCATTGAACACCGGATGCGGCAAAAAATTGATAATTAACTCCGCATCCCGCAGAACCCCTGGAATCGCCTCCGCCCCCGCCTCTGCCGCAAACAACCGGTGGCACCCGCTCGTCTCGAAATCCGCCGCCTCGTCCGCCAACCCGCCCGCCACCGCCAGCGCCGCCCGCTCCGGCCGCCCCAGGATCACAATCCGCCGCTGGGGTTCCCACCGCCGCAACTCCTCCAGCACCGGCCAGGTCTGAATAAAATCCCCGATCCCGCCCGTATGAATTATCGTCGCATATCGCATCATCAGTTCTTAGCCCCACGCCCGCGAAATCCACCCACCCCCCAGCACCCGCTCCCCGTCGTAAAATACCGCCGCCTGCCCCGGCGTCACCGCTCGTTGCGGCTCGCGGAACCGCACCTCCGCCCCCGCCGCCGTCGCCCGCACCGTCGCCGACGCGGCGGCATGGCGATAGCGAATCTGCACCTGGGCCTCAAACTCCCCCTCCGGCGCCGCCGCCCGCAGCCAGTTCATGTCCTCCACCGCCAATCCCCCCGCCAGCAACGCCTCGCTCCGCCCCATGTGCACCGTCGCCGTCGCCGCCTCCAGCCGCACCACGTAGCGCGGCTCCCCGAAGGCCACGCGCACGCCCTTACGCTGCCCGATCGTAAACCCCGCAATGCCCTCGTGCCGCCCCACCTCGCGCCCCGTCTCGTCCACAATCGGCCCAGGCCGCAACAGGTCCGGACGGCGCTCGCGAATCAAATCCAGGTAATCCCCCGGCACAAAACAGATCTCCTGGCTCTCCGCCTTGTCCCGCACCACCAGGCCCCGCGCCCGCGCCGCCGCCCGCGTCTCCTCTTTCCTCATCCCCCCCAGCGGCAGCACCACCCGGCTCAGCCGTGGATATAAAATCGAGAATAGAACATACGATTGATCTTTCCCCCGGTCCACCCCGCGCCGCAACTCCGGCCCGTCCGCACCCTGCGTCACCAGCGCGTAATGCCCCGTCCCCACCACCTCCGCCCCCACGCCCTCGGCGTAATCGAACAGCCGCCCGAATTTCAAATCTCGATTGCACTCGATGCACGGATTCGGCGTCCGCCCGCGGCCGTATTCCGCCACGAACCGTTCGATCAGCCGCTCGAATTCATCCGCAAAATTCAGCACGTAGAACCGTGCCCCGATCTGTTCCGCCACGCGCCGGGCGTCCTCCGCATCCGCCTGGCTGCAACACGTCCGCACGCCCCCCGCTGACGCTTCCACCCCCGAGCGCATGAACAGCCCCGTCACCTCGTAGCCCTGCTCCACGAGCAGCGCCGCCGCGACGCTCGAATCCACGCCCCCGCTCATCGCCACCACGGCCTTACGCGTCATATCATCCTTTGCTATCGTTGTTGTTGCTTTTGAAGCCCCCAGTATTGCTGGTGGACGCTGTTGTTTCTTGGTCGTTGTTGTTTTTGCAGTCCGCCCTGAAAGGGCGCGGGGATCGTAGCCGGGGGTGAAACCCCCGGTATGAATCCCCAAAAGAAAATTTCTTCTTCTTTTTCTTTTTCCTGTTGTTTTACCCCTCTCCCTTGGGAGAGGATGGCCCGAAGGGCCAGGTGAGGGGTTGAGGCCAAGCAACTGACAATTCGCCAAAAAACTTGCCAGTTACTTCCCTTTCCTTTTCCGCGCCTCCAAAAACCCCTGCAAAATAATCTGCGCCGCCACTTTATCGATCTTCCGTTTCCGCATCGCCCGCGACAGGTCTGCCTCCAGCATCGCGTTTTCCGCCGTCACCGACGACAGCCGCTCATCCCAATACTCCACCGCCAGCCCCGTCGCCTCGCCCAGCCGTTTCCCCAACTCCTCCGCCTCCTGCGCCGCCGGGCCGCTGCTGTTGTCCATATTGAGCGGCAGGCCCACCACGATGCCCTCGATCTCCTCCTCGTGGCACAGCGCCGCTATCTCCTCCACCACCTGCCCCAGCGACCGCCGCGCCAGCACCTTCAGCGGACTGGCCAGGCTCTCGCCCGGATCGCTGATCGCCAGCCCTACGCGCTTCTTGCCCGGATCAACCCCTAGAAATCGCACCGCTGCTCCTCCTGCCGTTGCTTCTTCACCCCTCTCACTTAAGGGAGAGGGTAGGGTTAGGGTATACCTGTTGCTCCAACATCGTTGAGGATCGCTGTTTCCGCTTCAGCCGTTTTATCTTTTCCCAATTGACGACCGAGCGCAGGCCGATTCTGTCGACCAACTCGCGACCGCCGTTCCTTAATCGTCTCTTCTTTTCTTGATTATGCAAGACTTTTCAGCCCAGGAGGTGCGTGTTCACCGTTCCGACGTTGTTGATGTTGCCCAGTGGGACGCACGTCTGAAGGAAACAAAACCGGCCGCCAAGCCAACCGAACTCCAGGCCAGGAACCACGAAAGAGGCCGGCCGCACCCGTGCGGGGCGCGGCCGGCCGTTACTTGCTTCTTCCACCACCCTCCTTCGCACCACTTGCCTGCCACGAAGGAGATCATTACCGCTTGCTTACCAGACGACTTACGGGATGACCGTGCTGCCGATGCCGTAGTTAACGTCGGCCTTGTCCGCCGACTGCACCGTCCCGTTGCCGTCCACGTCCAGGGCCGCAGGATCAATCCCGGCCGGCCAGTAGTTCGTGCCGCCGGCAATCTTCTGCGTGATCCAGGCCTTGTCCGCCGCCTGCACCGTCCCGTTGCCGTCCACGTCGCCCAGAATCCGCAGGGTGACCACACCGGTCGCCACCGCCGGGTTAGACGGTCCGGACACGTCACCCACCACGGTCACCGTCACCGTGTACTGCCCGGTCGTCGGACCGGCCACCGCCTTGTTCGCGGCGCTGTTCACCACCCCGCCGCCCAGAACGATGCCGCCGATCAGGTGCAAC
>CAIYVX010000044.1 GCA_903929765.1 uncultured Planctomycetia bacterium
AACAACACCCTCACCCTACCCTCCCCCGTCAAGGGGGAGGGGTGAAGAAACAACAGCAACAACAAAAGAAAAAGAAGAAGAAAAAAAGTTTGTCGTGGTGTCGAGTACCGGGGGTTTCACCCCCGGCTAGGATCGCCGCGCCATTTCAGGGCGGAAAGCAACAACAGCAAAAAAAAACAGCTACAAAACAGCTTCCAGGCGACCGGTTTATTCTGCATGGCCACGCAAGCGTGGACCATGCCACCCACCGTATGGATTACACTTCAGAAAGAGCAGACTCCAGGATGGCGATGCCCTCGTCGAGTTCGGCCTGGGAGATCGTCAGGGGGGGCATGAGGCGGAGGACCGTGTCGTGGGTGCAGTTGGTGAGGAGGCCCTTAGCGAGGCACTTTTTGACGACCTCGGCGCCGCCCATGGCGAGTTCGACGCCAATCATCAGGCCGACGCCGCGCACGGCGGTGATCTTGGGCTGGCGCTGCTGAAACTCGCGGAGGCGGGTCATGGCGTAGGCGCCCAGGCGGTTGGTATTTTCGAGAAGGTGGTCGGCGAGGATGGTTTCCATGACGGCGCAGCCGGCGGCGGCGGCAATGCAGTTGCCGCCAAAGGTGGAGGCGTGGGTGCCGGGCTTGAGGTAGGCGGCGACTTCTGGTTTGGCTTCGAGGCAGCCGATGGCGACGCCGCCGCCGAGGTGCTTGGCGAGGGTCATGACGTCGGGAACGACGCCGGTGTGCTGGTAGGCGAACATTTTACCGGTGCGGCCGACGCCGGTCTGGACTTCGTCGAAGATGAGGATGAGGCCGCGGTCGTCGCAGAGTTCGCGGAGTCCGGTGAGGAATTCGGGAGTGGCGAAGTTGACGCCGCCTTCGCCCTGGATGGGTTCGACGAGGATGGCGCAGGTTTCGTCGTCAACGGCGGCCAGAACGGCGTCGAGGTCGTTGAGGGGCAGGTAGGTGAAGCCGGCGAGAAGGGGCTGGAAGCCCTGGTGGTATTTGCTCTGGGCGGTGGCGGAGATGGCGCCGAAGGTGCGGCCATGGAAGGAATGTTCAAAGGTGATGGTTTTATATTTTTCTTTGGGAGTGGCGAGGCGGGCGAGTTTGAGGGCGGCCTCGTTGGCCTCGGCGCCGGAGTTGCAGAAGAAACATTTGCCGCCGAAGGAGTTTTCGCTGACGAGCTGGGCGAGGCGGGCCTGGGGCTGGGTGTAAAGGTGGTTGGCCATGAAGAGGAGAGTGTCGGCCTGGTCCTTGATGGCGGCGACGAGTTTGGGGTGGCAGTGGCCGAGGCCGGTGACGGCCCAGCCGGAGAAGAGGTCGAGGTAGCGTTTGCCGTCAGCGTCCCAGACGTAGGAGCCCTGGCCGCGCACGATGACCAGGGGCTGGCGGGTGTAGTTGGCAATGACGAATTTGTCGTAAAGCTCGAAGGTTTGCTGGGTGGTTAGAAAATCCATTGGGAACGACTCCTTCAACATCAAGAAGAAAAAAAGAAACCCTCACCCGACCCTCCGGGGTGAAGAAACAAAAGAAACAGCAACAAAGACTCACGGTTGAACAGTTAATTCTTCATGGCCCGTCTTCGCCGGACCATGCCACCCACGGTTGGGGTAGATCACAAAAACAGAAACAACAGCACCCTCACCCGACCCTCCCCCAAGGGGGAGGGGTGAAGAAGAAACAGCACTATTCTTCAACCTCGCCCTTCTTCTGGGCCTGATAGGTGGCGACGATGGTTTGCTGCACGTGCGAGGGGACGGGATCGTAGTGGCTGAATTCCATGAGGTAGGAGCCCTGGCCGCCGGTCATGCTGCGCAGTTGGCTGTTGTAGGTGGAGACTTCGGCGAGCGGAGCGGTGGCGCGGATGATCTGCATGCCGCCGGCGCCGGAGTCCATGCCGGCGATGCGTCCGCGACGGGCATTGAGGTCGCCGGTGACGTCGCCCATGAAGTGGGCGGGGATGACGATTTCGAGGTTGACGATCGGCTCCAGGAGCGAGGGCTTGGCCTTGGTGACAGCGTCTTTGAAGGCGCCGCGGCCGGCGACCTTGAAGGCGATTTCCTTGGAGTCGACGGGGTGGTACTTGCCGTCGTAGACGGAGACGCGGACGTCCTGCAAGGGATAGCCGGCAATGACGCCTTCGACCAGGCACTCGTGGACGCCCTTTTCGATGGCGGGGAGGAACTGCTTGGGAATGGAGCCGCCGAAGGTGTCGTCGACGAATTCGAAGCCGGCGCCGCGTGCGAGCGGCTCGACGCGGAGATAGACTTCGCCGAACTGACCGGCGCCGCCGGTCTGCTTTTTGTGGCGGTAGTGGCCGTCGGCCTTGCCGAGGATGGTTTCGCGGTAGGGGATTTTGGGCGGCTTGCTGGTGACTTCGACCTGGAAGACGCGGCGCAGGCGGCTGAGGACGGCACCGAGATGGACGTCGCCGAGACCGTTGATGACCATTTCGTTGGTCTGGCGGTCGCGGACGACTTTGAGGGTGGGGTCCTGGTCGGCGAGTCGGCCGAGGGCGCCGGAGATTTTCTGTTCGTCGCCGCGGCTCTTGGGTTCGACGGCGAGGGAGTACATGGGAATGGGGAAGACGGGCTTCTGGACGCGGAGGTCCTCGCCGGCCCAGACGGTGCGGCCGATGCCGACTTCCTCGATTTTGCTGGTGGCGATGATGTCGCCGGCGACGGCTTCGGTGATGGGCTTGGTTTCCTTGCCCTGAACGCGGAAAAGGAGGGCGAAGCGGATTTCGCGGCGCTCGTCGTCGATGTGGGCCATGGCGTCGGCCTTGAGCGTGCCGCGATAAACGCGGAGGAAACCGAGCTTGCCGACGAAGGGGTCGCTGGTGAGTTTGAAGATCTGGCCGACGAGGTTGCCGGCGGGGTCGGCGGCGATGACGACTTCGGTGGCGGCTTCGCCTTCGCCCTTGGTGGCCCGGGCCAGACGGCCGGTGGCGGGGCTGGGAAAATAATCGACGATGGCGTCGAGGAGTTCTTCGACGCCGAGTTCGGCCTTGGAGTTGGTGAAGAAAATCGGGATGAGGGTCTGGGCGACGAGGGCCTTGGTGAAGGTGGCCTTGAGTTCATCGGAGGAGATTTTTTCGTCGGCGAAGAAACGTTCCATGAGTTTTTCGTCGGCTTCGACAATGCTCTCGATGAGCTGCTGGTGGGTTTCGGCGACGTCGACGAGACCGGAACCTTCGGTTTTGCCGAAGGCGTCGATGTCGCCTTTGAAGTCGTGGCCCTGGCCGGTGGGGACCATGGCCAGCTTGCAGGCGTGGCCGAAGGATTCCTGGATATCGGCGACGACTTTCATCAGGTCGACATTTTCGCCGTCGCACTTGCTGATGACGATGGCGACGGCGAGGCCGCGCTTGAGGGCGAGGTCGAAGACGCGTCGGGCGGTGACTTCGACGCCGCCGGCGGCGTTGATGACCAGGACGGCGGTCTCGACGGCGGAGAGGCCGAGGGTGACCTGGCCGAGGAAGTCGGCGTAGCCGGGGCAATCGATGATATTGAGATGCTTGCCCTTCCAGGAGGTGTGGAGGACGCTGGCGTCGATGGAAGCCTTGCGTTCCTTTTCCTCGTCGTCGAAGTCGGAGATGCTGGTGCCGTCTTCGGAAGAGCCGAGGCGGGTGGTGGCGCCGGTCTTGTGCAGAATGGCCTCGGCCAGGAGCGTCTTGCCGGAGTGGCTGTGCCCGATCAGGGCGAAATTGCGAATGTCCTCGGTTTTAAGGCTGGCCATGAAATCCTCCAAAAACGGGTTATGAAAACAGGCTTCAGACCTAAGGCTTCAGACTTCAGGAACAGCAAAAGAAACAACAACGGCAACGCCAAGCGGAAAACGGCCTTTGATAACAGCGTGGCTGCAAGCAGCCACCCTACATAACGACACGTTACAGATCGCCGAGGGCGGCGAGGGCGGCGGGCAAATTAATCGTGCCCTCATACAAAGCTCGGCCAATAATCATTCCGGCAATCGGCAGCCGGGCCAGGGCCTCGACGTCGGCCTGACGCGAGACGCCGCCGGAGGCGACGACGGGAATCTTCGTCGCCCGGGCGAGCTTCTCGATCGCCTCGACGTTCGGCCCGGCCATCGCCCCGTCGCGGGCGATGTCGGTGTAGACAATGGCCGCCAGCGGCACCGGGCCAAGTCGAGCGAGATAGTCTAACACGTCGAGGGGGGTAGTTTCAAGCCATCCCCTGCTGGCAAGGCGACCATTTCTGGCGTCGAGGCCCAGGACGACCTGGCCGGGTCGGTGGACGGCCATTTCGCGGAGCCACTCGGTGTCCTCGACGGCGCGGGTGCCGAGGACGACGCGCGAGACGCCGGAATCGAGATAGGCGGCGAGGGTGTCCTCGTCGCGGACGCCGCCGCCGATTTCGACGATGAGGGCGGTTTCGCGGACGAGGCGTTCGATGATGGGGCGGCTGACGGGACGGCCTTCGCGGGCGCCGTCGAGATCGACGACGTGGAGGCGGCGGGCGCCCTGGGAACGGAAGCGGCGGGCGACCTCGACGGGGTCGGCGGAAAAAACGGTTTCGCGGGCGAAGTCGCCCTCGCGCAGGCGAACGCAGTTTCCGCCGCGAAGGTCAATGGCGGGCCAGAGTTCCATTCTCAGTCTTCAGTCCTCAGTCTTCAGTCTTCAGGTACGGCAAAAAAACAAAAGAAGAAGAAACGGCATCCCCCAGCAATGCTGGGGGCTTCAAAAGAAAAAGAAACAACAACGGCCACACAAAGCGGAAAACGGCATTTTACTGCGGCGGCTGCAAACAGCGCAACCGCCCTACATATTCACAAAGTTTTCGAGCATGCGGAGGCCGACGAGCTGGCTTTTCTCGGGGTGGAACTGAGTGGCGAAGAGGTTGTCGCGCCAGACGCTGCTGGTGAACGGCGAGCCGTAGTCGGTGCGGGTGCTGACCCAGGCGTCGGGGTCGGACGGGACGGCGACGAAACTGTGGACGAAATAAACCTGCGAACCGTCGGGGACGCCGGCGAGGAGCGGAGAGCGGCGCACGATCTGGAGACTGTTCCAGCCCATGTGCGGGACTTTGAGGCGGCGGCCGGCGGCGTCGCGCAGGTCGGGCGGCAGGGCGAGGCACTGGCCGGGCATGAGGCCGAGGCCCAGGCAGCGCTCGACTTCGAGGCCGACGTCGCAGAGAAGCTGGAGGCCGAGGCAGATGCCGAGAAAAGGGCGGCCGGTGGCGACGAAGTCCTTGACGGCCAGGTCGAGGCCGCGGCGGCGCAGGGCGGCCATGGCGTCGGGGAAGGCTCCGACGCCGGGGAGAATGAGGCGGTCAGCGCGGCAAACCTCGGCGGGATCCTGAGTGACGCAGACGGCGGCGCCGGCGCGTTCGACGGCCTTGGCGACGCTGCGCAGATTGCCCATTTCGTAATCGACGATAACGACGGAGGACATCGAATATCCTGAAAATACAAGAAAAATAAGAAACAGCATCCCCCAGCAATGCTGGGGGCATCAAAAGAAAAAGAAACAGCAACAACGGCAGCAACGGGTGATTTTGGCGCAACCGGTGCACCCTCACCCGGCCCTGAAGGGCCACCCTCCCCCCTCAAGGGGGAGGGGTAAAACAGCACCCTACTTCAGAATGACGATTTCGACGCGGCGGTTTTTGGACTTGTCGCCGCCCTTGGGGGCGTACTCGCCAAAGCCGACGGCACAGATGTGCCTGGGTTCGACGTCGCCGGCCTTGGTCAGGTCGCGGACGACAGCCAGGGACCGTTCGGTCGAGAGCTGCCAGTTATCGGCAAAATGGCTCTTCTTGATCGGGTCGGTGTCGGTGTGGCCCTCGACGCGAATTTCCTTGCCGGCGTAGTGCTTCTTGACGACCTCGGCAATTTTCTTGAGCGTGGCCTTGCTGGACTCTTTGAGGACGGCCTTGCCGCTGTCGAAGAGGATGGCTTCGGGCAGGGTGACGGTGACGGCGTGGGCGGTCTCGGTGACGTCCATGCCGGGTCCGAACTTTTCCTTGGCGCCGGTGTTTTCGATCATGGGATGGCCGGTCAGGCGCGACCCGGCCGGAGCCTTGGCGAGCTGGTCGCGGAGATTGGCGTTATCCGCCGAGAGGGCCTGATTCTGCTGCGTGAGGGACTGATTCTGGGCCGTGAGGGTTTCGTTGTCAGTCCGGCAGCGTTGGAGTTGGGCCGTCAGGCTGGCGTTATCCTTTTGTAAATCCGGGCCACAGGTGCAGCCGCCCACGAACGACGCGAACACGAACAGCCCCGCCAGCAACATTGCACCCTTCACCAATTTTCTCGCTTTTTTCGCTAGCATGATCTCGTCTCCTTTCGCCGCAGGTCTGTGCCTGCGCCTGGGTTAATTGACACTTGAAACTATCTAAAAACAACTTCCCAAAAGCCCCGCAGCCCCGGGGCGAACCAACCGACGATGGTCGTCTGGGCCAGACAGACGGCCCCGGCCGCAAGCGACAGAAACGGGCCGTAGGGCACCTCGTTGTCCTGGTGGCGAAGGAGGCGCCAAAGGCCGTAGACCAAGCCGAAAAACGGGGCGATGAAAAAGACCAGCAAGGCCCCTTCCCAGCCGAGCACGGCGCCGATCAGACCCATCAGGAGCACGTCGCCGAAACCCATGGCCTCGCGGCGAAAGGCGAGGCGGCCGAGGATGCGCGTGATCCAGATGATGCCGCCGCCGACCGCCAGACCCAGGAGCGAAAGAACCACGGCGTCGAGGCGATCCTGGTGAAACCAGTGCGGCCCGAAAGACCGGCTCATCAGGTCCGGAAAAATCGCACAGGCCGCCACAGCGACAATCATACCACCGTTGGTGACGACAGTGTATATTTCTTTCGTCTTAAAATCGATGACGCTGGAGACGAGGAGCGCGGCGGCCAGGGCCATGTAGACGGCGTAAACGCCCCAGTGGGCCAGTTCGGGGCCGCGCACCTGGGCGATCATGAGTGCCCAATAGAAGCCGGCGAAGAGGGCGGCGGTGAAAAATTCGACGGCGGCGTATTCGATGGAGAATTTTTGGCCGCACTGGCGGCAGCGGCCGCGCAGGATGAACCAACTGAGGATCGGGAGGTTGTCGTAGGCGGCGATGCGTTTCTGGCATTTGGGGCAGTGCGAGGGCGGCCAGACGATGGAGAGGCCGGCGGGGAGGCGGTAAATGCAGACGTTGAGGAAGCTGCCGACGCAGGCGCCGAGAAGAAAGAGAGCGACCGTCCAGTAAACTTCCCAGTAAAGTGGCGACATGGTTTTCCCGTTCGTAAGCTGACGAGAAGTAATGGTAATCGGGAGTGAGTTGGGCGGCAAGGGAAAAGCAGTGGTCAGGGGGTAGTGGTCAGTTGACGGTGAACAGCAATAACAGCAAATATCCAATAACCAACACTCCATATCCAATCATGAAGTCGGATTCCGATCCGGGCAGTTTCTTCAGGACAAAGAAGAACACACTTTGGCCCCGGTGAAGCCGGGGCTTCAAAGTGTGGCACCCGGAAAAAGAAAAGACCACGGGCGGGACGCCCGTGGGACTCATGGGCAAGATGCCCATGCCACTGTTATACCAAGCGATGAATCATCAGCCAGGTAAGGATGCGGCCGGCGATTTCGTCGGGGGCGAAATGGTCGGTGGAGATGGCGAAGTCGGCGGACTGTTCGTAAATTGGGCGGCGCTCGGCGAGGAGGCGGGTGATTTCCCCGAGGCCCCCCTGCCCGGTGAGGTTGGGGCGCTGGGCGGCGCTGGCGGGGTCGGATTGGAGGCGGGACCAGATGGTGGCGGGTTCGGCGCGGAGGTAAATCAGTTTGCCGGCGGATTTTAACGCCTGGCGATTTTCCTCGCGGAGGATGGCGCCGCCGCCGAGGCTGATGACCTGTTTATCGAGCGCGGCCACGTCCTTGACGACGGCGGTCTCGGCGTCGCGAAAGGCGTCCCAGCCGCGCGCGGAGACGAACTGGTCGATGGTCTGGCCGAGGCGGTCCTGAATGAGGGCGTCGGTGTCGAGGAGCGGCCAGGCGAGCTTTTCGGCCAGGATGCGGCCGATGGTGGTCTTGCCGGTGCAACGGTAGCCGATGAGGAGGAGGTTCATGGAATTCGATTCCTATGTGCGTTGCCGGTTTCAACCGCCGGGGCGACGACAACGACAACAACAACAGCGTCCCCCAGCAGTGCTGGGGGCTTCAAAAGAAGAAACAACAAAAGAAACAACGGCAAACGGCAAGCATTATACTTGAGCGTCTTCCGTTCATGGCCCGTCTTCGCCGGACCATGCCACCCACCGTTATGGTTTTTTCAACAACAGAAGAAGAAACAACAACACGGGCGACATATATGTCGCCCCTACGAACGGCAAAAGAAACAACAAACAACAACCGGACAGGGTAGAACCCTGTCCCTACGAAAGAAAAAGAAGAAGAAGAAACAACAGCCGGGCGACCCATGGGTCGCCCCTACGAACGGCGACAGAAACAACAAACAAAACAGCCGGACAGGGTAGAACCCTGTCCCTACGGTTTACGTTTCTTCCCGGCGGCGCGGGCCTGGGCGTAGACTTTCATGGGCAGGCCGAAGCAGCGGATGAAGCCGCCGGCGTCGGACGGGTTGTAGTCGCCGCCCATGGTGAAACTGGCCATGCCCTGGGAGTACAAAGAATAGGGGCTTTTGACGCCGGCGGGGAGGACGCTGCCTTTATAGAGCTTGACGCGGGCTGTGCCGGTGACGAATTCCTGCGTGGTGTTGACGAAAGAGTCGAGGGCGGCGCGGAGCGGGTGGAACCACTTGCCGTTGTAGACGAGTTCGGCGTATTTGTGAGCGACGAGTTCCTTGTAGTGGGCCAGGTCGCGCTCGAGGCAGAGCGATTCCAACATGCGATGGGCTTTGTAGAGAATCGTGCCGGCGGGGGTTTCGTAGACGCCGCGACTCTTGATGCCGACCAGGCGGTTCTCGACGAGGTCGGCGTGGCCGACGCCGTGGAGGCCGCCGATTTTGTTGAGGGCGATCATGATCTCGACGCCAGACAGGGCTTTGCCGTTGACGGCGACGGGGATGCCCTTTTGGAAGTCGATGGTGACGTAGGCGGCCTTGGCGGGGGCTTTTTCGATGGTGCTGGAAATGCCCCAGGCCTGGTCGAGCGGCTCGTTCCAGGGGTCTTCGAGTTCCGCCCCTTCGTGGCTCAGGTGCCAGAGGTTGCCGTCCTCGCTGTAGATCTTTTTCTTGGTCTGGCGAATCGGAATGTTGTGGGCTTTGGCATAATCAATGGCGGACTCGCGGCTGGTGAGCGTCCAGCGGGGATCGCGCCAGGGGACGATGACCTGGAGGTCGGGGGCGAGGGCCATGTAGGTCAACTCGAAGCGGACCTGGTCGTTGCCCTTGCCGGTGGCCCCGTGAGCGAGGGCGTCGGCTCCGAATTTTCTCGCCGCAGCAACTTGACGTGCTGCAATCAGCGGGCGGGCGATGCTGGTGCCCAACATATAATCCTGCTCGTAGACCGCGCCGGCTTTGAGCATGGGCCAGAGAAAGTCTTCGACGAAGGTCTGGCGGAGGTCTTCGACGACGATCTCCTTAGCGCCGCACAGCTTGGCCTTCTGGCGGACGCCTTCGAGTTCGACGCCTTGTCCGAGATCGGCGGCATAGCAGATGACCTCGCAGCCGTAGTTTTCGCGGAGCCAGGGAAGGATGACGGAAGTGTCGAGGCCTCCGCTGTAGGCGAGGACGACGCGGGAGATTTTTTTGGGTTGGGACATGGGAGAACCTTTCGTAAAAGAATTAAAAATTAAAAATGCAAAATTAAAAATTAGAAGCAGAAGAAACAGAAGCAACGGCAACGCCAAGCGGAAAACAGCATTTTATTTTTGGTGCGTGCAAGCACGCACCCTACATTATTTGCGGACAGTTTTTCTTGCATGGCCACGCAAGCGTGGACCATGCCACCCTTACTTTTTTCTTTTCGACGGCGCGGTGCGGGCTTCGCGGGCGAGGACGCGGTTGGTGGCGTCGAGCCAGGCGAGGGCGCTGGCTTCGAGGACGTCGGTGCTGAGGCCGCGCCCGGTGAGGAGGGTGCCGCCGTGGCGGACCTGGACGCGGACTTCGCCCTGGGCCTCCTGGCCGCCGGTGATGCTGCGAATCGTGTAGTCTTCGAGCTTCAATTCAAGTCTGGTGAGGCGTTCGATCGCGCGGAAAATGGCGTCGACGGGGCCGTCGCCGGTGGAGGCGTCGCAGGTGCGGACGGATTTGGCGTCGGTAAGCTCGACGGTGGCGGTCGGGATGGAACTGGTGCCGGAGGAGACGTGGAGGCTGGCGAGTTTCCAGACTTCGTGGGCGGTGTGGAGTTCGGTTTCGGCGAGGGCTTCGAGGTCCTCGTCGAAGATTTCTTTTTTGCGGTCGGCCAGGGCTTTGAAGCGTTCGTAGACGACTTCGAGCTTTTCGGCGGCGAGGGTGAAGCCGAGTTGCTTGAGGCGGACGGCCAGGGCGTGGCGACCGGAGTGTTTGCCGAGGACGAGGCTGGATTGTTTGAAGCCGACGGACTCGGGGCGCATGATTTCGTAGGTGGTGCGTTCCTTGAGGACGCCGTCCTGGTGGATGCCGGCTTCGTGGGCGAAGGCGTTTTCGCCGACGATGGCTTTGTTGCGCTGGACGGCCAGGCCGGTGACGCGGCTGACGAGGCGGCTGGTGGGGTAGAGCTTGGTGGTGTCGATGGTGGTGGTGACGCCGGGGAATTCGTCGGTGCGGGTGCGGACGGCCATGACGACTTCTTCGAGGGAGCAGTTGCCGGCGCGTTCGCCAAGACCGTTGATGGTGCATTCGACCTGGCGGGCGCCGGCGCGAACGGCGGCGAGGGTGTTGGCGACGGCGAGGCCGAGGTCGTTGTGACAGTGGACGGCGATGACGGCTTTGTTGATATTTTTCACGTCGCGGAAGAGGCCGGCGATCAGGCCCTCGAAATACCAGGGCATGCTGTAGCCCACGGTGTCGGGGATATTCACGGTCGTGGCCCCGGCCGCGATCACGGCCTCGACGACTTCGGCCAGGAACTCCGGCTCGGTTCGCACCGCGTCTTCCGCGCTGAACTGGACATCGTCAGCCCACTGCCGGCCCAGCTTGACGCCGGCGACGGCCATGTTCACGATCTCGCTCTTGGTCTTGTTGAGCTTGAACTTGCGGTGAATCTCGCTCGTGGCCAGGACGACGTGAACCCGCCCGTGGCGCGCGGGAGAGAGAGCTTTGCCGAGGGCCACGATGTCCTTCTCGACGCAGCGGGCCAGGCCGCAGATAGTCGGACGACGCAGTTCACGCGAAATCGCTTGCACCGCCTCGAAGTCGTCGGGACTGGTGATGGGAAAGCCGGCCTCGATGACATCGACCCCGAGCAGGTCGAGGGCGCGGGCGACTTCGAGCTTCTGGGTGAGGTTCATGCTGGCGCCGGGACTCTGCTCGCCGTCGCGGAGCGTGGTGTCGAAGACGATGAGTCGATCTTTTTTCACAGCCATGGGACATCCTCCGTAAAGAGAAACGATATTCTAGCGGACGGAACAGGTAAAGCAACAAAAGGCTTAAGGCTAAAGGCTTAAGACTTAAGGAACGGAAACAGCAAAGAAACAACAACAGCAGTACCAGTCATTTCTGAGGGCTTGAGCCGAAACCCCTCACCCGGCACTTCGTGCCACCCTCTCCCAAGGGAGAGGGGTGTAAAAACAACGGCAGGGCAGAGATAAACTCTGCCCCTACGAACAGCAAAGGCAGAAAAAGAAAAAGCCCGCCACCGAATCCGGCAGCGGGCTTCGCGTATTCCTGAAAGACATCAAGGGCTACGCGGAACCTCCTGCCGGGCCGGCGGTAAGCAACAGGCCCAAGGCGCGCAGGTTAAGGGCGAGCAGCAACCTGCCCGCCACAATATTCCGCCTGGCGCTGGTGAGGAGATTCGGCATAAAAACGGTCCCTTTCAAGTCATGTTTATATCGTAGGGGGAGCGGGGAGTCAAAGGAAAAAGGCAGACTTAAAAGGCAGACTTCAGACCTCAGGCTTCAGGCTTCAGGTACGGCAAAAAAAGAAGAAACGGCAACTACCTCCATTCGAACGGTATTCATTCATGGCCCGTCTGCGCCGGACCATGCCACTCGGCGGCAAGGGTGTGGGTTGAAACGGCGGCGGGAAAAGGTTGGTTTTTTGGGTGGGGAGTTATTATAATGGGCGGGTTGCCGGGGCGCTTAGCTCAGTTGGTTAGAGCGCGTGGATCACACCCACGAGGTCACAGGTTCGAGTCCTGTAGCGCCCACCATGAAGAAAATACCGGCCGCCGCGCGAACCGGAAAAGTCAGGACCGAGAGTGCGGCCTCTCGCTCCCAAGTGTGGAAAGGATGTGGCAGATGGCCGAGGCAAAGAAGACGGAAAAGATCAAAGAGTTTGCGGTGCATGAGGGCGACACGGGCAGCCCGGAAGTTCAGATCGCCCTGCTGACGGAACGAATCCTGCATCTGACCGATCACCTCCAGACCCGCAAGAAGGATCATTCTTCGCGGCGCGGGTTGCTGCGCATGGTCGGTCGGCGAAACAGCCTGCTGAAGTATTTGCAGAAGAATGATTTCTCGCGGTATCAGGCGGTGGTGAAGCGATTAGGCTTACGCAAGTAAGGTACGGCAACAGCAAGCGGAAGAAGAGCTTTTTAATGCAGGGTGGCTGCAAGCAGCCACCCTACAAAACAACAGCACCCTCACCCTATTCTCCCCCCTCCAGGGGGAGGGGTGAGGAAGCAGAAGCATGGTGCGTGCAAGCACGCACCCTACAAAACAGCAAGAAGAAAAATCTCGAAACGAACGCGAACAACGGGTTTACGTCGGGTCGGGTCTGGTCGGGTCGGATGGAAGGCGAAAGGAAAGAGACCATGGCGGAGCGCGGACAGGAATTGGAAGTGGTTCGGGAAATCGGCGGACGGAAGCTGATCATTCGGACGGGCAAGCTGGCGAAGCAGGCGGCTGGGGCGGTGTGGGTGCAGTACGGCGACACGGTGGTGCTGGTGGCGGCAGCGGTGGCGCCGTGCAAGCGCGACATCGATTTCTTCCCGCTGTTCATGGATTATCGCGAGAAACAATATGCGGCCGGCAAAGTGCCACGCGGCTTTTTCAAGCGCGAAGGCCGGCCGACGGAGAAGGAAATTCTGACGATGCGGCTGATGGATCGGCCGATCCGGCCGCTCTTCCCGGAGGGGTACCGCGAAGAGGTGCAGCTCCAGGCCATCGTGCTGAGCTTCGATCAGGAAAACGAGTCGGACATTCTGGCGATGATCGGGGCGAGCGCGTGTCTGGGCGTGTCGCCGGCGCCGTTTGACGGCCCGCTGGGCGCGGTGCGGATCGGGCGGCTGGACGGACAGTTTGTCGTGAATCCAACGTTTACGCAGTTGGAAGCGTGCGACATGGACGTGGTGCTGGCGGGGACGGCGACGGAGATCAACATGATCGAAGTCGGGTCGAAGGAAGTGAGCGAGACGGACATGATCGCGGCCTTTGAGTTCGGGCATGCGGTGATTCGCGAGATCGTGGAGATGCAGAACGAGTTGGTGAAGTTGACGGGCATTACGAAGACGTGGACGCCGCCGGAGCCGGATACGGAGTTGGCCGAGGCGGTCGGGAAGTATGAGAAGGAATTGCTGAAAATCCGCCGGCAGAGCGGCACGAAGCTGGAACGGGCAGCGGCGGTCGATGAGTTGAAGGACCGGATGCTGGACGAGCTTAGCCCGAAAGAGGCGGAGTTGCCGGAGTTTACGCGGGGCGAAGTGGCGGCGGCGTTCGACGCACTGAACGGGAAGCTGTTCCGGTTGCAGGCGCTGGAAGGCGTGCGGCCGGACGGTCGCGGGCTGACGGAGATTCGGCCGATCAGTTGCGAGGTCGGGATGATTCCGCGGACGCACGGGTCGGCGGTGTTCACGCGGGGCGAGACGCAGGCCCTGGTGATCACGACGCTGGGCACGGGCGACGATCAGCAGGTGATCGACGGTCTGGCGCCGGAGTACAAGAAGCGGTTTATGCTGCAATATAACTTCCCGCCGTTTTCGGTGGGCGAAGTGCGGCCGATTCGCGGGCCGGGCCGGCGCGAAATCGGTCACGGGAACTTGGCGGAGCGGTGCCTGGAACGGGTGATACCGGCGCAGGACCAGTTCGCTTACACGATGCTGGTGGTGAGCGAAATCCTGGAGTCCAACGGCTCGAGCAGCATGGCAACCGTCTGCGGCGCGACGCTGGCGATGATGGACGCAGGCATTCCGATTTCGGACCCGGTGGCGGGGATTTCGATCGGGCTGGTGCTGGAGAAGTCGAAGACGGTGCTGCTGACGGACATCGCCGGCGAGGAAGATCATTACGGCGACATGGATTATAAGATCGCCGGGACGCAGAAAGGCATCACCGGGATTCAGCTCGACGTGAAGGTGAAGGGGATTCCGATGAAGGTGCTGGCCGACGGGCTGGAGCAGGCCCGGTTGGCACGGCTGGAGATTCTGAAGAACATGCTCTCGGCGATTCCGTCGCCGCGGGCGAAGATCAGCGATTACGCGCCGCGGCTGCTCTTCATGCGGATCGATCCGGAAAAGATCGGGAAGGTGATCGGACCGGGCGGCAAGATGATCAAGAGCATCCAGGAAGAGAGCGGCGCGCGGATCGAGATCGAAGACGACGGCACGGTGATGATCAGTTGCCTGGAGATGAAGGGCGCGGAGATGGCGCGGGGCCGGATCGAGAACCTGACGGAAGAGATCACCGTGGGCCGGGTTTATACGGGGACGGTGGTGAGCCTGAAGGAGTTCGGGGCGTTCATCGAACTGCCGATGGGGCAGGACGGCCTGTGCCACATCTCGGAGATTTCGGACAAGTACGTGAAGAACGTCGACGAGGTAGTGAAGGTCGGCGACACGGTGAAGGTGAAGGTGATCATGGTCGATCCGCAGGGGCGGATCAAGCTGTCGCGCAAGGCGGTGATGAAAGACGAGGCGGGCGGCGGCGAGACGAAGTAGCTGGCAGTAAAAAGAGAGGCGAAACGCCAAGACCCGTAAGTCCGCGAGGACCGCTGCGGGTTTTGTTTTTGAACGATGATTCATGCCGACGATTGTGATGGCCATTCTCGTTTTGGTTTCGCTCATGGCCGGGGGCGCGGCTGGGGCTTGGGCGGCGGCGCGTCGGTTGAGGAAGGCGTTTGAAAAGACAAAAGAGTTGGAGGGGAAGGTGCGGGCGGCGGAGCATTTGGCGGAGGTGGGGCGGCTGACGGGCGGGTTGGCGCATGAGTTGAAGAATCCGCTGTCGACGCTGAATTTGAATTTGCAACTGCTGGCGGAGGAGTTCAAGAAGCCATCGACGGAGGGGGAGCGGCGCGCGGGGCGGAAGATCGAGGTGCTGCAGGAAGAGACGCGGCGGCTGGAGGATATTCTGGCGGCATTCCTGCGGTTTGCGGGACGGATGGAGTTGAATAGAGAGCGGCTGGATGCGGCGGAGTTGGTGCGCGACCTGCTGACGTTTTACGAGCCGCAAGCGGCGGCGCGGCGAATTACGGTGCGGCTGACGGTGGTGGACGGGTTGCCGGCGATCGAGGGCGACGGCGACCTCTTGAAACAGGCGCTCTTGAACCTTATCCTGAATGCCCAGGCGGCAATGCCGGAGGGCGGGGAGTTGATGTTCCGGCTGCGGGCGGAGCGCGGCGGGGTGAGGATTTCGGTGACGGACACGGGCGGCGGGATTGCGCCGGAGCGGGTGGGAAAGATTTTTGAGGCGTATTATTCGACGAGGCCCGGCGGGACGGGGCTAGGGCTGCCGATTGTGAGGCGGATTGTGATGGAGCATGGCGGGACGATTGCGGTGTCGAGCGAGGAGGGGCGGGGGACGGAATTTTGTATTTGGTTGCCGGGGGCGGAGGGAAGTAAAAATTAAAAATGAAAAATTAAAAATTAGAAGAAGAAAACAGCGTTCCCCAGCAATGCTGGGGGCTTCATAAGAAGAAAAAGAAGAAGAAACAAAAGAGGACGACGTGAGCGAAAGTCAGGATAAGGCGAGCATCCTCATTGTGGACGACGACCGGAACCAGGCGGACGCGGTGGCGGAGACGCTGCAACGGGCGGGGCATGAGTGCGTGGTGGTGACGGCGCCGAGCCGGGCGGCGGGGCTTCTGGAGACGCGGACGTTCGACCTGGTGATCACGGACCTGATCATGGCGGACATGAGCGGGCTGGACATCCTGCGGGAGGTGAAGGCCGCCAGCCCGGGGACGGAGGTCATCGTCATCACGGGGCACGCCAGCGTGGAGACGGCGGTCGAGGCGATTAAGCAGGGAGCATATGATTATATTGAAAAGCCGTTGAATGTGGAGATTCTGCGCGACCGGACGGCCAAGGCCCTGGAGCGGCGGCGGCTGGTGGCCCGGACGGCGGAACTGGCGGCGCAGATTGATGAACGGTTCGGGTTCAACGGTGTGATCGGGAACAATCCGCAGATGCGGCGCGTCATCGAGACGGCGCGGCAGATTGCCGGGACCAATGCGACGGTGCTCGTGACGGGCGAGAGCGGGACGGGGAAGGAACTGCTGGCGCGGGCGATTCACAACAATTCGCCGCGGCGGCATAAGAATTTTGTGGCCCTGAACTGCGCCGCCCTGAGCGAGGGGATTCTGGAGAGCGAACTGTTCGGGCACGAAAAAGGGGCGTTCACGGGGGCGGCGGCGGCGCGAAAAGGACGGTTCGAATACGCCGACGGCGGGACATTGTTCCTGGACGAGGTGGGCGACATGCCTCTGGCGACGCAGATCAAGTTGCTGCGCGTGCTGGAAGACGGGCAGATCATGCGGGTCGGGTCGAACGAACCGATCCGGGTGGACGTGCGTCTGGTGAGCGCGACCAACCGCGACCTGGGACTGTGCATCGCGGAGAAGACTTTCCGGGAGGATTTGTATTTCCGGCTGAAGGTGGTGACGCTGACGCTGCCGCCGCTGCGGAATCGGGCGGAAGACGTGCCGCTACTGGTGGATTATTTTTTGAAGATGTTTGCCCAGCGGCACGGCAAGCCGATTCGGGCGGTGACGCCGGGGTGCCTGGCGGCGCTGGGGGCGTATGCGTGGCCGGGGAACGTGCGGGAGTTGCGGAACACGATTGAGACGATGGTGGTGCTGGCGCAGGGCGAGACGCTGGACGTGGATTTGCTGCCGGCGGAGATTTCGGGCGCGGTCGCTCAACCCCCCGCCCTGAGCGTGACGGGCGGGGCGATGACGCTGGAAGAGGCGGAGCGGCAACTGATTGCCGAGGCGCTGCGGGTGACGGAGGGGAATCGGCTGGAGGCGGCGAAGAGGCTGGGGATCGGAGAGAGGACGTTGTATCGGAAGATTAAGGAGTACGGGATTTAAAGCCAGTAAATGCAAAATTAAAAATGCAAAATTAAAAATTGAAGAAGAAAAAGAAGCAACAACAGGTTAGAGAGATTTAGGAGCAACCGGTGCACCCTCACCCTACCCTCTTCCTCAAGGGGGAGGGGTGAAGAAGCAACGGCAAAACAGCAGGGCAGAGATAAACTCTGCCCCTACGAACAACAAAAGAAGAAACAATGGGCGTGATACATAGACTCGATCCGCATTTGGTGAACCAGATCGCTGCGGGCGAGGTGATTGAACGTCCGGCGAGCGTGGTAAAGGAGTTGATGGAAAATGCGCTGGACGCGGAGGCGGCGCAGATCGACGTGGCGGTGGAGGCGGGGGGCGGGAAGCTGATTCGGGTGCAGGATAACGGCGGCGGGATGGCGGCGGAGGACCTGGTGCTGGCGGTGGCGAGCCACGCGACGAGCAAGCTGGCGACGAGCGAGGATCTGGATCGGATCGGGACGCTGGGGTTCCGGGGCGAGGCGCTGGCGTCGGTGGGGTCGGTGAGCGAGATGACGGTGCGGTCGCGGCGGCCGGGCGACGTGGAAGGGCACGAAATCGCGGTGGCGGCGGGGAAGGCGGATGAGGTCCGCGTGGCGGGGGGTCCGCCGGGGACGATCATCGAGGTGCGGAACCTGTTTTACAACATTCCGGCGCGGCGGAAATTTCTGAAGAGCGAGGCGACGGAGCTGGGGCACGTGGTGGAGGCGGTGGCGAACCTGGCCTTGGCCTATCCGCAGGTGGCGATGCGGCTGACGCACAACGGGCGGCTGGTACATGATCTGCCGGCGGCGCAGGGGGTGCGGGAGCGGGTGGCGGCGTTTTACGGGGCGGACCTGGCGGCGGGGCTGATCGAGGTGCGTGGTGATTCGCCGGCGGGGCAATTGTGGGGGCTGGTGGCGCCGCCGTCGGAAAGCCGGGCGTCGACAAAATGGCAATATCTATACGTCAACGGGCGATATGTGCGCGACCGGTCGCTGCTGCACGCGGTGCGGGAGGCGTATCGCGGGCTGGTGGAGGCGAACCGGCAGCCGGTGGTGTTCCTGTACTTGACGGTGCCGCCGGAAGACGTGGACGTGAACGTCCATCCGAGCAAGATTGAGGTGCGGCTGCGGAACGGGCAACAGATTTATCGGGAAATTCTGGGGACGCTGCGGGAGAAGTTTCTGACTTCGGATTTGGCGCCGCGGGTGAATGCGGGGTTTGAATCGACCGGCGGCGCGGCAGGGCCGCGACTGAGTTTGCCGGCGGCGGCGTGCGGGGTTTCAGTTTCAGAAGAAGAGCGGCAGGAGCGGGTACGGGCGTCGCTGGCGGATTTTTTCAGGCGGCCGGCGGAGAAGGTGCAGCCGAGGTTTTCGTATACGCCGGGTTCGAGCGGGGGCGGCGGTCAGAGCCATAACCCCTCACCCGGCCCTTCGGGCCACCCTCTCCCGAAGGAGAGGGGTGAAGAAGAAGAAACAACAACCGGACAGGGCAGAGCCCTGTCCCTACAAAAGGAAGAAGAAACGGCTGAGCCGCGGCGGCGGGTGTTGCAACTTTACAATACTTATCTGGTGGCCGAGACCGAGGACGGGATGTTGATCGTGGATCAGCACGCACTGCATGAGCGGGTGCTGTATGAGGAGTTGAAGCGGCGGATTGAGGCGGGACCGCTGGAGAGTCAGCGGCTGCTGATTCCGGCGGTGCTGGACGTGACGGAGGGCGAGCGGGCGTTCCTGGAGGAACATCGCGGGCAGTTGGTGCGGCTGGGGATTGAGTTCGAATTGTTCGGATCGCAGGCGGTGGGGATTCAGGCGTTTCCGGCGCTCCTGGCGACGCGGACGCCGCCGGAACGGGTGGTGCGGGACCTGCTGGATTGGGCGGCAGGGCGCGGGGCGGCGAAGCCGGCGGTGGAAGACGTGGTGGATGAGTTGCTGCACCGGATGGCCTGCCGGGGGGCGGTGAAGAGCGGGGAGGTATTGGCGCCGGAGGAGATCGAGGCGCTCCTGGCGACGCGAAATGTGGGGGAACAGACGGCGACATGCCCGCACGGGCGACCGACGACGCTGGTGCTGACGCGGGAAGAGATTGAGCGGCAGTTCAAGCGGGATTATCGGAGTACGGAAGCAAAGGAGGATGAGACGATACCGTTTTAAGAAGGCTTCAGACCTCAGGCTTCAGACTTCAGGAACAACAGCAACAACAGCATTCCCCGATGAACGGTATTCATTCATGGCCCGTCTTCGCCGGACCATGCCACCCGCCATTTTCCTTGATGGAATAACTGAACAACAACAGCCCATGATGAAGGGTCATTATTCATGGCCCGTCTTCGCCGGACCAGGCCACCCGGCGGCTGGGGTATGGGATGAAACAACAACGGCAACACCATGCGGAAAACGGCATTTGATGTTGGCGGTTGTTACCAACCGCCCTACATGGCGGTCAGGCGGCGGGCGAAGGCGGGGGGGATGGCGAGGCGGCGGCAGAAGGTGTCGGCGATTTGGGAGACGAGGCCGGGGCGAGAAACGGCGGCGGGGTGGACGAAGGCGAAGGCTTTCCAGAGGCCCTGGTATTTGCGGTTGAGAAGCTCGGCTTCGTCGTGGAAATCGGGGTGGTCGGAGAGAGGAACGATGCGGTTTTCCTCGAAGCGGACGGGGGCGGCAATGGCCTTGGCCTGCATCTTGCGCGGGGGGCAATAGACAATGACGCCGTGGGGTCCGAGGCCGGTGAGGGCGGAGAGTTCGGCCTGAAGATCGAAGAGGCGGCGACGACCGTCGGGGCGGCCGCGGAAAAAGTCGACGAATTTTTCGGGGTCGCCGATTTCGCGGGCGAGAGGTTCGGTGAGGACGGCGGCGGGGATGTAAAGTTGGCGATTGAGGAGGGCTTCGCCGAGGTCGCGGGATTCGGCGGCGCCGCTCAGGCGGCCGATCATGGCCTCGTCGCTGAGGGCGGGATTGATAACGGAATCGGGATCGTCGTAGGGGTTGGTGTCGCCGGGGAGGCCGCGCGCGGCCAGGCCGCGGGCGAGCATGGCGGAGGCGGCGACCTTGTTCTTGTGGTAGTAGACGCGTTCGGCCATGGAGTAGCGGAGGCGCATGAGGTTCATGATTTCGGAGGTGATGTCGATGCGGGCGTAGCCGCGCGGGCTGAGGACGTCGAGGGCGAGGCGGGGAGCGCCGGAGGGGCCGTCGCGGCCGATGAAGAAATAGTGGAGGAGGCGCTGGTCGAAGTCGCCGCGAACGCCGGTGTGGAAGAGGTCGCGGGCGGTGTAGTCGAGGAGGTCGGCGGAGACGGTGCCGGAGACGATGTCGGACATGAAAGGTTGAAAGAGGCCGCGCGCGGCGAGATCGCGGTAGGCGACGGCGGCGCGGCCGAGGAAGTCGACATGGGCGGCGCGGTCGGGCCGTGAGGCAGCGCTGTCACCGGCGACGGCGAGCAGGTCGGGGAAGGAGCGCGGGGGCGAGGCGTCGGCGTCTTCGCGGAAGGCGAGGGTGAGGTAGACGAGCCAGCGGAGGCGCGAGTTGTCGAGGCCGGGGATGTAGGGGCGGGGCCGGTCGAAGACGCGGGCGACGGAGCTGCGCGGGTCGAAGAGAAGGAAGAAGAGGCGGGGACTATCGAGGGCGTCGTGCTTGAGGTAGATGTCCTGGAGTTCGTCTTCGAGGGTGTGGCCGAAGGGGATGTGGGTGAGGTCGTGGAGAAGAGCGACGGCAGAGACGATTTCGGCGAGGTCGGCGGTGGTCAGGCCCCCCTGCCCCGAGATGAACGGCGAGGCCGGGAGGGGCAGGCCGAGGCGGGCGTGGTTGGCATGGACGTGGCGGAGGATTTCGCGGCTGACCCAATAGGTGCCGACGGCGTGGGCGAAACGGGTGTGGGTGGCGCCGCGGTAGACGAGGTGGGCGAAGCCGAGTTGCATGATGCGGCCGAGGCGCTGGAATTCGGGGGTGTCGATGAGGTCGGCGGCAAGTTCGGAGAGGAGAATGTCGCCGTGGACGGGGTCGCGGTAGAGGCGCATATGTCGGCTTTCAAGGTTTTTCGGGGGTTACAAAATTAACAGCGAATATCGAATATCCAACACTCAATATCCAATCATGAAGGACGGATTCCGGTCGAATGGTTTTTTCTTCATGGCCCGTCTTCGCCGGACCATGCCACCCAACGTCAGGGGTGGTCGGGAAAGAAACAAAAAGATGCAGATTATCCGGCCGGCGGGGCGGCGTTGCCGTTGTTCGGATGGAACTCGGGGACGATGTTCTTGAAGACGCGGACAATGGCGGCCTTGTCGTTGGAGTTGAGCAGGGGCTGAAGTTGGGCGAGGGCGGCGGAGATCTGTTCGTCGCTGGAGGGCCGGACCTGCCAGATGCCGATTTTCTGGTGGTGGGTGGGGAGCATGTCCTCGCCGACGATGCTGAGTTCCTCGAAGAGTTTTTCTCCCGGGCGGACGCCGGTGAATTCGATTTTGATGTCGATGTCGGGCCGGTAGCCGGAGAGGATGATCATGTCGCGGGCGAGGTCGACGATTCTGACGGGGTCGCCCATGTCGAGGACAAAGATTTCGCCGCCCTTGCCCATGGCGCCGGCCTGGAGAACGAGCTGGCTGGCCTCGGGGATGGTCATGAAATAGCGGCGCATTTCGGGATGGGTGACGGTGACGGGTCCGCCCTGGGCGATCTGCTTGCGGAAGATGGGGACGACGGAGCCGTTGGACCCGAGGACGTTGCCGAAGCGGACGGTGACGAAGCGGGTGTCGCGGGAACGGCCGGAGGTATTGAGCCACTGGCAATAGATTTCAGCGATACGTTTGCTGCAACCCATGATGCTGGTGGGGTTGACGGCTTTGTCGGTGGAGATCATGACCATGGCGTCGGCGCGGAACTCGGCGCAGAGGTCGGCGACATTTTTGGTGCCGAGGATGTTGTTCTTGACGGCCTCGCTGGGGTTGATTTCCATGAGGGGAACGTGCTTGTGGGCGGCGGCGTGGAAGACGACCTGGGGCTGGACGTCCTGGAAGACGGTTTGAAGGCGTTGACGGTCGTAGACATCGCAGATGACGGCCCGCATCGGCTGCTGGCGGAAGGATTCGCGGAGTTCGCGTTCGATGAAGAAGAGGGCGTTCTCGGCCTGCTCGACCAGGACGAGTTCTTTGGGTCGGAAGGGCAGGACCTGGCGGCACATTTCTGAGCCGATGGAGCCGCCGGCGCCGGTGATGAGGACGACCTTGCCGGTGAGCATGTGGCCGAGACTCTCGATGTCGAGGCGGACTTCCTGGCGTCCGAGAAGGTCGTTGATATCGACCTCGCGGAGGTGGGAGAGGTCGGTGCGTCCTTCGATGAGGTCGGCGACGCCGGGGACGATGCGGAAGACGAGTTTGGAGCCCTTGCAGAATTCGATGATGCGGCGCAGGAGTTGGCGCGAGGGGTCGTGGAGGGCAATGACGAGTTCGTCGACTTCGTGCTTTTCGCAAAGTTCGCCGAGTTGGCTGGTGTCGCCGAAGACGGGGACGCCGTGGATGCGGCTGGGCTGGTTGGGATTGTCGTCGACGAAGCCGATGACGTGATAGCGTTCGACGGGGAGGCGTTGCATTTCGCGGAGGACGGCCTCGCCGGCGTCGCCGGCGCCGATGATGAGGGCGTTGGTCAGTCCGCCGGCGGCGATGGGGCGCATGCCTTCGCGGTAGATGCGGGCGGCGAAGCGGATGCCGCCGACGAGGGCGATGGTGCCGGCCCAGTCGATGATGAAGACGGCGCCGGGAACCTTCATGCTGACCGGGCTTAGGCCGCGCAGCTCCATGAGCTTACTGAAGATCAGGACGAAAAAGACGATGATGGCGCTGGAGACGTAACTGGCCTTGAAGGTTTCAATGAGGTCCTGGACGCCGACGTAGCGGCCCCAACTGCTGTACATACGAAAATACCAGAAGACGGCGAGCTTGATGACCAGGACGAAGCCGATGAGGCGAAACAGGCTGGGCCAGTAGGGCATAAACTCGGGGCTGGCGACGGTGACGAAGGGGGGCACCTTGAAGTCGAGGCGCAGACAATAGGCGCCCCAAAAGGAGACGGCGAAGAGGAGCAGGTGGATCAGGGCGACGAGGATGTTGCGCTGCCAGGGGGCCAGGGGTTGAGAGGTAGCGGTTTTAGGCAGCGACTCGGCCATGCGCAATCCTGAAAAAGTGCGGCCCGGTTTTGGGCCGTCCGTAATTGTATCTCTATCGACAATCGGGACTTGCGAATTCAGCTTTCACGGTTCCGAGGTCGCGCGGCGTCAGGAGGAAGGGCATCATACCTGACCGGGCGGGAAGAGTCAAATCAAACGGCAGAGGACAGTGGGCAGTGGGCAGTGGGCAGTGGGCAGTGGGCAGTGGGCAGTGGGCAGTGGGCAGTGAAAAAAAAAGAAACAGAAACAGCCACCCCCGGCGATATGGGGGAAACAGGTACACCCTCACCCTACCCCTGAAGGGGGAGGGGTGAAGAAGCAACAGACTTGGATGGTCGAACGGTCTTCATTCATGGCCCGTCTGCGCCGGACCATGCCACCCACCGTTTAGGGTGGACAAAGAAAAAACAGCAACGCTCAGGCGAGGCGGCAGAGGATTTTGACTTTCTTCTTGCCGTAGCCGGCCTGGGGGACAGCGATGAAGTCGCCCTCGATGGGTGCGCCGTCAACAATAATGCCGGGTTCGCCGCGGCGCTCGATGGTGATTTCGAAAGTGGTGCCGCGGAACGGTCGGACATAACTGACGGTCTTCCACTTGGAAGGCAGGAGCGGGCGGAGGTGGAAGCCGCCGAGGGTGCGGCGGAAGCCCAGCAGCTTGTCGACGCAGATGAGGAAAAGCCAGCCGGTGGTGCCGGTGCGCCAGGGGTCGTCGGAGACGTGGTGCTCCATGCGCATGGCGGAGGGGCCGGTGTAGCCGTTGACCTGGGCGAAAGGCTCGCCGCGTTTTTCGTTGGGGAGGATGCGCATCATGGTGTCGAAGGCCTTGTCGGCGCGGCCGGCTTCGAAATCGGCGGCAATCTTGAAACCGGCGGCATGGCAATAGACGTTGCCGTTGGTGAAGAAGCCCGGGGGCGTGCCGGTGAGTTGGCCGATGCCGGGCTGGTACTTGGTGAAGGGCGGCCAGTTGTGGACCGGGCCGACGGGGGTGTCGACGATGGGTTCGAGGAGCTGGGCGATTTTTTCGTACTGCCTGGCGTCGATGACGCCGGAGAGCATGGCCCAGGACTGGGGATTGATGAAGTACTTGCCTTCCTTGGCCTGCTTGGTGCCGATGCGGAGGCCTTCGTCGTTGATGGAGTAGATGAAGTGGTCGCCGTCCCAGCCGTGGGCGAGGATGTTTTTCTTAAGCTCCTCGAAGCGGGCCTGGCAGAGGGCGGCGAGTTTCTGGTCGCCCTTCCAGCCGGCGATCTTGCCGACGAGTTGGAGGGTGCGGGCCAGGGCGAAACTCATCCAGACGCCTTCGCCGCGGCCCTGGTGGCCGACGCGGTCCATGAGGTCGTTCCAGTCGCCGAAATGGACGAGGCTGAGACCGTGCTCGCCGCGGTCGGCCCAGAGGAATTCCATGGCCTTGAGATTGTGTTCCCAGACGGTGGCCTCGCCCTGGTCGGAATAGGCGACGACTTCGTCGAGGAGCGCGAGGTCGCCGGTTTCCGAGAGGATGGCGTCGGTGGCGTGGCTGATCCAGGAGGGCGAGTCGGCGTAATGCTTGTCGGCGGCGGCGATGTCCATGCTGGGGACGCGGAAGGCGCGGGGGCAGAAGCCGTCGCTGCGCTGGTTACGGAGGGCCTTCTTGAGCATTTCGATGGCCCGTGGGGCGTTGATGACGCTCATGCCGGCGGCGTCCTGGCAGGTGTCGCGGTAGCCTTTGAAATAGAAGCGGGCCCAGTCGGCCATGAGGTAAAGCTGGTGCTTGAGCCAGACGGAGAAGAGGCGGTTGAAGTCGGGGTCGGGGGTGCTGAGCTGGAGACCGCCGAGGCGGGCGACGTTCTGCTTTTTGATGGCGGCGAGTTCGGCCTCGATTTTTTTCGGCGTGTCGAAGGCGCGGATCATCTTGCCGGCTTCCTTCTCGTCGAGGACGACGCCGAGGACGAGGTTGACGGTCTTCGAGGCCTTGGGCTTCAGGGCGAGGTTATGCTGAAAGACGCCGACAAGGTACTCGGCGCTGGCGACGGAGTTGCCGAGTTGGCCGAGTTCGATGCGTTCGGGCCGGGCGTAGTTTTTATATTTGCCGAGAAAATAATTTTTGGAAACGTCCCAGCCGTGGACTTTGGCGTCGGTGTGCATGAAGGCCCGGTACTTTTCTTCGACGACGGTGTGGGTGCGGTTGCGGAAGAAGAGGTAGTTGCCTTTGGGGACGAAGAAGGCGTCGAGGCCGCCGATGTAGCCGTAGGGCATGTTGACGCCGTCGAGCATGATATTGGCCAGGGGGAAGAGGGAGATGTTGCGGGCCTTGCGGGACTCGTTGGTGACGGTGACGGTCCAGACTTCGCCGGAGAAGTTTCGCGGGACGAAGAGGCGGAATTCGACGCGGAGACCGTTTTTGAGGACGCGGAGAATGGAGTAGCCGAGGCCGTGGCGCATTTCGTATTCGTCAACTTCTTCGAGGCAGGGCTGGAAGCCGGCGCTCCAGAATTCGCCGGTGTCGTTGTCGCGGAGGTAAAGCCAGCGCGGGTCTTCGCGCATGTCCTGTTTGCCGAAGAGGTTGGTGACGACGCCGCGCTCGTTCTGAAAGAGCGAACAGCCGTTCAAGCTGCCGCCGGCGCAGGCGAGGTAGGTGGGGTTCCAGAAAAAGTTGAACCAGTCGCGCGGGGTGTGGGGGGTGTTGACGACGTATTCGAGTCCGTCGTCGGAAAAGCGACCGTAAGTGCCCATGCGGAGTCTCCTCAGAGTTAATGGTTTCCTGGAACAAAGGGCCTCATTTAAGCGAGGGGCGGGGCGATTGTCAAGGAGCGGGACGGGAAAAGAAAAAACGGCATTAACAATCGGGCGGGAATCCGGTATGATTCCGCATTCCACTTTTTTCTCTGGAGGCTGAGCGGTGAAGATTATTGTGCCCATTAAACAGGTGCCGGAGACGGCGGCGGTCAAGATGGATGAGAAGACCGGGACGATGGTCCGCGAGGGCGTGGAGGCGATCATCAATCCGCTGGACCTGTACGGGCTGGAACTGGCGATTGAGTTGCGGGAGAAGTTCGGCGGTGAGGTGACGGCCCTGAGCATGGGTCCGCCGAAGGCCGAGACGGCGCTGCGCGAGGCGATGGCCATGGGCTGCGACCGGGGCGTACTGCTGTCGGACAAGGCGTTCGCGGGGGCGGACACGTGGGCCACGAGCTACACGCTGGCGACGGCCATCGGGAAGCTGGGGGAGTTTGACCTGATTATTTGCGGCGAGCGGGCCACGGACGGCGACACGGGCCAGGTGGGTCCGGCCATCGCCTCGTTCCTGGGTTTGCCGGTAGCGACATATATCAGCAAGTTCGAGGAGCGGCGCGAGGGGGCGGTGCGGGTGCACCGGCTGGTGGAGGACGGGTACGAGGTGCTGGACGTGCGGCTGCCGTGCGTGCTGACGGTGGTGAAGGAAGTGAGCAATCCGCGGTTGCCGACGCTGGGCGGGAAGATCAAGGCGCGGCAGAGCGAGATTCCGGTCTGGACGGCGGCGAGCATCGGGGCCGATCCGGAGAAGCTGGGGCTGAAAGGCTCGCCGACGCGGGTGGTGAAGATTCATAAGCCGAAGGTTTCGCGGCAGTGCACGAAAATGGCGGCGAGCGACGAGGCGAGCGCGGATAAGGCGGTGGAGGCGCTGGTGGAGTTTTTGGACAAGCGGGATTTGATCTAAAAATTAAAAATGCAAAATTAAAAATGAAAAATTAACAACGAAAAGAAGAAGCAGTACCCTCACCCTACCCTCCCCCCTCAAGGGGGAGGAGTGAAGAAGAAACAAAAACGGGGAAACAAAAATGAATTGGGAAGGCGTGTGGATTCTGGCGGAGCAGCGCGGCGGGCGGGTACAGCGGATCTCGCACGAACTGCTGACGCGCGGGCGGGAACTGGCGGACAAGCGCGGCGGGAAACTGACGGCGCTGTTGCTGGGGCGGGCGGTGGAACAGGCGGATTTGGACGAATTGATTGCTCGCGGGGCGGACCGCGTGCTGCTGGTCGAGGACGAGGCGCTGGAAAATTTCCGGCCGGAGCCGTACATGCAGGTCTGCCGGCGGATGATCGAGAAATACCGGCCGGAGATTATTATCGCCGGGGCGACGAGCCTGGGCCGGACCTTGATGCCCTTCCTGGCGGTGCAGGTCAACGCCGGGCTGACGGCGGATTGCACGATTCTGGACATCGAGCCGGAGACGGGGAACCTGCTCCAGACCAGGCCGGCCATTGGCGGGAACATTCTGGCGACGATCAAGACGCCGGAGGCGCGGCCGCAAATGGCAACGGTGCGACCGCAGAGCACGCGCCCGGCAGCGAAGCAGGCGGGCCGGCGCGGGGAGATTGTGCGCGAGACGGCGGCGGGCGTGGACCTTTCGAGCGGCGTGGCGCTGGTGCGGTTCGTGGGCAACGAAGACGCGGTGAACATCTCGGACGCGCGGAAAGTCGTGGCCGGCGGGCACGGGTTCAGAACGTCGGAAAAATTCCGAATGGTCTATGAACTGGCGGAACTGATGCAGGCGGCGGTGGGTGGGTCGCGTGACGCGGTGGACCGGGCCTGGATCACTTACCCGCACCAGGTGGGTCTGTCGGGGAAGACGGTGACGCCGGGACTATATATCGCCATCGGAATTTCGGGGGCGATTCAGCATCTGGCGGGAATGCAGACGGCGGAGACGATTGTGGCGATCAACAACGATCCAGAGGCGATGATTTTCAACGTGGCGGATTTCGGGATCGTCGGCGATCTGAACGAGATCGTGCCGCGGCTGATTGCGCGGCTGAAGGAGCGGCGAAAAGCGGCGAGATAAAAGGAGACTTTTTATGGACCCCGAAGCTCGCGAGTTTATTTGCAAGCTTTATCGCAGCCACCGCAGATTGCGTCTCTGGCGGTATATCCCTGCGGCCATTTATGGAGTAATCGGTTGCGCGGCACTGGGAGTTTTTGTTGGTTCGCGTCTGGGCTTCATTCACGGTCCTGTTCTAATGTTCACGATTGCCCTCCCCTGCCTTCTCGGGTTGCCCATATCCATTATGGCAATATTAAAGCAACGAACTTTTGGCAGCCGCAGACTTGATGAACTGTTGGCCGACATGCAGGCCGCTGAATTGGTCACGGTTTCTGGCGGCTACGCTCCGTCGCTTGTTCAGACGGGCGATTCCTTTGCACCCGGTCGAGCGGTCGGAGTCTACCGGGTCGAATTAGATGGAGTCACCATTTATGTACCAACAAAAGTTGCAAGCAGATTTACGAGCAAGGGCGAAGCCACATTCACCTACTTTCCTAATAGCCATTACGTGTGGTCTGTGAATGGCGAAGTGATTTGGCGGCGCGGGAATAGTTGGTTCTGGTAAAGATGCGGTCAGGCGCTGGTTGGCGTGACGAAACACACACTTTGGCCCCGGCTGGGCCGGGGCTTCAAAGTGTGGCACCCGGATTCGCATCCCAAATCACCCCGTGCATCTCCAGTTCCCGCAATGAGTTGCGATTTCCCGAAAAAATTTGATTTTTTTCTTCCGCGGCGGTACGGATTCCTTGATATAGAAAAGGAGTGTGACCGGGGGGCGAGTGGTCGGAAACTCTTTTGAGGGAAAGGGGTTTTGCAATGTGCCAGTCCTGCGGATGTGCGCCGTGCAAGAAGTGCGGTAAGGAAATCAAGAACGGGGTCTGCTCAGGTTGCGGGAAGGCGGCGGCCAGTTGCGCGTGCAAGTGAGTAGTCGGCCGGCGCGGGGAAGTTTGATTTGGGCGAGAGACGGGGAACGTGTTGTTGAATTTGCGGCGAAAAACACGACCCGTTGACTCGCCTCTGGTGGCGGGACGGTCTTGGAGCCGTCCCGCTTTATTTTGGTGATAAAGAGAAGAAGCAACTACGGAGTTCACCGGCGATAGGTGCGAAACAGGTGCACCCTCACCCTACCCTCTCCCGTCAAGGGAGAGGGGTGAAGAAACAGAAACAACAAAAACAACGGCAACACCAAGTTGAAAACGGCATTTGACAGTGGCGGCTGCAAACAACGCATCCGCCCTACATAACAACGGCGGCAAATCCAAACATTATTCATCTTCGTCGGCATCGAGGCGGGCGCGAAGCTGGCCGCAGGCGGCGTCGACCTCGGCGCCCTTGCGGCGGCGGACGCAGACTTCGACGCCGGATTTTTCGAGGGCGGCGCGAAAACGTTCGACGGCGGCGGGGGCGGAGGGTTCGAGGTTCGGGCAGGCGGAGACGGGGTTCAAGGGGATGAGGTTGACCATCGAGGGAAAACCGCCGACCAGGGCGGCAAGTTCGCGGGCGTGGGCGGGTTGGTCGTTGAGGCCGCGAATGAGGACGTATTCGAAGACGATTTTTCGGGTGGTGCGGCGGCAATAGTCTTCGGCGGCGGCCATGATTTCGGCAATCGGAGTGCGGGCGGCGGCGGGCATGAGTTGGCGGCGCAGGGCGTCGTTGGGAGCGTGGAGGGAAATGGCGAGGTGATATTGGCGGCCGAGGTCGGCCAGGCGGCGAATGCCCTGCGGCGTGCCGCAGGTGGAGATCGAGAGGCGGCGGGCGCCGATGTTCAGGCCTTCGGGGGTGTGAATCAGGTCGAGGGCACGGGTGAGGTTATCGAAATTGGCGAGCGGTTCGCCGATGCCCATGAAGGTGACGTGGCTGAGGCGGCGGCCGGGCGGCAGGTGGTCGCGGGCGGCGAGAACCTGTTCGACCATTTCAAAGGCGGCGAGGTTGCGGACGAGGCCCTTTTCGCCAGAGGCGCAGAAGAGGCAGCCCATGGCGCAGCCGACCTGGCTGCTGACGCAGACGGTGCCGTGGTCGGCGGTGGCGAGGAAGGCGGATTCTATTGATTGGCCGTCGGCCAGGCGGAGGGCGAGTTTGAAGCTGCCGTCGGGCGAGTCGAATTTGCCGGCGACTTCGAGCGTGCGCAGCGAGTAGCGGGCGGCGAGGTCGCGGCGCAGGGCGGCGGAGAGGTTGGTCATTTCGTCGAAGGAGCGGACGTTGCGGGCGTAGACGGCTTCGAAGATTTGTTTGGCGACGAAGGGGCGCTGGCCCGCGGCGACGAGAGCGGCGCGGAGCTGGGAGAGAGTGAGAGAGGCGATGGGGAGTTTGTTATTATTCACGGTCTTTTGGCGGTAAAACAGCAACGGCGAACCGCAGAATATCGAATAACGAATATCGAATCATGAAGCCAGAGAAAACAGTGGTCAGTGGTTAGTGGCCAGTGGTCAGTAACAGTAGAAACAACAAAGCCTCCCAGCCGAACGGTCCCTATTCATGGCCCGTCTTCGCCGGACCATGCCACCCATCGTTTAGGGTGGACGAAAAAGAAGCAACAATAGACAGCTATTCGATGAAGCCGGCGGCGCGGAGGCGGTCGAGGGTGAGCCCCCCGCCCTGCCCTGCGGCCAGGTGCTTTAAGACGTATTTGCCGAGGACGTCGGTTTCGATGTTGGCGCGGTCGCCGACTTTCATGGAGCCTAGCGTGGTGGCGGCGAGGGTGGTGGGAATCAGGGCGACGGAGAAGCGGCGGTCGGCGGCATCGACCAGGGTGAGGCTGACGCCGTCGATGGCGATGCTGCCTTTGGTGACCATCTGGGCGACCAGGGTCGGTTCGGCGTCGAAGAGCCAGAGGCGCTCGGGGCCGGAATCGCGGCGCTCGGCCAGGCGGGCGGTGGCGTCAACGTGGCCGAGGACGAAATGGCCGCCGAGACGAGAACCGACCGCGAGAGAACGCTCGAGATTGACGCGGTCGCCGGTGGAGAGGTCGCCGAGCGTGGTGAGGCGGAGGGTTTCGGGAATCGTATCGAAAGAGGCGATTGTTCCGTCGAGGGCGGCGACGGTCTGGCAGCAGCCGGAGATGTTGATGGAGTCGCCGAGCTTGACGCCTTCGGCCAACGGTCCGAGGTCGATGCGCAGGCGCTTGCCGGCGGAGGTAGATGAGGCGCCACGCACGGTGCCGAGAGATTCGATGATTCCGGTGAACATGTCCGTCAGTATACCTAAGCGTTCTTCTCTTCCGGCGGTTTTTCCGGCCCTTCCGGTGGCGATTCGGCGGGGGCTTCGCGGCCGAGAAGTTCGTCCTCGGAATAGATGGGCTTGTAGGTTTCGACGTCGGGGACTTTGATGGAGTCGAGGAGTTCGTCGAACTCGGTGGCCTGGGAATCGTCGCGGTCGAGGTCTTCCTTGAAGCGGCCTTCGGGGCGGTCGAAGCCATCGGCGGCGCGGGCGGCGCCGCGGGAGGTAATTTGGGCCTCGGGCGGGGCGAGCTTGTCGGAGCGGTCGATGACGGGTTCGCCGCCGTCCTCGCGCCAGAAGAGCCGCAGGTCGCCGAAGTCCTCGTCCTGGGTGATGGCGATGAGGCGGCGGCGGATACATTCCAAAATCGCCAGGAAGGCTCCGACCAGATGCGAGCGGGCGACGGTTTCCTGGCCGGCGAAAAGCGAATGGATAACGTCGGAGAACAGGGCGGTGCGGCGCTCACCCATGAGGGCCAGGAGCCGCTCGGCGATCTGTTCGATGGGCGTGTCGTCGTAGATGACTTCGCGCGGGGCGATGTTGATGGAGTCCATGATGCGGGCGAAGGCACTGAGCAGGTCCCAGATCTGGACGTCTTTCAGCATTTCGTCGAGGGCGTAGCGCTGCTCCTCGGGTCCGATGACGATTTCGGCGGCCGGGCGGTTGTAGCGGCGCAGTTGCTCGTCGCCGAGGGCTTCGAGGTCCTGGGCGGCGTCCTTGAAGCGTTTGTATTCGAGGAGCTGGCGGACGAGTTCGAGGCGCGGGTCGGTTTCGGGTTCCTCGCCTTCCTCGGCGGGCATTTCGGGCCGGGGCAGGATCATGCGGCTCTTGATTTCCATGAGCGTGGCGGCCATGACGAGGAACTCGCCGGCGAGGTTGATGTCCATGGCGGTCAAGACATTGAGATAGGCGATATATTGCTCAGTGATGCGCAGGATGGGAATGTCCTGAATCTCTACCTCTTCCTTGCGGATGAGGTAGAGGAGCAGGTCGAGGGGACCGGCGTAGTTGTCGAGATCGACGCGGTAAGACATAAAAGCAGTGGTCCGTGGTTAGTGGTCAGTAACAACAGCAACAACAGAAACAACAACAGCCTCCGATTCGTGCGTTTTATTTTTCATGGCCCGTCTTCGCCGGACCATGCCACCCACCCACAAGGGTATGGATGAAGAAACAACAGCCTACGGTTTTTTGCCCAGGCCGGTGAGGGAGAAGACCTCACGCATGGTTTCGGCGGCGCGGGCGCGGGCCTGCTCGGCGCCGCGGGTGAGAATTTTTTCGACGGCGTCCGGGTCGGCGGCTAGGACCTTTCGCTTGGCGCGGGGTTCGGCCAAAAGTTCGTTCACGACGGCGGCCAGGCGCTTTTTGCAGTCGGTGCAGCCCCACTTGGAGTTGCGGCACTGGTCGGCGATGGCGTCGTATTCGGCGGGGGAGAAGACTTTGTACCACTGGCAGACGTTGCAGTCGTCGGGGTGGCCGGGGTCCTTGAGGCGGACGCGGAGCGGGTCGGTGATCATGGTCATGATCTTTTTGCTGACGGTCTCCTCGTCGTCGGCGATGTCGATCTGGTTGCCGTAACTCTTGCTCATCTTGCGGCGGTCGAGGCCGAGGAGGCGCGGGGACTGAGTGAGCTTGCCCTGCGGCTCGGGGAAGACCTGGCGGCCGACGAGGTTGTTGAAGCGGCGGACGATTTCGCGGGCCAGTTCGAGGTGCGGCAACTGGTCCTCGCCGACGGGGACGACGTGGGCCTGGTAGAGGATGATGTCGGCGGCCTGGAGGCAGGGATAACCGAGGAAGGCGTAGTTGGTGAGGTCGCGTTCGGTGATCTGCTGCATCTGTTCCTTGTAAGTGGGGCAGCGCTCGAGCCAGCCCAGCGGCGTGTAGCAGGACAGGACGAGGTGGAGTTCGGCGTGGGCGGGAACGTCGCTCTGGCGGAAGATGACGCTCCTTTCGGGGTCGAGGCCGCAGGCGATCCAGTCGAGGACGACTTCGCGCGTGTTGTCGAAGAGGCCGACGGGCTTTTCGTATTCGCTCATCAGGGCGTGATAGTCGGCGACCATGAAGAAGCACTGGTAGTCGTCCTGGAGGGCCCGCCAGTTCGAGAGGGCGCCGACGAGATTGCCCAGGTGCAGGCGACCGGTGGGGCGCATGCCGGAGAGGATTCTTTTCTTTTCCATAGATCTCATTCCATTTACAGGCTTAAGACTTAAGGCTTAAGGCTTAAGACTTAAGGCTTAGGGCTTAAGGAACGACAAAAGCAACACCCTCACCCGACCCTCTCCACTCAAGGGAGAGGGGTGAAACAAAAAGAAGAAGAAAAAGAAGAAACAGTTTTTCGGGG
Organism: uncultured Planctomycetia bacterium; assembly: GCA_903929765.1. Lineage (GTDB taxonomy): Bacteria > Planctomycetota > Phycisphaerae > FEN-1346 > JAACEH01 > CAIYVX01. Next base: position 33,808 of record CAIYVX010000044.1, read on the forward strand.
GATCTCAAACCGGGGGTTTCACCCCCGGCTAGGATCCCCGCGCCCTTTCAGGGCGGACAGCAAAAGAAACAACAGCAACAAACAACTTTCGCCGGCCACTCGCCCTCCGCAGTTACATGTTAAAAAAAACCGCCGCCTGTTCGCCGACGAAGAAGCGGGCAAAAAAATCGATCGGATACATCAAAAAACTGAGACCCGAACCGTTGCTCAACAAGACCAGAGCCAGGAGAATGATCGGCCCGTAACGGCTGAATTCCATGAAGCGTTCCTTGGCCGGGTAGGGCAAAAGTTCACGGACGACGTGGTGGCCGTCGAGCGGGGCGATGGGCAGGAGGTTGAAGAAACAGAGGCCGAGGTTGAGCTTGACGGCGAGCATCAGGGCGACCAAGCCCCAGACGGCCATCTGTGTGGTCGGCAGGTAATCGAACAGCACGAGGCCGCGCAAGATCAGGCCGGCGACGGCGGCCATGGCAAAATTAGAGGCGACGCCGGCCAGGCTGACGAGGATGTCGTCGCGGCTGGGATGGCGGAAATTGTAGGGGTTGACCGGGACGGGCTTGGCCCAACCGATGGGGGCGAGCATGAGGCAGATGGTGCCGAGCAGATCAAGGTGAGCCAGTGGGTTGAGGGTCAGGCGGCCCATGAGCTTGGCCGTGTCGTCGCCGCAGCGCCAGGCGACGTAGCCGTGCATGAACTCGTGCACGGTGAGGGCCAGCAGGACGACCGGCATGCGGATGACCAGGTCGGGAATGCTCGGTAAATGGAATAGGTTGCCCACGTGCGGAAGAGCGCTCCTAAAAGTTTAGCCCCGGAGTTTAATGGGATTGGGCGGAAAAGTCAATTGATAGGCGGGCGGGGAGAGATTAGAATCTGCGGTCCAGCGCGAGAAGGAAATCGACACCGGCCAGGGAAGCCCCATGAGCAAACCGTTCACAGCGACGAACCGCGTCCTCCATGAATGGGGCATCGGCGGCATATCTTACTACTGGATGTCGGCGGTTATTTTTTCCTTCCTGAGCTACGTCTTCATTTCCAGTTACGAGATGGACCCGGGCTGGGTGGCCCTGGCCATGACGCTGCCGCGCTTGATCGACTTCGTACTCGATCCGCTGCTGGGGCGGCTGTCGGACAACCTGCACTCGCGCTGGGGCCGGCGGCGGCCGTTCATTTTCGTCAGTTCAATTATCGGGGCGGCGATGGTGGTCGGGGTCTGGTGGATGCCGCTGGATTGGGTTGATAAACCGCTCTGGAGCTTTACCCTGCTGCAACCTGACTTTGATTGGGACAAGCTGAGCCTGGCGTGGCAGTGGGCGCCGCACGTCATGCCCTGGAGCTTCCCGTATCTGCTGATCTTCACGACGCTGTTGTTCGCGGCCCTGGGCGTTTTCGAGATGTCGCATACGGCCCTGAGCTACGAATTGTCCGACGACTACAGCCTGCGGTCGAAGGTCCAGGCGGTGCGGAATTTGTACTTCTGCCTCGGCGCCCTGGGCGGGGGCTTTACCTACTGGATAGCGCAACGAGCCTGGTTCGGCCACGGACACCAGGGCGAGGTCAACGGTTTCCGCCAGCTTTCGATCATCATGGCGGCGATGGTGCTGGTCTTCGGGCTGATCCCGGCGTTTTGCTGCCGTGAGCGTTTTCAGAATATCAACCGGACGCACGTGCGGATCTGGCCGGCGCTGAAGGCGACGCTGAAGAACCGGCCCTTTGCCTATGTGCTGGCCCTGCGGATTATCGGCATGCTGGGCGGCACCCTCTACACCAGTTTGATGTTCTACATCGGCGTCTACAGCGTCTTCGGCGGGGACAAGGAGTGGTACACCCTTTTGATCTCCGGCGGGTACGGCATTGCCGGAGTCGTCCTGGGCTGGGCCCTGATTCCCCTGGCCGCCCCGATCACGCGGTGGCTGGGCAAGCGGCGCGGGCTGATCGTCTGCTATGGCTTCGGGGTGCTCGGGGCGGTGCTGACGCCGTTTTTCACGCTGCCGGGCCGGCCGTACCTGTGGTTCTGGTTCGGCTTCGCCTGCTTCCCGGCCAGCTTCGTCCTGAACAACCTGCTGGCTTCGGTCATGCCGGACATCTGCGACCTGGACGAGCTGGCCCACGGCGAGCGGCGCGAGGGCTTGTTCACGGCCGTGATGTCCTTCATCACTAAACTCGAAGCGTCGATCTGCACCGGCCTGGCCGGGTGGCTGCTGGTGCTTTCGGGCTTCGACCAGCACCTGATTCAACAGCCGCAGGCGGTGCTGGACAAGATGCGTCTTTACGCCTTCGCCCCGCTGATCGCCGGGGCCATCGTGACCTTCATCGTGGTCTGCTTCTTCCCGCTTAAAAAAGAGCTAATGGACAGCGTGCGGTCGCAACTGGACGCGCGGCACGCGGCCCTGAATGTTGATGTCGAAACCACGGCCAAGTCAGAATAGTTTTAAGAAAGGATTTTCGATGGAAACTGAAATTACGACGCTGGAACAACGGCTGGACAGTTTTCGGCTGGAGGAGCGCCAGGCGGCGCTCGGGGAACTGGTCGCTCTGGCCGGGAAGGGGAAGATCGCCCTGCCCCGCCCCGGCGAGATGGTGAACCTGCACGCCCATTCGTTCTATTCGTACAACGCCTGGGGCTATTCGCCGAGCCACATCGCGTGGCGGGCGCGGCGCGAAGGGCTGGCCATGATCGGACTGGTCGATTTCGACGTGCTGGACGGGATTGACGAGTTTTTTGCGGCCTGCCGCGCGGTCGGGATCAAGGGCGTGGCAGGGATGGAGACGCGAGCGTATATACCGGAGTTTTCGACACGGGAGACCAATTCGCCGGGCGAGCCGGGGATCACCTATCACATGGGCGTGGGGTTTGTGCAGTCGGCGATCAAGGACCCGGAGGCGGCGAAGTTTGCGGCCATGCTGCGCAGCAATGCGCGGAAGAGGAATGAGGACATGGTGCGGCGCGTCAATGCGTTCCTCGATCCGGTGAAGCTGGATTATGAGCAGGACGTTTGCCCGCTGTCGCCGGCGGCGACGCCGACGGAACGGCACCTGTGCGCGGCGTATCAGAAAAAGGCGGAGGAGGTTTTTCCGGAGGCGGCGGCGCGGGCGGGGTTCTGGGCCGGGAAGCTGGGGGTGACGGCGGAAAAAGCGGCGGTGCTGATCGGCGATGAGGTGAGCCTACAGGCGACGATTCGGGCGAAGACGATGAAATCGGGCGGCGCGGGGTACATGAAGCCGACGGCGGAGACGTTTCCGCTGATGACGGAGGTGAACAAATTTGTGGCGCGGCTGGGGGCGATTCCGACGCAGACCTGGCTGGACGGCACGAGCCAGGGGGAGAAGGATATCGAGGAATTGGTCGACCTGCAAATGGCGGCGGGGGTGGCGGCGCTGAACATCGTGCCGGACCGGAACTGGAACATCAAGGATGCGGCGGTGAAGGCGGTGAAGGTGAAGAACCTCTACGACGTGGTGAAACTGGCGGATCGCAAGGGGCTGCCGATTGTTGTCGGCACCGAGATGAACGCTCCGGGCCTCAAGTTCGTGGACACGTTTGATTCGCCGGAATTAGCGCCGGTGGTGCCGTCGTTCCTGCGCGGGGCGTATATCATCGCCGGACACACGGCGGCGACGCTGAAGGACGGGCGCGGGTATTTGAGCGACTGGGCGCGGGAGAAGTTCAAGGACGTGCGGAAGAAGAATGAGTATTTTTATGAGGTGGGGAAGGCCACGAAATAGGGTCTGTCCCTATTTAATTTGGTGCGTGCAAGCACGCACCCTACATAACTACGCCGTCCGCTCTTCGTCGCGGTCGGTGGCTACGGGCACAAGCGGCGTCAGGGCGGAGATTTCGCGCCATTGGTCGGGCGACATTTCGTAATCGGCAGCGGCGAGGGAGGGTTCGAGTTGCTCGACGTTGCGGGCGCCGAGGATCGGGGTGGTGATGGCGGGGTTGGCGGCGACCCAGGCGACGGCGAGGGTGACGGGGTGGACGCCGGTACGCTTGGCGTAGTCGAGGAAGCGTTTGGCGATGTCCTGGTAGACGGCTTCGGCGTAGCGCTCGGCGTACATTTTGTTGACGGTGAGGCGGCCTTGCGGGGCGGCCTGGCCGGGTAGGTACTTTCCGGTCAGAATTCCGCCGCCGAGGGGGCTGTAGGAAATGACGGCCAGGTTTTCGGCCTGGGCCAGGGGCAGGATTTCGACTTCGACGGTGCGCTTGGCCAGACTGTACATGGGCTGGAGCACCTGGACGGGTTGCCAGAGGTGGCGTGCGGCCAGCCCCAGGGCCGTGGCGATTTTCCAGGCCGGCCAGTTGCTGATGCCGACGTGGCGGACCTTGCCCTGGCGGACCACGTCCTCCATAGCCCGGAGGGTTTCCTCGATGGGCGTGAGGCGGTCGTCGGTGTGGCAGAAATAGATGTCGAGGAAGTCGGTGCCGAGGCGGCGCAGGGAACCTTCTAGTTGCTGGAAAATGTGGCGGCGCGAGAGGCCGGAGTCGTTGGGATCGTCGGTCATGGCGAAACCGACCTTGGAGGTGATGATCAGATTGTGGCGGCGGCCCTGGATGAGGCGGCCGAGGATTTCTTCGGCGCGGCCGTTGGAATAGAGGTTGGCACAATCGAAAAAGTTGAGGCCGGCGTCGAGGCAGCGGTTGAAGAGCCGGGCCGACATGGCCTCGTCGGCTTCCTTGCCGAAGGACATGGCGCCGTAGCAGAAGCGCGAGACGGTGAGGCCGGTGCGGCCGAGCGGGACGAATTTCATCGCGGATCTCCTAGAGAAAATAGGGTCTGTCCCTATTTAATTACCGGGCGGGGCGTCGGCCGGCGGCCCGTGGAAGAAGAAATGATTCGGCCCGCCCTGGTCCGGCATGGCCTTGAGGGTTTGAAGCTGGTCCGGGGTCAGGTAGGGCGTCATGGCCGACAGAACCTGCAGATCCATGATCTGCTGCTGCGGCTGCATCGCGGTGTTCAGGTCGTCGATCTGCTTGCCGAGGCCCTCGAACTTCTGTCGCATCTGCGGGTCGTTTTCGGCGGCTTCGGGATTGGCAACGCCCTGGGCGATCAACTGCGTGAGCTGGCCGAAAAGCTGGTCCTGCTGAGCCCAGGTGTCCTTAAAGGCCGTTTCGATCTGGGGCTTGAGGTTCTCCATCACCCTTTTCAATTGGTTCTTCTGGGCGTCGGTCAGCTTGTTCTTGCCCCGGCTCTGATATTCCAACTGCCGAAATTTGTCGTTAATCGGCAACTGGTAGCGGGCACTTTTCAGACCCTGAGTCATGAGTTGCGCAATCTGGGCGGCCTGGAGGGCCTGGCGGTCGGCGGGCTTGAGGGTGCTGAGCAAAGCGTTGGGGTCAAACGACCCGGTCGCGGCCGGGGCGGCGCTGTCGGCGGAAGCGTCCGAAGCTTCCGGCTCGGGAGCGGCGGGAGGCACGACCGCCACGGCGGGAACCGTCGCCGGCGGGGCGGAGGGCATCGCCGCTTTCGGCTGCTCGGCCACGGGCTGAACCTGGGGACTTTCGCTTGGCGGCGCGGAGGGTCTCATTTTAGAAATCACCAGGCCTCCGGCGAAGCCGACGGCCAGGCAGCCAACTATGATAACCGTGATCAATAGCCAGCGCATTTGAGCATCCTCCGACCAGGCCCGGCACGGCGACCGTGTTCTTCAGGAATCAGTATGTCACTTTCTGGACGGTCAATCAAGCCCATTGGGCAAGCCCGCATCATTCGCACGATGAAGCATGGCCACGCAAGCGTGGACCATGCCACCCGGATCTGAATTATTGCATCGCGGTCCAGGGGCCGGTGCTGTAGTCGGGGACGTAGTACGGGGCGTTGGAGTCGCCGACGTAGCCGATCATGTTCTGGGCGTTGAGAATGGTGGTGGGTTCGAGACTTTCGACGTGGCCGTCGGCGAAGCAGACGTTGGCGCGGCCGCCGTGGCGGAAACAGAGGGTGGTGGAGTAATTCAGGCTCCAGGAGAAGCCGTCGAAGGTCCAGGGCGGGTCGAGGAGACAATTGTTGCTGGCGACGCCGCGGCCCATCAGGCCGACCATGAGGGTGTCGGCGAACATGAAGACGGTGGCGGGATTGGAGACGGTGGCGGTCGTCTGCCAGGGATGGTTGGCGGTGTAGCACCAGCCGGGCGTGGAGGCGAGGCAAAGGTAGTAACCGTTGTAGCCGTAAGTGGTGCTGGGGCCGTCGAAATCGCCCTGGGGGACGTAGGAGCCGAAGGGCTGCATGGGGCATTCGAAGACGGAACTTTCCTGGCCGGCCTCCAGACCAAGATGGGGCCTGAGGATGCCGGAGGAATAGTCGGGCGGGTTGGAGTCGACTCCCCACCAATACCGGGGCAAATACGACTGCGCCGTGCAAGTGCAAAGAGGCGGATAGGCGCCGCGATAAAGAGCGGCATAGTTCAGGGCGCCACAACCGATGGTGCGGAGGTTGGTGCGGCACTTAAGGTCGAGGGTGAGGCGGTAGGCGCCGGTCAGGGCCGGGGCCAGCAGTCCGACGAGCAGGCTGATGATAGTGATGACGAGGAGGAGTTCGATGAGGGTGAAGGCGCGGGCGGAGGATTTGGACGCAGCACGGGCCATGAGTCACCGCCAGCAAAGGCCCGGAGCGTAGAAGCGGGGGTAAAGCCGGAGGGCGTCGCCGGTAACAAACGGCGTCGCGCCGCGGCCAGATTGGCCCCTTCAGCGTCCCAGGCACGGAGACGAAAACGAAGGTACGACAAGGCAGGTATCCTGGCTTGCGGGTCAACCTCGAATCGCGCCTTCCGGGAGGAAAGACGAGTCAATCTCCCGTGGCAACCGCGATTGTCGTCGCCGCATACAGTGACGGCCTCGCGCCGGCGTCGCACCGGCTTCCCTGCAAAGCGGCGCCAAGCCGCTCATGGACGGTATTGTATCGCGGGAGGTGGCGAGTGACAAGAAGAAGCCGGAAAAACCGGGTAAAAAACGGCGGCGCTTGACGGCAGGGTAAAACTGTTGTATAGTGCGGGAAGTAAATCGCAGGTGCCCTGAAAATCGGCCGTTGAGCCGGGGATCGGGGTGAAAAGGGAAGCCGGTGAGAGTCCGGCACGGTCGCGCCGCTGTAATCGGCAGATCGACCCGCGGAGAAGCCACTGTCCTGGCACAGGACGGGAAGGCGCGGGTCGGTAAAGCCGAGAGTCAGAAGACCTGCCTGCGACGGTTACGAGCGTCTTCGCCCGAGAGACAGCGTAACGAAAGTTGCGGCAGTCGGCCCATCAGCGCACGGCGGGCCGGAGGAGTTTCCCAGACTTTCGTCGGCCCTGTTCTCGCCTTGGCGAGGGCGGGGTTTTTTGTTGGGCGGCGCGTCTGGCGCCGCACCCCTCCGGTCTCGTAACCCCCAGAATAAACGTATGGATTTTTTACCATGCGGACGGGCAACGGCGGCAGCGCGTGACTGTCGCAGGCTGATCCGGTGACATTCGCTACAGGGGTGGCGAGCGTCCTCCGGCGGGGGCCGCAGGCTTTGGGCTGAGGAACTCAATTAGAGTTCCTCGGGCACAGGCCGGGTTTCTCAAGAAGGAGCTGGGCATGAAAAGCTTTGTGGCGGTAAGTCTGGCGGTAGTGTTGGGCCTGTGCAGCGTGGCGGCGGCGAGTCCGTTTGCGGCAACGGTGGAGAGTTACAATACGGGCACCAGCGGGTACAACCCCTACTATACTGACCCGACGGTCGTCCTGGGCGCGCCGCCGACGATCACCACAAACTTCACTTCGGACTGGTCCGGCACGTACCCAGGGGCCGTGAACATGCTCAACCCCGTGTGGGCCGGCCCGGCGGGCAATCCCCAGGAGTTGACCATCGGCACGGGCGGGTCGCTCATCGTGGGTTTCGACCACCAGGTGCTGAACAATTCCGCCAACCCTTACGGCATCGCCTTCCAGATTTTCACGAACGCCAGTTTCAATGGCCTGCCGCCGGACTACAACACGACCATTGCCAATGGGAGCATGGCGTTCGGCCAGCTCGGGCAGATCCGGGTGAGCCAGGACAAGACGACCTGGTACACGGTCGATCCGACGAAGCTCGGGACGACGTTCCCGATGCAGGCCTACCTGAGCGGCGACCCCACTGCGCAGGATGACGGGGCGGCGCTGAGCAACTTCACGCTGCCGGTCGATCCGACGACGCAGTTGTCGCAATTCGCGGGGCTGACGGTGGAGCAGGCCCTGGCTTTGTACGGCGGCAGCGCGGGCGGGCTGGGAATCGACCTGAATGATCTGATCGACCCCGTCACCGGCCAATCGACAAACCTGCCGTGGATAAAGTACGTCGAGATCGACGGCCCGACCAGCGCCCTCGTCGGATTTGCGGATACGAGCGTGCCGGAGCCGGCGACGCTGGGGCTGGCGGCGCTGGGGCTGGCGGGTTTGCTGTCGCGGCGGAAGAAAGGTTAAGACCAATGGCGGGAACTAATGGCGTGCGGCACACCCTCACCAGAATGTCCGTGATAACGGCGCTGCTGACGGGGTTGTTGGCCTCGGCGGCGCTGGGGGCCGACAACTACGTCCAGCGGGGGTACACGGCGGCAGGGAACAGCTACGTCACACCGCCGGTCTACCCCGACGGCAGTTCCCTGTCGCCGCCGACGATCACTGCGCCACGATTCACTGTAACCGGGTATAACCTGATCGGCCAAGCAGTCCCGGCGGTGGCGAATGAGCGGATTTTTGTGCTGGGCTATAACGCGGCACACACCAGCAATTCCCTGCTGGCCTTCAGCGAGATCGACGGCCATCTGCTCTGGGCGACGGCCCTGCCGCTGGAAAACTTCGGCTACTACAGCCGCTCGTCGCCGACGGTGGACCTGGCGGACAACCTGGTGCTGATGGCCTGCGGGGGCGACGGCACGGGCCTCGTGCCGAGCGTGATGACGGCGATAGATATGACTACTGGTGCGATTTCGTGGCAGACGTCTCTGAGTTTCAACCCGATCATTAATTCCTGTATCTGCGTGACCAACTCACTAGGCCTGGTGGGCGATGTCGAACCGAAGAACAGCATGATCATCCCCAGCCTGTTTGCAGTCCACCTCGACGGGCCAAATGTGGGGAAAATCGCCTGGAAAACGACACTGGCCGGAATGTGGGGCGGCCAGGCGGCCTTCTGTGCCCAGACTAACGAACTCATCACGACGGACGAAGGTAGTTGCGGGGGTTATCTGCGGCAGTTCAGCCTGGGCGGCGCGGCAGGTTGGGTCTATGCTCTGCCCGAGGCCGGGCAGTATTATACCTTGCAGTCCTACGGCAGCTTCTATTCCGGCCTGGCCGTGGATGGCGGACTGGCCTACGTCGCAAGCTACAATTTCACCGTGCTCAACGGCCAGAACAACAGCCAACTGGCCTGCGTCGATGCGGCGACGGGGGCGGTCAATTGGACGGCGTCGTGCGAACGCACGGACGCGGTGCCAGTCGTGACGCCGGGACTGGTGATTCTGTGCGGCGGCGTCTATGATCTGAACGGGTTTCCGCCCTACGGAAGCCTGCCCAAAGTCCAGGTCTACAACAAGACGACGGGGGCGTTGTCGTGGACCTGGACGGGCCATGGCGCCTGGACGGTGCAGCCGGTAGTGGTGGGCAACGTGCTGTACCTGGGCGACCTGAACGCCAGCCTGTCATCCAACGCCCCGTGCCTCAGCTTTTCGGCCCTCGACCTGACCAAACAGCCGACCGATGCGGGATTCGTCATCAGCCGTTACCAGGGCGCGGGGAGCAGTCCGTCGTATGCGAATGGCAGCATCTATACCATTGGAGCGAACGGCTTGTACGCCTTCGGGCCGGTCTGGGGCGACATCAACGGCGACGGCGTGGCGGACGGCAACGACCTGGCGATTCTCAACGCGCGGCTCAACGGGCTGTCAACTGCCTACACCGAAGCCCAGTGCGACGTGAACCACGACGGCGTGGTGACGACGGCGGATCGGGTGATGCTGAGGAAGATTATGAATGGGGTGGCGGGGCCGTAGGAACTGTCTTGGGAAGCGTACCAGAGCGAAGCCACACGGAAACAGCTAATATCGAATATCCAACACTCAATATCCAATCATGAAGTGCAGATTCCGTACGAGCGGTTACGACGAAAAACAGAACAACACCCTCGCCCTACCCTCTCCCGTCAAGGGAGAGGGGTGAAGAAGCAACAACCGGCCGTCGAACAGTCTCCCTTCATGGCCACGCTGCGCGTGACCATGCCACCCACCGTTATTGGCAGGCCAAGAAAAAACAACAACAATTCATAACTGTTCAATTCGCGGCAGGACGACCGGGCGGCCGTCGGGGCGGAGGGTCACGTCGGCGTCGATTTCGTAGACTTCGCGGACTTTGGCGGCGGTGAGGACTTCGGCGGGCGGGCCGGCGGCGACGACGCGGCCGGCGCACAAGAGGACGAGGCGGTCGCAAAAAGCAGCGGCGACGTTGAGGTCGTGGCCGACGCAGAGGCAGGAGCGGCGCTCGGCGCGGGCCAGGTCGCGGAGCAGGCGGTAGAGTTCGTACTGGTGGCGGAGGTCGAGGAAGCTGGCGGGTTCGTCGAGGATGAGGAGCCGGGCTTCCTGGGCCAGGGCGCGGGCGAGCATGACGCGCTGGCGTTCGCCGCCGGAAAGCTCGTCGAGAAAAAGGTCGGCGAAAGCGGCGGCATCGACGCGGTCGAGGGCGGCGCGGGCGCGGGCCAGGTCGGCGGCGGATTCAAAACCCATGGCGCCCTGGTGCGGGCTGCGGCCCATGAGGACGGTCTCGAGGACGGTGAAGGCGAAGGCCGGGCGGTTTTCCTGCGGCAGGTAGGCGACGCGGCGGGCGTAGTCGCGGAGGCGGTAGTCCCCTGCCCTGCGACCGTCGATGAAGATTTCTCCGGCGGCGGGCGGGAGGAGCCGCATGGCCAGCTTGACGAGCGTGCTCTTGCCGGACCCGTTGGGGCCGAGGAGGCCGACGAATTCGCCCGGGGCGACGGAGAAGTTGACGCCGGAGAGGGCGAAGCGGCCCTGGCCGTAGGTGAAGCCGAGGTCGCGGACTTCGAGAGCGTTGGGCGCGGCGGGCGCGGTCATGGCGCGGCTCCTTGCGGGGTGCGGCTGCGGCGCATCAGGAGGATGAAGAACGGCACGCCGCAGAGGGCGGTGACGACGCCGACGGGCAGGCCGCCGACGAGATTGTAGGGGACGAGTTGGACGAGGCGGTCGCCGATCATGAGGAAGATGGCCCCACCGAAGATCGAGAGCGGGACGAGGAGGCGGTGATCGGAGCCGAAAATCATTCGCAATAAGTGCGGCACGATCAGACCGACGAAACCGATGGGTCCGGCGAGGCTGACGGAGACGCCGGCCAGGAGCGAGGCGACGACGAAGGCCGAGCGACGGCGGCGCTCGACGTGGAGGCCGAGGCTGGCGGCCACGTCTTCGCCGAAGGAGAGGAGGTTGAAACCGGCAGCCTGGTAGACGAAGACGGCCAGGCCGGCGAGGATGACCAGGGCGGCGACGGCGAGTTCGCCCCAACGGGCCCGGAGGCTGCCGAGGCCGCCCATGAGCCAGTAGATGATTTCGTTGCGGAGGCGGTCGCCGGCGAGGGCGGCCGTGAGCATGATGGCGGCGCCGAAGAAGGCGTTGACGATGACGCCGGTGAGGATGAGGCGGTAGGGATCGAGGCGACCGTGGCGCTGGGCGATGAGGTAGACGGCGCCGACGGTGACCAGGGCCATGAGGAACCCGGCGAGGCCGGCGGCGCTGAGGGTGAGGCCGAGGGCGGGAATGGTGAAAGTGAGGCAGGAGACGGGCAGGAGCACGGTAGCGAGAATGACGCCGAGCGACGCTCCGCCGGAGACGCCGAGGATGTAGGGTTCGGCGAGGGGGTTGCGGAGCAGGGCCTGAAAGGCGACGCCGCTGGCGGCCAGGGCGGCGCCGACCAGAGCGGCGGTGAGGGTGCGTTCGAGGCGGCTGGAGAGAATCTGGTTGAAGGCGTCGGGCTGCGAGTCGCGGAGTTGCCAGATGTTTTCGGCCCCGACGACGAGCGAAAAGCCGGCGACGGCGAGCCAGAGGACGGCGGCCGCAGCGAGGATGAGAAAATAGCGGCGGACGGTGAAGCTCATTTGGCGGCGTTCTCCAACTTGGCGGCGCGGTCGGGGTGCAGCGTGGCCAGCAAGAGCCGCGCGGCTTCGCCCATGCGCGGGCCGGGCATGGTCAGGTAGGGCTGACGGAGGACATAGACGTGCCCGGATTTGACGGCGGGGATGGATTGCCAGCGGCTCCAGGCGGCGCGGTAGTGTTCATCGGACTGGCCGGGGTCGATGTCGCCGGGGGCGCTGATGATAATGACCTCGGGTTGCCAGGTGACGACGGTTTCGATGCTGGCGGCGTGGTAGCTGTCGGTGGAAACGACGTTGCGACCGCCGGCCAGGGTGAGCATCTGGTCGAGAAAAGTGCCGCGACCGACGGCGCGGATTTCGGCCCCGCCGCCGATGGTGTCGGGAAAAGTGATGAGCGTGGCGACGGGGTCAGTGCCGCTTGCGGCTTCGCGGACAGCGGCGAGTTCGGCGGTGAGACGAGCGGTTAATGTTTTGGCGGCAGGTTCGACGCCGAGTTCGCGGCCGAGGAGGTCGATCACGGCGTAGACATCGTCGACGGTTTCGATGTGCGGCGCGAGGGGGCGGATGCCGGCGGCGGTGAGGCGGTCGGCGGACTGAACGCGGGTGTGGAAGACGATGAGGTCGGGCTTGAGGACGAGCAGGCGTTCGAGGTCAACATTGAGGGCGTCGCCGACGACGGGGAGAGCGAGGGCGGCGGGCGGATAGAGGCAATAGCGGGAGCGTCCGACGACGCGGTCGCCGACGCCGAGGGCGAAAAGGGTTTCGGTGACGCTGGGCACGAGGCTGACGACGGTGCGCAGGGCGGGCGGCTTGGCGGGTTGGGCCGGCAGCGCTGCGGAGTCGTGGCGACAGCCCGCGAGCGCAAAAAGAACCAAGGCAAGGCAGGTGATGATGTAACGGTGCGGCCGGATCATGGCTAGAGTCTAAGAAGCGTGGGGAAGAATGTCAAATTGACTTTGGGGCGACGAAGACAGCGAGAATAAATCCTTGACGATTTGGCGGGCTGCGATAGACTATGCGACCATGTCTACTACCAGAGCAAAACGGATAGTTAAACTCCTGGAATGTCCGTGTACCGGCCGGAACCTGGACAAGCTGATTCAGCCGGCGGTGCTGGCCCTGCTGGCCGGAGAGTCGATGCACGGCTACCGGCTGGTGCAGCGGCTGGGGCGGATGTCGATGTTCAAAGGACACGAGCCGGACACGACCGGGGTTTACCGGTTCCTCAAGGCCATGGAAAAGCGCGGGCTGGTCGCGTCGGCCTGGGATCTTTCGGCGAGCGGGCCGGCCAAGCGGTGCTTCGAGTTGACAGCCACGGGGCGAAAGTGCCTGGCGCTGTGGGGTACGACGCTCACGGATTATCAGAAGCAGGTGGGCGAACTGACGAAGGCCGTGCGAGCGGCGGCCGGGCGAACGGGACGATCAGGCGGGCGCACGCAGAAACGGACCGCGTGTTGCGCTTCAAAGAAAATGGTCCGAAAAGGGAGAACCGATAATGGGTGAGAAGAAGTCTGAGTGTTGTTCGGCGGGAACTGCCGGGCAGCCGGTGATGCAGGTGGTCTATGACCGGAACGTGCATACGGTGGCCTCGCACCGGCCCCTGAAGGCGACCATCCCGCTGGAGGGTTGCAGCGCTTTCGGCGGAAAAGGCGCCGACCTGAATCCGATTGATCTTATGGCGATGGGTGTGGCCAGTTGCCTGATGATCGTCATGGGCAAGACGGCGGAAGCCGAGAAACTGGACATCGTCGGAGCGAAGGCCGACGTCAGTTACGACCTGGTCAATTACCGCATCGCCGAGATCAAGGTGGCCATTTACCTGCCGAAGAAACTGTCGCCGGCGGAGCAGACGAAACTGGAGACGGCCAGCAAGAAGTGCCCGGTTTATCTGGCCATTCATCCCGACGTCAAGGTGACGGTGAACTACGTCTGGCCGAAGTAGCCTGAACGGGCGGGACAGTCAAAGGCGGTCATGGGATGAGCAAAGTCACAGTCATTCTGGTGGGCGGGTTTCTGGGAGCGGGCAAGACGACGCTGCTCTGGGAGGCGGCGAAACGTCTGGCGGCGCGCGGTCTGCGGGCGGGGTTGATCACGAACGATCAGGCGCCGGACCTGGTCGATTCGGGACTGCTGGCGCACCAGGGCCTGGCGGTGCAGGAAGTGGCCGGAAGCTGCTTCTGCTGCAACTTTCCGGGGCTGATCAAGGCGGCGGAGAACTTGCGGGGAGAAGGTCGGGCCGACGTTTTGCTGGCCGAGCCGGTGGGCAGTTGCACCGACCTGTCGGCGACGGTGCTTCAGCCGCTGAAGGCTTATTATGGCGAGAACCTGCGGGTGGCGCCGTACTCGGTGCTGGTCGATCCGGCGCGGGTGCGGGTGCTGGCGGAGCCGCGCGGCGGGGACGAGTTTGCGGCGAACGTGCAATACATTTTCCGCAAACAACTCGAAGAGGCCGACACAATTGTGCTGAACAAGGCCGACCTGTTGTCGGGGGCGGAGGCGGCGCAACTCAAAGCGGTGTTGCGCGATCAATTTCCTGGTCGGCGGGTGCTGGCGGTCTCGGCGCTGACGGGCGAGGGGCTTGACGAGTGGCTGGACGGAGCGCTGGGCGGCGCGCCGGCGGGAGAGCGGATTGTGGCGGTGGATTACCAGGTTTACGCCGAGGGCGAGGCGGCGCTGGGCTGGCTGAACGCATCGGTGACGCTACATGCGGCGGAAGCGGTGGATTGGCGGGCGTTCTGCGAAGAACTCATGGCCGACATGCAGCGGCGGTTGGAGGCGGCGCAGGCGGCCATCGCCCATTTGAAACTGCTGCTGACCGCGCCGTCGGGCTACCTGGCGGCAAACCTGACGAGCAGCGCCGGTCGGCCGGAGGTGCGCGGCAGCGTGCGGCCGGAGAACGAAGCCCTGTTGACGATCAACGCCCGGGTGCAGAGCGATCCGACGATGCTGCAACATGTGGTGACGGAATCTTTGGTGTCCGTCTGCGGCAACCGGATCAGTCCGCGGATCAAACGTCTGGCCTGTTTCGCCCCAGCCCCGCCGCGGCCGACGCATCGGTTCGAGCAGGTGGCCGGGCCACAGTCCGGCGGTCGGGACTGACTTTTTAGCCACATGGGCATAATCCGCCAGCATCCCCGAGAGTAAATACGACAGCTTTCCTGACTCTATTTATCGTCTTCAAGCATGATTGAGCGAAACTGGTCGATATCCTTCTGGGTAAAGCCGAGCGATTTCACATAGGCTTCCATTTTTCCCCGCCAGGTCGGCTGCGGGAAATTCGCTTTGAAGCCCTCGACCAGCAGGTCGAAGCACTCACGATGGCTGAACCCAGGCGATTTGTTCCAGAAGCCGCTTGTTTCCCAGTCCTTATAGAGTTCCTCCTCGTCTACGCCGAGCAGCCCGTTCAGAACGAACGCGAGCGAGCCGGTGCGGTCCTGTCCGGCAATGCAGTGGAACACGATCGGATAATTCTTCTTGTCGCAGAAGATCTTGAACGATTTGGCGAAAGCTTCTTTGCCCCCCGTGGTCAGCAGGCCCTGGTAGGCCCAGGAGGAATTGTGCACCCAGGCCACCGTTGGGCCGAGCGGGGAACCCGTCATACCGTAGCATTCGTTGGTGCTGCGCAGGTCGAGGTCGGTCCTGATCCCGAGGTATTCAAGCATGTATTTCTTCATGTCGTCGTTCAGCCGCTTCGCCCCCGGCTCCACATCCTTGACGACCTTGGCTATGTTTTCGAAGCTCTGTTCGTCGTTTATGATTTGGTTTTCCAGGATGGTCTTGATGGGGACGCGGGGCTGCGCCGCGCAGCACCAGTTCCAGCCAGCCGAGCCGCTGAGCAGGACCACGACGGCAAGGTTTTTGCCCTTCTTTACCTGGAGGTTGAAGATATAGTTGCTGGCCGCCGCCGGACTGAGTTCGTTGCCCAGCAGCTTGTCATAGACTTTGACGCCGTTGATGCGGAAATCCCAGAACCAGTCCCCGCCACAGCCGAGCTGCATGACGCCGTCAGCCGGTGCCGTGAATTCCTGCATGAAGACCGACAGCCCTTTGACAACGGGCTTGTCGAACGCAAATCGGCCCTCCTGATCCATCACGGCCTTTTCCCGTTTCGCGCCCAGAAGTTCTTCGGGCACTGCGGCGAGCTGCTCGATGGCCGCGAGATCAGCGCCGTCGAGCGTCGTCTTGGCCGGCCGGAACACCGACCAGGAAGGAGTCAGCGAGAACGGCACATAGTCGATCTCCGCCGGATTCTTCACCTGCTCCTGGAGCGCGGCGATCCTGGCCTGCAACTGTTCCCTTCCCTTGCGCAGCCTGCCGGTGTCCCGGTCCAACACGGCCTGCTCATCCTCATAAATGGTCCGGGCATTATCGTTCAAACCGGCGGTACGGAAAACAAGGTCTTGCTTCACCCGTTTGCCGTCCATCGCCTTGCGACCGCCGAAATCCCGCACGTTGGGTACGCCATCGATCCGCAGCAGTCGCGGCGCCTCGTCCGCGGTGGTGAACGTTCGTGCCGGCGACGAAGCGATTTGGCCATCGGCTGTCAGCGCTGTCACTTTCCAGTAATACAGCGTATGAATGCGCAGGCTGTCGAGCGATGCCTTGCCTTCATCAGTCTTGACAGTGCGTTCTTTGGAAAAATCCTGATTGTACGCGACATGCAGAGTGTACTTCGCGCCGTCGTGCCCGGCCCACTGCCACGAGAAACTGATCGGCTGGGGATAATACCCCGCTTTCTCGACCAGGAGCTGGCGCTTCTCGGAATCGGCGAAGAATTCGACGCGCTCTTTGCGGGGCAGCGCAAGATAGGCCTTCTGCGCCGCGTTGAGTTGCGTGACCTGCGCGCCAGCAGCAGGTTCCACCAGCGCGATCTCGGAGGCCTGGGCGGCTTGCGTCGCGCTCGCCGTCGGAGACGCTGGTTCGGCAAATGCCGGGACTGCCGCGAGGCCGCAAGTAGAAAAGATCAGCGCCGCCAACAGCGTCCAAGACCAATCCGTTATTTTTTTCATCAACAACTCCTGCGAAGGCGATAAGCTTATCCGGGCTTGCCCGTCTGAGCCGCTCCAGCGGATTGCTCTGCGCCAATTCTATGCCTCACCACCCCGTTTGCAATCCTTTTCAATGGTTTCCATCCTCGGCGGATGACAAAGGCGCCTTCAGTTACCTGGGTGGCAATCTGAAGGACTTCTTCGGCTCGCGCTGCCCGCCTCCGCTCCGCCGCCCCAGGACGATCAATTTACAGAAGGGATTTCACCCCAACTGGGGATGGCTCTGGGAGAAAAGTGGTTGCTTTTCCGCTGTGAAAGTGTCATGTTAGTGTCTGAAGAGTCCGGCAGCGTTGCCGGCCAGAGGTCAAATGGGAAGTGTCGGTTTATGCGATTCGTCGGACCGTCTGGGGGTGTTTCAGACGCGGACGAATTCGGAAACAACAGGGGCGGAGGAATCAGGATGAAGATGGCAAAACTGGCGACGGTGTTGGCGGTGGCGATTCTTCTGGTCTCGAGCGCTGCCGGCCTGGTGCGGGCGGCGGACGCGGCGCTGCCCGATCCGGCGGCTTTTCTCGCGGACTTGATACAGAATGGAAACCTGCGGACGACGGGGACGGGCGAGCTGTTCTGCTGGCACGCCTCGGGCCAGGCGGAGACGTTCCTCTCGGCTTACGAGGCGTACCAGGATCCACGCTGGCTGGAAGCGGCGGAGAAGTATTATGACTTCTATCTCGGCAAGTTGCAGAAGGATCCGGACGGCTATGAGGGCTGGATCGGCGATCCGGATTCGGCCGGCGGGGTGAAACTTTCGACCGACGCGCTGGTCGGCGACGCCATTCTCTGTGCCCCCCTGGCGCGGTTCGTGGAGATCGTGAACCGTGATCCGACGCTCAATAAAAAGTTCGGAGCGACGGCCAAACGGTACCTCGACCTGGTGACGCGGATCATGTGGGAAAAGTGGAACCACCGCAACTGCTATTACCAGGACGCCGCGGGCTGGGGCAGCTATCACACTTACGACAAGCTCGTCGACCTCAAAGCCAACAAATGGGTCGACGCTCCGAGCAACGAAGTCAGCGACAACCTGAACAAGCATTATGCCGCGTCGCTGGTCTTGCTGCGGCTCTGGCGGGCCACCGGCAACGAGCAGTACAAGGATCGCGTGGTCCGCATCTGCGGCCGGGCCAAGACCATGTGGCGCTACTATCCGGCCGAGGACCGCATTGTCTGGAACTACTGGATGCCGCACGGTCCCTATGACCTCGAAGGCCGCGCCCCCAAGAGCTGGGTCGCCGTCCACCCGGATCGTTCCGGGTACCAGGCCTGGGAAGTGTCGATGTTCGTCGAGGTCTACGATTCGGGCCTGGTGTTCGAGCAAGCCGATTTGGAGCGGATGATTCGCACCAACCACTGGATGGCCGAAGGGCCCGGCGGCAAGTGGCGGAACGCCGACGGCACGTCGCCGGCCGGCGAACTCTGGAGCGGTCTGGCCCGCTTCGACCCCGCGATTCGCGCCAAGTACGAGGCCCAACTGGCCAAGGGCGGCATCGAGAACCAGATTGCTGCGGCGTGGTTCAAGTACGTTACGGTCAAGGCCCCCGGCTGGCAACGGCTCTACGTTTCGGACCCGTCCAAGGTCCAGGTGGCTAAGGTTCCGCTGCAGCCTGGTCAGAATCTGACCATGACCGTCGTCATCCCTGACGTGGTGAATGTCGCCGGCAAAGAGCGGGTCCAATTTGCCACGCAGACGCGGCAGGCCGGGAAGCTCAAGATCGAGCTGCTCGACGCCGCAGGGAAGAATGTTCTCGGCACGCTGGCCGAAATTGACACCGACAAGGACTTGCAGTACAACGCTCCGTTCTGGGACGGTACGAATCCCAAGACCGGCAAGAAGGATCTCGGCGAATACCGCGTCCGCTGGACTCTGGGCGACGAGAGCCGCACGGCTGCGGTCTGGGTCAAGCAGGGCACGGTCACAAAACGCGACGGCCCGGAGGCGCTTAAACCGGGAGAGAAGATCACCATCGATTTCGAGGGGCCGATGGACAAACGCTGGAAGTTGGAGAGCGCCGCCACCAGCACGGAGCAGGCTCACGGCGGCAAGCAGAGCCTCCAGGTCTCCGGCACGGCGCAACTCCGGTTCGGCAAGTCCGACGACCTGCCGGTCAAGGTCACCATGTGGATCTACGATGACGGGGCCAAGCACGGCGCAACGGCGGCCAACGGCGCCGCCTGGGGCGTGATCCCGACCGTCGGGGACAAGTTCTGTGCCTACGAGGTCTGGCGGAGCTACCTTGACGGCGACGGTCAATACGTCTGGGTCAACACCGGCGAGAATCAGTGGTTCAATCTGCATCCTTCGGGCGTCACCCGCAAGAGCGGCTGGGTGGAATGGGTTTTCGATTTCACCGATCCGAAGAACGTCAAGGTCACCGGTAACGGTCAACCGGTGAAGAGTCTGGTGGCCAAGTTTACCCCCAGCGGAGCGATCGGCATTTACCTGCTGGGCGGTAGTTCTGCACCCCTCTACGTGGACGACATCACGATCGATTATGCGAAGAAGTAGCTGGCCGGATACGCTTCCATCAGTTCGGCGGTAAACGGCTTGAGCAACGGCAGTACCCGCTCCGGTTCGTGTACCTCAAGATCAGCATATTACCGGGTAATCCGATACAGGTGGACCTGGTAAGCCGTGAAGCTATCCGTGAACTTACCGTCGGCGATCTCGATCTTGCGGTTCTCACCAAGGACTTCGGCTACAGCCAGCCCGGGTAAGCCGCTGACGGCAAAATGACCGGTAGTCGGAACGTTACGCATACCGATGGCAAAAAGATAGACCGCCCTGCCCTGTTTCTTGACCATGATATCTATTGGTACGCCACGGTCTGAACTGGCCACTGATGCCGCGTCTGGTTGGGTCGGCGAATTCAGAATGGGGGCCAGCTCGGTGATCTGGTGGTCAATGGCCGTGAGTGCCGCAAACATTTCCGGATCCTTCAGCACGGCTGCGGGGTCGCGGTGACCAGGCCGAAAATCGTGAACGAACCAGACCAGGCCCGTTGAGCCGTGGATAAGCGACATCCAAACCTCGGAGCGAACCTGTTCGGGCGTGGCCATGTGGTCAGGATTGGCGATGTGGGTGCATTCCAGGGCGTTCCAGACGGGCTTGCGACCGTCCGTCCACTGACGAAGGCGGTCGAGTCCCTTGGCCACATACCAAAGATAGTTGAGGCCATCCGGACGGAGCACGATCTGGCCATCAGGCCCAGGTTCTTTAATGTTGGCGACCGGGTAGACGTCGTAGCTGACGAGGTCGGCGCCCTTGGCGTATTCACGGTATTGGTCGAGCGTCACACCCCGGTGGGGAAACAGGTCATTAGCCACACCCTGGCCACAGCCCAGGTACACCGGCCGCGTCGGATCGACTTCCTTCATCTGCCGGTAATCGCCGAGAATCTTCGCCGGCGGCACCGCGTGGCCGTCCGCCTGGCGGTTGTCCGGCTCGTCGCCGTGCATCCAGCCGATGATGGTCGGGTCGGCGAGATGTTTAAGCCCCACCTCATTCTGGGCGCAGATGACCAACAAGCCGGCCTTCTTGAGCGTCGCCAGTTGTTGTTCGGTCGGCCCATCCCACAGCCCCAGGAAGGTATTCACACCCATCGCCTGGTACTGGCCCGCCAGCTCGGGTTCCTGGCACCAGACCATAATCGGGAAGAAGTCCGGCCGCCCAATGGGGCTATTCTTCCACGGGCCAACTTGGTCGACGCCAGCCACCGGCGCGGTCGTCGTCCCAGCACAACCGGCCAACGTTGCGGCCAACATGGTTACTGTGGCGACCAGAATAAGGTGGATTAGGACGCGAGCTGTTGGCATGAAGATCTCCCTGGTTAAAACCATTCGAGCCATCATCTTATCCCCAACAACGGGTTACTGCCAGCGGAACCCGTCGGCCTCAGCTCTGGACTTCAACTCTGGACATGATCGACCCGGCCACCGGCTTCGCGGCCCGTCTATTGCTCGGCCGGCGAGGCGGAACTCGCCGACGCGGCGGCCGCCTGTGCCGCCGCCTGTGCCGGCGTCGTGAGCGCCGAGGCATAGATCGCCAGGTTCATGGCCAGGGCCCGGGCGTCTTCCCAGGCGTAGCCGCGGCAATCAAAGGCCACGGCGCCGGTCTGACAATACATGATGTCGAAGGGGCTGTAGACGCCGACCATTTTCTCGCCCAGGAAAATTCCGAGGAACTCGGGATCAGGCTTGCCGATGCGCTCGCCGCGCAGGGCCGCAGTGAAGCCGAGGTTCTTGACGAAATAGCCGCCTCCGACCTGGGTCATCGACCCGGTCGAGAAGGAATTGTCACTCTCCAGCCGTTTGAGCGTCAGGCCCGCCTTGGGGAGCACGATCCGCAGTTGCTCGTCAAACCTGCGGCCTCCCAGCGTGGCCTCGGCAAAGAGGAACCCGCCGCCCGCGAGGTATTTCTTCAACCAGGCCAGGGCCGACTCGTCCAGGTCGCAACCATTGCGTCCGTTGAGATAGAGCATGGTCGTTTCCGGCGGAATGGCGGCGCCGGCGACGAGGGGCGCCGCCTCTTTGACGGTCAGGCCCAATTCCTTCTTCGTCGCCTCGGAGAGGGTTTCCCAGAGGTAATAGTTCCGGGCCACGTTCCAGTCGCCGCCGTGCTGGATGCGGGCCACGGTGACCAGTTCCGCGTCGCCCCGGCGCGGTTGCCCGCCGATGTATTTCTCACGGAAAGACGAGTCGTGCCGGGCCATCCGGCTGCGCAGTTTCCCGCGGTCCGTCGTGTAGGCGTAGAGGTTGCAGCCCAGTTCGAACGTGCCCTTGTTACGTTCCAGGGCATTCATGCCCCAGACGCAGGAGATGTCGGTGGGCGAGTAGAACATGAAGGTCCGCACGCCGTCGCTGAGGCCCCAGAGCGGCACCAGACTGGGCATTTTCAGGTCCGCGGTCCAGAGCGGATGGGCCTTGTCGATCTTTTTAATTTCCCATTCTGGCCAGATTTCCTGGCAGGCCTTCCGCCAGGCCTTGTCGACGCTGTGGTTGCCGCAGGAGGCCTCGAAGAGAATGGTGCCGCCGGAGTCGGTGAAGTCGCGGAGCTTTTTCTTATCGGCGTCCGACAGCTTCAGTTCGTTCTCCATCGAGATGAAGAGGATGGGGGCGTCGTGCAATTCCTCCACCGGCGCGGTGAGACTGACCACCTGCCAGGTCATCGTTTGTTCCTTGAGGTCGCCGACGTAACGGGCCAGGAATTCCACGTCGTGGGGGTGGAGATCCCAGGGGCCGTCGTACTGGAGCTTGTTCATCAGGAGCGGCCCGCGCCCTTTGATCAGAAAGAGAACGGCGAAGGCGGTGTCGGGAATCGAACTGTTACCGGCGCCGCCGCCCATCTGGCCCATCATGGTCTGGGCGCCCTCGAAGTACCAGGCGTGCGACCCCAGATACTTGTTGCCGGTGGCAATGCCCACGCGCTCGACGGCGTAGAGCCAGTAGGGTATGGTTCCCATGCCCTGCGACTTCGGATTCGACCCGGCCCTGAAGTTCTCGCCGAGCCACTTCACGCCGCGGTCGATGGCGGCCTGGACCAGTTGGGAGTGGCGGCCCGGGGAATGTTCCCCCTGGCAGGGACAGCCATTGGCCGGATCCAGCAGGTCGCGGGTAATCAACAGGCTGGCCGTCGCCGCCGCAGTCATCGACCCATAGCTTTCCCGGCCTTCCCACTGTCCGCCCCGACCGTAGTTCCAGCCGCCGTCTTCGCGCTGCTTGTCCAGATATAGCTTCTGCACCTTCACCAGGGGATCGATGCCGACTTCCACACCGCAGAGCATGGCCTGCTGTATCCCCAGGACGGCCAACTGCGTGTTGGAGAAGTCCCATCCGCCCCCCTTCTTGCCCTCGACGTAGTCCCAGGCCCCGCTGGGCAACTGAAAGCTCACCAGCTTTTTGACGTCCGTGGCCATGGAGGAGCGCAGGCCGGTCTTCTTGGCCGCATCCCCCTTATGATCGGCCTGTCGATATAGCTCAGCCGAGAGGACGAGCCGCAAAGCCAGAACGTAGGTCGTGTCCAGTTCCATTTCCCGCAGCGCCGCCAGACCTTTCTGAAACTCCGGCTTGGCGGTTTCGTGGGCATAGGCCAGGGCCGTCAGGGCCATGACGTCATTGCCGCCCGGATAAGTTCTGGCGCCGGCCTTGGAATCGTCCTGGCCAAAGCGTCCGGTGTCTTTATTCTGCGTCGACAAGAGTTGGGCCACGCCCCTGGCAATGGCGGCATCGATCTGCTCGGCCGTGATGGTCGAGGCCCGCGGCAGGGCCCCCGGCGGGACGCGCTCGGCCGTCTGAGCCAGACAGGACGCCACGAGCAGTCCGCTCAGAATTCCCGACCACAGAACACGCGCTAACAGCATCGCAGCATACCTCCCTAGGAGTAACGGTTCCTGCCACTCGGCGGGTCTCCATAGTAACGGTGTGGGGCACGGCGGACAAGAGACATTACGGCCCGCCGGATAACACGACCAAAAATCTCCGGTCTGCCCGCCGACACTGTACGCTTATCGTGATACAATCTCTAAAGTCGATAACAAACCTTGTTAACCGAAAGGATCGCCTGTGACTACCAAGCCCGCGGTCGCGCCAACCTCCGCTCCATCCGCCGCGCCCCGTCGCCACTGGCTGCGGCGAATCATCATCGGCGTGGTTCTGCTCATCGTCCTGGTCGCTCTCCTGGCGGCCCTGGCCCCGACGCTGGTCAGTTCCGGCCCCGGCACGCGGCTGGCCCTGTCCATTGCCAACGGCTACATTCCCGGCACCCTGTCCGCCGATGCACTTTCCGTCGGCTGGTTCTCCGGCGCGCGCATCGACGGCCTCAAGATCACCCAGCCCGACGGCAAGGTGGTCATCAATGCCGGCGTCTGGGCACCCGACTTCAGCCTGTCCCGGGCCGCCGGCGGCGCTACCGATTTCGGCGTCATCACCGTCACCAACCCGAACATCAACTACGAACAGTACCCCGACGGCACCAACTCCATCACCCGGGCTCTGGTCAAAGTCGCCCAGGCCGTTCAGGCCGCCGCTCCGACCAAAACCACGCCGCCGGGCCAGACCAACACCAACTATCGCGCCAGGCTCGTCCTGACCGGCGGCACTCTCCAGTTCGTTTCGCCCGGCCAGGCGCCCGTCACGGTCGAAAACCTGGCCGTCAACGCCCAGGTCGCTACCCTGTCCGCCCTGACCGCCGACTTCAAGGCCTCCGTCAAGCAGGGTGAAAACAGCGGCCAGATCGAACTGAGGAAATGTTCCGTCACCAACCTGTTCGACGCGTCCGGCCACCTTCAGGCCGACCGCGCCGCCTTCGACGTTGACGCCCGGCTCAGCAATCTGCCAATCGCCATGGCCGACGCCATCGCCAGCACGAGCGGCAACCTCGTCACCCTGCTCGGCGACAAGGCCGACGCCGAATTCACCGTCGCCGGGTCGCTGGCCAACCTGACCGGCCACACCAAGTTCACCACTTCCAAGCTGAGTGCTCAGGCCGACGTTACCGCGACCAAAACGGACGTCACGGCCGGGGCTTCCGTACACATCGCCGTCGATCCCGAGACCTGGGCCCGCTTGACCACCACCGGGAGCGGCGCGCCGCTCCTGCCCGCCATTACCCGGCCCGCGGTGTTCGACCTCACGCTCGACAAAACCACAGAGCCGATCAAAGAAAGCCGCATCGACCTCGCCGCTATCCTCAAAAAAATCACCATCAGGCCCGTCGAACTGGCCTTTAATACGCCCGCTGGCGAATCACCCGCGCCCGCCACCTTCGCCCTGGCCGCCAACCAGATCAACCTCACCATCCCGTCAACCTTGGTCGCTGCCGTCGTTCACCAAAAAGCCGCTGGAAATGCCGACCTCGCCAAGATCGGCCTGACTCAACCAATGACCGTCAACGTCGAGGTCAACGAACTGGTTCTTACCACGGGTTCTCCCTCCGGCTTCTCCTTCAAGGCCAAAGTCAGTTCGCCAAAGATCGCCGCCGTTGGTTTGCCACAGTTCGACGCCGTCACCGTGACCGGCCTCGACGCCGCACTTTCCGGCGAGTCGGTCGGCGGCAAGATCAGGGCTTCCGCCAACCTCGGACTCCAGGAAATCATTTTTCCGACCGACCAGCGCCTGGCCACCACGCGGCTCTCCAATCTGAACCTCTCCATTCCTGCCGTGGCGATCTCCAACGCCGGGGCGAGCGGCCATGAATTGAAAGCCTCGTTCGCCACCGACATTCTGCGCGGCGAGGAAAAGGGCACGCTCACCGCCGACGTAAATATGACGCCAGGTAAAACTCTCACCTTCTCCGCCTCAACCACGGCGGTCAATCTGCCGCTCGACCTGGCTGACATCCTGGCCAACCAGAACGGCAAACTGGTCGCCATCGCCGGGCCGAAAGTCGAAAACTTCACCGCCAGCGCCGCCAGCGCCACGGCCGACAACGGCGCCATTCATTTCGCCTGCGAGGCCAGGACCGCCAACCTCACCGCCAAATTCGCCGGCCTGGTCGCTCCGCAGGACCGCCTCGAAATGCACGATTCGTCCTTCGCCCTGAGCCTGACGCCGCAATCGTTCGACGCCCTGATGTCGGTCACGTCGTCGGCCCAGGCCGTTTCGTTACAGCAGAACTCCCAGGCCTCCGTCACCATCGCCAATTTGCTTGTCCCCCTGCCCAAAGCAGCGCCGGTCGGCCAGGCCGCCCCCTTCACCCTCGATCCCGAGCGGACCAGGGCCGACATCACATTCGCCATGCCCCAAGCCGCCTTCAAGCTGGCCGAAACCGGCGACGTCGTCGCCCTGAAGGACTTCTCGGCTCACCTCTCGACCCAGAATCCCGCGAAGGAAATGACCGCCCTAATCACCGCCCAGTTCAACTCCGCCGGCGCTGCCGGGGCCATCGATTCCCACACCACTATCACGAACCTCGTCGACGCCAAAGGCAACCTCCAACTTTCCAGCGTTGCCGTTGATACCAACACGAAACTGAAGGAAGTTCCCCTGCGGCTCATCGACGCCCTGGCCGGACTGGGCGGCAAGCTCGTCCGCTCGCTCGGACCCACGCTCCACCAACTCGATCTGACTGCCAAGTCCGCCGGCCGCGACCAACCGATTGATTTCACCGTCGCCGCCCAATCTCAGTTCCTCGACGCCAATCTCAGCGGCGCGTTCACACCCGGCAGGCGAATCACCGTGACCAAAGGATCGGCGGCCACGTTGACCATCACTGACGACATTCTCTCCATCATTCAATCGTCCACCGTCCCGGCCGACCGCAAGATCGCCCTCCAGCAACCGGCCAAGTACCGTCTGGCGATCGTCGCTGCCGAAATCGCCTGGCCTGAAAATAAAAAAACCAGCGCCGCCGCATCCGCTGAGCCTATGCGCATCGACCCGGCGCATACCAGGCTCAACGTTGAACTGACCGGCGAACCGACCGCCATCCTGCTTCGCGACTCCGGCGAAGTCGCCACCTTCTCGAACCTTAAAATCTCCGCCCAGACCGACAACCCGACCGCCGAGACCGTGGCCAACGTCCATTTCGACGTCCAGATCGGCAAGACCGGCGAGACGCCCGTCACCGGCAAGTTCGACTCCAAAACCACCCTCAAAAACCTCGCCGGCGCCGATGGCCTGATCCAGATTGCCAAGGCTTCCGTCGCCTCCGAAACGTCGCTCGAAAACGTGCCCACCGCGCCGCTCGACGCCCTGGCCGCCACCAACGGCAAGCTCGGCGAACTCCTCGGCCCGACCCTGGCCGCTTCCGTTTCCGCCAACTATCAGCCCGGCGTCGGCGGTCCGGTACACGTCAAGCTCACCAGCGGGAACACCCAGGGCGATCTGCCCTTCTCGCTCGACAAGGACACCGCCCTCCACCTGACGCAAGACGCCAAAGTTTCGGCCAAGCTCACGCCCGGCCTGTCCAAGAATCTCGGCCTGGCCAGCCCCCTGCTCTTTCAGGCCGTCCAGTCGGACAAGCCCATTGATGTCTTTCTGCGAAGCAACGCCTTTACCGTGCCCCTCTCGCCCGTCGATATCGCCAAGGCCCGCGTCGACGGCGAGGTCGATCTCGGCACCGTCACTATGCAAAACGGCGGGCTGCTGAAGCTTACCTCGCTCATGCTCAGTCAACTCGGCTCCTCCGCGCCGCAAAGCGACACCATGCCCGCGACCTTCACGCCGCTGGTCTTTCATCTGGATAAGGGAATTATCAGCACCAACGACATGTGGCTCAGTTCGCCGCTGCTGACCATGGGCACGCAGGCCGTTTCCGTAAACCTCAATCCGGCACTCCAGCCCGGTCAGCCGTTCAAGGCCGGCCTGGCGCCGGCCAAGATTCTGATCGGCCTCTCTGGCCGCGACCTGGCCCGCGTCAAGGAACTCCAAGGCATCTTCGACCCCAACTATGTCTACGAGATTCCCGCCTCCGGCCCCGTCGACGCCATCAAGCCCGACTACGGCAAGTTCGTCGCACAGATCGCCGAACTAAAGGTCAAGGCTGCCGCCCAGAAACAACTCAAGAGCTTAGGTTCACTTGGCGCTATAGGCACCAAGGTTCTCGCCATGCCGCAGGCCGATCAGCAGGCCGAGATTCAGAAACACTGGCCCAACCTGCCCAAGGCCCCGGCGCCCGCCGGCAACCAATCCGCCGCGCCAACCGCTACACCGCCACCGCCGCCGTCCACACCGCCGACCCAGAAGCCGGTGCTGCCAGCGCTGCCAAAACTGCCGAAGCTGCCTTTCTGAGCACGGCGCCTATTGACTGAAAACGGAGTCTGGAACATCATACGGACGAGGTCCGAATGGTTGCGAAAATGGGCTCACTTTGCCGACAGGTCCACGGTAAAAAATATTCGCTGGCGGCACATCGGAACCTATTGACTGAAAACGGGAACTAGCGCATCATTCAGGTGGAGGGAGAGGAAGGATGGAAAAAATGAGATTAACCGACATGTACAATACAGCATTATTTATCGTGCTAACCGTCGCCGGGCTGCTGGTTCTGCCCGGCTGCCAGAGGACGCCTTCGGCCATGTCCATGGAGACCGCGGCGGCCGGACGCAGCGAGTTCGCCGGACAGCCGGCCCCGGACTTCACCCTGATGAATCAAGATAGCCAGCCGGTGGCCTTGAGCCAGGAGCGCGGCAAATGGGTGGTGCTCTATTTCTATCCCAAGGACGACACCCCGGGCTGCGCCTGCGAGGCCAACGAATTCACCGAGCTCCTGACCCAGTTCCGGAACATGAACGCCCTGGTGTTGGGCATCAGTGCCGACTCGCCGAAGAGCCACCGGTTGTTCATCGAAAAATACAACCTGAGCCTCACGCTGCTGAGCGACCCCAACCACGCCGTGATGAAACGCTACGGGGCCTGGGTCGAGAGTTCGCTGGGCGACAAGAAAACCGAGCGGGTGATCCGCAGCACGTTCATCATCGGGCCACAAGGAACCGTGCGGTACCACTTCCCCGAGGTAATTCCGCAGGGCCACGCGGAGCGGGTCCGGGAGAAGCTGGCCGAGTTGCAACGGGGAGGTATGTAAGCGACAGATGAGATGAGTAAGTCAGGCACGAGGGCGAAACGGATCGTCTTCGCGGAGTGGGCCCTCGAGGCCCTGGACAGCAGTATTGGAAAATAGGGAGGATAGTTATGAGAAATGTATTGATTGTCAGTCTGTTAGTGGCGGTAGGTGCGCTGGTTGCCGGGGGGTGCAGCACCTGTTCCACCGGCACTTGTCCGTCCGGCGGCGCGACGGCCAGCAGCGGCGGCACGTGCAACATTTGCAGCAACCCGGCCGAATGCAAGATCGTGATCGACAAGACGGGTCCGAAGGACGTGACCGTGGGCAAGGAATACTCCTACTGCATCCAGGTGAAGCAAAACAGTTCGCATCCCGCCGAGGGCGTCACGGTGACCGAATTGCTGCCGGATAACTTCCAGTTGATTTCGACCTCGCCGCAAGCCACCCAGAATGGCAAGACTCTGGTCTGGAATTTGGGACATTTCAACGGGAATGAATCGAAACTGCTGAACGTGACGGGCAAGGCCACGGCAACCGGAATATGCACCGGCTGCACCACCTGGACCTGCTCTCCGCCGCGCGTCTGCCTGACCACCAACGCCACCAGCCCGGCGATTGCCGTGACGCTGACCGGGCCGACGTACGCGGTCCTGTGCGATACGCTGAAGTACACGGCCCGGGTCACCAACACCGGCACCGGCAAGGCCAGCGGCATCAAGGTGCGTGACGATCTGCCGACGGGCATGACCAGCCTGGGCGGACAGGGCGCCCTGGAAGGCGACGTGGGCGATCTGGCTGCGGGCGAATCGAAGGACGTAATCCTGACGACCCGGGTCGGCAAGAGCGGCATGTACACCAACGTCGTGTCGGCCACGGCGGACGGCGGACTGACGGCCAATTCGCAGACCATCGGCACCGAGGTCAAAACTCCGGCTCTGGTGGTGACCATGTCAGCTCCGGCCGAACGGTTCATCGGTCGCCCGGTGGACTACACGATCACGGTCCGCAACAACGGTGACGCGGCAGCAAAGAACACCATGCTCGAACAAAAGGTGCCGCATAGCGTTAAACTCGTCAACGCCAGTAACGGCGGCGCGGATGTCGGCACGCTCATTCGCTGGGATCTCGGGACGATCAATCCGGGCGAGGAAAAGACGGTGACTCTGACCATCACCTCGACCGAAAAGGGCGACCTGCGGACCGAGGCGATGGCTTCCGCCTATTGCGGCGAAGGCAGCAGTAACACCACGACGGCCGTTAGGGGCGTTCCGGGCATCAGCTTCTGCACCGTCGGCCTCCAGCAGGCCATCGAAGTCGGAGCCACCGAAACCTATCGGACCACCGTGTCCAACGAGGGCAGCGACTCCGACGCGAACGTCGTTCTGGTGTTCACGATACCGGCCGAACAGACCTACGTCGGGGCCAAGGGGCCGACTGAAGCCACCGTTAACGGCAACACCGTGACCTTTGCCCCAATCAGCAGCCTCGAACCGGGCAAGACCGTCACCTTTGACGTGATGACCAAGGCCATCAGCGACGGCGACAGCCACTTCAAGACCACCCTGAGCAGCGACTCGCTGAAGATGCCGGTCTACAAGACCGAGAGTACGCACATCGTCAAGTAACCGCGACGCCGCGAAGGCCGCGGCGGTTGTCTGAAGCGGTTGTTTAGTTCGAACGAGGGACGCCTCTGAGCAGGAGGCGTCCCTTGTCGTTTTCATTCTTTCGGAGGCCGCGACAATATCAAGTTTCCCCCTTGTCTCAAAATGGCGGCGCGGGTAATCTACGGGTTGTCGAAACCGATGAACGCAGTTCGAGATCAATGGAGGAGCCGCGGAAATGCCGTCTCAGAATCTTGGCCTGTGCGACAAGTGCAAAGCCCGCGTGCCGGCCGAGTTTTTCAATCGGGAGGCCCAGGTCTGGATTCGCAAGACCTGCCCCGCGTGCGGGTCGACCGAGGCCTTCGTCAGCGGCGATGCTGCCGCCTGGCAGGCCAAACGCGACCTCTGGCAGTACGTTCCGACCGACCCTCAGCACTGCTCGCTCAATTGTGACCATTGCCAGACCAACCACAAACCCAACATCGTTTTCATCGACGTGACCAACCGTTGCAACATGAATTGCCCGATCTGCATCGCCACCATCCGTGACATGGGTTTCGATTTTCATCCCCCGCTGGAATATTTCGAGAAGGTCTTCGCCGTGGTGGGCCAGATGCAGCCCCAGCCCGTCCTCCAGCTTTTCGGCGGCGAACCGACCCTCCGCGACGACCTGCTCGAGATCATCGCCCTGGCCAAGCGCTACGGCCTCAAGCCGCACGTCGTCACCAACGGCGTCAAGCTGGCCGACGAGGAATATTGCAAAAAGCTCTGCGATGCCCGCGTGCCGCTGCGTTTCGCCTTCGACGGCCGCAGCGCCGACATCTACGAGCGGCTGCGGAAAAATCGCCCGGCCTACGAAAAAAAGATGAAGGCCCTGGAAAACCTGAAAAAATTCAGCAAACGCAAACATGCCATCATTGCCTGCGCCGCCACGGGCGTCAATGACCACTTAATCGGCGACCTGCTTCAGTTCGTCCACGACAACCGCGACCTGATTTCCGACCTCGGCATCATCCCGCTGACCGAAAACTGGAAACCCGGCGAGTTCGATGCCGCCAAGACCACGACCATGGAAGACGTGGAGAAAATGGTCCGGCAGGCCATTCCTGGTAATGAAGTCGAGTTCGTTCCTTCCGGCCTGGCCTACGCCATGAAGAAGCCGCGTTCCTTCTTCCGCAAAAGCCCCCGGTCGGAGGTGCTGCTGCTGGCCGGCGTCCATCCCAATTGCGAGTCAATGACGCTGCTGATTTCCGACGGCCAACGCTACCGCGGCATCAACCATTATCTCAAACGCCCGTTCTCCAAAGTGGTGGTCGAACTGGCGGAATTGAGCCGCAGGATCGAGCCGCAACTCGACCGCCTCGACCCGACGAAGTTCTTCCAGCGCTGGCGCGGACGGTTGCTCTGCATCAGAACTTTCGCCCCGTGGGCCTTGCGCTCGATCAATTTTGTGGGCTTGGGCAACGGCAAACCGGTGCGGGCACTGCTGAAGCTGATCGGCGGACTGTTCCGCCGGCAGTCCGCCGAAGGTCTGGCCAGCGGCCGGCGACCCCGGCGCATCCTGCGGCTGGGCATGTTGCCGTTCGAGGAACAGCACTCGGTCGATGCGGCCCGGATGGAAAGCTGCAAAGCGGTCTTCGCCTACGAGGATCCGTCAGACGGCGTGGTCAAGACCATTCCGGCCTGCCTCTGGTACCCCTACCGCAATCCGATTCTGGCCGGACTTTCAAAGCAGTACGGCATTGTCGGACGGAAGGCCGAACCAGCCGCGGTCTAGCATTTCACGATTAGAGCAGTTAACGATTGGTTGTACTCTTTGGGAAAGTTTGCCGGCCTTCCACACACCTTGCCCGGCAATGCAGCCCGCCGGGACAAGGTGTGGCACCCAGTAACCCAAAACGTTAATTGCTCCTGACTGCTCAGTTCCGCAGCGAGTCGATGTCGGCCACGCGAATGAGCGGCGCCCGGTAGATCGACTTGCCCGTCTCGAGCAGCGTGACCCCCTCGATAATGCCGGAGACGAGTACATAGCGCGAGCCGGAGGCGACCACTGGGGGAGCCGCCGGTGCGGCATGGCGCCCACCGAAAGGAGCCGTTGGAGCGGCGGCGCGAACCCCGGCGGATAAAGAGCGGTTGCCTCGCGGTTCGGCCCCGTAGGCGATCGCCCAGATATTCGAGCCATAAGCCAGAACCCACTGAATGTCCTTGCCCTGAGTATCCTTGCCCTCTTTCCACTTGACCTTGGGACCAAGCTCGGCAATAAACACGACGGCCTCGCCGCGGTTGGCGTCCGGTTCTCCCAGGAGCTTGCCGGCCGTGCCGTCGAGCGTGTTGGCCAGCACCAGGCGGTTAACGGCAGCGCGGTCGCAGGCGTCCTGCACCGACGTTTTAGCCCGGAGGATTTCCGCTTCGGCCGCCTTGGGATCGGGATTGAGGACGACGCGGGTCAGACCGGCCAGCAGTCTGTGGATGTCTGGTTGGATGAGGATGCCCGTGCCGCCGCAGGCGTCGCAGGAGGTCTGGATGTCGGCGCCCGGAATGGTCTTGCCCTGATTAATGGTGACTTGCGAGGTAACAACGTAGCCGTGGCCCGTGCAGGTGGGGCATTTGAGCCGATCCTTTACGGCGTCGGCGGTGGAAATAGCGCGGCTGGGCGGAAAGGTCTCGGCCTTGGCGGCGCCGCGACTGGCCGGCCAGACGAAGGAACCCTTGGGATTGGGATAGGTGGCGGCCACGTCAAGGCCCGGACGGTCGAGCAGGGCGCGGATGACCGAAACCGGCACCGACAGGGCCGGGCCTTTATCGGTCCGCCCGGCGAAGGTCAGCAGCCCGACAACCTTGCCGTCGTGATCAACCAGTGCCCCGCCGCGATTGTTCTGGGAAATCACCGGATCGGTCTGGAGCCATTGCGAGTCGGCCGCAGCCCCGATGTCGGAACCGGAAACCACCTTCTGAACCTTGCCGAAATCGGCCCAGCCGGCGGTCGGACGGTTGGCCTCGGGCAGGCCAATGGCATAGACCAGTTCACCCTCGCTGGGATTTTTCTCGGCCAGATCCAGCGGGTGGGGTTTCTTCAGATCGAACACCTGGGCCGGCGCCGCCTCCTCGGCCGAGACTGCCGCACCCTTGAGCTTAGGTTTTTTGATCTCGGGCGCCTTCTTCGACTCCGGGGCCTTGACCTGAAGCAGGGCCAGATCCTGCGTTTCGTTGTAATTCGCCAAACCCTCAACTTCCAACTTGGCGTTGTCGTTAGTCTGGGCCTCGACCCATTTGGCCCCGGCGATCGGCAGGAAGTTGGTGACCACAAACCAATGCTCCTTGTCCGCCCCGACGAGGAGAACGCCAAGAGTCGGTTTGCCCTTGTCCATGGTCAGGCGAACGAGGCCCAGCGGCGTCTTGCGGGCGGCCTCCGCCAGGCCGGCGTCGTCCAACTCCGGCGGCGCCGCATGGGCCTCGGCCGGGGCGGGGATGGTCTGCCGGTTCTCGGCGGTCTGGTTGTTCGTGTCCGTCGGGGCATGGGTTTCCCCTTTGACGGTCGTGGGTTGTTTCGGTTGGTTAGGTTGGTATTGGGCCAGGGCGACGCCCCCGACCAGGGCCACGGCCACGAGCAACGCCATAGACCATCGAATTAACTTCATAAATTGTCCTCCCTATGAACGTCTGAAGTATACCAACCAGATGGCCTGGAAAATAGCACAAACAAAGGGTCCGCGCCAAGAGTTCCAATATAGACTTAAACGAGCCGAGTTGAGAAATGTTTCGGGAAAAACGCGGTCCGCGAACGGCCCTAACGAACGATTTCTTCCGCCGCACGCGGCAGGAGGCCGAGGATGTTCACAAGGTCGAGAATGGTGAAGCGGGGACGGATTTCGTGGGCATGACGTAGCGCGGCCAGGAGCCGCGCCCGGTCGCACCGGATGTCCGCCGCCGTGGTGGCCGCGCCGGCCCGGCTCAGGCAGTCACGAATCGCCTCCGCCGGACGAAGCATGGGAGCCAGGGTCTGCCGCAGGCGGTCCCAGGCGTTGCCGTGGGAGAGAAATTCACGGGCCTGGCGGAGCCTCGCCTGTTTCTCGGCGTAACACGCGGCGACCTCGCCCGAGAGCCGGCCCCAGAACGGCTCGTCGATTCGCTCCGGCGCGGCGACGAAGCGTGGCGATTCAATGGCCAGAGCGCGGCCATAAAACTCCGCCGCCAGAATCGTCCCGACGCCAACCTGGCGGCCGTGGAGGTCGTGCGGCCGGCCGTCGAGCGACGACATCATGTCCAGGGCGTGCGAAATGAGGTGTTCGCCGCCGGAGGCCGGGGCCGAGGTCCGGGCCAGCGTCTGCGAAACGCCGATCAGGTTGAGCGCCGCAAACAGGGCATCAATGGCCGCCGGTTCGAGGGCCCGCAAGGCTTCCGGCCGGTCCAGGTACAGCGGTTCAACCGCGCTGGCCAGGCCGACGACTTCGGGCAGGTATTCGTCGCCGAAGAGGAGATTATTGAGCCGCCAGTCGGCCGAACTGACGATCTTGGCCACCACGTCACCCAGTCCTGCGGCGGTCATTTCGTAGGGCGCCCCGCGGAGAATGGCCGGACTGGAAATAATGGCGGCCGAGGCACGGCCGCGAACCAGCGTCTTCACGCCTTTAACCGCCGGGGCGACGTTGGCCGAGGCGTAGCCGGTCATGCTCGCCGCCGTGGCCAGGGCAACGTAGGGCACGCCGCGCTCCGCCGCCAGCCATTTCCCCAGGTCGTTGATGACGCCGCTGCCCACCGCGAGAATGAGTTGCGGTTCCGCCAGCCGCGCCGCCAGGGCGTCTCTGGTCAGATCATCACAAACCGGCGTGCCACCCGGCGGATCGGCAACCAGGATGAATTCGACCTGCCAGCCGGCGCCGCGTAAAATTTCCGACGCCTCATCTCCGGCCACCGTCCGCGTGCGACTGTCCGCCAGCACCGCGACGCGCCGGCCCTGCCCCGCCACCAGCCGGTCGCAAACCGCTGCGATTTGCGACACGGCGTCTGCATCGTAAATCACTTCGCGCGGATCGATTTCCATTGCCGCCGCGCCGCAGACGGAACGCAATGTATCACGAAAAAGGTACTGGCTTGGGTCGGTTCTCATAATGTTACCCTACACCGCTACTGCGGCTGTTCAGCCCGCTTCAGGGCTTGTCGGTTTAATGGGGCAGGATTGTAACACACGACCTCTCGCGGGCCTATTGGAGAATTTCTGTATTCCCGTGCCTCCCCTTGTCAAACCTGATCGGGCGCGGTATCTTAGCCGCCATGAGCGAAGGGAAGCGGCGCATTCTCTGCATCATCCCCGCGTACAACGAGGAAGAGGCCGTGGTCCAGGTCGTCCGGGAACTGCGCGAGCACCTGCCGCAGGCCGACGTCCTGGTGGTGGACGACGGGAGTTTTGACCGGACAGCGGAGCGGGCTCGGGCGGCCGGGGCTTTGGTGTGCAGCCTGGCCTTCAACCTGGGCATTGGTGCGGCGGTCCAGACGGGACTGAAGTATGCGGCGCGAAACGGCTACGACGTCGCCATTCAGGTTGACGGTGACGGTCAACATCCGGCGGAGGAGATTCCGCCGCTGCTGGAGGTTCTGGAAAAAAATTCCGAAGTTGACGTCGTGATCGGCAGCCGTTTTCTCCCCAGTCCCGGCCGTCCGGTTCAGGACGGCTTCAAGTCCACCGGCACCCGCCGCATCGGGATCCGCATTTTCGCTGCGGCCATCAGCGTCATCTGCCGCCAGAGGCTGACCGACACCACCTCCGGCTTCCGGGCCACGCGCGGCGAGGCCATCGGCTTTCTGGGACGGTTCTATCCGCGTGATTACCCGGAAGTCGAAGCCCTGGTCCTATTGCACCAGGCCGGCTACGTCATCCGGGAAACTCCGGTGGTCATGCGCGAGCGTCAGGGAGGCGCCAGCAGCATCCGCCTCGGCCATGGCCTCTATTACATGATCAAGGTCTTCATGGCGGTGGCCCTGGGTTTGCTAAAGGAGACCAAGGGGCTCAAAGGCGATCCGACGACGTTTCCGCGGCGAGCGTTGGATTGAGCGGAGGTGCGGCGATGGGCGAAGACAAAACCCTTATCATTCAGGCCCTGACGGTGCTGCTGGGCGGGCTGATCTGCGTGGCCACGGTGGAACTGATCCGGCGCGACTTGCTGCGCACGGCCTATGCCCTGATCTGGCTGGCGGCGGGGGTGGCCGTGGCCCTGATCGGGCTTTTCTCCTCCGGCTTCTTTTATCTGGTTCAGAAATACACCGGCATGCTGTATCAAACCTTCATTCTGTTCTGCATCCTCAGTTTCGCCATCATCCTGATGATGCAGTTTTCGATCCTGATTTCGCGTCTGAGCGACCGCAACAAGCGGTTGACCCAGGACGTGGCCATTCTCCAGGAAGAGTTGCGCCGGCAGCGGGGACTTCCGGCGGACGAAGCGACAAATCAAATCAAGGCGCCGGCTACTCGGGGTCCGGCGGAACGATGAATTTGCCCGGCGGACATTCCACCACAATCGTGTCGATCGTTTCAAGGACCACGCGAGCCGCGCCCTCGGTCACGTTGCCGCGGTAAAGGTCGGACTCGAGCCCTCCGGACACCCGTTTCCTGTCGAAGACAACGAAGCGCACGACCAAGCCGCGCGTCTGCTCGCCCAGCCTCGTCCAATACAGCGGGGAAGAACGCGAAGCATCGCCCAGTTCCAAGGTCCGCCGACCGCTGAGAAAGCACACCACGCCGCCGTTGGGCGTCAGGACCACTTCGTCCTCCGCCATCGGAGCGCGCTTCAGAAAATCGGCGATCGGCTGCCAGCGGCTCAGCCGGCTGCCTGAATAGTTCGGGTAATGCGATTTATAAATGTCGACCGCGACCTTCGGCACGTTCATCGCCACCAGCAGTCCGACCAGGACGCTGACGAAAATCTGTACGGACCGCTCACCGCGCCGCCGCACAAAGCACCGCCGGCCCGCCTCCCCTGCCCCATCGACCAGGAACCAGGCCGCCAGCGGCAGAATCGGGAGCAAGTAGCGCACCGCCGGAGCCGACCAGACCACCGTCAGGAAAAACAGGTATCCGAGAGCCGGCAGAGCGACGATCAACCGCCGGCGGCGCAAGGCCCGTCCCAGGCCCCAGAACATCGCGGCCAGCACGGCCGTGCCAACCGCCCAGGCCACTGGCACGAGCGGCCAGAGCCACGGCGTCGAGGCGTCGGCGAAGTGCGGCAGGCCCTGGCCCGAGAGAAGCTGGAAAATGGTCGAGGGCAGTTCCAGGACCGGGCGGAGGAAATAGCCGATCAGATCGTGCATCACATCAAACTTGGTGACCAGGGCCGTGGCGTATTGCGCCGCGTCCCCCGGAATCTTCTCTGCCGACATAAGGGCCACGACCGTAGCGCCGCCCAGTACGAACGGCGCGACCACCGCCAGCGCCCCGGCGATCCGCATTCGCCGCGGCCGGACGCTTTTTTCCCAGATCACGCCCACCGCCAGCGGCGCCACGACAACAACCATGGCCGTCCGCATCGCCACCGCGACCACGAGCAGCACAGTTCCCGCCGCCAGGCAGCCCCAGCCTTTGGCCCGCGTGAAACGGACCAGGCACCAGAGGGCCGCCACGACGAAGGCCATCCCCGGCAGATCGGTCAGAATGTCTAGGCTCGACTCGTACATCGTGATGGAAAAGGCCGTGAGCAGAAAAACGTTCAGGGCCGTGCGCCGGCATTCGTAGAGCCGCACGAGGCGGTAAGTCAGGATGATCGTGGCGATCCCCAGCAGGGCCTGCATCAGGTTCAGGGGCCAGAAGGCGTCGCCGAAGAGGCGATAGGAAATCGCCACGACGACCGGCAGGCCGGGCGAAATGCCCCCGGGCGACTCGCCGTGGTTCCAGGTGAAGCCGTGGCCCTGGGCCAGACTTTGGCCGACCGACAGGTAGCGGGCCGAGTCGTTGCTCACCCGCCAGTGGTTGCTGACGGGGATAAGGTAGAGGAGCGCAACAGCGGCGATGACAATGGCCGCCTGTCGCCGCGTCGGCTGCCAGACCGGACGCTCGGAAATTTTTGGGGCCACTTCGGACATGCAACCCATATTAGAAACCTCGCCCCGGCAGGGCAAGCCTCTTGCCCGGCCTCTTGCCCGGCCTGCTCGCCCAGCCTGCTCGCCCCTTGCCTCCGGGAACCGGGCGGATAATATGGTGATTGCCAGGAGAGAACCCGCATGACCGACGTTGGGGCGAACCCGCCCACAACCTCGACGAACCAGCCACCGACCCCGCCACCGCGCCGGCCGCTCCTGGCCCCGGCCCTGGCCTTGTGCGGCGGCATCATCGTGGCCAGTCTGGCCGCGCTGCCGGCCTGGGTCTGGATGATTCCCTCATTTTTCGGCGTCGCGGGCCTGGTGTTTTCGTTGCGGCGCGGAACGGGTGAGCGCAGCCGCCTCGGTGTCGCCGCGGCGCTTTTGGCGGCGGCCGGCGTCGGAGCCTTGCTCTTCGCCTGGCGAACGGAACGAAGTCCAACCGACGTCAGCCAACTGGCCACGCCGGAGGGACGCATCGTCACCCTGGCCGGCGTCGTCGTCCAAAACCCCCGGCCTTCCACTCATCCCGACAACCCCCTCGCGCCGCACATCGCCGCCAACGTCGATGCAGCGGAAGCATCGGCCGATGCCAGCGGCGAACCGGCCTCGCCGGCGAAACAGTTCGGCAACCGCTCCTACACCGCCCTGACCCTGGCCGTCACGGCTGTAACGCTCGGCGACGGCCGCACTTTCCAAGCCGACGGCCGCGTCCGCGTCACCGTCGAACAGGCCATCCCGCCG
The DNA here is from genome assembly GCA_903929765.1 of uncultured Planctomycetia bacterium. GTDB lineage: Bacteria > Planctomycetota > Phycisphaerae > FEN-1346 > JAACEH01 > CAIYVX01. The sequence goes on from CAIYVX010000044.1 coordinate 72,839, forward strand.
GACTATCGCTCGCGTCCGCGCACCGGCGACCGCCTGCTCGTCACCGGAAAGCTTCGCCGGTTCGCCGAGCCGCTCAATCCCGGCCAGGCCGACGCCGCCGAGGTCAACGGCCAGCGCGGCATCAGCGCTGGCCTGACCACCAACTTCTGGGCCGCCGTCCGCGACCGGCAGCGCGGCCCGTGGTGGAGTCCCTATGTCTGGATGGGCGAGATTCGCACGGCGATTCTCAGCGCCATTCCACGCGGCGACGACAAGGGCGATGAATCGACCGCCGGTCCGGCCCGCCGAATCATGCCCGCCCTGCTCCTGGGCGACCTGAGCGAACTCCAGGATCACGAACAGCAATTATTCATGCGCAGCGGCATCGTCCATTTCCTGGCCGTCAGCGGCATTCACCTCATCCTCTTCGCCTGCGGCCTGATGTGGCTGACGCGCCGCCTCATGATCGGTTTGCGGACCAGGTCGATCCTCCTGATCCTCTTCGTCACCTTCTACTGCCTGGCCGTCGAATTTCATCCCAGCGTGGTCCGGGCCGCCGTGTTCTTTATCCTGCTCGCGCTGGGCGACCTGACGGGCCGGCAACGCAACATGCTCAACACCCTCGCCGGTGCTGCCATCGTTTCACTCCTCATCGCCCCGTCAGATCTGTTCGGTATCGGTTTTCAATTATCCTTTATCGCCGTCCTCGGCCTAATGGTCACCTGCCCGCGATTGGTGTGCCTGATCTTCCCCTGGCGGCGCACAGACCACTTGGTCGAGCAAGAGCCGGAACATGGATACCTGAGCAAAGCGAGAAAGTGGCTCGAATATCTTTTCTGCACCTGCATCACCGGCACACTCTTCACCATGCCGCTCATGGCCTGGCATTTTCATCTCGTCACGCCCATCGGCTTCCTCAGCAACTTCCTGGCCTTCTTCCTCGTCCTGCCGCTCCTGATGCTCTCCGTCGTGGTCGCAATCTTCGGCCTGATTCCCGGCCTGGCGGCCTGGAGCGGCCCGTGGACTCTCCTGAACTGGATGTCCGGCTGGCTGGAAAATCTGTCGCAGGCAGGCGTCAGCGTGCCATATGGCCATTTTTATGTTCGTGAATTTTCCTGGCCCTGGGTCGCGGTCGTCATCGGATTGCTGCTGGCCTGGACATTTCGCGTGCGGCTGCGGTTGGCCAGGTGGCAACTCGCGGCGGCGCTGGCCGTGGCCGTGGCCGGATACGCCTGGCTCGGCGTGCCGCGCGGGCCGACCGACGAAGTCCGCATCACCACCCTGGCCGTTGGCTGCGGCAACACGGTCCTCATCCAGGCCCCCGGCGGGTACAATCTGCTGGTCGATTGCGGGTCCGATATGACGGCTGAAAATACCGGCCCGCTGGTCACCGCCCCGGCCCTCTGGAAACTCGGCGTCGCCCGCCTCGACGCCATCGTCCTGACCCACGCCGACGCCGATCACGTCAAGGACGCCGCCCTGGTGGCCGAACGAATTCCCGTGGACCGTTTCTACCTCAGCTCACATTTCCTCGACGCCGCTGACCTGCGCGGCTTCACAAACTCGTACAGCCATCGCGTTGTGGATTGGCTGAAAGACAACGGACATGAAATCCACTGGCTCCGGCGCGGCGACGTGGTTCCAGCCCCGGCGGGCCTGGAAATGCAGGTTCTCAATCCCCCGGCCGATCTGCCGCCGTCGAAGGAAAATAATCCCACCAGCGTGGTCCTGCGGCTCACTTACGCCGGTCGGACCATGCTCCTGACAGCCGACGCTTCGCCCGACCGCTTGGCGGCCATGACTGCCTCTGACTCTCTGGCGGCCGACGTGATGCTCCTGCCGCACCACGGGCAGCAGAGTTCGGAGGTTCTGGAATTTCTGAAAAAATCGGCGGCGCCGCTGGCCGTGATGAGCGTCGGCCGCTATCGCGATTCGCATCGCCGCAAGGATTTCCACTGGCCGCCGGAAGTCGAAATCTTCAAAACCTATCTCCTCGGCGCCGTGACGGCGCACCTGCGTCCCGATGGCGTGAGCGTGGAGGGCTTTCGGCCCACACGGAATTCCGATAATTGATAGACAAATCCTCGCCCCGGCCGGGTCTTTATCAGTAGAATGGCCGCTGACGCGCGAAGTTTGGCTGCCCGACGCAACCCGGTGAGAGTTCGACTGTGCGCCATTCCGGCAAAACTATAACGCTGGCCGACCTGTACGAACGGTATGCTCCGTCGCTCTACGCCTACGCCCGCCTGTTGAGCCGTTCGCCGGCGGAAGCCGAGGACGTGGTGCAGAGTTGTTTCGTGCGGCTGGCCGTCCAGTTGGACCGTTTGGCGGAAGTGGAAAACCAGCGGGGTTATGTCCTGACCGTCTGTCGCAACGAGGCGTTCAGAAACCGCTCGCGCTGGCGGCGCTGGTGGGACGGCGATCTGGCCTGCGGGACCGTGCAGTTTGAGGAAACCGAAAGCGGCGCGCCGCCAGAGCCAGAGAATCACGAAGCGATCAGTCGGGCCATGACGGAGTTGCCGCCGGAACAGCGCGAGGTGGTGTTCCTGAAGGTCTGGCAGGATTTGACCTTCGCCGAAATCGCCGAGTTGCTGGGAATCTCGCCGAACACCGCCGCCAGCAGATACCGTTACGGCCTGGAGAAGTTGAAAGGATTGCTCGAACATGAGCGGTAATGCGCCGGACAATTTCGAGCAGCGCTTACGGCGCGGCCGGTTGGCCGGCCCGCCTGCGGCCCTGGCCGACCGCATTCTCTCTGCCGCGCCGCCGTCTCCGCCGCACAGTTGCCCCCGCGCGGGAACGTGGCTGGCCCTGGCCACCGGCTTGGTGGTGGCCGCGACGGCGGCCATTAACAGTGCGATCGATTCTTCCGGGCCGAGCGGTCCGGCCCCAGTGTCGCCGATTTGTATAGCGGTTCAACCGCCAATGCCGGGACTTTCGTCGCTGATGGTGTGCCGGCCGCAGGCCCCTGCCCCGGTGGACTGGAAAACTTTGCAGAAAGAACGCCACGATTTGGAGGCAATGATCGGATCATGACCAACCGAATTGCTACTTGGTATCGGACACGCCGCTGGGTGCGTTGGATGACCGACTTCTTGGTCGTCCTGATTCTGACGATCCTGGTGGCCGTGGCCCACACGATCATCTTCAGCAGTTGGCCGCTGAACGCTCCGTTAAGCCTGTTTCAGTTAGCAGGAAATTGAGATTAAAGTCTTCGTCAAGAGAGGAGGTTCGGCATGTTCGGTAAACTCATCGCCGCTCTGCGTTGGCTTGGTGTGCGGCTTTTGGTCGCCGTCGCCGTCTGGGCTGTCCTGTACACCGCCGTCAACTTTTATCTGACCCGCGAGCGCGACCAAGCCATGGACTGGTTTACGGCCAACGGCATTCCGACTTATCCCGAACCGTTTACCCCGCCAGATAAGGGCGACAAGGACGACGCCGGTCCGCTCTGGCGCGCCGCCGCAGAAGTATACGGAACATCAAACGTACTTGACCTTTTCCACAAAGAAAATTCTGACGCGAGCTATGTTGAAGTGACGTTGAAGGATGGCAAGCTGATCCTCACTATCGGTGGAAATGCAGAGAATCGAAACCGCCCGATTACGACTGAAGAACTGGCCACCGTGCATAAATATCTGGACGCTCAGGCCACGGTTTTCGACTTGCTGCGCCAGGCGGCGGCGCGGCCGAAGTACCAGTCGCCAATTGATTTCTCCCCGGGCCTGGCCACCCAACTGCCCAATCTTACGCCAGAAATGAATTTGGCCAGATTGCTTTGCGTGGCAGCCGAGGTGTCCGTTTCAGAAGGCCGGGGCGACCGGGCCATCGGTTACTGGACTTCGCTCAAGTCTATGGAGCGCTGGACCGCTGACGAGCCGACGCTGATTAGTACGATGTGTACTGTGGCCATCGACGGGATGCTCTGCAAATCGGTTCAGGAGAGCCTGCGGGCCAGGCCGTTCAGCGAGCCGGAGTTGAAACAGGTTTCGATGATCGTCCAACCGCGCCGGGATTATCGCGAACAGTTCCGCGTGGGGATGAAGGGCGAACTTGCTTGGATGAACATTTTTTTCCGCGACCTGCTGGCCGGTCGGTTCGACTTGAACCAGTTTCACATTACGGATGCGCCTCCGCTATGCAAGGCCGCCGGGTTGGCCCGACTGGAGTGGCTGGCCGGACAGGCGGTTTTTCTGAAAAGTTACCGCCAAATCTACGAGCAAATGAAAACCGACTTTGGGCCAAACCAGTTTTCCTATCGCCCAGATAAATCTATCCCCTGGTACGCCTTTACAGCTCAATTGTTCATTCCACCAATCGGGGGCTTCGCAAAAAGTTTATGCAAACATGCGACCGAAGCGCGTGTCACCGCCTGGGGCGTGGCCTTGCGGCGGCAGAAACTGGCCACGGGGTCTTACCCGGAACGCCTGGCCGACCTGAAACCGGAGTTCACCGCCGGCCTCGGCGAACCACTCGATCCGTTCACCGACAAGCCGCTTATCTATCATCGCCAGGGCGAAGGCTTTATCATCTATTCCGTCGGACCCAACCTGAAAGACGACGGCGGCCATAACGCCGAACGGGAGAAACCACAGGGCGCCGCCGACGATATTACGTTTGAACTCAAGGATTAACTGCGGGACGGCTTCTCGCCCTCCGCCAGCCGAATCTCGTCCGAAAGCACTTCGTTCATGCTCCCCGTGCGGTAGCCCTGGAGATCGAGCGTCACGTATTTGTAGCCGAGGGCCTTGAACCGTTCGACCACGCGGCGGCGCATCTCCGGCGCGGCTATCTCGGCGATCCTTTCCGGCGGAACTTCGATCCGGGCCACGTCGCCGTGGTGGCGCACGCGGCAGCCGGTGAAGCCGAGTTTGAAAAGTTCTTCCTCGCACGCCCCGACGCGCTCGACCATCTCCGGCGAAATGTCGGTGCCGTACGGAAAGCGGCTCGACAGGCAGGCGTAGGCCGGCTTGTTCCAAGTCGGCAGATTCATGCGGCGCGAAAGTTCGCGGATGTCGTCTTTGGACAAGCCCGCCTCCAGGAGCGGACTGCGCACGCCCTGTTCGCGGACGGCGCGGCGGCCGGGACGGAAATCGTGCGTGTCAGCCGTGTTCGATCCGTCGCACATGACGAACTTTCCCCGCCCTGCCACGACTTCGCGAATCTGCGTGAACAGTTCCTTCTTGCAGTAATAGCAGCGGTCCGGCGGATTGTGCCGAAACTCTGGTATCTCCAACTCGTGCGTGTCGATGACGATCCGCTCCAGCCCCAGCAACTCGGCCAGCGTTTCGCTGTCGGCCCGTTCGCGCGGCCCGTAAGTCTCGCTGATCGCCGTCACCAGCAGCACGTTCGCGCGGCCCAGCGTCTCACCCGCCACGGCCGCCAGGAAGGTCGAATCCACGCCGCCCGAAAACGCAATGGCCACGCGCCCCAACTCGCGCAGTAACTCGCTCAGCCGCACCATTCGCGGATCGTTCTTTAACTCTGCATTGATAACCACTCGCTCGGTCATCGAGACCTTCTTTCTCTATTTCAGCGACTGCCCTTCATGGCGGCAAACAACGCCGCCATGCCACCCAAGCGTTAGTCTACGCCAGCGCCGCGCCAAAATCAACGCCCGCAAAAAATTGTGCCCGGCCCTTGTGGTTCACCCGCCTCTCGCGATAGAATGGCAAGGTAGTCGTCAGCGAACCGATTGTGAACTAACTCGTCACCCTCACCCTACCCTCTCCCGTCAAGGGAGAGGGGTGAAAAAAAGGAGAAGCACCATGGCGTTGGACCTCAGTACGCTGATTCAACAGAACGATAAGCGGATCGTCTTTCTCGTCGCCGACGGCATCGGCAGCATTCAGAGCGGGCCGAACAACCTGACCGAGTTGCAGCAGGCCCGCACGCCGAACCTCGACCAGTTGGCCGCCGAGGGCGAGTGCGGCGTAATGGACCCCGTCGCCCCCGGCATCACGCCCGGCAGCGGACCCGGCCACCTCGGCCTGTTCGGCTACGAGCCGACCGAATTCCAGATCGGCCGCGGCCTGCTCTCGGCCCTGGGCGTGGGCTTTCCGCTGCGGGCCGGCGACGTGGCGGCGCGGCTCAATTTTGCCACGCTCGACAAGCAGGGCCACATCCTCGACCGCCGCGCCGGACGCATTCACACCGAGGACAACGAACGGATCGTCAAAAAACTTCTCGACAAGCTGCCGCCCAAGATCGACGGGGCCCAGATCATTCTCCAGACCGAGGCCGAGCATCGGGCCGTCCTGATTTTGCGCGGCAAAGGCCTGGACGATCACGTCGCCGACACCGATCCGCAGGTCACCGGCGTGCCGCCACTGACGCCGACGGCTACCAGCAAGAGCGCTGCGGCCAAAAAGACCGCCGGCATCGTCAAGAAATTCGTGCAGCAGGCGACGAAAATTCTCGCCGCCGAGCCAAAGGCCAACGGCCTGCTGGCCCGCGGCTTCGCCCTGCACACCGAGTTCCCCAGCATGGCCGACCGCTACGGCCTCCAGGCGGCCGCCATCGCCAACTACCCGATGTACCGCGGCGTGGCCAGCCTGGTCGGCATGACGCTCCTGGAGACCGGCGACTCGCTGGCCGAGAACATCGAATTGGCCCGCAAACACTGGGATGAATACACATTTTATTTCATCCATTTCAAGTACACTGACAAGACCGGCGAGGACGGCGACTACGAGGCCAAGGTCCGCCGCATCGAGGAACTCGACGCGGCGATTCCGGCGGCGCGATCCCTGAATCCCGACGTGCTGATCATCACCGGCGACCATTCCACGCCCTCGAAAATGAAGGGCCATTCCTGGCATCCGGTGCCGGTGGTGCTGTGGGCTCCGGCCACCATCCGCCGCGACGGCGTGACCAGGTTCGACGAGGTTTCCTGCGTCGCCGGCGGGCTGGGACGGATGCCCCTGCGGTATCTGATGCAGATCGCCCTGGCCCATGCCGGGAAGCTCCAGAAGTTCGGCGCCTGAGTAGGTTTCAGCAATGTCAAAAAAAGGAGAACAGCCATGGCCGATGAACAGAACGAAAAATTGCCCGGCGACGGCGAAGACGACAACTTAACCTCACTATCGCGATCTCGCGTGCGCGAAGATCTGGGCTTGCCCGGCACGGACCAGTGGAAGGGCAAACTGCTCGGGCCGGGCGATCGCGAGCAACTGAAGAAGGGCCTGCGCTCCTCCACGGCCTACGGCGGCCTGCGCATTCTGGCGGTTGGCCTGACCATCGTCGGGGGATTGATTCTCATCCTGGGCATCATCGACGTGGTAGTCATGTCGCAACACGCCGAGGGCGCCGCGGGCGCCCGAGGCATCTTTGAAGCCGTGGCGAACATGCTCATCTTGCCGCTCCTGCTGGTCGCGGCCGGGGCGGTGCTGCGCTGGCTGGCCGACTTCGGCGACAGCCGCATGGAAGAACTGGCCGACCGCCTGCGCGACCGGCAATAGCACCGGACCCACCTCCTGCTGCTTGGCCGCAGAAAACAAGGAGTTTCCCGATGAAAATCATCGAACCCCACCTTCACATGTACAGCCGCACCACCAACGATTACGAGCGGATGGCCCAGGCCGGAATAGTGGCCGTGGTCGAACCGGCCTTCTGGGGCGGCTGCGACAAAACTTCGCCGGCGAGCCACCTCGATTACTTCAACCACCTGACCACCTTCGAGCCGCTCCGCGCCGCCAAGCGCGGAATCAAGCATTACGTCGTCCTGGGCATGAACGCCAAGGAGGCCGAGAACACCGAAATCAGTTTCGCCGTGATTAAGGGCATGCAGGCTTTCCTCGACCGGCCCAACGTCATCGGTATCGGCGAGGTCGGCCTGAACAACAACACGCCCAACGAAATCGCCGTCCTGAAGGCCCAACTGGAACTGGCCCGGAAGCGCAACGACCTGGTCGTCGTCCATTCCCCGCACGTGCCCAAGCTCGCCGGCATCAAAATCATTCTCGACCTGGTCAAGGAACTCAAGCTCGATCCGAAGCTGGTCTGCGTCGATCACAACACCGAAGAGACGATCGAACTGACGCGCAGCTCCGGGTGCTGGGCCGGCATGACCGTCTATCCGATCAAGCTCAGCCCCGCCCGCGCCGCGGCCATGATCCTAAAGTACGGCACCGACCGCATGCTCGTCAACTCTTCCGCCGACTGGGAGGCCAGCGACCCGCTCAGCGTCCCGCTCACCATTGCGGAAATGAAGGCCCGCGGCATGACTCCGGCCGACATCGCCCGCATCGTCTGGGACAACCCGCGGCAATTCTATTCGCACAGCCAGAAGTTCAGGGTAGAATAGCGGCCTTCTTTTACCAACTGCATTTATTAAGGCTTCTGAACCATGAGCGAAGATCACCGTCATTGTCCGGGTGAAAAATACACCATCAGCGACGCCGTTTGCGGCGGACGCCGGGACCGTCACTATCCCAAGTGCAAGGAGTGCCAGTTCAACGACAACCCGGCCGCGACCGCCAAAGCCCGCCGTGCCTCCCCGGCAGTCCCCGCCATTCCCGACGGCATCTTCAAGGCCTACGACATTCGCGGCAAGTCGCCCGGGGAGATCAACGAAGACGTCGCCTGGCGCATCGGCTACGCCACCGCCCAGTTCCTCCTCGGCTCCGACGCCGCCGCCAAACTGACCGGCGAAAACGCCAAGGCCATCGTCGTCGGCGGCGACATGCGGCCCACCAGCGACCCGCTCTCGAAGGCCGTCATGGAAGGCGTCCTGGCCACCGGCGCCGATTGCCTCGCCGTCGGCGAAGTCGAAACCCCGGTCATTTATTACGCCGTCGGCTCACTCGGCGCCGCCGGCGGCATCATGGTCACTGCCAGCCACAACCCGGCCGAGTACAACGGCTTCAAAATCACCGGCCCGGGCGGCCTGCCCATCGGCGAATCCACCGGCCTCGGGGAAATCAAAACCCTGGCCCAGAACCTCGAACGCGCCGGCGGTCCCTTCAAGGGCAAACTCCGCCAGATCGACCTTTCCAACGGCTACATCCAGCACGTCCGCCGCTTCGCCGACAACATCACGCCCATGCGGATCGTCATGGACGGCTCCAACGGCATGAGCTCCAAGTGGACGCCGATGATTCTCCATGATCTGGGCCTCGACGTCGTCCCGCTCTATTTCGAGCGGACCGGCGTCTTCGTCCACAATCCCAATCCGCTGCACGACGAAGCCGTGGCCGACCTCCGCCAGAAGATCATCGAAACCCAGGCCCGCTTCGGCGTCTGTTTCGACGGCGACGCCGACCGCTGCGTCATCCTCGACGAAAACGGCGACCGTGTCGCCGGCGCCACCCTGACCGCCCTCTTGGGCCGCGATTTCGTCAAACGCGAACCCGGGGCCAGCATCATCTACGACCTGCGCAGCAGTTGGGTCGTCCGCGAGGAAATCACCGAGGCCGGCGGCGTCCCGCGACGCGAACGCGTCGGCCACTCCTTCATGAAGGCGGCCCTGCGCAAGTTCAACGCCCCCTTCGGCGGCGAACTTTCCGGCCACTTCTACTACCGCGACAACTACTACTGCGACTCCGCCGTCATCACCCTGATGAAAGTCCTCTCCATCGTCAGCCGCTCCGAGGCCCCCTTCTCCGAAATCCTCGAACCGCTGCGCCGCTACCACAACACCGGCGAGGTCAATTTCCGCGTCGCCGACAAGGACGCCCTGATCAAGGAACTGGCCCGGACCTTCTCCGACGGCAAGGTCGATTTCCTCGACGGCGTCACCGTTGAGTTCGAGGCCTGGTGGTTCAACTGCCGCAAGTCCAACACCGAGCCGCTTCTGCGGCTCATCGTCGAAGCCAAAACCGAGGAACTCCTCCGCGAAATGTTCGATAAGTTAAAAGCCATCCTCGGCCAGCCCGTTAACGAGTAGCACGCCGTTGTCAGAGAGGAAACCAACCATGAAACGATTCGGCCTCTTGCTTCTGGGCCTGAGCGCTCTGAGCTTCTGCGCCGCCACAGCGACGGCCCAGACCGGCACCACGGTCCGGGTTCTGCCCAGCAAGCAACTCCAGGAGAGCGGCTACGGCCCCGGGGCTAGCGCCTCGCAATTCACTTCCCGTGACGGAACCCGCACGGGCGAACAGGCCTCGCCGATTAATAAGCCCGGCGGCATGTTCGCGCCCTCCGCTTTCACCTGGGACCTCAGCAAGATCACCGTCGTCGCCGCCCGCCTCAAGAGCCTCAACAGCTTCGCCCTGTCCGAGCGAACCCGCTTCTCCCGGCTCCAGCAGGCCAGCCTGGACCTGACCGCTCTGGTCGGCCCGCAGACCCTGGTCCGCCCCAAAAATTCCGCCCAAGGCTTCTACCAGTTCATCTTTCCCTTCGGCCTCCGCGACAAGCCCGCCGAATACGGTTACGGCTATTACTCCGCCGCGGCCATCGCTCAGAACCTCATCCCCCATCCCAAGGACTTCCTGGCCGAGTTCAGCGAGGAGATGCAGCAAACCCTGGCCGACGAAAAATTCCTCAAGGCCGTGGCCGCCATGGCCAGGGACGGCAAAATGCCCGAAGGCCGCCGGCTCGAACAACTCGACGACAGCCAACTCGCCGCCATGGGCAACTACCTCTTCAGCAATCGCAAGTTCTCCGCCGCCGCCCAGGCCTGGCTGGCCCTGGCCAAACTCGATCCCTCCAGCAGCCTCTTCGCCCAAGCCGCCGGACAAGCGCTCTTTGCCGCCCGCCGGTTCCCCGAAGCCTCCGCCGAATTGCGCCGCTCCCTCGTCGTCGCCAAGGGCTGGGGCACGCCAGACTTTCACCTCTCGGGCGTCAATCTCCAATCCATCTATGCCGATACCGACGACCTGGCCGAAGCCCGCGCCGGACTTGAAGGCAAATTGAACGTCGAACCCAACAACGCCCAACTTTCTTTTCTGATGGCTTACATCGACCTGTTCCACGGCGTCTGGGACCGGGTCGAAAAACGCTTCACGAGCCTCGCCGCCGGCGGCGACAACGACGCCGCCAAGCTCCTCGACGTGATTCATGCCAACCGCGTGGCCGCCACCATCCAGCGACCGCTGGCCGAGGAGGCCGGGATGTCGCCGGCCGGCGGGCCGCCGGCTTCGACGGTCGAGTTGACTCCCGCCGAGCACCAGACATTGGTCAACGCCGTCCTCGACCCCAAAACCTTTGATGCTTATCTGACTCGCGGCGACTTCAACTTCTTCATGGGCAACTATGCCCGGGCCAGCGATGCTTACCAGACCGCCGTGGGCCTGAAGCCCGACAGCGCCATCGCCCGCTTCGACCAGGGCCACGCCGCCTTTGCCAACGGCGAATACGACTTCGCCGCCCTGACCTTGCGCCAGGCCCTGGCCCTGGACCCCAATTGGGGCCTGGCCGATTTCCGCCTGGCCGAACTGTTCGGCAACCGGCAGGATCTCGACCAACGCATCCTCGACCTGGAGCACCTGAACCTGTTGCGGCACGATAACCCCGCCGCACAGTTCCTGCTGGCCTATGTCTATTATTTTGATGGACGCTACGAGGCAGCAGCCCGACTCTTCGCCAAAGTCAACGCCGAGTCGCCCGACTACAAAGTCGCCGACCCGCTCCTAAAGCTCGCCCGGCTGCAAAGCTGATTTGGAGCCGCTTTAATCCACGATTTCCACCTTGCTCGCCCCGGCCACGAGGAAATCGTAGAGTTGTTCCACGTCCTCATTTTTCAGCCGAATGCAGCCGAACGAGACGCTTTGGCCGATGCTCGATGGGTCGCTGGTGCCGTGAATCCCCAGGTGATTGCCGATGTCGATCCAGCGTGTGCCGATCGGATTGTCGGCCGCGCCGCCGGCCTTCGACTCCAGCCCGTGCTCACTGGGCGTCGGATCGAACCGAGGATTGGTAACCTTTTTCATAATCGGATACAGTCCCGCCGGCGTCTTGTTCTCCGACCCGATGGCCACCGGAAACGTCTTGACCACCACGTCTCCCAGCAGCAATTCGAGCCGGTGATCGCCCTTATAGACTCGCACGCTGAACGGCCCGTGAATCATTTTCAGTTTCTGCCCGACCTGGAGACTGTCCGACGAAAGGCCGTTCACGCGCTTGACCAGTTCGAACGGAATCAGGTAGCGCTTTGCCGCAATCGCCAACCGGTCGCCGCTCTTGACCTCGTACATCTCGGCCGCGGTGTCGCCGGTCGAGAGTTCCTTGCCGAGCAGCGTCTTGTCGCACAATTCCACCAGCTTGGCCACGATCTCCGCCCTTTGCTGCGCCCCCGGATGAGCCGCCAGGGCTTGCGTATATAAAGTCCGCGCCGCCACGGCCTCGCCCGCCGTCACCTTGTCATCGGCCTGCTTCGCCAGACCCGCCGCCTCGGACGAAGGCTGCTCCGGCGCCGCAGCACTCCGCGCCGAATCCGCCGACGTTCCACTACTGGCCGCCACCGCCGAAACGCCGACCGCTTCCACCGGCGGCGCGGGAAGCGCCGCCGAGGCCGATATCGCCGACGACACCGAAGGTAACTCGTAAGTGCTGTGCCGCCCCTTCCCCGTCGATCCGTTGTCCGGCGTGACGATCACCGTCGGCGACGGAATTTTTTGCGCCGGTGGACCCTGCGCCGCCGGAGTCTTCGGTCTGCTCTTGTGCGAGATAATCGCTGTCACTGCCACCGCGGCCAGCGCCACCACGACCACGGCCAGGCCGCCGACCAACAGATATTTCTTCGCCGCCGGACTCAACGGCCTTCGCGGCGGCTTCGTCACACCTGGAATCTGGCTCTGGTTCGACCCGGCGCTCATCGGCGGAATTCCCATTGCTTGCCTGACTTTCTTAAGTAGGTCGGGTCGACAGACCCGACATTTTTTAACAACTTGTCGAGCCAGGGCTCGACCTACATTCTCACTTCCCCGCCCAGCGCCGGATCGTCTCGACCAGAGCGGGCACGGTATGCTCCGCACTCTCCACCGCAACCGTCAGGCCCAGCTCGGTTGCCGTGTTGCTCGTAATCGGCCCGATCGAGGCAAACTTCAGTTGCCCCTTGATCCGCGCCAGCAACTCCTCACCGCCACGGCTCTGAATCAGCGAAACGAAGTGCCGCGCCGTCGAACTTGAGGTCAGCGTCACCAGATCGACCTCTCCCGCCCGCAATGCCTCCAAACTTGCCTCGTCCACCGCCGCCGGAACCACGGTGCGATAGACCGCAATCTCCTCCACCAGCGCCCCTTCCTGCCGCAACGTCTCGACCAGCACGTCGCGGGCCTCGGCGGCGCGCGGCAACAGCACTCGCGTCCCCCCGCCAACGCCGGCCTCCAGCAGCGCCGCCGCCAGCGACTCGGCCACCGCTTCCTCCGGCTCCAGGTCGGCCCGAATGCCATGTTCCGCCAGCCGCGCCGCCGTGGCCGGACCGATAGCCGCCACGCGCCGGCCCGCCAAGGCCCGCGCATCGCTCCCGCCGTCGGTCAGGCACTTGAAAAACAGGTCCACCGCGTTGGCGCTCGTAAAGGCCAGCCAATCGAATTCCGCCAGATCCTCAATCGCCCCGGCCAACTCGTCCTGCGGCAAAGGTTCGATGGCAATTGTCGGCAACTCCAGCACCCGGGCGCCCAGGTCGCGCAACTGCCGCACCAGGTCGCTGGCCTGTTCTCGCGTCCGGGTGACCAGAATCGTCCGGCCCCAGAGCGGCTGCCTCTCGACCCAGGCCAACCGCTCGCCCAGCGCCGCCACTTCGCCGACCACCGTCACCGCCGGAGCCTGAACTTTTTCCGTCCTCACCCGCTCGGCCGCCGTGGCCAGCGTGGCCCGCACGGTTCGTTGCCGCGCCGTGGTCGCCCGCTCGATGATGGCTACCGGCGTTTCTCCGGCCCGGCCCTCCTTCATCAGCCGCCGGGCGATCTCGCCGATCTGAGCCACGCCCATGTAAAAAACCACCGTGCCGATCCGGGCCAGGGCCGCATAATCCAGATCGCTCTCCGCCTTGCCCGGCTCCTCGTGGCCGGTGACCAGGGCCACAGCGCTCGACACGCCGCGATGCGTCACCGGAATTCCCGCGAAGGCCGGACCGGCCAGCCCCGCCGTCACGCCCGGCACCACCTCGAATTCGATCCCAGCCTCGCGCAGGGCCAGGGCTTCCTCGCCCCCGCGCCCGAAGACGAACGGGTCGCCGCCCTTCAAGCGCACGACCGTCCGCCCCGCCCGCCCTTCGCTCACGAGCAGCGCGTTGATCTCGTCCTGTTCCAGCGTGTGGCCTTCCGGCGACTTGCCGACGTAAATTCGCCGCGCTGCCTCTGGCGCCAGGGCCAGCAGTTCCGGCGCCGCCAGACGGTCATAAACAACCGTCTCTGCCCGAGCCAGCACCTCGGCCCCGCGCAGCGTCAGCAGCCCCGCGTTCCCCGGACCGGCCCCGACCAGATAAACTTTTCCCGCCATGGCTGTCCCCGCCCCGACCACAAAAAAAGTGAGCGGCCCTCCCTCACGAAAGGCCGCTCTTCAGGTTCAAAAAATCATGCCCATCGGCCCCTGCACACGTTCCGGCTCACAGTCCCGGCGGCATCTCTGCGTCCGTCGCGGACGAGGCCGCGCCCTTCTTCGTCTCCCGGTAATCGAACGAGTCGAGTACCTTCGCCCCGCTTTCGCGGATCATGTCCTCCAGGGTCTGGAGTTTGTTGGGCAGCATTTTGCCCCGGGCCTGGTGCAGGGCATTCTCCATCAGCGTGGTCCGCGTCAGATCGAACTCCGCCACCGTGCCGTGCACCACTTTTACCACGGCAAAGACGCGTACCGTATCATAAGTTTCGCTCCCGACCAGGCCAACTTTCTTGCCCGCATCGGCCGTCTCGAACACCGCCCGGCCGCGCGGATTGCCCGGTTTCACGGTCCGAGCCTCGTCCCGACCGATGGACTCCGGCGTCTCCACGGTCAGTTTTTTAGCCTGGGCCGCCGCCGCCAGTCCCTCTTTTTCCGCCGCCGCCTTTAGCGCTTCCCCGGCCTTCAAGGCCAGGTCATAGGCCGCTTTCTTCTTCAGATCGGCCAGCACCAGATTCCTGGCTTCCGCCAGCGAGGCCGGCTTGTGCTCCGCCTCCACCGCCGTCACCCTGTAGAGATAGCAGTTGTCATATTCATCGACCAGTGGATGCGAAATAATATCTTTGTAAGTCACCGGTTCGTCCGTGAACGGCTTGATGGCAAAGGCCAGGGCCGCAAACGGGGCGAACTCGCCGTACTTCCGCGACAGAGCGCCCTCGGCCCGCCCCTTGGCCGCGCCGATTCCCGGCAACTCGGCCGCCTGCTCCGCCGTCACGAACGCCTCCGCATCGTGAATCTTCAAGAACTTCCCGTCGGCCACGTTCTCCAGCCCCAGCGACTGCTTCTGCGACAACTTCACATAGGCCTCGCGAATCTTCTTGAAACAGGCTTCCGCCGCCTTCTCCTTGCGTATTTTTCGTTCGATGTCCTCACGCACCATGGCCAGCGGCTTGTACCGCACCCCCGGGACCGCCAGCCCGCTGGACACTTCGCCCGCCCCAGCGCCGCTGGCAACGTTTGCCGCTCTGGCCGCAATGCCGCTGGGGACCGGCAAATCCGGAGCGTTCAGCACTTTCGCCGGCAGGCTCGACGGCGCATTCGCCCCATTTCCGGCCTTCCCCGCCGCAGCGCCGCTGGGCAGGTTGCCCGCACGGCCGCTCAACAAGTTTTCCGGCGACAGATCCAGCAACGCGGCTGATCCGCTCAGCGTGTACTTCTCAATGTGCTCTTCATAATAGGCCTTAATCTCAGAATCGCTCACCGTGACCGTCGGCTCGAAGTCGCTCTCCGCCGCCTTAATGTAGGCCACCTTGATCCGATCCGGCACCTTATATCCGAACGGGTGGTCCGTCCCCGCCACCACGTCCCGGTACTTGGCGTAATGGGCCTCGATTTCCGCCTCGGTCGGCGCCGCCACGAGTTTCGTGAAATCACCGTACGGCAGCGTCACCTCCAGAATCTCCGCCTTGTCGTTCTGGTTGCGAAATTCCTCGGTCACGTCCTCTTTGAAGACCCGTCCGCAACCCGCTTCCATATTAATGTACGAACTCAGCACGAGATCCTGGGCCAGGGCCTTCTGCATCAACTCGTCGCTCCCATGGAAGAGCTGCGCCCGCAGGGACGCGATTAACTGCTCGGGTATCCCCGCGCCCCGCCATTGCCGCAGGACTTCCTCGCCCGTGCTCTCGTCCGCCCGCAGGCCCGCCTGCTCGGCCTTCGTCAGCATTACGAGCGTCGCCTCGACCACCTTGTCCCGGTCCGGCCCTTCCGGCGTCTCAATGAAGACCACCGGCATCGAACTGGCGTAGGTCGCCATCGCGGAAAGCGCCCGCATACTTTCCTCGCGATGTTCGCTCTTGCTGTACCTGGCCTCCATCAGCGACTGGTAAATCCACAAGTTTAACTGTCCCGTCATGCCCAGGTAGGCCCGAACTTCCTGGGCCGTCTGCCGCGAGATTTTTTTGCCGTAGACCTCCAGCACCGGAACCTTCAGGTGGCCGGGATCGCCGAACATGTTCTGAAACATCTCCGGCGCTTTGTAGAGCGCGCCGAAGGTGACCATGGCGAAGACCGCCGAGATCAGCAGAATGATGCCCAGTTTCCGGTGCTTGCGGAAAAACCTCAAAGTCATAAATCGTATCCTCCGAACTGTCGGCAGTCTGACATCTAACCCTACGAAGCGCTACACTGTAGCCGCCTCCTCCCGGCAATTCAACCAAAAATGGCCCGCCGGTTCAAGTTACAGACCATTGACAAATAACGTCCATCGGTTTAAAACGTTGAAAACGGTCGCACCAACCAACAGGCTCACCAATAAGGAGTTCAGGCATGTCGAAAACCGACGGAAACCTAAAAGCCGCCTTCGCCGGCGAAAGCCAGGCTAACCGCCGCTACCTGGCCTTCGCCAAAGCCGCCGACCAGGAAGGCCAACCCCAGGTCGCCAAACTGTTCCGCGCCGCCGCCGAAGCCGAAACCATTCACGCCCTCGCCCACCTGCGGGCCATGGGCGGCGTCGGCCAGACCCTTCAGAACCTCGAAGCCGCCGTCGCCGGAGAAACTCACGAGCACACTTCCATGTACCCGCAATTCATCACCGAGGCCGAACAGGAAAAAGCCGACAAAGCCCTGGTCATGTTCCGCTTCGCCAATCAAGTCGAGGAAATCCACGCCGGACTCTTCAGCCAGCTTCGTGCCACCGTCGCCGCCGGAGGGAAACCCACGCCGACCAAAATCTTCGTCTGCTCCGGCTGCGGCAACACCGTCGAAGGCCAGGCCCCCGACCAGTGCTCGGTCTGCGGCGGACCCAAAAAACTCTTTCGCGAAATCCAGTAGGGTGCGTGCTTGCACGCACCGCAATGAAATGCCGTTTTCCTCTGGCCGTTGTTGCTTCTGCCGTTGCTATTTAATTTTTAATTTTTCATTTCTTAATTTTTAATTCTACTGGTCCAGCGCCCACTCCCACCGCGTCGGCGCGTCCAGCCGGTATTCCGCCCGGCCGTCGAAGAACAGATAAACCGCTCCGTAACCCGAGGCGTCCGTGAACGCCGGCGGACCAGGCGACGGATGCCACAGGAACCGCTGGGCGGCCAGGCCATTGTCGCGCCAGGCCACATTCGCCGGATGGCCCACCGTGAATCCGCTCGTGCCGCAAAACAGCAGAATCCGACTCTCGATCTGCGGAATCGCCAGCTTCTGCTCGTTCCAGGTCGTAAACACCAACTCGTTCTGGAACACGCCCGGCCTCAGTCCCCAACTCGCGCCGGCGAACTGCCGCGTCCCCGCCGCCTGGCGAAAAAGCATCGTATTCAGCCCGTAGGACTCCGGCGGTGCGTCCAGAAACGGCGACCCCGGAGCCAGTCCCGTCCCGAAAATGTCCCCGCGCAGGTCGGCGTTCGGGTCGCACGGACAAATATACAATGAAAGCTTTTTGTGATACGGCCAGAGCAGCACCGGCCAGTGGTAGCCCCCATTCGTTCCCGGGGCCAGCGTCAACCCCGCTTCCTCACGCATCTGCTGCCAGGCCGGCTCCGGTCGCCCCCCCGACAAAAGCGGCGGCATGGTCCCGCCCGTCGAGCGGAAGTATTGCGTGAAACATGATCCCAGCAGCCGCAGATTATTCTGGCACTGGAAGGCTCGCACCCGCCCGAGCGCCTGCCCCAGCGCCGGCAAGAGTACCGCCAGCAACAGGCCGATAATCGTAATCACCAGCAGCAACTCGATCAGCGTAAAGGCCTTCGCCCTTCTCATCATGGCACCAGATACGAATCCTTGTTATTCTGTGGCACGTTCGCCGGATCGGTCGCCGAGCCGGACGCCGGCAGATAAATATTATCATACCTTCCACTCCCCAGCGTCGCCCCGCACTCCGGCGTATCGCACCACAGTACGCTGCCGTTGAGGTAGAGGACGTTCTGTCCGCGGCCCGCGTGGTTCAGGCTGTTGGCCTGCGGCGCCGCCGTGGGATCCAGGCTCGGCCGCGCCTCGCCCTGAAGTTGCGTGTACGGGTTGTGGTCGGCCAGGATCGCCAGGTCGGACGGCGACCACTGCATGTGCAGCGCCCCGCTGCCCGGGACGACGGCTCCGGCCTTGCCGACCAGGCCCAGCACGTTCTGATAACTGTAAGAGCAATGCCGCGTGGCGTGCAACTGGAGGAACTCCTGTTCCTGCCTCGTTAGAGCGATCGACCCCGGCTGAAACGCCAGAAAACTGAACCGCCCGGCGCTGAACGGCTCAAAGGCCGCAACGTCCCCGCTGGCCGGACAGACGAACTCGTCCGCCGACGCCAGACGCAGCCGGATCAGCAGGTAGAGGTTCCCCGCATTGCCCGTGTTCCGCTGCACCGGCCAGAACGGCGTGCCGCGATTGTCCCAGGTGTCAGTGAAAAAGAAGCTGGCCGGCCGGATCGTTCCGGCCTGCGGCGTCGTCGCCCCGGTGTAAGGGAAATAGCCGCGATTGCCGTCCGCATAGACCGCGCAGCCGTGCCAGATGGCTCGCAGGTGCGACGCGCAGCCCGCCCGGTTAGCCGCATCGCAGGCCGCGCCGCAAACCTCCAGCACCAGCACCGCCAGCAGTGCGATCGCCCCAATCACCAGCAGCATCTCCGTCAGCGTGAAGCCTCCCGACCGGCGGCCGCTGCGGCCTGTTCTCTTGGCGATTCGCATCATGCACCGGTCTCCCCAACGTCATGGAGAAGGCATTAAACTGACATACCCCACACATAATCTGCCAATTGGTTGACGGACATGCAACAAAAAAAAGGGCGGCTCGGACGAGCCGCCCATCATTTGAAACAGAACTCATGTTCTCAAGCCGTCTTTCGCCGCCTTTTCCGCCCCCGGTTCAAATCCACCACCTTCCCGTCCTTGAACACATAGAACGGCGTACCGGTTTCTATGGACAACCGCCGCGCCGCCTTGGCCGCACGCAATAGTGCCGGCCAGGTGCCGCGCATATCAGGATCAGACAATGTCACCGGATTCTTCATGCTTTACTTCCATCCTTGACCAGCCGAGGTGCTTCACCAACGTTATCGTACAAGGTCCAACGATCAACCAGTTGATGATAAACCATCTGGAAATTTCGCAGCCCGGCCTCAAACCGCCGCCGTATGACCTCCTCTGGAACGTCGTGCCCGCCCTGAGCTACCCTCGCCTTCACGCGACCAATCGCCAACTCGGCCGTCGGCAGACTCAGAAAAATCAGCTTCACATGGTAGCCTGTCTCCCGCCAACGCGGAATATGGCGAGCATAATTCAGACCCGCCAGCGTCGTTTCAAAGGCGAAACTTTCGCCACGCCCCACGCGCCGGAAAATCTCTTTCAGCATCAGCCTTCCGGCCCGCAGCGCCGCCCGTTGCGGCTCAAACGGTGACAGCCCGGCGGCAATCAAATCCACGTTGATAAAATCCGGACATCCAGCTTCGTGCGGCAAGAACTCTCGCGCAAACGTCGTCTTCCCGGCGCCATTCGGCCCCGCGATGATCACGATCCGCTTCTCGCGACTCTTACTGGCCATCTGGTTCGCCACGGCACACATATCTTTCGCACACGACAAAGAAGAACACACTTTGGCCCCGGCGAAGCGCCGGGGCTTCAAAGTGTGGCACCCGTACCCTAGACTTCTTTCGCATCAATCCACTTCATCATCTTCCGCAGTTTCCGCCCCGTCACCTCGATCGGATGGTCGTGGTCCTTCTTCTCCAGGGCGTTGAACATCGGTCGGCCGACCATGTTCTCCAGCAGAAATTCCCGGGCGAACGAGCCGTCCTGAATTTCCGTCAGAATCTTCTTCATCTCCTTCTTCGTCTCGGCCGTGACCAGCCGCGGCCCGCGCGTCAGGTCGCCGTACTCCGCCGTGTTCGACACGCTGTAACGCATGTACGACAGCCCGCCCTGGTAGAACAGATCCACAATCAGCTTCAATTCGTGCATGACTTCAAAGTAGGCCAGTTCCGGCTGGTAGCCCGCCTCGGTCAACGTCTCGAAGCCCGCCTTAATCAGCGCGCTCACCCCACCGCACAGCACCACCTGCTCGCCGAACAGGTCCGTCTCGGTCTCTTCCTCGAAGGTCGTCTCCAGGGCCCCGGCCCGCGCGCCGCCGATGCCGTTGGCATAGGCCAGCGCCAGCTCGCGGCACTTGCCCGAGGCGTCCTGCCGCACCGCGAAGAGCACCGGCACGCCCGCCCCCTTCTCGTATTCGCTCCGCACCAGGTGACCCGGCCCCTTCGGCGCCACCATGAACACGTCCACCTCCGCCGGCGGCACGATCTGCCCGAAGTGAATGTTGAACCCGTGGCTGAAGCACAGGGCCTTGCCCTTCTTCAGATTCGGGGCGATGTCCGCTTTGTAAACCTTGGCCTGCAACTCGTCGGGCAACAGAATCTGAATCACGTCGCCCTGCTTGGTGGCCTCGGCCGCCGACACCGGCTTGAACCCGTGCTTCACCGCCAGTTTGTAATTGGCCGTACCATCGAGCTCCGACACGATCACCTTGATCCCCGACTCGCGCAGGTTCTGGGCCTGGGCGTGCCCCTGCGAGCCGTACCCGATGATCGCCACGGTCTTGTTCTTCAGCGGCGTAATCTTCGCATCTGCCTCGTAATAAACCTTTGCCATCGTCTCGTCTCCTTGCCGTTAGTGTTTGTTTCTGTTCTTTTTGCCGTTTTTTGCTATTACTTTTCAATTTTTCATTTTTAATTTTGAATTTTTAATTCTTACTTTTCTTCTCTTCTCCACTCTCCGCTGCGCGCGCCGGCCGCCCGCTCACCCCCCGCAGCATCGCCACGCGGCCCGTCCGCACCAACTCGTGAATCCCGTACGGCCGCACCAGTTCGACGAAGGCCTCGATCTTCTGTTCCGGGCCGGAAATCTCAATCATAATGTGCTTCACCCCAATGTCAACGATCTTACCCTCGAACACCTCCGCCAACTCCAGGATCTCGCCGCGCTTGGCCGCCGGCGCGTTGACCTTGATCAGCATCAGGTCGCGCTCGACGAAGTTCTGCCCCGACAGTTCCGTCACCCGGATCACGTCGATCACCTTCGCCAGTTGCTTGCGGATCTGTTCCAGGATCGCCTCGTCGCCGCGAGCCACCACCGTGATCCGGCTGTACAGCGGGTTCTCCGTCTCGCCCACCGCCAGTGAGTCGATGTTGTACCCGCGCGAGGCGAACAGTCCCGAAATGTGGGCCAGCACGCCCGGCCGGTTCTCCACCACCGCCGAGATAACCTGCTTGCTTTCCGTCATGTCATGCCTCCAATCATGCGATCTATCGCCTCGCCCGCCGGAACCATCGGAAACACGTTCTCCTCCGGCTCGACCACGAAGTCCAGCACATAAGTCCGCCCACTCGCGAGCGCCTCGTCCAGCGCCCCGCGCACGTCTTTCGCCTCGGTCACGCGCCGGCCCAGCGCTCCGTACGCCTCGGCCAGCTTCACGAAGTCGGGGTTGCCTTCCAGAATCGTCCCCGAATACCTGCTCTTATAAAACAGTTGCTGCCACTGCCGCACCATCCCCAGGTGTCCGTTGTTCAGGATACAGACCACCACCGGTAGTTTGTTCTGCACCGCCGTGGCCAGTTCCTGGATGTTCATCTGGATCGACCCGTCGCCGGCCACGTCGATGACGCGCCGCCCCGGACAGGCCAACTGGGCCCCAATCGCCGCTGGCAGCCCGTAACCCATCGTCCCCAGCCCGCCGGAGGAAACGAACGTCCGCGGAATCTTGAACTTGTAGTACTGCGCCGTCCACATCTGATTCTGCCCCACCTCCGTGCAGATAATCGCGTCGTCCGGCGCCGCCTCGTCCAATTGCTCAATCACGTACTGCGGTCGCAGGCCGCCGCTGCTGTAGGTCAAGGGATGTTTCTTCTTCCAGCCCTCAATCCGGGCCAGCCAGTCCCGCCGCTCGACAAAGTGGACCAACTCGACCAACTTTTCCAGCACCAGCCGCGCATCGCCCACCACCGGAATATCGACCTTGATATTCTTCGAGATGCTCGCCGGATCGATGTCCACGTGGATGATCCGCGCCCCCGGCGCGAACTTCGTCACGTCCCCGGTGATCCGGTCGTCGAACCGCGCTCCCAGGGCCACCACCAGGTCGCTTTCCATGATCGCGTAGTTGGCGTAAAACGTCCCGTGCATCCCCAGCATCCCCAGGCTCAAGGGACTGCGCCCAGGAAAACAGCCCAGCCCCATCAGCGTCGTCGTCACCGGACAGTTGGACTTCTCTGCCAGTTGCCGCAACAGGTCCGACGCCCCGGAAATGATTATCCCGCCACCGGCGTAAATCACCGGCCGCTGGGCCTGGTTGATCGCTTCGGCGGCGATGCGAATCTGCCGCAGGTTCCCCTCGACGTGCGGCCGGTACCCCGCCAGGTGTACCTCCGTCGGCAGCGGCACATCCGTCTTCGCCATCGACACGTCCACCGGAATGTCCACCAGCACCGGACCCGGCCGGCCGGTCCGGGCGATGTGAAACGCCGCCGTCAGGCAATGGCCCAGTTCGTCTACGTTGCGGACCAGAAAATTGTGCTTCGTCACCGGCCGCGTGATGCCCGTGATGTCGGCTTCCTGGAAGGCGTCGTTGCCGATCAGCTTGGTCTTGACCTGGCCCGTGATGGCCACCAGCGGCACCGAGTCAAAGTTCGCCGTGGCCAGGGCCGTCACCAGGTTCGTCGCTCCGGGGCCGCTCGTGGCGATGACCACGCCCACCCGGCCGCAGGCCCGGGCATAGCCGTCGGCCATGTGGCCGCCGCCCTGCTCGTGCCGGGGTAGAATCAGTTTGATGTCGGGGGCGTCGTACAACGCGTCAAAAATCGGAATGACCGAGCCGCCGGGATAGGCGAACAACAAATCCACTTTTTCCTGGCGAAGTGCTTCGACCAGGACCGCCGCGCCGCTTCTCATGCGGTGCTCCTTGCTACCCAGACTGTTCGTGCGCCGAGGGAAAACCCGCCGTGGTTTTCCGCCGCCCGGACTTCAGTCCCTGGCGGTGGCGGGTACAGCGACCCGCCGCTTAGGCCGATGGGCGTCCCGCGACCTGGGTTTGATCGCGGACCGCTGCTACAAGTTGTTCGGAGCAAATGCTACCGCAAATTAAACAATTCCCTCGCCGAACTTATGCTCTTCGCCCTCTGCTGGTACCGTGCCCTCGGCGCCGCCCTCATTAGCCGGCGGTGCTTCCACGGGCGCATGACCGCGAGATTTCGAGCCGGGAACGTATTCCACATCGACGTCGTCGTCAAGCGAAACCGGACGATAACCCGGTTGCTTCGACCGCTCCACCTCATTATGAAAGGCCGCTTCGATGGCCTTCTGAATCCGCTCGCGGCACTCGCTGTTGATCGGATGGGCAATGTCGGCGTGCAGCTTCGGCCGCCCCTCGCGATCCATCCCGCCGCGCGTCTCGTCCAGTTTGCCGCCACAGCCGTTGCAGAACCTGGCCCGCAGATGGTTCTTGCTCCCGCAATGCGGGCACCGATCCGCCAGCTTGCGGCTCGGCATGGCCACAAACAGCCCGTTGGCGCCCTCGATCAGCTTCAGATCGCGTACCACGAACTGGCCGTCCAGCGTCATCGTACAGAACGCCTTCAACCGGTCCCGATTCTCCTCCACCAGCTTCACCTTCACTTCGGTAACTTCCATGGCTGTCCCTTTCCCAGTTAGTCCGCATCCCATGGTGCCAGAAGATGAGCTTCAACTCCCGCGCCCAGCCGCAGGTTGCCCATCACGCGTTTCGCTTCTTCCTCCGACGCCGCCAGGGCGTACACTGCGCTGCCGCTGCCGGTCATCGACACGCAGACCGCGCCGGCTGTTTCCAAAGCCCCGCGCAAGTCCGCCACCTCGCCCCGCAACGACCGCGCCGGAGCCTCCAGGTCGTTCACCAACTGCCGCCCTAGCTCAGCCAGGCTCCCCCGGCACAACCATTCCTCATAAAGGATAGCCCTTCCGACGCCCGGAGTCAAGCCCGGCCTTACCAGCGCGTACACATCTTTTGTCGCCAAACCGAACGGCGGCGAGAGCAGAATCACCCATCCCGGCACCCGCGTCGGTCGCGGCTGGAGCACCTCGCCCCGACCGCGCATGATCGCCACCGAGGTGCCCAGAAAAAAAGCCACGTCGCTCCCCAGGCTGGCCGCCAACTCCGCCAGCTTCTCGCCGGACAGATCCAGATCCCACATTTCGTTTAATAAAACCAATGCCGCCGCAGCGTCGCTCGATCCGCCACCCAAGCCGCGGCCCACCGGAATATGTTTTTCCAGCAGCAGCGCCGCTCCTCGCACCACGCCCGTCTGCCGCTGTAGGAGCCGCGCCGCCTTCATCACCAGGTTCGACTCGTCGGCCGGTGTTTCGCCGTTCTGCGACTCCACCGTCAGATGCACCACACCGTCGGCCATCGGCCGGCCGGACAGCCGGTCCGTCAGAGAGATGGCCACCACCAGAGATTCGATTTCGTGGTAGCCGTCCGGCCGCTTGCCCAGGACGCTCAGCCCGACATTGATCTTGGCCGGCGTCGCCACCTCGAAAAGTCCGTCATGTCGTCTGACTTTCAGCATCTTGATTTTCGCCTCGATGTACCCGGTCCTTCTCTGTCCCTGATTATAATCCCTTCAACGACCATTTGCCGCACAAAATGGATAAATTCCACAGCAACGATCAACTTCGCCCGACGCAACGCTTGACAATCTGCCGCCAGCGCGGTACAAAACGCCCCCATTAGGAGTGTCGTCACCCCGGGTGGCGCACCAGACCGGCCTTGACAAGGAGTTAATGATGCCCAGAAAAAGCAGACGACGCCGGAAGATCGGCAGCAAGAAGCGGGCTCAGCGTCGCAAGCAGCGGAAGCACTAAGGTTTCCCAGGCCCGTCCCGCAGCGGCTTTGCCGCCCCGGCCGGCCGGCGACCCACGGAGCATTTTGCGCCGGATTCTTTGGCGGCGCGCTCCGGGAACCCTATATAATACCTCTGAGGATGGAAAGCCCGCCGCAGGACGGAGCCCATGGCGAAAAAAGATGACATAGGCGGTTTGCTGGGCAGTTGGCCGTACGACCCGGACGACTATCTGCGCGAGATTGTCGGACAGGACGGCAAGCCGAAACTGCAGGTCCGCTTCCCCATGGGCGTCGAGCAGTACGAACTCGACGGCCGTCCGGACGGCCTGCGTCCGATGGGCTACGAGTCCTACCTCGAATATTTCATTCAGAAACGGGAACGGGCCAAGACCCTGGCCGCCTCGGGGGGCGAGACGGCCTTCCGCCTGACGCCGGAGGATTGCGACCTCCTGCGCGACGAGGCCATGATCTTCTATTATCGTTACGATCTGATGTACATGCGAAAGGATTATGAGCGGGTTCTCCGTGACACCGCCCGCAACCTGCTGGTCTTCGATTTCATCGCCCACTTCGCCGAACAGATCGAGGACCGCGAGTCGATGGAAATTTATCGGCCGTTCGCCCTGCGGCTGCACTTCGCCGCCCGCGGCCTGCAGTGCGCCCGCAAAAACCGCCACGAGGAAGGTCTGCGACAACTCCACATCGGCATCACCCGCATCGAAGCCCTCGACGACCTCGACGATCCCAAGTGGCGACGCGAGTGCAAGGGGGCCACCGCCTTCCTGCGCCGGCTCGAGCGCCGCCTGGAACGCACACGACCGCTTTCTCCGCGCCAGCGGCTCCAGCGCGATCTCAAGAAAGCCGTCGACAAGGAAGACTACGAGTCCGCCGCCAGAATCCGCGACCGTCTCGCCGGACTTGAACATAACGACGACTCCGCCGCACCGTCTGGTGAATGACGCCCTCGCCTTCACCATCCCAAAGCCAACCGGATCACCAGCACTCAACGAGGCCGCGCTGTCGGAACTCTCTTTCCGGGGCGTAGTTAGGAACAAAATCTGATATTTTTTTGTTTCCCCACCCCCATTTTTTGGGCCGTCAATGCGGTTTTTACGGTTGGCCAAAAGATTTTTGCCATTTTCGCTTGCCTCGCCGTAAATACTGATGTACTATAGACTTGTGTTTGGCTGGCGCAGTTTCTGACAGCCTGCCGATGAATGTGCGGCTGCATCTCTTGCGGTGGTCGGGCCTCGGCGCAAGTCTTGTGCGTTATGGTCGAAAGAACTGAAAGGCTGGACACAGGAAGGTGGCGTCGGCAGATAGCCGCGCCTGGTTTGGGCCGTTGCGTTTACAGGTGAGAACGGGTTTTGTAATTTTTTGTCAGGGGGCGTTATGCAGACCATCACAAAGAAGCAACTCTCGGACCGCGTCGCCGATCGTCTGGGACAGAAGAGGGTGCTCGTTAAACAGATCGTCCAGAAGTTCCTGGACGAGCTTATCGACGAGTTGACCCGGGGCAACCGCCTCGAATTCCGCGACTTCGGCGTCTTTGAAACCAAGCGCCGCAAGTCACGCACCGCCCAGAACCCGCGAACCCTGGAACGGGTCAGCGTGCCGATCAAGTGGACCGTCAAGTTCAAAGTCGGCCGGCTGATGAAAGCCCGGGTCCAGGCGGCTATCGACGCCCAGGCTGCCGCCGAAGGCTCCGGCTCTTCATCCTCAAATCTCCGCATCGCCGCTGACGGCCAGCCCGGCAACTCCGGCAACAGCGCCGCGCCTCCGAGTCAGGCGTAACTATGTTTCTTTTACTGTTTCTGTTGCCGTTCCTGAAGTCTGAAGCCTGCCGTTGGGAAAACCCGTTGACCTCCATGCGGATGCCGCGATAGAATGGCGGCGTCCGCTTTTTTTCAGAAATGAGGCGATCATGTCCCCGACGGCAAGCGATCCGCTCGAACCTCTGGCCCTGGAAATGTTCGAGATGACTAAGATCATGTGGGCCAAAGCCCAGCGGGCCAGACCCGAGTCGGCCTACGACCTGACCGAAGCCGAGTTTCTCGCCCTCGACGAACTCCAGCGCCACGCCTGCCTCACCGTCGGCGAACTCCAGAAATGCATCCGCGTCCTGCCCGCCCAGATGTCCCGCATCATCAAGGGTCTGGAGACCAAATACGACCAGCCGCTCCTGACCTGTGCCATCAACACCGAAGACAAGCGCCGCATCGATCTGCGCATCACCGCCGTCGGCCGCACCGCCGCCGACACTTTCCGCCGCGCCAAACTAGAAACCACCCTCGCCTGGCTCAAGGCCCTCTCCCCGGCCGACCTCGAAGTCATGGCCCGACTCGTCCGGTCCATGCGCGACGCCAACAAACCGTCTGACAGCGGCGCCTGATACGCGCCGCCCTGCCCCGACCCCTATCTTTCTAAGGAATCCCACGTGAGAGTCGCATTAACCGGCCTCGAACTTTCCGGCAAAACTTCCCTCTTCGGCGCTCTGACCGCCCACGCCTTCGACTCCGCCGCCCATCCCGCCCGGGCCGATCATCCCAACGTCAACATGGTCAAAATCCCCGACGAGCGCGTCGACTTCCTGACCGATCTCTACAAGTCGGCCAAGACCGTCTACGCCACCATGGAACTCATGGACCTCCCCGGCATCGCCACCGGCAGCGAACCCGGCGCCGCTGACCGCCCGCGCATCGTCGCCCACCTCCGCCAGGCCGACGCCCTGCTCTACTGCCTCCGGGCCTTCGAATCGTCCTCCGTCCCGCCCCGCAAAGGCAAAGTCGATCCGCGCCGCGACTATAACGAACTGCGCAGCGAGTTTTTCCTCGCCGACCTCGAAGCCGTTTTGCGGCGCATCGAAAAAGTCCAGGTCTCCCTCGGCAAGAACCTGGCCAAGAAGGAACGCGAACTCGTCCAGCACGAACTCGAACTCCTCCAGCGCTGCCAGGCCGCCCTCGAAAAAGAGCAGCCCCTGCGCCCGCTCCTGGAACATCCCGACAATGCCGCCCTCGTCGCCGGCTTCGGTTTCCTCTCGCAGAAGCCGGTCATTGTCGTCCTGAACGTCGACGAAAAAGGCCTCCGCAACGCCGACGCCGCCCGCGCCGCCCTGGCCGGCATCGACGCCCCGGTCTACGTCATCTGTGCCCAGGCCGAGAGCGACATCCTCCAGTTGCCCGATGAGGAACGCCCCGCCTTCCTCGCCGACCTCGGCCTCGCCGAACTCACCTCGCGCCGCCTGGTCCACGACATCCACAAATGCCTTGACGAAATCACCTTCATCACCACCGGCCCCGACGAAACCCGCTCCTGGCCCATCGCGAAAAACTCCACCGCCGTCACCGCCGCCGGCGCCATCCACTCCGACCTGGCCAAGGGCTTCATCCGCGCCGAGGTCATCGCCTATGACGACCTCCACGCCGCCGGCAGCGAAAAAGCCGTTCGCGCCGCCGGAAAGTTCCGCCTCGAAGGCAAAGAATATCTCGTCAAGGACGGCGACATTCTCGTCATCCGCTTTTCGGTCTGAGCTTTTTCTTCACCCCTCCCCCTTGGGGGAGGGTGGCCGCTTTAGCGGCCGGGTGAGGGGTTGAGACTCAGGACTTAACAAACTCGGATGTGCCACGGCGGGTCTTGCCCGCCGTGTCTTACGCCGCAGCATGATCTTGAGGAAAAAACCATGCGTATCCCCGCCATTGTCACCCTCCTCGCCGCCCTCTCCGTTTCGTCCTCAGGCTGCGCTGGCGGAGGCGGTTCGTCAGGTCGCAACGTCATTGATTTGGTGGACGTTATCCGCGCGACTTCGGAAGTCCCAGCCGCCAGTGTTCGCTGGAAATGTAAGTACGAAGGCAAGACTACAGACGAAAGGTATTCCCTAAGGTTAGTACGCCTGTGCCAGGACACAGGCTTGGTCGAACCTGTAGAACCGGAAGGCCAGATAAGGATTAAGACGGAACGAAAACCCGGAAGCGTGGTCGAAATCTGGTCGGGGCGACTGCCGGGCAGTCCGGGTTGCGCGGACTTTTTTCTGGTCTTGCAGATGTCGCGTCACGGGAACCGTGGAACGGTCGACAAGGTGTGTTGGGTGGAGGAACTCTACTCGCCTCCCACCAGCTATTGGTATCTGGATCTGAAGGACAAAGGGATTGAGATCTGGTGGCCAGGGGTGAAGGAGTGGCCATCTACGTTCGAGGTTACTTTGCCCGACAGTTCAACTTTTCCGTCAATCGGCGAAAGCGTGCTTTCGGTAGCGCTGGGGTCGCACAACATTAGTACGGGAATTCCGGGGGCCATGCGCTGGTAATTCGGTACTTTCGAGAAACTCCCATGCACACCGAAACAATTTCCATCGGCTCCGAACTCACATCCGGCGCCACTGTCGACACCAACGCCTCCTGGCTGGCCCGCCAACTCGCCCGCCTCGGCCTAGCCGTCGCTCGCCACACCACCCTGCCCGACTCAATGGCCCCACTCGTAACACAGTTACGATCTCTTCGCACCCACCTCGCCCGACCGGCCGTGGTCATCGTCACCGGCGGCCTCGGCCCCACACTCGACGACATCACCCGCGAAGCCGTCGCCGACGCCTTCGACGCGCCGCTCCTCGAAAATCCAGAGTGCCGCAAAGTGATCGAAGAAATCTTCCGCCAGCGCGGCTGGAAATTCGCCGCCAGCAATTTGCGTCAAGCCCTGATCCCGACCGGCGCCGAAGTCCTCCCCAACCCGCGCGGCACCGCCCCTGGCTTCTACCTCGTCCGCGACGACGTCCACCTCTTCTCCATGCCCGGCGTCCCTTCAGAAATGACCGGCATGTTCACCGAACAAGTCGTGCCGCGGCTGCAAAAATTAACCGGCGGCACCGCCGTCATCCTCGAACGGATTCTCCACACCTTCGGCCTCGGCGAATCCACCGTCGGCGAAACAATAGCCGCCCACATGACCCGCGGCCGAAATCCCGAAGTCGGCACCACCGTCGCCGACGGACTGGTCTCGATTCGCATCCGCGCCAGCGCCGCCACCGAGACGGAAGCCCTGGCCCTGCTCAACCGCGAAGCCGCCGCCCTCACCCCCCTGCTCGGCGAAATTTACGTCGGCTCCGACGACGACCGCCTGCCGCAAGTCGTCGCCCGCCTGCTCACGGCCCGCCACGAAACCCTCGCCGTCGCCGAATCCTGCACCGGCGGCCTCATGTCAAAGTTAATCACCGACGTGTCCGGCGCTTCGGCCTTTTTCATCGAAGGGACCATCACTTACGCCAACGAGGCCAAGACCGCCCTGCTCGCCGTCCCCGCCGAAATGATCCGCCAGCACGGCGCCGTCAGCGACCCGGTCGCCCGGGCCATGGCCGAAGGCATGCGCTCCGCCGCCGGAACCACTTACGCCCTCTCCGCCACCGGCATCGCCGGCCCCGCCGGCGGCACGCCTACCAAACCCGTCGGCCTCGTCTTCGTCGCCCTGGCCGGCCCGCGCGGCACCACTGCCCTCCAGCTCAGCCTCCCCGGCGACCGCGACCGCGTCCGCCAGCGCGCCGCCCTGGCCGCCCTCAACCTCCTGCGGCTCGAACTTCTCAAATAATGGTCGTGGAATTGTCATGTAGGGCGGATGCGCTGTTTGCAGCCGCCATAATAAAACGATCTTCTTCCGCTTGCCGTTGCTGTTATCTTTTATCTCGCATGAAAATCTCGCGGATGTCGCGAAGTGTATACCCATGTTTGTGCAGTCGGCGAATCAGTTCCAGCCGTCGCAGCACCTTTTCGTCGAACAGCCGGTGGCCGGCGGGCGTCCGTTCGGCCTCGTGAATCAGCCCGTACATGCAATAGCTGGAGACCTGCTGCCGCGAGAGTTTGCTCAGGCGGCAGACCTCGCCGATTCTCATCAGCGGCCTGGTGGAAGATACTCTGGACGGTTCCGGCAACTCGAACTCCGTGGTTTGGTTCGCCGCAAAAACGTGTTTCTCCCCGATTCTCTCCTATTCTTATCGTGTCGTGCAGCCATAGCACTTGAGCCGGAGGCCGCCCCGCCCTCCAGCTTATGCTTGAACACCGCACCCGACGCGGCTAGGATAAGGCTTGGGTTTTTCCCCCGCTCGGGCGAGTGGCGGAACTGGCAGACGCACGGGACTTAAAAGCCCGGACCGATTCGGCGCAACCCCTTGTAAAATCAACCACTTATGAAAACTCGCCTGAGTGTCTTGGCGCTCTGCTTGGCGCTTTTGCTGTAAAAATCACCCCCCTTGCCCCCGATTTGGCGAAGCTGTTGACCGCCTGGCCGAAACTCCCCGACCCCCTCAAGGCCGCTGTCGCCGCGATGGTGGAGGCCACGGCCAGCAAGCGGAAGCGGGTGAAGCGATGACACACTCCCACGTCGCCCACGGACCCCGATCACCGCCCGCGGCGGTTACACCACGTCATATCGACCGCCAGCAAACGAAAGGGGGTGAGACGATGAAACGAAGAAGAAAAGTCACGTTCGCGGACGTGCGGAAGCCGCTGAGCATAGCGGACCTGGCAAGGTTGTTAGCCCGATCCGACCTACAGGTGGAACAGATTCACCGGAGCTTGTCGGCGCTCGTGGCAAACGGCGCGCCGCTGACGGCGGACGGCCGTATCGACCTTGTAACGCTGATGGCATGGACGATCAAAAACAGTGCGGATTTTGAGTGCGGCAACGGAGCAAACTTCGGTTTCTATGCAAAAACCGAAGTCTGAGGGGTTTCAAGGTATCCCAATACGCCAAACTGCCGCCAAATGCGGCCAAATAAACGAAAGGATTTTTGCAATGAAAAAGAGTACGAAAAAAAAGGCTGTCAGAGACGAAAAATTCCCGGTTAGAAGGCTTCCGGCCCGCGTCTGGACGCTGTACGAAGTGGCGGATATGTGCCGTCTGAATGTCGCCACCGTCCGCAAGCTGGTTGCCAGCGGCCAACTCGGTTCGATTGACGTTAGCCCTGGCAACCGCCCAATGATTCGCGTTACGCTGGCACAGTTGGCCGCGTTCGAGACGGAACGGACGAAGATAACGGACACGGGCGACACCGCCGCCGGCGGCGAACCTGGCCACAAGGCCCCGACCGACCGCTAGAATCGAAAAGGTACTCCCGGAGCAATCGTCGAATGACTGATGTGGGCTATATCCGGCAAGGGAGCATTCTTTCTTTTCTGACCTGCGCCAGAGCAAATCGGCGCTTGCTCCATAAGTCGGCAGTGGTAGGATAGCAACATCGGGACGGCGGCCAGCTACCGCCAAGCGGCTCGGCCGGGGCGGCGCGTTACTAACCTTTCACGCCCCCCGCCGACCGGCCCGACTGAAAGGGTTAGGCCATGTCGAAAAAACCAAAGCTGGTTAAGAGCGCCGTCGATCCGTTTGTCGAACTGACCGCCGATGAGCGCCACAAACTCCCCCTGGCCGTCGGGTTTACCGACAAGGGTATGGCCGACGGCCTGGCCGCCACGCGGAATCCCGCTGTGACCCGAATAAAGGAAGTCACGGCCTACCTTGAGAAGATTCCGACCGATCACCCGGCCATCCTATCCAATACCCCCCCCCCCATATATCTATGATGCTAAATGGTTACTGAAAACATGCCGGAAGATAGACCAAACCACGGCAGACTTGACGTTCAAGCCGTCCAAATGGGTGAGAGGGCTTTCCGCCACGGAAACCTGCAATCTGGCGGGCGACGGCATTCGCGCCGCTGAGAAAGTGCTAACGTGGTGGGGAGTGGCGGCCGGGGAGCCGTGGGCCAAGAGGCGAGCGGCCGGTTTGGACCCCTGCCCCTTGACGGTCACGGCGCTGGGGGAGGTGCGGCCGTGGTATGAAGTGACCCCCGCCGCCGGCAAGCGGGCGACACCAAAGCGACGGCGACGGCAGGGGGTGAAGCGGGTTCGCCCACTGACGGCAAGGCAAGCCGAAATCATGCAAATAGTCGGCGAGTGCAAGGGGAATCTGTCAGAGGCCGCCCGGCAACTTGGTATTCACAGAAACACACTTAAAGAACAATATGAAGCCGCCAACAAAAAACTTGGCGTACGCGCCCTCACAAAACCCAAAACCCACAAGATGCCGGAAGATAATCGCGGGCAAGACAACCTGGCCGCCGACGCCGACCGGCGACGCCTGTAGGGTATGTAGGGTATTCTGAGAGGGTGTTTCCTCTTTTTCCGCAAAAATCTTTTCCCCTGTAGAATCAAGGCTTTTTCGTCCACGGTGTAGGGTGCATTGCGCGCAAACACCCTGCTTTTTGCGGTAAGGGTATAGGACTAGGAGGCTATACCCATGCGTCGGCCACTAACGGAAGATGAATCAAAAGCCTACAGAGCGCTGGCCCGCGCCGCCGCCCGCCTACGAAAGGCACAGCAAGAGGCCGGGCAACAAAGGGAAATCCCCGGAACACCGCCCCGCCCGGACAACCGCAAGAGAAAACGCGACAGGCTTCCACGTCGGAAGCCGGCAAGGTAACTGACCGAAAGGAAATGCAAAATGATTGATGATGGAAACAGGAACATGGAACAGCCGGCCGGAGCCGTAGCCGGCATGGTGGAGAGGTGGAGGGCAAAGGCGACGGAAGAAACGGAGGCCCTGCGCCGCGCCTTGAACAATTCGCCTTTGGCCGTGAGCCTGGCCGTGGCCCTGGCCGATCTGCCGGCGGACCTGGCCGGACGGTTCAAGAGGTTCAACGCGGCGGCAACAGCGCTGGACGCCGAGTTTGCGGGGCTACCTGGCGAGTGGGAGAAGCTGGGGGAAAGCTTCACCGGCCAGACTCCGGCCGCGAAACTGGTCACGGAAGCGGCTCGGCTACGGACGCGGCGAGTAGACGGGATACGCAAGGTGGCCGTGGCGCTGGAGGACCGCAAGGCGATTCTTGCGGATATCGTTACCGTTGCATCTGAGCGGGAAGCGGCGGCGCGAACCGACCTTGAAGCGGCGCGAAACAAGGTCCATAAGGCCCTGGCCGACGCCGGACTTTCGGCGGAAACGCGGCGGGGCTATCAGGTGAATCCCGCCGCTACGAAGCGCGTTTTTGAGTTAGAGGTTGACCGCGCCGCGCCAGTCATGGAAGTACAAGAACGTCTGGACGCCGTAGTTGCCGCCCGTCGCCGTCTGGCCGATTTGCTGGCATATAGCGACGTGGATATTGCGGCTGTTGTCGCCGTGGCTGTCGAGGCATTCGAGAAGTTGCTCTAACGGCTGTGCCGCCGTGCCGGGGACGCTCGTAGCGTCGGGTTTGGTTCCTTCCCGTAAGACCCGGCACGGCGGATTTTCTGAGACTTGGATAGAGCCTTGACCGATTCGCCTACAACTTCCGCCACGCCCGCGCCGCCGATGGTAGAGGGACAACCCATGCCGCCCCCGGCGGCGAATGCACCTGTCCCGATTATCACGGCCCCGCCTACTACGGCGACTTCGCAACGTCCGCAAGGCAAGAGAAAACCGAAACGCCGACAGTCGGTCCCGACCGGCCCCGCCCCCTTGCTGGTCAACGCGACTGAGGCAGCCGCCATTGTCGGGGTAAACCGCGTTACCTGGTGGGGCTTGGACCGATCCGGTCGTTGCCCGCGTCCAATCATTCTGACCCGCCGCCCCATGTGGCGAGCCGACGAATTGCGGCGCTGGGTTGACGCCGACTGTCCATCCCGTGCCGTCTGGGAAGCCCGGAGAGGCAATCGGCCATGAGCTTAGACCCGCTGGACGCCCTCAGAGCCATTCGGCGTGTCAGTGGAGATAATTCCATGACACCGGCGCAACGCCTGGCAATCGTGGCCGTCATTCTGCGGGCGGACAACAAGAGCGGCCTGGCATGGGCGGCCTATCGGGGAATCACAAAGGAACTCGGCTTGTCGCCGGCGACGATTCGGGACGGGTTTAACAAGGCTGAGGGACGATACCTTGAGCGGGCGGGTATCGGCCTACATGGGGCTGTCCAGTACCGGGTACTGCGCCCGACCGACAGCGCTTCAACCTATGAAGCGCCGGGCGCTTCACAGACTGAAGCGCTAGCGCCTCATTCTGGACCCCTCAGCGCTTCACAGACTGAAGCGCCAGCGCTTCATTTTGCGCTCTCCAGCGCTTCACAGACTGAAGCGATTCTAACCCCTATGTCTAACCCCAAGTCTAACCCCAGTACGAAGCGCGCGGCGGACAAGCCGCCGCCCGATCCCCGCGTGAAGGAATTCATAGACGGCTTTTGCCGGAGCTACCAAGAGGCCAGAGGCCAAGCCTACATCGTCGCCGGCGGCAAAGACGGGGCGACGGTCAAGCGGCTGTTGGCGGCATTGGACGCCGACACCGCCGGGGGCGGTTTGGGAGAGTTGCAACGGGCGACGCGGGCGATGCTGGCGGATTCGTGGGGCAGGCCACGGGCGACTATCGGCTTGCTGTCGAGTCTGATTAACACATGGCGTGGTAATGGAAAGAGGGCGACGG
Source organism: uncultured Planctomycetia bacterium (assembly GCA_903929765.1). Lineage (GTDB taxonomy): Bacteria > Planctomycetota > Phycisphaerae > FEN-1346 > JAACEH01 > CAIYVX01. Next base: position 108,548 of record CAIYVX010000044.1, read on the forward strand.
CCGATGTCTACCGCAAGGGATTCTGAGAATTGGGCGGCCGCCGCTGCCACGGAACGTCGGGAGCAACGGGAACGCCGCTGGCAATATCTCTGCCCGCCGCTGTACCGGGAAACCGACCCGGCCCGGTTGCCGCAAGGCCCCCTGGCCGATGTCCTGGCCTGGCGCTACGGTCCGCAAGGGCTGTTGCTGATAGGCCCCACGGGCACGGGCAAGACGCGCGCGGCCTATCTGCTACTGCGCCGCCTGTTGGACGAAGACGAAACCCGGCGGATTATCGCCTATGACGGCCTGGCATTCGGCCATGAGGCCGCCCGGCGCTTCCGTGAGGGTACGGGCGAAACATGGGTAACTGGCGTCGCCACGGCGGACGTGATTTTCTTTGACGATTTCGGCAAGATGACTCTTACGGAGCGGGTAGAGGCGGAGCTTTTCGGCGTGATTGAGTACCGGACGGCGCATCATCTGCCGATTCTCGCCACGTCGAATATGACCGGGGCGGACCTGGCCGCTAAAGCCTCAAAGGACCGGGGCGAACCGCTTGTACGGCGACTGCGGGAATTCTGCCGCGTGGTAGTGTTCAACCCTGAGCCGGAGCCGGCCGGGGACGCCGGGTGAATTGTCGTCCGAATTTTCTGCTTGCAAGGGCACAAGTAAGACGATAGGCTGTGACTATGGCAAAGAAAACACTGACAGAGCAGTTGCGGCAATTCGTGGCAAAATGCGCGTTGACCCGCTACAGAATCGCCAAGCTGACGGGGCTTCCCGAAAGTACCTTGAGCCGTTTTGTGGTCAACGGCCAGTCGCCCAAAATGGCGACGGCGGACAAGTTGGCTGAGGTGCTTGGCTTGGAACTGTGCCTCAAAGCGCAGAGGAAACCGACCGGGCGGCGCAGAGCGGCCCGGAAGTCGAAAGGTGCATAGGCGTGGATATGACAAGGCATTGTGACGGCTGCGGACGTACCCTTGACGGCCCGGAAGGGCTGTGGTACGTCGGTTGGCGGGCGCTCTGTACTGAGTGCGCCGTGACCGCTACCCGCCGCCGGTTGCGCCTCTCCGTTGCTTTCGGCAAGACTTCGTGGTTTCTGTTGGCAGGGGGTATAGGGTTTCTACTGGCCGGGGGGCAAGCGTCTGGCTTGGCCCTGATAGCCTTTTTGTTGGCAACCGTATTCGGCGTGATTTCTGCCGCCTACCGACCGAAACTCTGAAAGGGTGAGCCATGCGAGTATTCCAAGCGCCGTACAAGGACCGCCACGGGCGGAAGTGCAAAGCCAAAAAATGGACCGTCGAGTTTACCGATCACCTGGCCGCCGTGCGCCGGGTGACGGGCTTTACGGACATGCGCCAGAGTGAGGCGCTTGGCCGGCGGATTGATGATCTTGTAGCCATGAAAGGCAACGGGGCAGTTTTGCCGCCGGACATGACGAAATGGATTGAGGACATGCCGCCAAAGTTGCGGGCGCACCTGGCCGAAATCGGGTTGCTGGACGCCGGCCGCGTCGCCGCTATGCGCCCCCTGGCCGATCACCTTGACGGCCCGGCCGACGCCCCCGGATGGCGGCAACACCTGGCCGCCAAAGCCAACACCGCCGAGTACGTCGAAAAAGCCTGCGCCCGCGTGCGGAAGATTTTCGAGGGTTGCGGGTTTGCCTTTTGGAGTGACATTGACGCCAGCAAGGTTGAAGCCTACCTTGACGGCCTGCGCGATGACACGCGGGACAAGCAAGGCCGGGCCAAGCGTGGCATGTCGGCGCAGACATTCAACTATTATCTCGGCGCGTTCAAGGGCTTTTGCCGTTGGATGGTTAAGGACCGCCGGGCCACAGAAAGCCCTATCGCCCACCTTGACGGCTTGAACGTCAAGACGGACCGCCGCCGCGTCCGCCGGGCGCTGTCGGCAGAGGAAATCCGTTGGCTACTGGACGTGACCCGCAATCACGGCGCTGAGTGCCACGGCATGAGCGGACCCGCGCGGGCCATGCTCTATCGCGTCGCCGTCGAAACAGGATTGAGGCGCGGCGAACTGGCGAGCTTGACGCGGGCGAGCTTCTACCTTGACCGCGAACGGCCGACGGTGACGGTGGAGGCCGCGTACAGCAAACACCGCAAGGCCGACACCCTGCCCTTGCGGGCCGACACCGCCGCCGATCTGCGCGGCTACCTGGCCGCGAAGTTGCCCGGCGCGGCGGCATTCGCCATACCCCATTGCCGCCACACGTCGGCCGCGCTCTTCCGGGCGGACCTTGACGCGGCGCGCGCGGCTTGGCGGACAGAGGCCAAGACGCCAGAGGAAAAGCAACGGCGAAAGGAATCAAGTTTCCTGTCGGCCTACGATGACGCGGGCCGTGTGGTAGACTTCCACGCCCTGCGGCACACTTGCGGAAGCCTCTTGGCGGCCAGCGGCGCACACCCGAAAGTCGCCCAAAGCATCATGCGCCATTCGACTATCGAATTGACCATGAGCCGCTATACCCATGTGTTCGCGGGCCAAGAGGCGGACGCCCTGGCCGCCCTGCCCGACCTGGCCCGCCCCGTTGCCGAGTCTGCGAAGCGAACCGGGACGGATGATTTGCCGGCGACGGCGGACGCGGTGAGCGGCCATAGGAACCGCGCGGCCGGCCACGGTCAAACCGCGAATAATCCGAAATCGACGGCGAAGTGTGCCGCCGATGACATTTCGGCGACGGCCGACGCGCCACGTTGCCCTACAAACGATTCGGACGCCAACGGACGGGCCGTGAGCCGTCCGAAACGGGCGACGTGGCCCGGCGCTACGGCCAGCGGCGACGGCGGGGCAACAGCGCGGACGGTGACGGGCGATTTCTCCTGCCCCGTCGATAGTGCGGCAGAGGGTGACGGCGGCAAAGAGACGCCAGCAAACATGCTGGCACGTCCATTCCATGACTTATCGCTCTGCTTGGCGCTTCCGGGCGGGAATTTGCCAATACTACGCAACACTTGTGAATACATCGGCGGGGGTGTGGCACAGAGAGAAAACCCTTGTAAAACAGGGGTAAACCCCATAGAATCGGCTGTTACAAACGTGTCTGGGCGAGTGATGGAACTGGCAGACATACGGGACTTAAAATTCCGAGGCCCGCAAGGGCCGTGGGGGTTCGATTCCCCCCTCGCCCACTCTTTACTCCCAGTACAGTAGTCTGGTCTGGGCCAAGAAGGCCCTGGGCCAGTGGTGCGCTCTGGCGGCGGAGGTCGATCACCCGCTGATGCGGCGGTTCATCGGCCGCTTGCGTTACTTCGAATATGGCATTCTGAACCATTGCCACTACCCCATCGGCGCCAGCCGACTCGAAGGCGTCAACAACAAGATCAAGGTTCTCAAGCGGAAAGCCTACGGCTTCCACGACTCAGAATACTTCGCCCTCAAAGTCAAACAGGCTTTGCCGGGCCATCAACTAACCACGAACACGGAATAAGAACCACACTTTACTTCTGTTTACCATTAAATACTGTTAGCCTATCTTTAACCGTACTATTTTCCAGATCTTGTTTGGGTCGTCCCAGGTCGGTGGCTCCGCCCCCCACCTAGGCTCTGTCACGCGTGACTGACCTGTATGATTTGGAATCTGTATTGCTTACGGCACCGCCAGCTCGTTGAGGATTTTGCGTAGCAGGACGCGGTCGGCCGTCGTTACCACCTCGTCGCCGTTCAAGTCGCAGTTGGCGTCCGAGTAGGGCGCGATGGCGAAGACATTCAACCGGGTGTTGAGTATGGCCAGGTCATTGGGGGTTACCTGACCGCTGCCATCGATATCGCCGAGCGGGCGGACGCTAATCGTCAAGGAGGTGCTGGCCGGATTAGCCGCCGTGGAGACATCGCCGATCACTTGAATCGTCAGGGTGCAAGCCCCCGTATTGGCTACACCGTCAGAGCGGCGACCACCAACCAGGTATCCTGAAAGCCCACCCCAGGTGGCACTCGTAGTCGGTGTTACCAGCACGCCGTTGGCCCAACTCGGTGTCGGGATAACGACGCCGGATCCCGCCTGAATGACCGTAGTTGAGTAGCTGTGATTGCCCCAGGTGTCGGCCGTGACCGTGATCGAGAGCGGCAGAACATGACGATCCTTCGTCGCCAGCGGCGTATTCTGGTAAACCCAGTTCGATGGCGTCGAAGCGGTGATGGTGAATGTTTCGTAAGCAAAGGTGGCGACCAACGTCCAGTTGTCAAGGACAGTGAGCGAGGCCGTGGCCGCCGTCGAACTCGACAGCGTGGCGCCGGTGGCCGACCAACTGATGAAGCACCAACCGGGATTGGCCGTGGCCGAGATACCCACTGCCTGACCATAGAAGTATGGTCCACTGCTGGTTAATTGGATGGTTCCGCCGGTACTCTGCTCGGTGGATGTAAAGCTGGCCAGGCTGAAGCTGGCCGACAACATCACGTTGCCCTGGACCGTCAGGACGGCCTGGGCGGCGTTGGGGCTGACCGTGCCGCCCGTTACCGACCAACTGATCAATCTGTAGCCGGGGTTGGCCGCGGCCGTGACCATCATCTGGGCGCCCAGGCCGTACTGCGCTATGCTGGGCGAGACCGTCACCGCGCCGCCCGGCGTCTGGTTCACCGTTACCGAGTACAACGGCAGGGAGGCCGCGGCGGCGAAAACCGCCAGTTCGCGGGCATAATTATTGTAATTGGGACTACCGCCGTGGAGATCCCTAATCGTGAATCCGACCAGCGTCTTGTTCGGATTCACAGCCAGCGGCGTGCTGAAGACATAAAGCACGCAGGACCCGGCCCGCACGATGCCGGTACCGTCCGAGCCGTCGTCATAATAGTCGCCGGTGGTGTAGATGGGCGTGAAGGTGGCGGGGCCGGAGCCGGTAAAACTCGGCCCGGCGAATCCAGTGCCGGTGGCAAAGCCCGGATCGCCAAAATCGTACAACACCTGGGTGGAACTGTCGCTGTAGTTGGCGATGATCTGCATGAAAGCGGCGCCGTGGGTGGTTCCGGCGGCCAGGACGAAATTCATGTCCTTGTACTGGCTCGGGGTAATCGCGAACGTCACGGCGCTCACAGACCAGTCGGCCAGACTGTGGTACTGTCCGATCACGATCGAATTGTTCTTCATCCCGCCGGCGGCCGTTTCCAGCCAGTCTCCAGGCAGCAGGGCATTGCCTGCTAGGGAGGCAATATAATAGGTCCGCCCATCGTTGGGGTCGGTCAGCAGGCCGTTGACCGGCGTGCAAGTGGTCCCGCTGAAGTTGGCCGGATGAAACCAATCGCTCGAAATCGAATAGGGCGGATATGGCGCCGGATCGTCGCCGGCCAGGAGTTCACCTCCATACGGAGGCGCGAGGTTCTCGGCCAGGCCCTGCGGCTCCCTGCCGAAAAGGAGCGAGGCCCGCGATCCCGTCAACTCACAGTTCTGGTACATCAGCGGGCCGATCCAGGCTTCCATGTTGAAGCCGCCGGAAATGTTGAGCGGCACCATCACATTGTACTGAATCGGGCTGAACGAAGCCGTCAGTGTCCAGTTGCCGAGGACGGTCAGCGAGGAGGTCGCGGTGGCCGAACTGGACAGCGCCGCCCCCGTTGCCGACCAGCCGGAGAACTGCCAGCCGACCACGGCCGAGGCCGTCAGGCCCACCACCTGGCCATATGTGTACGGGCCGCCCGAGGTCATGAGAATCGTTCCGCCGGTGGTAGCCTGCTCGGTGGCCGTGTAACTGAGTTGGGTGCTGAAACTGGCCGACAGCGTCACCGACCCCAGAATCGTCAGCGTCGCCGGAGAGCCGTACGGGCTGATCGTCCCGCCGCTCACCGTCCAGCCAGCGAAGGCATACCCGGACTGGGCGTAAGCCGTGACGGTGGCCGTCGTCCCGGCGCCGTACAGAGCCTGGCTGGGCGTGACGGTCAGCGAACCACCCAGCGTCTGGATGACCGTCAGGGCATATGAGGGCGTGACGTAGGGCCAGGTGGGAACGTCGCGCACGCCGTCGCCGTTGAAGTCGCCCATCATCATCTGCGGCACGTTGATCGACGACCCTATGTCCCCGCCGTCGCTGGCCTTGCCCTTGGCCGGGCTGGTGCTCTTGAGCATGTAGTTGACCACGTAGTTTGTGTTGCTCTTCCAGTTACACATCATCTGGGCGCCCGTGGCGATGCGGGCGTCGCTGGGCGTAAAGGTCACGTAATACATGGTCGTGCCGGAAATGTTGAGGGTGCCCAGGCCCGTGACGACGCGCTGGACGCCGTCGTGGTCGATTTCGACATGGTCGCCCACGGCGTAGGACGAAAGCTCGTTGTTCTCCAGGAGAACCCTGCTCGGCGTGAACCAGGCCTGGTCGCCGCCGTCGAGTTGGCTGAACCAGGCCGGAGCGTTGACGAACTGCGGATTGCCCGTAGTGGTGTAGATGCTGTGAGCATCCTGGCCGCTGCCCGCCAGATACTGGGCCCAGGTCCAGTTCCACTTCGTGCCGGTCATGCTGATATAGACCACCGGGCTGTAGGCCTGCGAGACGCCGTCCGCCGAATAGAACAGGTTGTAGTCGCTCGAGTATGGGCCGTTGGGGACGCCGACATTGCCGAGATTGCTGCCGGCGTGACCCAGGTAAAAAATCGTGTTGTGGAACGAGTAACCGTAGCCCGGGTTCCCGGCGTTGCTCATGTTGCCCCAGCCGGCGTTGGCCAGGGTGCAGTGCTGCAGGCTGGTGCTAAAAACGTAGTCGCAGTCGTGCAACATGTAGCCGGCGCACTGGGCCCAGATGTTGTTGCTCAGCGTGGTGGCGGTCATCTGTTCCATCATGTAGCTCTGGCCGGAGTTGACGCAGAAGTTGTTCTCGAGCAGCGCGCCGTAGACGTTGCTGTAGCTCTGCATGCTGTCGGGGTGCATGTACCAGTAGGTGTGGTCGTGAATGTAGTTGTGGTCGACGACGCAACCATAGGCCCAGTTGCTGCTGGTGGGGTTGCCCGGGTCCGGACCGGTCAGGTCCACGCCGTCGTTGGAGCCGTCTTGTTTCGAGTTGAAGCAAATCTCGTTTTCCCGGATGGTAACGTTGGAGGCCCCGGCGTTGGTCACGCCTCCGCCGTTATAGCCGATATAATTGTGGTACACCAGCACGTTGGGCAGGCCCTCCAGCATGATGCCCATACCGTCATTGTGGTGGATGCAGCAGTTCTGGATGGTGAGATAGGTCGGGGTGCCGCCACCCCAGCCCCCGATGCCGTACCCGTTCGCGTGGCAGACTTCCAGCCCGTCAATCACCACATAGGCCGTCGAGTCCAGTTCAATGGCAAACCGGCTATTGTTAGGCACCGTGACGACGTGCCCGCTCGGCGAATCGCTGCCCGCCGGCCAGAGATACAGGCGGAACCTCCCGCCGCCGAGTCTGTCAAAGGCCCATTGTCCGCTGCCCGTGATCGATTCCAGTTTGTCGTAAATCAGGTACCGATCATTCGGCTGCTCGCCATAATTGCCGGTGGGGTAGCCGAAGATCCACGGCCCGGCAATGCTCAGGGTGTGCGTCGACTGCGTGTAGGCGGTGATGAACGTGTCGGTCAGGTAATTGATGGGGCTGTAGTAGATGATGCGCCCGCCGACCCAGTAACCGTCGGACTGGGTCAGGTGCAGCGAGTCGGTGAGGGTGGAGGCCCCGGTGGGGTTGGTGGATGGGGTTGAAGTGGCGCCGTTTATGGGCACGGCACACCAGCCGAACGCCGGCCAGACTGCTTCGGTCTGGAGGTTGTCGTCCTGGTAGACAGAGATCGGACGGGAACCCGACTGCGTCGAAAAGTCAATGTGGTAGATATTGGCGTAATTGGCGTTGCGGGTGGAGTAACTGCTGTCGCACTGGACCCAGGAAGCCGAGGACAGAACCAACCCGCCATCGACAATGGCCCGCTGGCCCGGCAGCGCCTTCAGGGTGATCGGCTGAGTGGCCGTGCCGGCATGGGCAAACGTCACCGCCTCATAATACCGACCGCTGTTGACCTGGACCGTGTCTCCCGCCACGGCCACGCTGGTGCCTTTGCCGAGGGTCTTGAACGGCTGTGACGCCGTACCGGGACCCGCGTCCGAAGCGTTTGCGTTGTTCTGATCGACATACCAGGTCGTCGCCCCGACGCTCGACCAGCAGCCCAGTGCCAATACCAGGCCCGCCGCGATGGTCGCCAGAAGTCCTAATCTTCCGCGGATCATTACCAGTCCTTTTCCTCTCACCCGGACCAGCATAGGCAGGCTACGATGTCGGCCACCCCTTACCGTCTCCTTCGGATACCGAAGTATAACACATAAACAGCCCGCAGGCAAATGGGCTATACCGGGGCTATACCGAATCCATCGAATCTACCGCAAATACCTGGTTATCCTGGTATTCGCGAGGCGGTCACCTTCGCCAAGCCACTCAGATCGCCGCCACAGCCCCGCTCAGGATCTTCACGATGGTGTCTTCGGCGGTCCGATCCACAATACTGGCATTGGAACCATAGCCTCCCAGTTCAAACTCCGCCGCGGTTGGCAGATAAGACAGATAGCCGTTGCACTCCTCGGCGGTAATGAGTGCATCGCCCAGGGTCTCTTCGCGAAGACGGCGACTGTAGCCGCCGAACGGCTCGCCCGGCAATCCGGCAATCACGGCCTCACCGATACGCATGACGAAAAGCGGCCAAACGAACGGCTGCCCGCCGCGCCCGGCCAAATCCAGTCCACACCAGGCTTGAAACTGGTTAAAGCCGATACCGATCTGCCGCTCCCACTGGTCACTGAGCCGCTTGATCTCAGCCAGTGGCCGGCCCGCGGCGGCCGCTGCTTTCAACCGGGTTTCATATTCGGCGCAGGCTTGCTTGGCCGCCTCGACCGAAACGGGCAGGTCGGGCCGGATCCGCAAGACCACCTCGGGCGACTCGACCGCGACGCGACCACCAGCCTGCCAGGAAGCGGAGGCCAACGCAGCGCACGCCGTATCGGCCAGTTGTCTGCCGATTTCTTCGGCCAGGGCCAGGGACTTTTCTGCAACCGGCGTGGCCTGATCGCCGCACGGACCGGTCATAAAGATGGCTGACCCGCCAAAGATCTGCTCGGAACGGCGGCGGAGGTAGGCCGGATAGTCCCCGGAGTGCCAATCAGCGCCGCGACGGTTGGCCGCATTCGGATGAGCGGCATAGCGCAACAGAGATCCAACCGGCCGACCGTCTGGCGTGCGGAAGAATAACCCCTGAAGCAGATTATCCTGGGCGGGCGACAGGTACAGCGGCTCGGGCACCGGGACGGGCGATTGCGGAACAGCGTCTTCCTCCCCTGGCTGCTGGCCGGGGCCGAAGGGACAACGATATTGATATGGTTCCCCGCGGGACAACCGGGCCAGGGCTTTCTTCAGCAGCAGGCTGTAATCGGGTCGCCCTTCTGCGGCCAGGCGGAAACCATACCAGAAGGTGAACTTGCCCAGGTCGCCGAAAGGTACCCGACGACAGAAGGCCAGAGGTGGCTGCGGGTGGACGGCCACGCGGGCCATCTCCACGGGCATGAGGTTTTCAAGAGCCTGGCGTGCGGCCTGAACGAAGGCCGCGTCAACCAGGTCGTGGTCGGCGACGCCCTCGCCTTCCACCTCGGCTCCGTGGTTTTGAGTGGTGAAGATGCCGACGGTGGTCGGAGAGATGCCCAGGGCGGCTGCGACTTTATCGCGAAGACGCAGGCAGGTGGCCGGCCAGAGCGTCACCAGGTCGGCCACGGCGAGAGCCGCGGTCACGCCGCCGCTTCGAGCGATGAGTACGCGAACATCGATGTCGTCGGCCAGGCGGCCTGTGGTTTTCCAGGAGTTCCAGAGCGAGGCCCGGCCGAAACCGACTTCAAGAACAGAACGGGCAGGCATGGTTCTTCCTCCTCCTTCGGGAACAGCATAACGACGGCACGGGTGCTTCAGGATAGTGCACAAAACTCAACTGGCGGTCGGGTCTGGTTTGCGGCCCACCTCGGCCAGGGCCACCGCCCCCAGAATGATGGCCAGGCCGATCACGGAATAGAGGTTCGGCCACTGTTTCTGCCACAGGCCCAGGGTCAGCAGAGCCAGCACCGGCGTCAGGTAGGCGACCACGGCCGTCCGGCCGGCGCCACCGAGTTTGATCGCCCGCAACCAGAGCAGATTCGCCAGTCCGTGGGCCCCCGCCGCCAGCACCACCAGCAGCGCCGCCACGTCCCAGTGCCGGAGCACTTTGCTGCCATCGCAATGGGGGCCAAAGACCGCCAGGGCCACCGCCGCGCCGGCCACGGTAAACCAGGCCAGGCTCGACAGAGGTTCGAAGTGCAACTCGTCCGAGATGCGCCGCGCCCCCGCGCTGAACGCCCCCCAGAGTACCGCCGCCGCGAAAGCCAGCACGCAACCCAGGGCCTTGGCTTGGACGAAGGAGGCGGCCAGTCCGCTCAGGAAGTCCCCGTACCGGCCGGCCTGAAATTGCCCGACCAGGCGGCTGTCGCGGCTTAGAATCCCCGCCACCTGGATGAACAGGAAGCCCAGAAACCCGCAGGCTGCCGCCACGCCCAGCCGCGCCGTCAACCTTTCCCGCAGGATCACCACGCCGAACACCAGCGTCGTCAGCGGCCAGAGATAGTTGAGCACCACATACGGAACCACGTTCTGGAGGTCCGACGCCATGGCTTTGTACAGGAGGAAATTGTAGAGGAAAATTCCCGTCAGGCCGCACAGGAACAGCCACGGCGTGTGGCGCCACCGATAGTCCCGCAAGAACGCCCGCCGCGAAGTCGGCGCTGCCAGGGCCAGGGCCAACAGGAACATCACCGAGAGTACACCGTCGAACGTCACGACCTCGCCGACCGTCAGCCCGCGCGCGAGCAGTTCCGTCACGATGGACGTCGTACTCGCCCAGATGACCAGGATCAGGATCATCAGAAATCGGAAATTGTTCCACAGACGCAGAACCACGGCGACCCCGAAAAAGACGATTGTAGGTCACCGGGACGGGCCTGTCAACCGCACCGGCCAGTTGCGGCAGTTGTGGGAGGGCAAACGCATCTCAATTTAGCCCGCATATTTCATGCTACAGGCGGATTGTGGTGGAGTGGCGTCTGGTTGCTTGAAGGAAGGTCAAGGTCAGGCCGATGGGCCTGGTCGGCGCGCAATCCCCCTTACTCCCACGGGCTGCCGCAGGTTGTCAGGCGATCAGGGGACGCGTGTCGGCCGGCACCTCCACTCTTGCAGACGTTCCAGAATGGTCTGGAAGGTCCGCTGCAGCGGGTAGCCGCTGGCCAGGTGGATCACCAGACGGCGTACCGAGCGAACGATCCGGCCGCCGATCTTCAGCAGCTTCAGCCGGATCGTGCCGACTTGGGCGGCGGCCAGTTCCGTGCCGGCCAGGCCGACGCGGCGCAGGGTTTCGACCAGCACATAGGCCGCCGCCGAGAGCAGCACTCGGAACTGGTTGGCCAGGAAGTCGTGGCAACTGGTGCGGTCGGCGAAGCAGTCCAGTTGTTGATCCTTGATCCGGTTTTCGGCCTCGCCGCGTTGACAGTACAGGTCGTCATATAAAGTCTGTGCCTCGCCGTCGAGGTTGGCGGGCCGCAGGTAGGCCACCAGCAGTTGCTGACCGCAGGTGACGTAGAGCGGCAGGAAGCAGTAGTGGTCGTAGTAGCCGTGGAAGAAGCGGCCTTCCTGTCGTCCGTGGACGGCGGCCAGACGGGCCAGGTCGCCTCTGGTGATACGATTCTCCAGGCGGCAGAGCGTGGACGGGCTGGCGAGCGCGTCGGTCTCGGTTTGGCCGGCCTTGAGAATCCGGTCCGTGAGGGCTTGAAAGAGAGTGTCGTGACGGAGGGCCTGGTGGTCGTTGAGGTCTTCGTATCCGGCGGCCAGGGCGAAGACGCGTTGGGCCAAGAGGGTGCGCTGGTCGTGTTCGATGAGCCAGGGGCAGCGCGGGTCGAAGATGGCGGCGTTGAGGGCGTCGAGGAGTCCGAGGCGGCGGTCGACTTCACGCAGGAGTGGTAGACGGTCGACTCCCGGACCATAAACTGGCCGTCGTCCGAGAGATGGCCGGCAATCTGCCGACTCTGCCACTCGGGGAAGAGCATGGCTACTTCCAGTATCTTCTCCCGCTCCCAGCAGGCGGACTGTTGGCCCAGACCGCTCAAGTCTTCCTGATCAATCCCATCATCGTCGCCCAGTGGGACGCACGCCTGGAGACATAAAAGAGGCCGGCCGCACCCATGCGGGGTGCGGCCGGCCGTTACTCGCTTCTTCCT
>CAIYVX010000045.1 GCA_903929765.1 uncultured Planctomycetia bacterium
CCCTACATAAAAACAACGGCGTCCCCCAGCAGTGCTAGGGGCTGCATCAGAAAAAGCAACAACAGAAACAACACGGGCGACCCATGGGTCGCCCCTACGAACAACAACAGAAAAACAACAGGGCACCCACGAGGGGTGCCCCTACGAACGGCAAAAGAAACAGCCGGACAGGGCAGAGCCCTGTCCCTACGAAAACAACAACGATTAGAATTGTTTGCGTCTCCGGCTGGAGGGGATGTCGAGGAGGCCGCGGTATTTGGCGACGGTGCGGCGGGCGAGGTCGATGCCCTCGGCCTTGAAGCGTTCGACGAGTTCCTCGTCGGAGAGGGGGTTGGATTTGTCTTCGCCGGCGACCAGGTCCTTGAGACGGTTGCGGACCTTGTCCCAGGCGATGGTTTCGCCGCCGGCGGTTTCGGTGCCGCCGGTAAAGAAGTTGCGCAGGGCGAAAATGCCGTGCGGCGTCTGGGCGTATTTTTCGTCCACGGCGCGGGAAATCGTCCCGACGTGGAGCTTGACGTCGTCGGCCACTTGCTGCATCTTGAGCGGCTCCAGGTGGTCGGGGCCGAGGTCGAGGAACGGCCGTTGGAACTTGACGATGGACTGGACGACGCGCTGGAGCGTGGAGCGGCGCTGCTCGATGGCGTCGATCAGCCAGCGGGCGGAGCGGATGTTGCGGGCGAGGAATTCGCGGGTCTTGGGGTCGAGGCCGCGTTCGTGGACCATCTTGCGGAACATCGCTCCGATGAAAAGGTTCGGCGTGCGTTCGTCGCGGATGGTGACGCGGTATTCGTCGTGGCTCTCGTCGTAGGAAATTTCAACGTCGGGCACAATGTAGTGCGAGACCTGGGTGGTGATCGATCCGCCGGGCTTGGGATTCAGGCGGCGCAGACGCTCGACGGCGGCCTTGACCTGGTCGATGGTGACGCCGAGGGCGCGGGCGACCTGGGGATAGCGGTTATTCTCGATGTCGGCCAGGTGGTCGCGGACGAGGCGGCGGGCCAGGTCGGTGTCGGAGTCGCCGGGGGCGGCGCCGGCCAACTGGATGAGCAGGCATTCGCGGAGGTCGCGGGCGCCGACGCCGGCGGGTTCGAGCCGCTGGACCAGGGCCAGGGCGGCCTCGGCCTGGGCCAGGGTGGCGGGGCGGCGCACGTCCTGTAGCACGTCCTCCAGCGGCACGCGGAGGTAACCGTTGTCGTCGAGGTTGCGGATGATGGTTTCGGCGAGGTCGCGGACTGACGGGTCGGCGGTGAGGTAGGCGACCTGTTCGATGAGGGATTCCTGGAGGTTCTCGCCAACGGCGGCGGTGTTCTGCATGGCGTCGAGCTTGGCGTCGCGTTCGCCGTCGGCCCGGGGCGTGCGGGGAGAGAATTCTTCCTCGCGGAAAAATTCCTGCCATTCGCCGGACATCTTGTCGAGGCGGTCGAACTCCTCGGCCCCGGCGTTGGCGTCGACCTCCAGCGGCCGCTCCTCCTCGGGCTTGGCGTCGGGGGCGGCTGCGGCAGCCTCGGCAGTTTCGGGAGGCGGCGGTTCGAGGGAGGTTTCGCTCGGCTCCTCCATCTCGAGGACCGGATTGGCGACGAGTTCCTGCTGAATGCGTTCTTCCAGCGCGAGGAGCGGGAGCTGGAGAATCTCCATGGACTGGATCATGCGCGGAGCGAGCTTCATCCGCTGTTCGAGGCGAGCTTGCATGGAGGTGTCGAAACGCATAGAGGCAGACCTCAGGCTTAAGGCTTAAGACTTAAGGAACGGCAAAAAAAAAACAACGGCCGGACAGGGCAGAGCCCTGTCCCTACGACAGCAACGGCATCATTTCAGTTCCTGGCGGCCCTGGAGGGCGTCGGTCAGGACGCCGCGATTGACGAATTCCAGTGTGCCGCCCATGGGCAGGCCGCGAGCCAGGCGGGTCAGGCGGACGCCCAGGGGGCGAAGCCGCTCGACCACTTCCAGGGCCGTGGCGTCGCTTTCGAGCGTCGGGTTGGTGGCCAGGATGACTTCCTTGATGCCCTGCTCTTTGGTGCGGCGAGTGAGAGCTTCGAGGGTCAACTGCTCCGGCCCGATGCCGTCGAGCGGGGCGAGGTGGCCTTTGAGAACATGATAGAGGCCGCGAAACAGGCCGGTTTCCTCGATGCGGGCCACGTCGCGCGAAGTTTCGACCACGCAGAGCACGGTGCGGTCGCGGGCCGGGTCGGAGCACAAGGCGCAGGGGTCGGCGTCGCCACGATTGAAACAGATTGAGCATTCGGTCAGACGGCTGCGCATTTCGGTGATGGCGGCGGAGAGTTCGGCGGCCTCGGCCTCGGGAGCGTTCATCAGATAGAAGGCGAGCCGCTCGGCCGTGCGGGCGCCAATGCCCGGCAGGCCCTGGAGTGCTTTGATGAGACGAGACATGGTCGGCGTGGCGTCGGACACAATAACTCCAGACTTAAGGCTAAAGGCTTAAGACTTAAGGAACGGCAACAAAAGAAACAGACACCCTCACCCTACCCTCTCCCCTCAAGGGAGAGGGGTGAAAAAGTAACAGAAAAAAACAACGGCAACGCCAAGCGGAAAACGGCATTTTTTGCCGCGTGGCTGCAAGCAGCCACCCTACATAACTGTAAGACATGGCGGCAAACAACGCCGCCATGCCACCCTTTTCCTTTACGACGGTTGCCGGCGGCGCATGTCCACGATGCGACCATCGAACAACTTGAGAATCTTTTGCACCTTCGGATCGCGCCGCAATTCGTCCTGCTCGGCACTGGTCATCGGCTTTTCAAGCGGCGCGGGAACAGAGGCATTCGTCAGCGTGGGAGCGGTCTTTGGCCTCAACCCCTCACCGGCCCCTAAAGGGGCCACCTCTCCCAAGGGAGAGGGGTAAACAGCAACATCTTCCGGCCCCGGATCGACAATTTCAGTTTCGCCGGCCGTCTCGACGGCGTGGGGCGGCGCGGCGGAGGAGACTAAGGCGTCAGGCTTTTTTTTTTCGTCGGCGGCAGCCGAGGGCGAACCGGCGGCCACGGGGCCGAGACGTTTCAGGGCTTCGCCGATGGCGACGAAGTCGGGCAGCGAAGCGAGTTGGATCAAAGCCAGTTCGGCCAGGGGCCGGGCTCCGGGCAGGCCGCGCAGACGGTAGCGGGCCTCGCCCACGAGTTCCAGGGCCAGCGTCAATTGGTCGCCGGCAAAGGCGGCGGACTGTTTCTGAAAGCGGGCGCGTTCCTCGGCGGTGGCGTCGAGGCCGGGGGCTTCGAGGCCGGCCAGCTTCACCAGGAGCAGGGAACGGAAATGGTCGAGCAGATGATCGAGGAACTCGCCGACTTCGACGCCGTCGTTGAGGGCGGCATCGAACATGGCGAGTGCTTTGGCGGCATCGCGGGCCTGGAGGGCGTCGAGGACTAAAAAGTAGCGCTCAGCGCCGGCGAGGCCGAGGGCTTCCAGAACGGAAGCGAGGCGGACCTCGCCGCCGGTGACGGTGATGGCCTGGTCGAGGATGGTCAGGGCGTCGCGGACGGAACCGCGACCTTCGCGGGCGATGACGTGGAGGGCGTCGGAGTCGGCCTTGATTTTTTCCATCTTGCAGACGTGGGCGAGGTGGTCGGCGATGATCAGGGTGGGGACGGAGCGGAAATCGAAGCGCTGGCAGCGGCTGTGGATGGTGGCGGGAACTTTCTGGGGGTCGGTGGTGGCGAAGATGAACTTGACGTGGGCTGGCGGTTCCTCCAGCGTTTTCAGGAGGGCGTTGAAGGCGGAGTTGGAGAGCATGTGGACTTCGTCAATGATGTAGATTTTGAAACGGCTGCGTGACGGGGCGTAGATGGCGTTGGCCCGGAGGCTGCGGACGTCGTCAACGCCGGTGTTGGAAGCGCCGTCGATTTCGATGACGTCGAGGTCGTCGCCGTCCTGGGTGCGGCGGCAGGAATCGCACTTGCCGCAGGGGTCGGGGGTGGGGCCTTTTTCGCAGTTGAGGGCTTTGGCCAGGAGTCGGGCAAGGGTGGTCTTGCCGACGCCGCGCGTTCCGGTGAAGAGGTAGGCGTGGGCGACGCGGTCGGCGGAGATGGCGTTGCGCAAGGTGCGGACAACGGCGTCCTGGCCGATGACTTCGTCGAAATTCTGCGGCCGATAGCGGCGCGCGAGGACAGTGTACGCCATAAATCAGACCATCCGTGGACTAAATCTTGTCACCGGTTAGGTTTGGAAAGTGCGCCCCCGGCGACAGTGTGCAATTATTGTACCAACAAGAGGCTAAAGACTAAAGGCTTAAGGCTGAAGGAACGGCAAAAAAAACAAAAACAGCATTCCCCAGCATTGAACAGGTTGCAGCGCGAACCCCTCACCCGGCCGCTAAAGCGGCCACCCTCTCCCAAGGGAGAGGGGTTATACGATAGAACCCCTTGAAAGTCTTGGGAAAGATGGCATGATTAGACGGTCAGCCGGCAGGAAACAGGTCGCCGGCGCAACAACGGAGGCAAGAATCGTCATGGAAGCCGAATGCCCAAATTGCAAGCAGCGCATGAGGATGCCGAACACGGCGGCCGGGCAGCGGGTCTCGTGCACGCTGTGCGGCACGGAGTTTGCGACGACGGGGCCAAAGGCGTCGCCGACCGCCGGGGCGGCGAGCCGGGCTGCGGAACTGCCGATGGCGGTCGATCTGCCGGCGGGGAAAAGCGTGGAAGGCTGGTTTGTGGAGACGGCGGATGGGGCGATGGGGCCGCTGTCGAACGAGGATCTGATCGCGCAGGCGCGGCAAGGGCAGATCGGACCGGAGACGGTGCTGCGCCACTCGCGTTCGCCGAAGGCGCTGCGGGCGTCGGAAGTGCCGGGGCTGATACCGGGGCGGGCGGCAGCGGCAGCGCCGGTGGCGTCTCGACCAGCGCCGGTCCAGCCAGCGGCCCCGATTCAGATCGAAGACCCGCTGGACCTGGGCGGACCGCCGATGGCCCGGGCCGGCGAGGCGCGCCAGGCGAAGCCTTCGGCGCCGATTATCCACCGTCCGCCGCGCAGCCCGGTCGTGCCGATTCTTCTGGCGGCGGTCGGATTGGTGGTCGTGGTGCTGGTGATCGTGTTCTCCATGAGTTCGAGCGGGAATCTGGATCTGACCCAAAGCCCTGAGGACACGCTGAAGCGGATGGAAGAGGCGGCGGTGTCGATGAAAAACGACGACGACAAATTCGTCGAGAAGGCGGTTCAGATGCACAAGGAAGGGAAAAGTTGGGGGGAAATCGACAAGTATATGATTAAATTTGAAGGCGAAGCGGTATATGTCGATCACCCGTCGCCGGCGGTGCAGGAGTTGTATATTGAATGGCGCAATGCGATGAAGAAGGCGGGGGCGGTAAAACGGCAGGCTTCAGACCTCAGGCTTCAGACTTCAGGAACGGCAACAGAAAAAAAAGAAGAAAAAGAAAAAAGGTCGTGCACCTTTCGTCGATGAGGCGAACGGGAGAGCGACGTGGCTCCGTAGCTCGGACCGGAATTTCCCACGGCGCATGGACGGACAAGCTTATGGCTGCTGCGTTTCCGCCCTGACCAGGTTCACCAGCCACCCATCGCATGGGGGCCGGCCGTCAACACCCGGTGACCACGAACGCACGACCCGCCGACGGACCTCGGAAAGGAATTCAGCCCTGCTGAAGCGGGTTGCAGGTACAGGGCACCGCTAGCGCCCCGCCTAGCACGACCTTTTTTTCTCGGATGAAAAAGAACGGGACAACCGCAGCAAGATCATTTTAACAAAGCTGCGAGCAGATGTCCAAAGAATCAGTTCAGAAGAATGGTCAAAGTCGAAACCTAAAGAAGGAGGATCAGCAGATGGGCAAAATCAAGGCGAACCGTATTCTGTGCCTGGGCAACAGTATTACGCGGCACCCACCGAAAGCAGACTTCGGTTGGATGGGGAATTGGGGCATGGCGGCCAGCGCCGCGGACAAAGACTACGCCCACCTGCTGGTGGAACGATTCACGGCGGCGGCCGGAGTGGCGCCAGAGGTGATGATCGAGACCATCGTCGACTTTGAGCGGGGGTTCGCCACGTTTGACCTGGACGCGGGTCTAAAGAAGGTCGTGGCCTTCAAGCCGGACGTGGTGGTTCTGGCCATCGGGGAGAACGTGGTGCCCCCGCTGACTACCGATGCGGCCAAGACCGCTTTCAAGACGGCCATGGACCGCCTGCTAGCGAAGTTGAAACAGAGCGGCAACGTAAATATCTTCGTGCGCAGCAGCTTCTGGCCCAATGCGACGACCGACGGAATCATGCGCGAAGCCTGCCGGGAGGCCGGGGGCACGTTCGTCGATATCGAGCGACTGAGCCAGGACGAGAGCAATTACGCTCGGTCAGAGCGGAACATCGACCACAAGGGCGTGGCGGAGCACCCGGGCGACAAGGGCATGCAGGCGATTGCGGAGGCGATCTGGGCGGCGATTGCAGCCAAGATGGGGTTGTAAAAAGATGTGCCCCTCGATTTAACTGGCAACCGCTTAGGGGCGAGTTCCCAAGCCCCCCTGCTCCACCAACCGCCACCGGCCCAGAAACTCGGGCCAGCGCAGGTATAAAGCTGGAATGTCGGGCCTGAGATTCGATGGCTTCCTTCTGGTCATGCAGAGAATTGTTGGTTTCCCGCACGAAACGCAAATCAGAATCCCATTGTGCCAGGCCTCTGCGCTCGAGTGATAGTTTCCGTGGAACTTGTGGCAATGAGGGCAGCGCGGAAGACCAAGGGGGCGCAGGTGGAGAAGTCGGTAGATCGGCCAACTCAGGACGAACACGGCGAGAAACCCGGCGGCAAAAAACAAGCTGACCCCGACGGCTTCTGGCAATGCGGGTGTGTCGCGATTATTGATGAAGGTGCATGCTACGATGGGGCCAAGCCCGAAAAGAGTGATGCTCAAGAGCATGTGCCGGAGTGTTATGCTCCCTTGGCCACTGAATGATAATTCCTTCTTTGGCTTGTCCGGCATGGCCACCTCGAATTTGAACTGCGTGGTTGCAAGCAACCACCCTACTTCTATTTCGTCGCTGGCGACGCTGAAACGGTCGAAGATGAACCTTCGGAAACCTTGATGATCTCGACGCTTTGGATGACTGGCGGATCGACGGGGCGTTCGGCGAGGGCGGGATAGGCGGGGGTGGCGAAGACGGCGTTGGGGCCGAGGACGGGGAGGTTGGAGATTTTGCGGACCACTTCGAGGCCGTCGATGACGCGGGCAAAGGCGTTGAAATGGTGGTCGAGTTGGGGCATGGGCCGCAGGCAGACGAACCACTGGGAGCCGCCGGAGTCGGGGTTGGCGTTGTGGGCAAGGCCGACGGTGCCGGCGGCGAACTCGCTGTGGTCGAACTCGTCGGGAGCGTTCAGGCCGGAGGAGGCGAAGCCGGTGCCCTCGGCGTCGCCGGCGCCGATGAGGGTGTCGGCGACGACGCGGTAGACGATCTGGCCGTTGTAGAAACCGCCGGCGGCGAATTTGATGAAAGTTTCGACGGTTCGCGGGGCGGTCTTGGGCAGGAAGGCGAGGCGGAAAGTGCCGAGGCTGGTTTTGACGACGGCCTGGTAATTGGCGGCGGGGTCATATTTGAACGGCTCGGCCCTGCTGGGCGGCTTGGCGGTGGCGGGCGGAAGTTCGACGGGGGCCATGACCTCTTTGGGGACGGTCCAGTCGGCGGCGCGGCTGGCGCGGTTGTTGGGCGCGGGGGCGGGCTTTTCGGTGCAACCGGTCAGGGGCAGGAGGGCGAAAGCGGCGAGGGAGAGAATGCGGAATATCGTGGTCATATCCGTTGGAAAACTCCTGTCGCCCCGTTGGGGCTAGACAAACAAAGAAAAAACATATTTCGTTACCTCACCTATCCGGGGGTTTCACCCCCGGCTACGTTCCCGACGCCCCTTCGGGGCGAACTTCGGTCAACCGAGTTCAAGTCCGGCGACGGCGTAGACGAGGCTGGGGTCGCCGGGATTCGTTTTGTCGCCGAGGCACATCCTGGTCAGCCGTCGAGCGACGGAAAAACCGAGCGATTCGGCTAATTGTCGGGCGTCGGCGTGGTCGGGCAGGAGATCCCAAAAGACCCGGCCGGGTGGCAACTGACTGAGCAAATCGGCGACGAGGCGGCGGGCGACGTCGGGGGTTGCGGCAACGATGGGTCCGATCTGGGCGGCCCCGAAACCCGGTCGGGCAAAGCCGTAGCCGCCCCCCTGCCCCGGTATGGCGGCGAAGAAACCGTCGCGGCGCAGGGTGCGCAGGAGTGCGCTACGGTCGGCGCCGAAGGCGCGGAGGTCGAGTTCGGCGAAGTCGTCCAGGCACGGGGCGGCGCCGGAGCAGGCGGGGAGACAGCGGTCACCGAGGCAGCCGGGAGATTCACCAGCGTTCGAGCGGTTGTCGGCAATCGTCACCCTCACCCTACCCTCTCCCCTCAAGGGAGAGGGGTGAAGAAGCGGCAACGGCAGCGCGGCGGCATAGCGCCAGGCGGGCTGCTCGTCGCGGAAACCGAGCTTGAGGTAAACCGGGCGACCATCGTCGGTGGCGTCGAGTTTGATGGCTTCGAGACCCCGGAGGCGCAGGTGTTCGATGGCGCGGTTCATCAGGATGGTGCCGATGCCGCGGCGGCGGAAATCGGGGTGGACCAGAACCATGCCGATCCAGGCGGTGGTGGTGGAGTAAGGGGTGGCGCTGGCGGTGCCGCACGGGCGGCCGTCGTCCTCGGCGAGGAAGACTCCTTCGGGATCGAGTTCGATCAGCCGCTGCCAATCGGCGGCCAAGTGGTTCCAGTTGGCGAGGCGGCAAAGTTCCAGGGCGAAGGACAGGTCGCGGGACGTCATGAGTCGAGTGGTGATCAAATTACCGGCTCCTAATTCCGACTATTCGAAATCACAGTTAATTTGTGCACACATAACAATAAGCACTCTCCCCGGCCGCTTAAGCGGCCATCCTCTCACAAGGGAGAGGGGTGAAGAAAAAACACCCTCACCCTACCCTCTCCCGTCAAGGGAGAGGGGTGAAAAAACAACCATCACCCGCCGACCTTGACCCAGCCGTGGCGGCGGTGGGATTCGTAGATGGCCAGGACGATGTCGACGGCGTGGCGAGCCTGTTGGCCGGAGACGAAGGGCGGGCGACCCAGGCGAATGGCCTCGACGAAATCGGCGATCTGGAGCGGGTGGCTGGAGCCGTAATGCGTGCGGGCGGAGACGACTTTCAGTTGATCGTGGCCGCCGGCAAGTTCGGCCTGGACGAGCGGCGCCAGGGCCGGATCGGCGAACTGGATCTTGTTGAGGTGGTGGTCGGAGCAGATTTCGACGGAGCCCTGGGAACCGTGGAGCGAGAGGACCGTCTCCCAACCGATGTGGCTGGAGCAGGTGGCTTCTAAAGTGCCCAGAACTCCGCCGCGGAACCGGACGGCGGCGACGGCGGTGTCCTCGGTTTCCATGACGCCGTCGTGGGTCAGGTTGGCGTGAGCGCCGCAAATGGATTCGGCGCCGCCCATGATCCAGGCCAGGGCGTCGATGCTGTGAATGGCCTGGTTGATGAGGACGCCGCCGCCTTCGTGAGACCAGGTGCCGCGCCACTCGTCGGCCTCGTAATATTCCCTGGAGCGGTAGCAGCGGACCTGGACGCCGGCGGCGAGAAGCTGGCCGAAGGCGCCTTCGTCGGACAGGCGTTTGAGGGTGCGGACGGCGGGGTCGAAGCGGTGCTGAAAGACGCCGGAGAAGACCAGTTCCGGTCGGCGGCGCGCGGCGGTCATCAGGGCGTCGAGTCCGGCGGCGTCGGCGGCGAGGGCTTTTTCGCAGAGGACATGTTTTCCGGCTTCGAGCGCCGCCACGGAGATCGGGACGTGGGCGGCGTGGTCGGTGCAGACGGAAACGGCGTCGAGTTTGGGATCGGCCAGAACTTCCTTATAGTCGGTGGTGACGCCGGGTATGGCGAGTTTGTCGGCGAGTTTGCGGGCCTTGGCTTCGACCAGGTCGCAGGCCCAGGCCACTTCGACGCCGGGAATGAGTTGGTAACACTCGGCGTGAAGCGGGCCGATGACGCCGCAACCGATGATGCCGACGCGAATCGTGGAACCTGAAGGCACGGGCGATTCTCCTTTGGGAAAGCGATACAATAACAACTGACGACGAATCTGACAAGGGCGCGGCCAAGTAAGAAAAAAGCCACAGAAACAACGGCATCCCCCAGCAGTGCTGGAGGCTTCAACGGCAAAAACAAAAACAGCAACAACAAAAAAAGGCCGCTCCGGAGAACCGGGGCGGCCTTGTTGTTGAAGGAGCAATGAAACGGCAACGGCAAGCGGAAAACGGCTTTTACTTAACCGCGTGGCTGCAAGCAGCCACCCTACATACCAGCAACACCCTCACCCTACCCTCTCCCGTCAAGGGAGAGGGGTGAAACAACAGCAGGGCAGAGACAAGCTCTGCCCCTACGAGCAGCAAAGAAACTACGAGGCGTAGCGGGCATATTCGATGGCCCGTTTTTCGCGGATGCAGGTGATGCGGACCTCGCCGGGGAAAGTCAGTTCGGTTTCGATCTGGTTGGCGATGTCGCGGGCCAGCTTCATGGCCATGGCATCGTCGGCCCGCTCGGCGTTGACCAGGACGCGGACCTCGCGGCCGGCCTGGATGGCGAAGGCCGATTCGACGCCCTGCGGCT
This sequence comes from uncultured Planctomycetia bacterium, assembly GCA_903929765.1. Lineage (GTDB taxonomy): Bacteria > Planctomycetota > Phycisphaerae > FEN-1346 > JAACEH01 > CAIYVX01. The sequence goes on from CAIYVX010000045.1 coordinate 10,612, forward strand.
GGAACTTCATGGCGATGGCTTCGAGCTTTTCGAGCCGCTGGACGTAGCGTTCGATCGACTCGCGGCGAGCGCCGGGCCGCGAGGCGCTGACGGCGTCGGCGGCGGAGACGATCCAGGAGTAGATGTCGCTGGCGGGCTTGATGTCGTGATGGCCGCCGACGGAATCGATGACCTCGGGCCGTTCGCCGTAGCGGCGGCACAGGTCGGCCCCGATGGCCGGGTGGCCGCCCTCGACCTCGTGATCGACGGCCTTGCCGATGTCGTGGAGCAATCCGCAGCGGCGGGCCAGTGTGGCGTCGAGGCCCAACTGCTCAGCGATCATGCTGGAAAGGTTGGCCACTTCGACCGAATGCTGGAGGACGTTCTGGCCGTAGCTGGTGCGGAACTGGAGGCGGCCCAGGAGCGGAATGAGCTTGGCGTTTAGGCCGCGCACCTTCATGTCGAGGACGACGCGTTTGCCGACCTCGTCGATCTGGTGCTCGATTTCCTTCTGGGTTTCGGCGACGACCTCTTCGATGCGGGCGGGATGGATGCGGCCGTCGAGGATGAGTTTGCCCATGGCCCGGCGGGCGATTTCGCGGCGCACGCTGTCGTGGGCGCTGACGACGATGACGCCGGGCGTGTCGTCAACGATGACATCGACGCCGGTGGCCTTTTCGAAGGCCCGGATGTTGCGGCCCTCGCGGCCGATGACGCGGCCTTTCATTTCGTCGCTGGGAATGTCGATGGACGAGACGGTCGATTGGGTGGTGAACTCGGAGGCCATGCGCTGAATGGCCTGGACGACGATGTTGCGGGCCCGGTCGGTGGCCTCTTCGTTGGCCTTGTCGACGAGGGCCTTGACGATCTCGGCCTCCTCGTGCTCCATTTCCTGGCGGATGCGGGTCAGGAACATTTCCTGGGCCTGTTCGCGCGAGAGGCCGCTGACGCGCTTGAGCTGCTCGGTCTGGTCGGCCAGAGTTTTGTCGAGTTCCTTGCGCTTGGCGTCGAGCTGGGTTTCCTTCTCGTTGGTGCGCCGCTCCATGGACTCGATCATCTTTTCCTTGCGGACGAGGAGGTCGGCCTGTTCGGAGGCGCTGTCCTCGCGTTTGGAGAGGCGGCGCTCCAGTTCGCGGAGTTCGTGGCGGGTGGATTCGCTTTCCTTCTCGAATTTGTCCTTGGCCTGAAGGACGACGTCGCGGGCCTGGACTTCGGCCAGCTTGGCGGCCTGTTCGGCCTTTTTCGTGGCCTCGGCCAGAATTTCGGCGGCCTTGGTGCCGGCGTTCTGGTACTCGGCCAGCTTGCTTCGCGTGCCGAACATGAGCACGGCCAGCACTACGGCAACCAACCCGCAAACAGCAGCAACAACAATAAGAATCGTGGTCATGATGCTATCCTTTCCAACAGCGCCGGCGGACTTTTTTCAAAGCCGCGCGGTCGCGGGGGCCCAGCGCCGCTGAGGGCAGGAGCAATTGCCTGATGGGATTAAGGATGAAAAACAGGCGCCGCCGGAGTGGAAATCAGAGGCAGGAAAGACTTGAACGACAGGAAAACCGGGGAAACGCAAATCTTGAGCGGCGCTCGGCGAATCAGCCGTCCCGGCGCAGAAGCCGGATCGGTCCAATCGGGCCGAATCGCAAGACGGCAGATGTAATTGGCCGCACGATCAAGGGTTGCGCGTTCCTTTATTTACGGATAGTCGCCCTTCAAGCGGGGCGAGGTGCAAACTTCTGGTTCAGTCCGTTCCGATTTTCGTGTCTTCAAATCTATCCGCGGCCCGATTTCCGAGCCTCAGGTCCCTTTTTCCGCCGGACGAATCATCGCCCGACCGCCGGGACTAAAGCGACGCATCCTTCCCACAAGGGCCTTCAGGACGCCGTCGTAACCAGGTTCGGCCGGTTTGTCGCGGTAAAAACCGCCAAAAGGCCCATAAAACGGGCACCAAGCCGAACTTATGCGTACTCCGGAAAACCTACGCGGTTCTCCACGATGTTAGTTTACATCGGTATTAAGGTTAGTCAAGAAAAAAGCTTTTTTGCAAAAATGGCCCTGGATTTGGCGATTTGCGGCCATTTCGGGGCAGGGTAATCGCATCTGAAAATTTCGTGACAAAATAATTTACGAGTTCGGCGATTGTTAGAGCATTTCACGATTGAGTGCCCCCACACGATTCAAACCAGTGCAACGCATCGGTTGCCGTAACTGTCGCCAGGGCCGCCCTCGACGTCACCCTCTGAGAATGGTTTTCCGGCGCACGGAAACCTGGCCCCCCACCCGCCCCTGACTACGATGGGCGGCGGACTCTGCGCTGGGCGGCGATCAGCCGATCTTCCCAGTTCAGGTCATCGGAGTTGGGAACGCGGCCCTCACGGTCCATAGCCTCGATCGCTTGACGCAGGCCGTCGGCCAGCGAAACCGCCGGCTGGAATTCGGGTACGTCGCGGCGGAGGCGAGCATTGTCATAGTACACGTTGTGGGCGAAGATCGTCTTGCAGATGTCCACATTCTGCACCGGCGGTTCGGCCGCCAGCAGATCCTCCAGCGGAATGCCCACCAGTTCCACCTCGCGACCGAGCACTTTCATGGCCGTGCGATGATAGTCCGCCCAACTCGTAAAGCCGATTCGCACAAGATTGTAGGTCTGGCCGAGGCAGTTTTTCCGGCCCAGAACGCCGACGAAGCCGATGGCCGCATCGTCCACATGAAGGAACTGGTGAATGGCCAAGCCATCGCCGCAAACCAGAATCGGCTTGCCTTTACGAACGCGATCCAGCCAGGAGAAGTCCCAGGCAACCTGCCGCAGTGCCCCGAGCTGCGGGCCGTAGGTCGTGGAGGGCTTGATGATGGTCACGGGAAACCCGTCGCGATACCAGGCCTCGAGAAACGCGGCATCGGCGAGCATCTTGTTGCGCCCGTAATCGGTGATGGGCCGCAGAGGATGATCTTCCGAGACCGGCAGCCAGTCGTATTGAAGGCCGTAGGTGCAGACGGTCGAGCACTGCACAAAATGGCTTACCCCGCGAAAGGCCCGAATGCTGCTCTCGGCATCCTCGCGATCAAAGCAGATCATGTCGATGCCCGCATCGAGGCGCTCGGCCTGCACTGCGGCCTCGAAGGCGGCCCGATTCTTCCGATCGCAGACGACCGTTCGTACGCCCTCGGGGGACGAACCGCGCTGACCGCGATTGAAACAAAGCACCTGGTGCCCCTGCTCCAGCAACAGGCGGACGATGCTCGTGCTGATGTTTCCCGTGCCACCGACCACGCCAACTTTCATAGCCTGCTCCTCAATCCGAAGCGTCCAGTGCGACGTCGAGCGCCAGCAGGGCCGCCGGCAGTTCCTCGTGAAGTTCTGCGAACGGCTTAATCCCATACATCAGCGGCACCATGTCTGACGCATAGCCGCCACGCGCAATGGCCAACCGGTCTGGTGCATAGCCCAGGCTGTCGTTGGCCAGGCTCACGACCAGCGCCAGCGGCGCGCGGGCCGCCGCCTGCACTTCGGCCTTGATCTGGCGGAAGGCCTCAAAGGGCGAGGCCAGCAAGGCTACCGGACCGATACGCAGTCCCTGCAGTTGAATCGGCGGCGACATCTCCGCGGCCGATTCGAGGCGGGTCAGGATACGCCTCAGGCCCAGTGTCCGCACCACTGCCAGCCGATACTCCGTGTCGGCGTCCGTCGCTTGCGGATCGGCGAGGCTGGTCTCCTCGGCTTTAAGCTTCGCTCGAACCTCATCCGCAATCCACGGCCGCCGCTTGAACGCCACGTCCTGGAGGACCGTGCAGACGGTGTCAACTTTGATCGGTTGGGCCTCATGCAGACCACGACGCACGGCGTTGGCGTAGCGTGCGGCGATGACATCCAGGGCCAGCAGCGATTCCTGTTCGCCCTTATGCACCACGCAGGAATTGATGTCACCGTTGGCCCCCTGGAGGAAGAGGCCGACCGAGCCGGGATATTCGCGCTCGAGCAGGTTGGTAGCCACGCCCGCGTAATCGCCGTGAATTTGGTGATTCGCCTGGCAGCAGACCACGGGATGACAACTGAAGTAACTGACGAAGCCGCGTACGCGGCCATCGCGAACCACCTTCAGCACATGACAGGTCGTATCGGTCAACTCCGGCTTAGCCGGTCGCCAACCGTCAAGCAGCACCTCTTCGAGTGGCGGGGCGTCGCGGTCCTGTTCGCGATTCAGACCAATGCCCTCGCACGGAGTCTGGGCATGAAGCAGGTCGGCGTCGGCCAGGTCGGCCACGGCGTGTTCGACGGCGGCCGCGATGCGGCGCGGCAGCAGTTCCATATACGGCGGATCGAAACCGCCCCAACCGATCAGATCGGCCAGCGTATCGGGGCCGCTGTGCGTGTGCGTACAGACGATCATCACAGCGGACGGTTCGAGTCCGACGGTTTTCCGGAGACGTTCGCGCACGGCGGCCGTGGTCGCCCCGGATACGCCGAGAAGGTCGCAACTGACGATGACTACTCGTCGGCCGCCCTGCTCGACCGCCATGGCGCGGGCCCACAGCCGATCACGCACCGCCACGCTCACCCGGTTCAGAAACGGACCGAAGCCGCACAGCGGCACGCCCACCCGTGGCGTAATGTCGATCTTGGCCAAGCCGATTCGCATGCTGTCCTCCTCTCGCTCCGGTCTGCGGCCGGTCACGATTTGCCGGCTTCCTTCTCGCTCCAGGCCGTGGCGACGGCGGCCAGATTGTCGTTTACTTTTCGTATCGCAGCGATCAACTGATCGATGTATTCGTCGTTGCCCAGAAGGTGATGGTGCAGAAGCATAACGGCCCTGTCCTTAACGGCCTTTTCCACGTTGGGCAACCGCAGGCGGCCATAGTCCTGGATGGTACCCGGATCGCGGAATGGTACAGGGCTCGTCCGGTCGTACAGGTTCAGAAGCGGCGAACGGTACACGGGCCAATAGGCTCCAACGGCCGGTAAACCTTCGGCATTGAGTGCCCAAACGTAGGCTTCGCGCGACAGACCGTTGCTTGGCCCATCGTACAACATCGTCAGGCAGTAATAGGACTGCCGCGTCACCCGTGGATCCTTTCGCGGCAGGCGCAACGGGCCGCCGCCCTTCTCCAGGGCCGCCCGGATACGCTCAGCCGCCGCCTCGCGACGCCGGTTCTGGTCGTCCAACTGCGATAATCCGCCGCGCAGCAGCACGGCCTGCATCTCCGTAATGCGGTAATTATGCCCATAATGATTGCCCGGAACAAGCTTCGGCGCCTGGCCTGGCTCGGCGGCCGCCTCCGGGTCAGGCATCCAGCCGACCTGTTTGAGGGCGAAGCAAGTCCGGTAGACCTCGTCGTCATCGCAGGTGATGGCTCCGCCCTCGCCACTGGTGAGTATCTTCGACTGCTGGAAGGAATAACTGCCGGCGTCGCCGAGCGAGCCGGCCCGCCGGCCCCGCCATTCGCTGCCGTGCTGATGAGCGACATCCTCGACGATCTTCAGGTGGTGCTTGCGCGCCAGGGCACCCAGGGCATCCATGTCGCACATGCAGCCGTAAAGGTGCACCGGAATGATGGCTTTGGTCTTCGGCGTGATCGCCGCCTCGACGGCGACCGGATCAAGACACAGCGTCTCGGGATCGATGTCCACCAGCACCACGTTCGCCCCGACGTCCAGCGCCGCCTGGGCCGTCGCCACCCAGGTCAGTCCTGGAACGATCACCTCGTCACCCGGCTCGACACCAACGGCCTGGAGGGCGCACCGCAACGTCACCGTCCCGTTAGCCAGACATAGGCTGTGCCGCGTCCCGATGAACTTGGCAAATTCCTCGCTGAAGGCCATTTCGTGCGCCCCCAGCCAACTCCACTTGCCGCTGCGCACCACTTGCGTCATGCGCTCGACCTCAAGTTCCCCAGCCACCGGCCAAACCGGCATCGCCAGCGTCACCGCCTTCTCTCCGCCACACACCGCCGGCTTTACGCGATTCCGATTCACTGTACTCATATTGCTGGCCTCCTCTGTTCCAAAGTACCTGCAGATTCACCGACATCGACCAATAAGCTTGAAATTCAACCACAAACGGCTTATCCTGTGTTGCGGTAGAGTTAACCGATATTGCGAAAACTGACCCATGGCCGAGAACCGTCTGTTTCATTCTCACGAAGTCGACTGGCTCACCACCAGCCGGCGCTGGCGGATTATCACGGCCGCCCGCCCTCGGCCGGACCTGTCCGAGAACCGCGAGCATCGTCGCTGGATGCTGCGGCATTCGCACCGTCACCCGCACGCCGAACTGCTCTTCATCTTCGAGGGGCAATCCCAGATCGGCCTGGAAGGGCAGATCCACTGGCTGCGGCCGCGCAGCCTCTGCTTTTTCGCCCCACTGGACCTGCACGACGATGGCTACCGCGCCGGCTCTCTGCTCAGGCACTTGTGGATCACCGTCCTGGGCGACCATTACATCGCCAGGATGCTCGAACGACGCGACCGTCACCGCTACCGGCAGGTCTGGTGCGAAGTGATTTCGGTGGATCAGGCCGCCGTCGCACCCAAGGTCTTTTCCTTGCACGGCGAGAACCTCCGGCCATCCACCGACACGCTCCGCGCTGCCGCGCGCCTGCTAATCGACAGCGTTATTCAGCGCGGCTGGGCCGACGCCTCAGCCGATTCCGGAGATCTGTTTCGCCGGGAGGTTATCGCCGCCACCTGCAGCCATGTCGAGAAGACGGCCGGCAAGGGCGTCAGCCTCGCCGGCCTCGCCCGCATCGCCGGCTACAGCAAATTCCATTTCCTGCGGCTCTTTCGCCGGCACACCGGTTTCACCGTTCAGCAGTACATCGACCGGTGTCGTTTGAAGCGGACCGAGGAGCTGGCCGCCCAGGGAAAATCACAAAAAGCTATCGCCGCCGCACTTGGTTTCTCCCACCCCACGGCCTTCTCGCGTTGGAAAAGAGCTGTCTCCGGGCGATAATCGGCGGTCTGCCCTGTGAAGACTGACCTGGGATCGTGAGCCGGGACTATTCCGAGGGCTGCACTCTGAAACTGCGCCTCCGCCAACTTAACTCTGATTGCAGAGATCGAAAGCTCGCCGCAAGCCCTCCAGGCGGTCACCCTGGGGCGTGAACTCATGGCCCACAAAAAGTCCGTAGCCGCTCTCCGCGATGGCTCGGCAGATGCCACGATAATTCAGCTCCTGGGCATCGTCCAGGTCGCGGCGGCCGGGGTTGCCGGCGGTGTGGAAATGGCCGATCCATTCTATGTTCTGCCGGATGGTGCGGATGACGTCGCCTTCCATGATCTGCATGTGGTAGATGTCGTAAAGCAGTTTGATGCGGGGGCTGCCGACTTTCCGGCAGACCGCGACGCCCCAGGCCGTGTGGTCGCACTGATAGCCGGCGTGGTCGATCTTCGAGTTGAGCAATTCCATGTTGAGGTTGATACATTTCTTCTCGGCATACGGCGCCGCCCGGCGCAGACCGGCGGCGGTGGTTTCCATGGCCTCCTCTTCGCTCTGACCCGGAATGCGATTGCCGCTGAAACAGATCAGCCCTGGAATACTGAGCTTCACGGCCAAGTCGATCGACTCGCGCAGTTCGGCTTCGATCCGATCATGGTTGGCCCGTAGGTTCAGACCGTCGGTCAGCGATCCGTGGCCGCACATGCTGGCGATCGTCAGGCCGTGCTTCTGTGCGGCCGCCACCAGTTCATCGAAATCGGGGCCGCGAGACCAAAGCTCGACGGCGGTCAGACCGATCTCGGCGGCCGACCGGCAGAGTTGATCGAGGCTCATCTCCGTACTCTTGAAACAGGGATAGCAGAACGATTGCCGGACGGGCATCTTCATTTCCCTTTCAGTTCCGGTTGGACCGCCGATTGCGCGGTCACCGGCTGCGGCTCTTTGGCCGCGTCGGCGCTTTTGCCGTAATAGTAGACAGCTTGCCAGACGACCGCCTGGCCCGGCAGGTAGGGACAGGCGCGCCAGATTTCGTCGAGGTCGGCGAGAACCTTCCGGCGAGCCTCGGCGTTCTTCGCTTCGCCCGCGGCCGCCGCGACTTTCTTGAGCCGGTCGGCCATCTTGTCGCGGGTCTCGGCCGCCTTCGAGCCATTCCTGGCCCCGGCGGCATACCACGCGGCCAGCGTCTCGGCCAGGTACTTGCCGCTAAAGGCGTAACCCTCTTTGGTCAGGTGCGCGCCGTCGGGCAGAAGGTATTTCGTCCATCCTTTGTCGGCCATGAACTGGCGGTGGAGGTCAATGAGCGACAGGTTCTTCTCGGCAGCCATCCGGCGAGTGATCGAGTTGTACTTCAGTTCCAGGAGCAGATCTATCCCCCCCTGATCGACGAAGGACTTGTCCTTGCCGAGGAAGTGGCGGGACTCATCTAATGGCGTGGTCGTCAACAGGATGATCTTGGCCGCCGGCGTATGCTTCTGGATCAGGTCGAGGATGGCCAGCATGTTGCCGCGGAAGCGGTCTGGGGAGTGCTTCTGGCCGGTGTCGTTCAAGCCATAGCCGATGGTCACGACGTCCGGCTTTTCGGCGTCCAACAGTTTGGCGAGCCTGGCCTTGCCGCCCTCGGCCGTTTCGCCATCGACTCCGGCGTTGACCAGGGTCCACCTCGCCTGGCCGCGGGTTAGTTCGTTGAGCGGCCCCTGGACGGCCTCGGGCATGCCCCGCTTGGTCACGGAGTCGCCCAACATCAGCATCTTCACCTGCTTTTCCTCCTCGGCCCCGGCTGGGGCCGCAAAAACCAACGTCGTCACCACAGCAAGGCCCCAGATCCACCATGCCGCTTTCATGGTCAGCTCCTTTTCAGTACTCGCCCATAACCAGCGGCGGCAGCCGCCTACTTCAGGCCCATCAGGTGCGCTATGACGGCCATCTCCAGTGCTTCGTAGTCACGGTCGGCAACGCACTGCTGCTCCAGCTTGCGGTCAAAGGTGCGGACCTTCTCGACCAGCGCCAGGAACAGTTGACGGCTGTTCGTCAGGTGCCGCAGATCGGCCCCGGCCTTCTGCGTTCGCAGGGCTTTGACGTCCAGGCCGATGTAGCGGCCGGATTCGGCGTAGCCGGCCAGTTCCAGTATGCGGACCTGGTTGTAGGCCGCCCGCAGATTGGCCATCCCGAAAGACTTGTCCTCGTCGAACTTCAAGCCGTTCTGATCGTTCAAGTGCACGCTCCAAAGCTTGCCCAGAGAGAGGGCAAAGGCCATCTCGTCCGACGGGTCGAGGCCCGCCAGAAGGGCGTGGGCCGTCTCGATCAGGCCGCCGACGCGGCTCGGATCCGCCGCCTGGGAGGCTAGCGCCAGGGCGTGTCCGATGGTCGGTATGTAGGCGTGGTCGGTCGGCTCGTTCGGCTTCGGCTCGATGGCGATTTCGATCTCCTTATCGTATTCCAGCATGGCATTGATGGCGGCCAGGAGGTACTTGTGGGAATCGAGAGCGTTCTTCGACTCCCGAATATAAGTCCCTTCGCGGGCCAGCCACAGAACCATCAGCTTCGTACCCAGGCCACGGGCAATGTCGATGGCTTTCTTGCTTCGCTCAATGGCCCAGTGGCGGACGGCCGGATCGTTGGCCGTGTAGCCGCCGTCGATGCCCAGGGGATTCTCCCAGAGTCGCGGAGCCACGAACTCGGCCGCCAGGCCCTCGGCCTCCAGGATCTTCCGCACCTCGACCGCGGCCTTCTCCAACTGAGCCGGCGTCTTCTTTTCCGGCTCAGGCACGGCATCGTCATCATGGAACTGCATGGCCTGAAAGCCCAGCTCGCGACAGAGTTTGACCTTGCGGCCAAAGGCGATGGCGGGCCGAACCTCGGGCCCGAACGGGTCGGCCCCGGTATGGATATTCCACGGTCCGAACGAGAAACGGTAGGCGGTAGTCATCGACAATCTCCTTATGATCTATTCCAGACACTCTTGGCCGCACGGTCGGCAATTCAATTCTTTTTTCCTTCGTAGACGTCGACTACATCTTCAGCACGTCCTTAACATACTTCCGGCTCGTCGCGCACTCTTGCGCCGCCGTCTTGCCTTCGCGCGGCCCGTCTTCTTCCACCACGACCCACGGCGCCGCCGACTTTTCCATCGCCTTCACGATACCCGGAAAATCCAGCACGCCTTGACCCACCGGAGCGAACGACCGCTTCCCACGCTCCTCCAGGAAAGAATCCTTCGCGTGAAGTATCCGCAGCCTCGCCGCATGTTTCTTCACAAACGCCGCCGGATCGCTCCCGCCGTCCCGCACCCAATATGTGTCGATGCACGCCTTGACCAGGTTCGGATCGGTCATCTGATAGAGCACTTCCAGGCCGATCTGGCCGTCGATCAGGCCGAACTCCCAATTATGATTGTGGTAGCTCAGCGTGATACCCGCCGCGCGGCACTTTTCGCCTGCGGCGTTCAATCGGGCGGCCATCTTCTTGTAAACTTCCGGCGAAAGTTCCCGCGTCGCCAGGTCCGACACCGGCACGTCCGTCCCGCCCGTCTCGCCCAGCCAGGAGATGATTTGGTCGATCTCGTCCAACTGTTGTCCGCCCGTATGCGCCCCGACGTGCTTCAGCCCGCGGGCATCGAGCATCTTTTTGAACTCCGCTCCGCCGATTTGCGAGGCCAGAAAGCCCGTCTCCACGGCCTGGAACCCGGCCGCCGCCACCTCGTCCAGCACCCCGGCCAGGTCTTCCTGTACCCGGTTGCCGAAAATAATCAACTGTACGCCCACCGTGCATTTCGCCATCGACTTCATCCTTTCAGAACGGTTCTATTGAAAAAGAAAATTGCCGGCGCACGCCCATTTGGCGTTGCCCGACACCGTGGCCGGGCTTTTCGGACAAATGCTCTATATTATGACCGCAAACTGTAGCGTTTCAGAATATACTGCAGGTTACCGCCCAGGATCAAGGCTTTTTCCGCGGGGCTGATCCGGGCGAACAGAATCGGCCCCAGACCCCAGGCAATCGGCAGATCCTGCAAGTCGCTGCCGAAGAGCAGCCGGTCCGCCCCGATTTTCGCCACCACCTCCTCGCAAGCCCGCGGCTCGCAGAGCGGACAGGAGCAGATGTAGAGGTTGGCGAAACGTTTCATGATCTCAGCGTAATCGGTGGTGGTGTGGCCGGTGATGAAGCAGGCCCCGGAGTAAGTCGAGACCAGGCGCTCAACCTGAGCCGGCGAACCCCAAACGTGGTTCAGGATGATCTGGCGGCGCTCGTGGGCCCATTGGCACGCCACGTCGATCAGCGGCCCTTCCTCAGGGTAGCCCTGGTAATAGGGAATCAGTTTGATGCCGCGCAGCCCCAGGCGGGCCCCGCGCTCCAGTTCGCGGAGCATCTCGTCGCGGCCGCGGTGCGGATTGAGCAGCGTGAAGCCGATGAACTTCTCGGGATAGCGCCGTACGGCCTCGGCCACATAGTCGTTGCCGAAAGTTTCGTCGCTGTTGACGCCGGCAAAGCTGAAGACACAGATTTTCTGGGTGCCGAACCGGTCCAACTCCCGGACGATGCCCTCCAGGTCGCAATCTGGCAGGTGGTAATGAGCCGCATGGCCGCCCAGGTGACCGTGACAATCATGGAAAACCATCTCCTTGGGCCGCCGGCCGGTCCGACCGAATTCAACGTACGGATCGGCGGCCGGCTGCGGCGTGAACTGCGGTTGTGGCAGATCGCACCATTTGACCAGTTGCCGCAGATTGTCGCCCGCGATACCGCGTTTGTCGGCCTCCTCGATCTCGGCGCAGGCCAGCGTGGCCAGGGTCTGATGCTGACCGAGCCGCGGCCAGCCGGAGCCGAAGATCAGCCGCTCGCTGCCCCAGCGGCTCGTGATGTATTCGATGCCGTGATGCAGCCACCAGCCGCTAAGTTCCAGGCGCAGGTTCGGGCAGGCATCCATAGCCCGGTAAGCCATCCGCTGGCCGCGCCGGATGCGAAACTCCGTGACAATCACCGGCAGATTCGGCCAGCGGCGACAGAGATCCACGACTTCGTTCCAGTTGGTGCGGTCCTGCCCGGTGACGGTCGGGCCGACCTCGTCCGGGCAGATAAAGACCGGCACACGAGCCTCGGCCAGCGGCTCCAGCAGGGCGTCGAGGCACCAGTCGGCCAGCGTGAAATGGTATTGCGCCGGGTAGAGAAAAAGGGCCCCGACTTTGTGTTGACGCATTTGCCGCACGAACTCGGCCGGCGCCGGTTGCTCGTCGGTGCCCGGCGGCAGGGCCGACCAGGCGGGATGGAGCCGCGGCCGGCCGGCGGTGGCCTCCAGCACGCGGCGGTTGCCCTCGAACGGATGGTTCTCGCGGCTCAGGGAGTCAACCACCAGGGCTTCCGCGATGTCATAATGATCCATCTCCGCCAGCAGGTCGTCAGGTGTGTGCAGCCCCCCGGCGGCCAGGCGGGAGTGCCGACCGACGACAGCGCAGGCGTCGAAAAAGTTCCAGTGAATCCCGGTCATATCGGTCCCTCTGCTCACGGCAACCAGCGGGCGGCCTTGGCGTCAGCGGTGCAGTAGGCCGCGAGTACCTTGTTAAGGGCCGCGGCCACGGCGTCGGCATCCTCCGGCGAGTACCACTGGTTGAGGCCGACGGCGATGGCTCGATTATACAGGTCGTCGGCCACGGGGCAATCGCCATTCTTGTACTCGACCTGGCCGCCCTTGGCCAGGTAACGCGGATCGGTGAACGGCGAAGCATCGGCGGCCGTCGGCGTCTTTAGAATGACCGGGAACATATCGGCGTACTGGTGCCAGTCGGGACCGGCCTTCGGCCCGCGCATCCCGGCCCCGACGCCTTCAGCCTTCAGGGCGGCCACGATCTTTTCGCCCAGTTGGACTGTCGCGGGGAAGAAGCGCAACATGTAACCGATGTGGCCCGCGAGGTCGTTGATCTTCTGCGGCACGATTTCCTTGAAGGTCTTAAGCTGTTTGGAGATGCGCAGCCACACGTCGTGGTGCCGCTGAACGACGCCGTCGAGTTTCTGCAACTGGATCAGGTCGACCGACGACTCCAGTTCCGATAGGCGGTAGTTGGTGCCGACGAAAAGTTCGCCCTCGTAGCGTGGCGGGGCGAAGCGGTCCTGACGCCACAGGCCGCCGCACTCGGCCAGTTGGCAGGCCCGTTCGTAGAGCCGCTCGTCGTTGGTCGTGAGCAGGCCGCCTTCGCCGCCCCCGATGATCTTGTAACAGGAGATGCTGAAGCAACCGATGTCGCCCAGCGATCCGACGTAGCGGCCCTGGTACTTGCCGCCGGGCGACTGGGCACAGTCCTCGATCACCTTGAGATGGTGCTTGCGGGCCACGGCCAGGATCGGGTCCATGTCGGCCACGCCGCCCCAGTGGTGCGTCGGAGCAACGGCCACCGTGCGCGGCGTGATCCGCTTCTCGAACGCCTTGGGGTCCAGGTGCAGCGATTCATCGACGTCCGCAAAGACCGGCACGCCGCCGCACATAACGACGGCGGCCGAGGTGGCCATGAAGCCCACCGCCGGGACGATGACCTCGGTGCCCGGACCGACCCCGGCGGCGATGAAGGCGGCGTGCAGCGCGCCCGTGCCGGAACTGACCGGCAGAGCAAACTTCACGCCGAACTTCTCCCGGGCCAGGGCCTCGTACTTCGGCCCCTTGACCAGTTCGGGGAACGGGCAATAGTAGCGGGCGAAGTTGACCTCGCCATGCGTCAGGTCGTCGTCCGACACGGCGGCGCTGATGCGTTGCAGGGCCGCGGAACTGAAGCCGAAGCGCTCGGCGATGGAGATAAACTCCTCCATACCGATCTTCGGTTGATTCTTGCCCTTCATTCCCGGAAAGGCCTTTGTCCCGCCGTCGATAGCCAGCTTTTCCATCTCTCGTCCTCTCTCTAAGAAAAGATCTTGTGTGCGCTCACTTAACAACCAGGATATTTGTAACCGCGCAGGGCCGGCAAGGCCATAGACAAGGCGGCAATTTGCATGTAAAGTCTTGCAAGGGGTGGGCGCCCCGGACCGAGAGGGACCTGGCCATGGCCGAGAGAGGGTTGAGTTGGATCGGAGCGTCGTGGACGGCGCCGCGGCCGCGCATTGTGCCTCGGGTCGTCTCGGCTCATTACTGCGAGCGGCTGCCCTGGGGTCCGACGGGGCGGATCGTCTACCGGCGCTGGGTGCTCGACTATGCCCGGTCCGATTGCGGCCTGGCCCGCGTCGGCTCGTCGCGCAGCCAATGGTGGCGGCGCGAACCGCGGATGGCCCACCTCTATCCGCCGGGAACGCCGTATTGGGAAGACGTCTCGGCCCTGCGCGGTCCGATTCGCGAAGCTTATGTCATCTTCGACGGCGGTCTGGAGGCCGGCCTGCGGCGGTTGCTTAACCCGCGGGGCCGCTTCGGGCGCATCGCCGATCCGGCCGGACAACTCGACTCGCCGCTGCGCGAAATGGCCCAGGCCGGCCAGACGCTGGGCGAGGATGGTTTCTGGCAAGCCCAGGCGGCGCTGGCCCGGATTTTCGACCTGCTGGCCGGGGCGGCGCCGCAAGCCGACGGCACGTTCGTGCTGCCGCCGGTCCGCCCGGCCAGCCCATCGACGAAAGGCGTGGTGGAGGTCGCAGAGAAGTTCTTTCGGGCTCACTTGGCGGAGAAAGTCACTCTGGCGGGCGTGGCCCGGCAGTTGGGCATGAGCGTGTCGAGCTTCGCTCATCAGTATGCGGCCGAGGCCGGCCAGTCGCCGATGGCGGCGCTGGCGGCCCGACGCATCGAACTGGCCAAGAGCCTGTTGCTGCGCGGCTTGAAGATGGAGACCGTGGCCCGGCAGACGGGCTTCTTCGACGCCTTCCATTTTTCGAAGGCCTTCAAACGCCATTGCGGACTCTCGCCCAGCAGTTTCCGGGCGAGTTGTCTGAAGTAGGCCGGGGCGGGGTCCGGGGACATGGCGTTTCGAGCTTGACCCCGTGGGTGGGCGCCGTTACCATTAAATCGATATCAATCTCCCCGATGGAGAGAATGGAGGCAGGACTTGGACGGCAAGGCAGGCGGCAAAAACAGAGGCAAAAGGCAGGCCGACGAGAACGGTCTGGTCTGGTACTCCCCCTACGAGCCGCCGTTCCTCCTGGCGGGGTTCCCGTGGTTCGCGGAGGACCGCGTGTACAGGCGTCTGCCGGTCAAGACGCCACGGCCGCTGCCCCCGGCGGTCGAACTTCTGGCCTGGTGCTGCGCCGGGGGCCAGGTGAAGTTCACCTCGGACACCGACAAGCTGGTGGTGAAGGTGAAACTGCGAGAGCCGTTCGGGATGGATTGTGTCCCCTTCGTCAGCCCCTATGGCCCGGAGCATATGGCCCAGACCGGCGTCAGCGGTTTCGACCTCTATCTCGGCCCAGCCGGCGGGGAAATGTTCCACGACGTGACTCGCTTTCCTGCCGGGGCCGGCGAATACCGTTGTCAACTGCTCGAACGCTCCGGGCGGGAGACACTGGCGTTCACCTTGAACTTCCCGCTGTTCAACGGAGTGGACGAAATCCTGCTTGGGCTGAGCCAGGGGGTGTCCGTCCAACCACCGCCGGCGTATCGGCTGGACAAACCGGTGGTGGTCTACGGGACGTCGATCACCCACGGGGGCTGCGCCTCGCGCCCCGGTTCCTGCTACACCAATATTCTGTCGCGGCGGTTGAACGTGCCCTTCGTCAACCTGGGCTTCTCCGGCAGTGGCCGAGGCGAACCGGAAGTGGCGGAAGCAGTGGCCATGGTTCGCCACCCGGCGCTCTTCGTCCTGGACTATGAGGCTAACTGCAGCCCGGAAGAACTGGCCAAGACCATGGCGGACTTCATCGCTAGCCTGCGCGTCCGACACAAGGAAATCCCAATACTGGTCGTCTCCAAGTCGAAGCGGACTTTGGAGACTACCAGTCCGGAGTCGCAACTGGCCCGCGAAAAGTGCAAGACGTTTCAGAAGAATCTGGTCAAGAAGCTACGAACGACCGGGGACAAGCAAATCCATTTCCTGGACGGCTCGAAGCTGCTCGGTCGTGACTACGACGAGTGCACCGTCGATGGTGTCCACCCCACCGACCTGGGCTTCTTCAGGATGGCCGACGGCCTGGGCCCGGCGTTGGAGAAACTGCTCTTCGGTTAGGATGACGGGATCGCAACGCTTCGCACTCAGATGAACGTGTCGAGTGGCGGGCCGCCGGCGGCCTGCCAGGCGGCGAGTCGTTGCAAGCCTCGGTCGACCTGTTGCAGCACCGCGTCCCGTTCGGCTCCGGCCGGCGCCGTGTCGCTCCAAATCCGCTCCAGAATCGTTCGCGCCCGCGACATCTGCTCCGCGACCGGGGAGGCCGCCAGGCTTGGTTCCACGGCGGCCAGCGCCGCCGCCACGCCCAGGGCGTAGCGACGCGGCTCCAGGCCCTGGCTCAGCACCAGTCGCAGGGTGCCGATCAGGCGGTCATGCCAACCGAGCTTCCGCTCCGGGTGGCGGCCGATGCGTTCCAGGGAATCGCCCAGCCAGTGGTTGGTCATGCGCTGGAGCAGATCGTCGACGTAACGGGCGAAGCCGGAGGTGGTGAACAGCGGATCGACGCCACGATATCGGCCAACGAGGGCGGCGCCGGATTCCTCGATAAAGGCGGCGCGGAGGAAAGACATGGCCCCGGGGATGGCGGTCAGATCGGCCATCATCCGCACTCCGAGCTGCGCTCCGACATAAGCGGCCAGGGCATGGGTCGCATTGTGGCCGTAGAGCTTGGCCTCCTCGAAGGGCAGAAGGTCGGCTTTCTCCTCGAAGACACTCAGGCCCCGCTCGAACGCGGGGCTCGGCGGCCCGTCGAACCGTACCTGTGAAATAAGAATCCGGTTGAACGACTCGACCAGAAAGGCGCGGTCGCCGGCGGACGTGACCGGGCGGAGGCGACGAGCCTGGATTTCGGCGGGATCGGTGACGATGCCGCTCATTTTGCCAATGACCGTGTTCAGAAAACAGACGTGCGGACGCACGGACTGTTGCTCGTCCTGGGGGAGGAGGTTGAGGACCGACTCTTCGAGAAT
This sequence comes from uncultured Planctomycetia bacterium, assembly GCA_903929765.1. Classification (GTDB taxonomy): domain Bacteria; phylum Planctomycetota; class Phycisphaerae; order FEN-1346; family JAACEH01; genus CAIYVX01. The sequence goes on from CAIYVX010000045.1 coordinate 27,544, forward strand.
CTCGGCGGCATGATTGTGATTCTCGGCGGCATAGACGACGGCGCGGGGGCCGTGGCGAGCGGCCTTTTGCTGCAGGCCTTGGGCCAGGACGCGATGGAGACTGGCCGGACTTTCGTTGGCATAGTAGCTGACGCCGGGGACGGCCGTGGCGATTTCGTCGGCGGTGACGAGGGCGTCGATCAGTTGCCGGCGGTCGTCGGGAAAGTTGAGGTCGAAAATTTCGACCGGGCCGATTTCGGCCTGCTCGATGCGGTCGGCGTGGGCGATGTTGACGGCGAAGCGGCCGCGGGACTGGCGGATCGAGGCAACGACCTGCGGCAGGACATCGGCCACGACCAGCCGGCCGAAGGCTCCAGAGCGGAACGCTTCGTGAAGAAACAGGCCGGCCTGAATGGCGCCGAAACCGAAACCGAAATAAGTTTTTGAACCCGTCAACGCCATGAGTACGCCTTTCCGGTGTGCGGCGATCTGCCGCTGGTTCGTTGTTGATTTTCTACCGACCGTCCTCTGGTCCGCGCCAGAGTCCGCACCTGGCCGTCCGGTTCCAGCCCGTGAGCTTCATCTCGCAAGGCCGCTGCGGCCAACCGGCCGCCAGGCGCTGCTCGACCACTGGCCAGCTCGGCACGCCGCTATTGGCGTCGGGCTGTTCCACGCTGCAAGCCCCAACAGCCACGGCGGACCGCATCGCCTCTTCCGGCCCGAAGCCACGCAAGAGGCCGGACAGGAAACCGGCAATAGTGCAATCGCCCGAACCAGTCGTGCCGGCGACCTCGGCCACGAAGCACGGGGTCAACAGTTCCCGGCCGCGCCACTCGGACCGGCTCAGGTTAAGCCCGCCGCCGACCGCCGCCAGCCGCGCTCCATCCGTGGTGGTCCGCAGGTACAGGCCCTGATTGCCGAGCTTCAGGGCCACGACGGCGGCGCCCATTTCCAGCAGCCGCCCCGAGAACTCTCGCAAAAGTTGGCCGTCGATTAAGGCGGCCAGTCCGGTGGCGCCGGCCTCGGACTCCAGTTGCAGAAAGGCTGGCCGGTCGAGCATGAACAGCGTTTCGTCGAGGCTCGGCAGGAAGAAATCAACGTGGGGCAGGGCCAGCTTGAGCAAGCTCACCCAGTCAACGCGGCCGGCGTCGGAGGCCAGGTCCGGCTGCGACATGTCCAGCGAGACCGCCGCCATCTGTCCGCGAACCGTGCGCAGCATCCGCGCCAGCCCCTGCCCGCCATCGGCGTACATCCCCTGCATCAGCGGCGGATAACCGAAATGCAAGATCCGTGTCCCGGGGAGGCGATCGTAAGGCACATCATCAGCGGTGAACGTGTCGTTGGTGCCGGGATAATGGAGGAAGGTGCGGTCCAGGCCGCGCGGATTGATGACCACGGAATAGGAGGTGTGCTCTCCGCCGGCAACGATCATGTCCTCGGCCAGCTCCGGGTCGTGGCGGCGAAGAAGGTCGAGGATGGCTCGGCCCAGAAGGTCGTCCCCGACCTTGCCCATCAGGCGCGTCGCCACGCCCAGCCGATGCAGAGCCAGGCCCGTGTTGGGGACCACCCCGCCGGTGGCCACCGCCGCCGGCCCGACCTTGAGCAGTTTGCCCGGCAGGAAGAGTTCCGCCGGCGTTCCCGCCAGATCCCCCAGAAAGGGAATGATGTCCAGGCATATGTGTCCTGCAACCACAACCTCGGTTGGCCGGGCGCTCACGACTCTGGTCGCCTCCATCAGGGCTGTCCCCCCGGCGCCGCTGGGGAAGCGCTGCCGCCCTGCGCCGGCATGTTGCTGGCGGCTTTTGTTTCGCTGCCCACCGAGGCCGCTTTCTTTGCCGGCTCGGCTTTCTTGTCCGTCCGGGCCGCGGGCTTCTTCGCCGCGGCCGCCTTGATCACAAACTCCAAGGCCGTGACCGTGTCGTCGTAGTTTGTCTCGTGGCCGACTTTCGGACGGTCGATCATCAGCACGTCCTTCTTGCCGAGTTTTTGCCAGTGCTGGACCAGCCGCCGCACGCTGTCCGGCGGCACCGACGTATCCAGGCCGCCTACGGTCACGGCCACCGGCATCGTGAACCGCTCCGGCGTCAGCTCCGGGCTGCGCTTTTTGTATTCCTCCGGCTTCTCCTGTTTCGTGCCGCCATACGAGGCGATGATAGCCTCCTGGAAGTTCGTGTACTCGATCATGTTCGCCGTACCATTTTCCGAGAGTACGCCGTCGATCAGGTCCGGGTGCAGGGCCGCGAAGATCAGCACCGAGGTCCCGCCCATCGACGCGCCAGTGAGGTAAACCCGCCCGACCTTGTGCTGCTCGCGCAACAACGCGATGAGCTGCACGAGGTCCGCTTCGGCCTGCGGCCCCATCCACGACGTCTTGGCCCGATAGTCCGGCGAGACGAAGATCATGCCGTGCCTGGCCGCGACATCGCGCACGCCTTTGCACTCGCCGCGGGCGTCCTTCACATACTGCCAGCGGTCCGAGCCGTGGCCGTGCAAGGCGATGAGCAGATCGCCAGGCTTCTTCGGATCGAAGCCTTGCGGCAACAATTCGACGTACCGCTCGACCGATCCGTCAATCTTGGCTTTGAACTCGCGATCGGCTGGTTCGCCAAATTCGCCCGCCCGGACGGCGGTCTGGGTCAAAGACGTGACCGCCACCAGCGCCGTTGTCGCCCACAGGAATGGCCACATCAAGCGTTACTCCTCAACGAATAGTTCCCAGATAACCCTGGCTCACGACCGCCGCGGGCCTCTGGTTCCTGATTGTCTCGGGTTTCCCTGATTTTGCAAGCCTTTTTGCGGCCCCGACTTCTCTGCGGGGGTCCACTTCTCACATCCCGGAGTGCCCTCTAAGGGATTGATTTGCTGTTACCAAATTGTTACCATTTTTTCGGACAAGGATGCCTCCAGGCGGACAGAAAAGCCGTTTTTGCCATGAAAATCACCGGTGGGACAAGTGGCAAATTCCGAGGCCCGCAAGGGCCGTGTGGGTTCGATTCCCACCTCGCCCACTTATGTAATTCGCCGCCCTGCCACCTGTCAGCAGCAGGTTGGCACGCATCGTATCCGAACCGAAGGAGTGCCGAAAATTGACCGACCCCGACCGCCGCCAACACCGCCTGATCCTGCAAGGAATCGCCCACCGGGCCATGCTGTCCAGAGGACTGTTGCCCGATTTTCCGCGACAGGCCCTGGCCGAACTCGACCGGATCAACGCCCCGGCCGTGAGTACGGAGGCCGCGACGCGCGACCTGCGCCACCTGCTCTGGTGCTCCATCGACAACGACGATTCGCGCGACCTGGACCAACTGACCGTCGCCGCCGCCCGGCCCGACGGCGCCGCCATCCTGGTCGCCATTGCCGACGTTGACGCGGTCGTAAAAAAACGCTCGGCCCTGGACGATTACGCCCGGCAAAACACCACCTCGGTCTACACGGCGGCCCAGACCTTTCCGATGCTGCCCGAAAAACTTTCCACCGACCTGACCTCGCTCGGCTTTGATGCCGACCGCCTGGCCATCGTCATTGAAATGGTCCTGGCCAAAGACGGCTCGCTGCTCAGTTCCGACCTCTATCCGGCCACCGTCCGCAACCGCGCCAAACTGGCCTACAACAGCGTAGCCGCCTGGCTGGACGGCACCGGGCCGCAGCCGCCCGCAATCGCCGCAGTCAACGGCCTGGCCGAGAACCTCCGGCTCCAGGACGCCCTGGCTCACAAACTCAAAACCCTCCGGCGCCAGCACGGCGCGCTCGATCTGGAAACCATCGAAGCCCGCCCGGTTTTTGCCGGCGAAGAACTCAGCGACTTGAAGGTCGAGACCAGGAACCGGGCCAAAGACCTGATTGAGGACTTCATGATCGCCGCCAACGGCGTGACCGCCCGATTCCTCGCGGCAAAAAACTATCCCTCCTTGCGCCGCGTCGTCCGCAAACCAAAACGCTGGGACCGCATCGTCGAACTGGCCGCCGAGCGCGGCTCAACGCTGCCACCGGCTCCCGATCCCGCGGCCTTGGAACAATTTCTCGCTGCAGCGAAGACAGCCGATCCGCTGCGCTTTCCCGATCTCTCCCTCAGCGTCGTCAAACTCCTGGGCGCCGGCGAATACGTCGCCGAACGTCCCGGCGACACGATCACCGGCCATTTCGGCCTGGCTGTCAAAGACTACGCCCACTCCACCGCGCCCAACCGTCGCTTTCCCGATCTGATTACCCAGCGGTTGCTCAAAGCAGCCCTGGCCGGACGGACCTCCGCCTACGACAACGAAGAATTAGCCGCCCTCGCCAGCCACTGCACCGACGCCGAAGATGCCGCGAACAAAGTTGAACGCCAGGTCGCCAAGTCCGCCGCCGCCATTATCCTTGAATCCAGGATCGGCGAACAGTTTGACGCCATTGTCACCGGTGCCGCCGACAAAGGCACCTGGGTCCGTCTGTTCCATCCGCCTGTTGAGGGAAAATTGGTGAAAGGTTTTGAAGGCCTGGACGTCGGCCGCCAACTCCGCGTCCAACTGCTCCGCACCGATGTGCAGCACGGATTCATCGACTTTGCTGCTTGTCCGAATAGCAAACCCGCATGATGCTTTACAGTGGCACGGGCATCCTGCCCGTGAGTCCCAGGGGCATCTTGCCCCTGGTTTTTCTCTGCGCATAAAAAAAAGGGATCCGAGCTCGCCGTTACTCGGACCCCCAAGCCAGGCTGCCCATCCTCTCGGATGGTGACCCACAGCCTCTGTCAGTTCTATCGGCTCAAGTGCCAATCGACATTAGCCCCAGCCGCCCAATTTTTTCCACCGCAAAATATTTCTCTCACACCTCGTCCGATAACCTCCCCGGCCCCGCCAGCGCCGCGTTTTTTTGTCGCCGCTCGCCATCAATACTCCTTATAATGCCGGTTGCCGTTGCTGCGCCTGAAATCTGAAGCCTTGAGCCTGAAGCCTGCCGTTTTCACCGGAGAACCCATCGTGAGCATCCTCTCCTTCCGCCGTCACATTCGTTCCAGCCAGCGACTGGCCGCCATCCTGGCCGTCCTGGTCCGACACGGTTTCGGACACCTCGTCGTTCGCATGAGGATGCAGCACTTCGTCCGCTTCCGCGACAAGCTCTCCGGTCGCCTCCCTCACGACTTCACCGCCTCCGAGGACACCGCCGCCCTGGCCGCCCGCCTTGCCGACACGCTCGAAGACCTCGGCCCCACCTTCATCAAACTTGGCCAGTCCCTGGCCAGCCGGCCCGACCTCCTCCCGCCGGATTTTCAGCACGCCCTGCGCCGCCTTCAGGACCGCGTCAAACCGTTTCCCCTGGAACAGGTCCGCGAGACCATCGAACGCGAACTGAAAAAACCTCTCGACCAACTGTTCAAAACCTTCGACGAAAAACCCTTCGCCTGCGGCTCCATCGCCCAGGCCCACTACGCCACCACCGCCGACGGCCGCGAAGTGGTCGTCAAAGTCCAGCGCCCCGGCATCGACCGCCTCGTCGCCGACGACGTCAACCTCCTCCGCCAACTCGCCGGCCTGATCGAACGCCACCTGCCCGAGTATCGCCTCTACCGCCCTGAAATGCTCGTCGACGAATTCGCCCGCACCCTGAAAATGGAACTAGATTTCCTCAACGAAGCCTCCGTCACTACCCGCTTCGCCGAGGAATTCGCCGCCGATCCGCGCATCCAGATTCCCACCGTCGACCGCAACCTTTCCTCGCGCGGCGTCCTGACACTCCAGCGCCTCCACGGCCTGACCGTTTCTTCCGACCTCGACTTCTCCAACACCGGCATCGACCGCAAGCTCGCCGCCCGCAATCTCCTCGACGTTTTCTTCCGCCAGTTTTTCGAACTGGGCGTCTTTCACGCCGACCCGCACCCCGGCAACCTCCTGCTCCAAGCGCCGGGCAACTGGGGCATCCTCGACTTCGGCCAGATCGGTCGCGTCGACGGCGAAATGCGCTCCAAGCTGGCCATGTGCATCACTGCCACCGCCAACCGCGAATTCGAGCTGGCCATCGACATTCTCGACGACCTCATGGGCCTGCCCGACGACATCGACCGCTCGCGCCTCAAGAACGATCTGGCCAACATCCTCGACCGTTACTACGGCACGCCCATCCGCCAGATCAACATCGCCCGGCTCTTCGAGGAAATCGTCGTCCTGGCCCGCGAGTACAAGGTCATTTTGCCGCGCGACTTCGTCCTCCTGGGCAAGAGCCTGGCCACCATCGGCGGCGTGGCCCTGATGCTCGACCCCGACTGCGCCCCGGTTGAGATCATCCGCCCCAAACTTTCCAAAATGCTCGCCGAAAGCCTCTCCCCGCGCCGGGCCTTGCACTCCATGAGCACCAACCTCTACCACCTCGCCGCCCTGATCCAGCACGGCCCGCGCACGCTGCGCCGCCTCGTCCGCAACATCACCCGCGGCGAGATGAAAATCATCTTTCACCACAGCGGCCTGGAGAATTTCATCTACGAGTTGGACCGTTCCACCAACCGCATCGCCTTCAGCGTCATCACCGCTTCGATCATCCTCGGTTCCGCCATTCTCATGCACGCCAAGGTCGGCCCGACCGTCTTCGCCAGCCAAATCTCCCTCCTCGGCCTGGTCGGCTTCCTCCTCGCCGCCTTCTTCGGCGTCTGGCTCATCCTCTCCATCTTCCGCTCCGGGCGGTTATAGGAGAACGATTGCCGCTGTTATGTAGGGCGCCCATTGACCGGAATGGTCAGCGGGCGTCTATCTTGCGCTGTTGATGTCAGTTGTGACCGCTCTTCGCCCCCCTCCCCACAACCGCTTTGCCAAATCAGGACCGGCGTGGACAAAATTATTAATTTTACTCACTTCTCTTTTGCAATGTTCTAACCAAAACCTAATGCGGCCTCGGCATGATGTGGGCGTTGTTGACAGGCAAATCTGGTGAATTTCATAGGCCCTCGGCGCCGCGAACGGCCCGAATATTTTTCGACGTTGGACTCATTACTCGGAAAGGAGCAGCGAATGAGAACAGGAATCACGAGGTGGGCAGCAGGAGCAGCGCTGGGGTGCGTCCTGGCGGTGGCTGGGTCCGCGGCGGCCCAGACGCCGGCCGGAGCGGCGCCGATGGACAGCGTGACGGAACAGGTGCGGCAACTCCGCGATTTGGTTTACAAGCAGCAGGAACAGATCAACCAGTTGAACGGCCAGCCGAAGTCCGGGACACCGGTGGGCATCACCGAAGACCAGCGGCAACAGATTCTCCTGTTGATCAAGGAAGAACTGAAGGGTCAGAAGCTGCCGGATTGGGTCAGCAATCTGAAGATCGCCGGCGACTTCCGCTACCGGACGGAGTGGATCAAGCAGCAGCAATCAGTGCAGGACCAGATCAACGCGAGAACATTTGGTGTGGGGGCGGCCGCGGCCGTCCGTCCGGAACGGACCCGTCAGCGCATCCGGGTTCGCCTGGGTTTCTTCGAGAAGGTCAACGACGAAGTAGACGTGGGCATCCAGTTGGCCACCGGCGGCGGCAACAACGGCGGCGCCGATCCGGTCTCGACCAACCAGACGCTCGGCAGCGACGGTTCTCCAGGAGAAGAGAAGGTGCCGGTCTGGTTCGACCAGGCCTATGCCAATTATCATCCGAAGGCCATTCCTGATCTGAACGTCTACATGGGCCGCATGCCGAATCCGTTCCTCGAAGTCGGCGACAGCGAAATGATCTGGGACTCCGACCTGCGGTTTGACGGTATGGCGGTCAAGTATAAGAAGCAGTTGGTCGAGGGCCTGACCGTTTTCGGCAACCTGGGCGGGTTCTGGCTGAACGAGAACGGCTCCTTCGGCCAGGGCGACACCAGCCTGTGGGGCGCACAGGGTTACGTCACGCTGGCCCTGCCGCAACTGACCAAGGGGGCCTACGCCACCGCCGGATTGAGCTATTACAAGTATAGCAACCTGGCGGGTACCGCGGTCGGATCGACGGCCGCCGGGGCGTTCCCGACTTCGCCGGGCAATACCATCGCCGTGACCCCGGCCGGCGTGAGCGTCTATGATTGCAACTACGGCATTGTCAACCCGTTCTTTGAGGTCGGGGTCGAGGATCCGTGGCTGCACAAACGGATTGCGTTCTTCGGCGACTTTGCCGACAACCCGCTAGCTCGCACCCGCATCGGCGCGCCCGTTATCGGCACCGCGACCGGCAGCCAGCGTGACAATGCCAGGAACGACTTCGCCTGGCTGCTCGGCGCGAGCTATGGCACGCTTAAGAATCCGGGCGACTGGAAGGTCAGTTACAACTATCGTCGGGTAGGAGCGGACGCCGTGATGGCGGCCTTCTGCGACTCTGACGCGGCCGGCGGCGGCACCGACTTCCAAGGCTCCAAGCTCTCGGCCGGTTATCAGGTGGCCAAGGGCTGGGTGGTCTCGGCCAGTTACTACTACGACGATATCACGCGGCAGGACGTGTTCCGCGAGGGGCCGTCGTACCAACGGTTCCAGTTTGACTTCATCTTCAGCTTCTAGGTGATCTGATCCTTCAATAGCAACGAGCGAGCCGGTCCTGTTCAAGGCCGGCTCGCTCCATTGTTATACCGGAAGGTTCCAGGGCTAGTATTGGTCTCTCGATTCGGCGTCACAGGATTATTTTCGTCACGACTTTGCCGTCCTTGAAAGTCACGTGGATGGTCTGGTTATCGGGGGTCTTCCAACGATAGATGTCGCCGGTGATTCCGCCGAGCATACCGGCGACCTGCTTCTCGCCTTTGCCGAGGAGGCTTTCGACCTGGCTGATGGTCATGCCATGGTCGACCTTGTCGTAATTAGCCTGAGTCGGCTTGCCGCTGCAACCAACCATAACAACGGTCAGCAGCGTCAGCAACGCCAGTCCAGCCAGACACTTCGATAGTTTCATGGGCCTTCTCCCTAAAAGTGGACAACCGCCGACCTGGCGGGGCGAACAGGCACGCACGGTCCCCCGTTCACACTTGTATCATATGGCCGGACCCTTGATTCCGCAAGGGCCTGAGGGAAAAGTAAGGCGGGGGCCGGTTCTGATCGACCGTCCCTTTCGGATGGATGTTATGACTGCTCCTCACTTCACACCGAAGAGGAAGTCGGTGTTCTCGATGGTCGGCATGCTGATGGGCGCGGAGTAGAGGAACGGGCCTTTAGGGTCGGCGGGGTTGGTCGCGCGCATTTTGGCGAGTTTGGTCTTCTGCTCGGCGGTGAGCGTTTTGCCGACCTGGGCGAAGGCGGAGGCATAAAGATAAGACATTTCGCCGTCGAGTTCGCCGTAGCGTTTGGACAGGGACATGACCTTGTCCTGATCGACCGTCTCGCCCTTCTGGAAGCGGCGCAGTTCGGTGGCGATGGCGCGGCGAGTAGCGACGATTTCGGCCAGGTCACGGCGCTGGAGGTCGGGCAGAGCGGTGATGAGTTTGCGCTGGGCGTCGGTGAGGGCATTCAGAAAAGCCTCGCCGCTATCGCCGGTGAGCGAGGTGCTGATGGAGTAGTCCTGCTTGCCCATGGCCGGGGCGGTTTTCATGCCGAAGCCGCCGAAGTACATGCCGTGACGCTCGGGGCAGAAGTAGGTGTCGGCTTCGAGAGAGCCGGCGTACCAGGCGAACATCTCGCTGGCGTAGGTCATGACGGCGACATTGACCTCGTGGGACATGCTGCGCTTGTCGAGTTGCTCGGGCACGTCGGGCCAGGTGCGGGAATCGCCGAACTTGAGCTTGGCCAGGGCGGCCTTCTGCTTGTCATCGAAGGAGCGGATAATTGCGCCCATTACTTTCGCCCGCTGATAGGACAACTTGCCGTCGAGGGTGTAGAGGTCGGCCGAAAACTTGACGACGGCGCTTTTGTCGAGTCCATTTTTGCCACCGCTGCCGGCGGGAAGGTCTCCTTCGAGATTGCGGCGGAAGGCTTTGAGGAGCGGGAACCGCTTTTCGGCGAAGCGGCGGATGTCGGGTTCCTGGTCTTTGGCCAGGGCGAGAAGCTGGGCCTTCTGGTCGGCGTTGAGAATGGCCAGCGTATTCTCGGCGATTTTGGTCAGGAACGAGGTGTTGTGGCCGCCCTCTTTGGCGTCGATGTCGCGCATGTACTGGAAACCGAAGTAGTCGGAAACCTTGCCGGGCGGGAGGAAGGTGTCCAGGGCGAAGTCGCCGGTCAGGAAGGCCAGGCCGTCGAAGGCGATGGTGTGAAGCTGGGCCTGGTCGCTGGTGGCCTGCTCGATGGAGTAGCGCTGGGCGTTGTCGCGGGGCTGCGGGCCGCGCGGGGGGCCGGGCGGCGGTTGCGGTTGGGCGAGGACAAGAGAGGCGCACAAGCAGAGGCTCAGCGCGATTATTGCCATTTTCGTTTTCATGGTCTGATCTCCGGAAAGAGTTCTCTTCATGGCTCCCCTGCCCCGCTCGGGGGCGGGCCGGGAGGCGGAGGCGGCGGGGGTGGGCCGCCAGGCGGTGGTCGGTCATCACCGGGCGGTGGACCGGATGGCGGGCTGGGGGGCGGGCCGGGAGGACCGCCGGGCGGCGGACCGTACGGGGGCGGGCGACGGGCTTCGAGTTGCGCTTTCCAGAGCGCAAACTGCTCCGCCGTCAGAACTGCTTTCATTTCGGCGTTGAGCCTCTGGTGTTCGGCTTCGACTTTTTGCCGCATCTCCTGGCGCAGGGTGTCCATAACGGCCACGCTGCGCGCCATGATTTGGCGGACCTGGACGGCCTGGGCGTCGGTCAGGTGCAACTGCGAATGGAGTTCTGCCGTGATGTTCTCGGCCTCATGGGCAGTTGAACTTGGCGCGGGTGAACTGACAAGCCGGTCCTTGACGCTCAGGACGACCAGGCCCGAGCCGATCACGGCGCCGCAAATCAAAATCGCCAAACCCAGGAGGACAACCAGCCACAACCGGTTGCGGCGCGGCGGGTGGATGGCGCCGGGTGCGGCGGAAGAAGCGGGGGCCGAGTTCTCGTGACTGTGATCGTTCATCGCAGACTCGCCTCCAAGGAAGGATAAAGCAGCGTCAGGGGATCGACGGAGCGGGTCCAGGCCTGTACGGCCAGAACCAGCACCAGAACGGCGGCGGCCTCCGCGGCCACGGCCAGAAAGGCCAGCGTGCGAATGGGCAACACGGGCTGGGGCACGCGAATGGCTTCCAGCACTGCGGCGGTCACGCGCAGGGGCGGTGGCGTCTCGCGGCGCGCCTGGCGGGCCAACTTCAGGATAATCTCTAGCTCATCCATCCAAACTTCTCCAACAAATGTTCCCGGCGGGCGATGGCCTGAAGCCGGCGGCGAGCCCGGAAAGCCCGCATCTTGACCATGGCCCGGGTCCAGCCCATGCGCTGGGCAATTTCGCACGTGTCACAGTCCTCGAAGTACATCAGCGTCAAAACCAGTCGCTCTGGCGGTGGCAAGCGACCGAGCAACTCGTGAACCAGGGCGCCGGCTGCACCCGGATCCAGATCCGCCTCCGACGCGGGATAATCCAGGTCGTCCAGCGAAACGCAGGCCCGGAGGCGGTCACGATTTTTCCAGAAGCGGTAGCCGACACGCGTGGCGATGCGCCGCAACCAGTGGTCGAACGGGGCGTCGCCGCGAAACCGCCCGAGGCCGAAAAAGGCCTCGACAAACGTCTCCTGAACCAATTCCTCGCAGCAGAGCCGGTCGCGCGTGAAGCGCCAGAGGAGGCTCGCAACAGCGGGCGCGTGCCGCCGGACGAGCCGTCCGAAGGCCTCGTCATCGCCCCGGAGCGCCGCCGCGATATCCAGTCGGTCCAGTTCATCCACGATGCGTCCATTCTAGATGATCGTGACCATAACCGTCAACGAGCCGGTCCCTTGCGCTATTGCATTACATCAAGGAGGGAACGGCTGCGGCAACCAGCCGCTCCCTCCCAACCGGCCCAAACCCCTCTCCAGCAAAGGGCCGACCTGCATTTTAAAAGGGGGTGCCAGGAACGGCGCTTGCGGCTTCACCCGCGAGGTCCAGCTCCCTTTTGACCGAGCGGATCTCTCGCCGGTTCCTCGGCACCCGAATCAAACCTACTGCCCGGTAGCGGGCGGCATAGCTGAGGACGGCGGAGGAGGAGGCGGCGGTGGCGGCGGACCTCCACCCGGTCCGGCAGGCGGCGTGGCCGAAGAGGGCGGTCCACTGCCCGGCCCCTGGCCGCCAGGCGGGGGCGGAGGTGGAGGATTATTGCCATTGCCGTTGCCGTTCCCATTGCCTTGATCCTGCCCGCCGGGTGGGGGCGGAGGCGGGGGTGGAGGATTATTGCCATTTCCGTTCCCATTGCCTTGACCCTGCCCACCGGGTGGGGGCGGTGGCGGGGGTGGAGGATTATTGCCATTGCCTTTACCTGGGTTCTGACTGCCGGGCGGAGGCGGGGGTGGCGGCGGAGGATGAGGTGGTCCGCCATGGCCTCCGGGACCGGCGAAGAGATCGGTGGGGGCAGACAGATCAGTGGTGACGGCCTGCGTGTCTATTCCAAACTGATCCGCCGCTGTGGCCATCAATGACACGGCGCCGACGAGCAGCACGCCACAACCCAGAACCAACAGCCATCGTCTCATGCCCGATCTCCTTCTCTTTGAGAGTTTCGCCCCGGAACTACCGACGAAACCGTTTTTCGCCGGTGTCCACGCCAAGCTAGTGGCGCATCGGCGGCGGCGGTAACAGAAAATTCCGGTGAGATAACAAAAGAAATATGGCGCGGAGGTGGATGAGGGTCGAACGACCGACTGTGATAACTTACGCCGGGGTCCAGTCCAGATCGACCAGGACCGGGTAGTGGTCGGAGAGCAGATCGAGGGCCGGTTCGTTGAGAACGTTGGCGGCGAGGCAGCGACCGGCCAGGGTGGGCGAGGCGAGAATGTAGTCGATGCGGCGGCCGAAGAAATCGACGTCGCGCGGAGTTCCGGGCGGCTTGCCGAGCATGGTGGCGCAGCTTAAGGGCGGCCGGGGTCCGGGGCGGCACTGCCGCACCAGATCGACCAGCCCGGCCTTGAGAAACGTGGCGAGGACATCGAAATTACGCGGCTTCAAATCCGGGGGCGGCTGCTGCGCGGCCAAGGCCCGGCGGCGCTTCTCCGCGTCCAGAGCGGCATAGTGGTCGGTGTCGAGCGGACTGATGTCGTTGAAATCGCCGAGAATGATCAGCGGGTCGCCCCGGTCGAGAAGCGGGCGGGCCAGGGCGGTAATCTGTGCGGCCTCGCGACAGCGCATCTCCACGCTGTGCGGCGAGAGATGGACTACGAAAAAATTGATGCCGGCGGTCCGGCCGCGCAGCAGACCATGATGGTAATCGTCGAGAATCCGTTCGAGGCCGGTGATCGGGCGGCGCGAAGTGAAGCCGGTGGCGTAGCCGGTCAACTTGAGCAGTGCGACGTGGGGATGGCCCCAGCGGGCGGCCTCGAGGCGCAAGCGGTCTTCGGTGTACTCGTTGAGTTCTTCCAGGGCGACGACGTCAGGCTGCTGGTCGGCCAGCCACTGGAGAACCTGGGGGTGGCGTTCGGGAAAGGTGCGAAAACCTTCGAGGACGTTGTAGGCGATAATACGGAATTTCGTATTGTCGGCAACCTGGCGAGCCACGGAGTTGCTCCCTTCCGGAAAAGTGCGAACCGGCTTTAATTACCCTATACGGCAGTGGGAGTCAAGGATTGATTCATTCTTTCTTCCAGAGCGTTCCGGGTATTTAAGGATAATTAACGAAACAAGGCGGGTTGACGGGCGTTAGAATGGTAGAGGCCGCAGAGGCCGGCGGTCGGGTTGCGCGATTTTTCCGGCCCGGCCTTGTGCGCCGGGTATACAATTGGGATGGTCGTAGCGTCTTGGAGCGAAGGTCGTGCTAAATCGTGGAAAGTATCTGTTGATCGGCGGGGCGGCGGTTCTGGCTTCGGCGGCGCTGGTCATGGCGGCGCTGGCGGCGCCAACCACAATAGCCCCCCCCTCCTCCACCGTCGCCGAGTCGGCGCGGATCGACGAGTTGGTCGAGGGGCACCTGAAGTGGGCGGGTTTGCCGGTGGCGGGGGCGTCGAGCGACGAGGTGTTTTTGCGGCGCGTTTACCTGGACGTGATCGGAGTTTTGCCGACGGCGGCGGAGGCGAGGGCGTTTCTGGGCGACAGCGACCGGGAGAAGCGGCGCAAGCTGATCGACCAGTTGCTGGAGCGGCCGGAGTTCGCCGATTACTGGTCGTTGAAATGGGCCGACCTGCTGCGGATCAAGGCGGAATATCCGGTGAACCTCTGGCCGAAGGGGGCGGCGGCTTATTACCGCTGGGTGCGTGAAAGTCTGCGGGCGAACAAGCCGTATGACCAATTCGTGCGGGAGATGCTCTTGGCCACGGGGAGCGATTTCCGCGACGGGCCGGCGAACTTCTACCGGGCGGTGAACAAGAAGGATCCGCAGAGCCATGCGGAGAGCGCGGCGCTGCTGTTCATGGGGGTGCGACTGAACTGCGCCCGCTGCCACGACGCGCCGAACACCAAATGGACGCCGCAGGACAACCTGGGAATGGCGGCGTTTTTCGGGCAGGTGAAGTTCAAGGCCACGGGCGAGTGGAAAGAAGAAATCGTATATGTCGATCCGCGGCAGACGTTCAACAATCCCAGCGGCCACAAGCCGGTGACGCCGAAGTTCCTGGACGGGGCAGAGGTGAAGCTGGAGACGGGGCAGGACGGGCGGGCGGTTTTTGCGGCGTGGCTGACGACGGCGGAAAATCCGTGGTTCTCGCGGAACATCGTCAACCGGGTCTGGTCGTGGCTGCTGGATCGGGGGCTGGTCGAGCCGCCGGACGACATGCGGGCATCGAATCCGCCGAGCAATCCGAAGCTGCTGGATTACCTGGCGGAGCGGCTGGCGGCACATCACTGGGATCTGAAGCAGACGTACCGGATGATCCTGAACTCGCGGACGTATCAACGGTCGAGCGAAATGGCGGGGGCGACGCCGGCGGGCGACGTGAACTTCGCCCGCTATCTGCCGCGGCGGCTGCCGGCGGAGGTATTGGTGGACGCGATGTCGCGCGTTACGGAGACGACGCAGACTTACCAGAGCGACATACCGGAACCGTATACGCGGCTGGTGGATTGGCCGGCGGTGAAAGTGGCCGACGGTTCGATCACTTCGCCGATGCTGGAGTTGCTGGGTCGGCCGGCGCGAAACACGTCGCAGGAATTGGAGCGGACCTCGGACTTGACCGCGCGGCAGACGATGTTCCTGCTGAACTCCAACGAGGTGGAACGGATGTTGCGCGAGGGCGGGCGGCTGAATCGGCTGAAGGCGGAGGCCCACGGCGGGACGGTGGTCCTGAGTCGGACGATTATCGAGGATCTGTTCCTGGCGTCGTTCAGCCGTTATCCGACGGCGCAGGAGCGCGAGCGGCTGGAGGGGTTGATGAACGCCCGTCCGCCGGCACAGCAGTTGGAAGCGGCGCGGGATTTGATGTGGGCGATTTTGAATTCGCCGGAGTTCGTGTTTAATCATTGAAGCGAGGCGCGAGCCATGGCCAAATGGAATGAGAATTGGATGGACGCCAATGGCGAGGGGTTGAGCCGCCGGGGCTTTCTGGGCGTGGGTCTGGGAGCGCTGGCGGGGTTGACTCTCGGCCGTCGGCTGATTCTGCCGGCGGTGGGCCAGGTCACGGCGGAGGAAGCGACGAGCGCGACGGCGCCGGCGGCCCTGCCGGCGGCGCGGGCGAAGTCGGTGATCCTGCTGTGGATGGGCGGCGGTCCGTCGCACCTGGACACGTTCGATCCGAAGCCGGAGGCGGGGGACGCCTATTGCGGTCCACTGAAGAAACCGCTGGAGACCAACGTGGCGGGAATCCGCATCAGCGAACTGCTGCCGCTGCTGGCGAAGCAGGCGGACAAGTATTCGATCATCCGGTCGATGACTCACGACAATAATGGACATGAGACGGCGACGTACATTATGCAGACGGGGACGTTGCCGTCGAGCGACCTGTCCTATCCGGCGATGGGGGCGGTGACGGCCTACGAATTCCAGACCGGCGGACGATACACGGGGCTGTTGCCGCCGTACATTTCGCTGACCAACTCGCTGGGGCGGTTTTCGGAAGCGGGGTTCCTGGGGCCGAATTATCAGAGTTTCGCCACCGGGGGCGATCCGGCGGCCAAGGAATTCAACGTCCAGGGACTGGTTTTGCCGCGCGAGTTGACCGACCAGCGGGTCAAGAACCGCATGGACATGCTTCAGGCGGTCAACACGCTGGGCTTGCGGGAAAAGAACGACCCGGACCTGGGGGTGATGAACGAATATCAGCGGCGAGCCTGGGAACTGATGCAGGGCGAGGCGCCGCAAGTATTCAATCTGGCGACGGAGCCGGAAGAGTTGCGGAAGAAGTACGGGATGAACAAGTTCGGGCAATCGTGCCTGGCGGCGCGGCGGCTGGTGGAGAAGGGCGTGCCGTTTGTGACGGTCAATATGGGTGGCTGGGACACACACAAGGAAAACTTCGAGGCGATGCGGCGCTTGCTGCCGGTGCTGGACGGCGGGTTTGCGACGCTGCTTGAGGATCTGGCGGGGCGCGGGCTGCTGGAGAGCACGATCGTGGTCTGGACGGGGGAGTTCGGGCGGACGCCGAAGATTGAGCGGGAAGCGCCGTGGAACGGGGGTCGCAGCCACTACGGGACTGTTTTTTCGGTGGTCGTGGCCGGGGGCGGATTCAAGGGCGGCCGGGTGCTGGGGGCCAGCGACGAGAAGGGCGAGAAGGTCAAGGAGCGGCCGGTCTATCCGTGGGATCTGTCGGCGACGATATATCAACTGCTGGGCATTGATCCCAACGGGAAATTGCCGAACCCGCAGGGCGGGATGGCGGCGCGAGTGACGCCGGCGTTGCCACCGAAGACCAAGAGCGGCGGGTTGCTGAAGGAGTTGGTGGCGTGACTTATTCCAGATACAACAACACACACTTTGGCGGCTGCGCCACCTCAAAGTGTGGCGCCCGGATTCTGCTTTATCTTTTGGCAATTGCCTTTGCTCTCGCGCCGGCAGCGACGGTCTGGGGCCAGATGGCGGGGCCGGTCGTCACTTCAATTTATCCGGCGGGCGGACAGCGCGGAACGACGGTACAGTTGGTCGCCATGGGGCAGAACCTGGGGCAGGCCACGGCGGTGAGTTTAACTAACGGCGTGACGGCGAAAGTGCTGAGCGCGAAGCCGCTGGCGGCGGTGAAGAACCGTTCGTCGCAGACGATCAACGTGAACAGTATGGCCACGCTGTCGGTGGAGATTCCGACGGAGGCTGTGATCGGGTTGGCGGACCTGCGGCTGGTGACGCCGGGGGGCGTGTCGAACCGGATCTGGTTCGACGTGGGCGAATTGCCGGAGGTGACGGAGACGCAATCGAACACGACCTTCGAGAAGGCGGAGCCGCTGCCGGCGCTGCCGGTCACGGTGAACGGGCAGTTGAAAGAAGGCGGGCGGCGGGATTATTTTCGGTTCGCCGCCAAGGCCGGTCAGACCATAGTTTGCCGGGCCCAGGCCCGGGCGCTGCTGCCGTACATCGCGGACGCGGTGCCGGGGTGGAATGATCTGTGCCTGACGCTGCGTGAGGGCGGCGGGCGGGAGATGATGACGGTGGACGACAACGGGTCGGATCCCGATCCGGTGCTGATTTTTCAGCCGCCACACGACGGCGAATATGTGCTGGAGGCTCGGGACGTGCTGCTGCGCGGGCGCGAGGACTGGGTTTACCGGTTGAACATCGGGGAGTTGCCGCAGGTGACGCGAGTGTTTCCGCTGGGCGGGCGGCGCGGCACGACGACGAAGGTCCGGGTCTGGGGCGTAAATCTGCCGGTCCAGGCGCTGGAGGTGCCGCTGGCGGCGAGCAGCTTGAATTTTATGCGGGTGCGGGTGCCGGGAAAACCGGCCTCGAACGAGTTTTGGTTTGCGGCGGGGGATTACGATGAGGTCTCGGCGGCGCCGGGGGGCCAGACGCCGGAAACGGCGCAGAAAGTGGAGTGGCCGGCGGTTGTGAACGGACAAATCGCGCGGCCCGGACAGGTCGATTATTATCAGATATCTGTTCATAAAGGCCAGACGCTGCTGATGGAGACGCAGGGTTGCCGGCTGCGGTCGCCGGTGGATACGTACCTGACGCTGCTGTCGGCGCAGGGCCAGGTGATCAAGGAGAACGACGATTTCACCGACCCGGACGCGGGGCTGATTCCGCAACAACTGGACTCGCGGATTATTCACAGTTTCACGGCCAGCGGCGATTATTTTCTCCAGGTGCGCGACACGCAGGGCCGGGGCGGCCAGGAATACGCCTACCGGCTGATCGTGGCGGCGGCGCGGCCCGACTTTGTGCTGCGGGTCATGCCGGACAATCTGCGGGTGGCGCGCGGGGATGCGGCGGTGGTCCGGGTGCAGGCGGTGCGCCGGGACGGGTATGACAAGCCGATTCGGGTTATGGTGGGCGGGCTGCCGGCGGGGGTGACGGCCAGCCCGGCGGAGATTCCGGCGGGACAGGAGCGGGTGGCGCTGACAATTTCGGTGCCGGCGGGTGCGACGGAGGGAGTGGTTTCGCCGAGCGTGAGCGGGGCGGCGGAGGTCGGAGGACAGATGGTGGTGCGGGCGGCCGAGCCGGCCGAGGAGATGTCCCAGGCCTTCAGCTATAAACATATACTGCCAACATTGGAAATGGCCTTGGCCGTGGTCAACGAATCGTCGAGCGCGTTCAAGGCGTTCGCGCTGACCATGTCCGGCGGTGGAACGGCGCCGCTGGAGGTGGTGCAGGGCGGGCAGGTGGAGTTGCGGGTCCAGGCGGTGCGGCCGCCGGGCGAGCCGGCCGTGATCGGGCTGCGAGCGATCGACAAGCCGGGGGCGCTCAACGTCAAACTGGAACCGATCGAACCGGGCGACAGCGAAGAGACGGTGACCGTGACGGTGAATCGCAACGCGCCGGTCGGACGGCTATTTAATCTTATCCTGACCGGGACGACGCGCTCGGGGAAGGAGACGCTGACGCGGACGCTGCCGGCGGTGACGATTCTTGTGCTGGCGGCGCGACCGGCTGCAGCCAAACCTAAGCCGGTGGCAAGTTCGGCCTCATCGGCACAGTCGGCCCGATCTGCGGCAATTTCGCCGGGCTTGTAGCGTTGTAGTATTGTGTTGGAGGAGAAGAGGGGTTTGATGGAAAGAACGTGTCAGGCGAAGATCGAAACTCGCGAACTGGGTAGCGGGTCGGCGGCGGAACTGTATATCACGGCCCGTCCGGGCGTCGGCGGGTCGGCGGCGGAGCAGGCCGAGGAACTTTTTTCCGCCATCGGCGAGGTGTTGCGGGCATGGGACGGGCGGATATTCGAGGAACGGATTTTTGCGACGAGCCAGGCGCTCTTGACGGCGGCCCCGGTGCGACAAAGGGCCTACGGCGATCTGGACGACGGCGTGCCGCCGACGCAACTGGTGGTGCCGGTGGGTCGCGGGGGCGAAATCGCGGGGGTGCAACTCCATGCCTTCAAGCGGCGGCTGCGGTCGCAGTTGATCAATCTCAACGGCGGTCCGGCGTGCGGGCGGATTATTGAACAAAACGGCTGTCGCTATATTTCCTTATCAGGTCTGACGGCTCACGGAGCGACGGTGCCGCAGGAGGCGGCGGCGATGTTTGAACAGGCTAGGACGGCGCTGGTCCGGGCGGGGAGCAACCTATCGTCGATCGGGCGGACCTGGTTGTGGCTGGGGGACATTCTGTCGTGGTACGACGATTTCAACCGGGTGCGCAATCAGTTCTTTTCAACTCACGGGCTGATCGACCGGGCGGCGGGCCAGGTCGGCGTGCCGGCCAGCACGGGTATCGGGATCCGGCCGGCGGGGGCGTCGCAGTGCGCGCTGGACGCCTATGCCGTGGTGGGAGAAAAGCGGCGGCTGGAATTTTTCATGTCGGGCGGCAAGCAGAATGCAGCGCTGGCCTACGGGTCGGCGTTTTCACGGGCGGCGCGGTGTTCGAGTCCATCGGGCGAGGTGATCTTCATTTCGGGGACGGCGGCCATCGACGAGAGCGGGGCCAGCGTACACATCGGCGACGCGGAAAAACAGATCGAGACGACGGTGGCGAACGTCCGGGCGATCATGGCTTCGGCCGGCGCGGGCGACGAAGACGTGGTCCAGGCGATCATTTACTGCAAGACGCCGGAGGTGGAGCGGCTGGTAGAAACGGCGTGCGCGTTGCTGCCCTGGCCGCGTCTGGTGATGCAGGCCGACGTTTGCCGGCCGGAGTTGCTGGTGGAGATAGAGGTCACGGCGGCGCAGGCGAAGCGGCGCTAACTCCCCTGCCCTTTCGGAGCGGACGGCAAAGAGACCCGTTTCGTGGTGTAGAAAATCACCGGGTAAATCAAGAGTTCCATAATAAATGAAGTGGCCAGTCCGCCGATCATGGGGGCGGCGAGGCGGCGCATGGTGTCGGCGCCGGCGCCGTCAGCCCACATCAGGGGGACCAGGCCGGTGAAGGCCACGAGGACGGTCATGGTCTTGGGGCGGATGCGTTTGACGGCGCCGTCGTGGACGGCAAGCCAGAGGTCGTTAGCGTCGCGCATCCGGCCTTCGCGGCGGAAGCGGTCGAAACTGTTATCAAGATATAGGAGCATGACCATGCCGGTCTCGGCGTCGAGGCCGGCCAGCGCGATCAGGCCGACCCAGACGGCGAGCGAGAGGTGGTAGCCGAGAAAATAGAGCAGGCCGACGGCGCCGAGGAGGCTGAAAAAGACGGCCAGCAGGACGATGCCGACCTTCAGCCAACTCCGCGCCCAGACGTAGAGCAGCAGGATGATGAGCAGGGCGGCCAGGGGGACGGCGACCATGAGTCGCTGGTTGGCTTCCTGAATATACTCATATTGACCCGACCAGACGAGGGAATAGCCCGGCGGCAATTTGACTTTGGTCTCAACGACGCGTTGGGCGTCATGAACGTAGGTGCCGAGATCGATTCCGGAGACATCGACGTAGACCCAGTTTGAGGGCCGGGCGTTTTCGCTGCGGATCATGTCAGGACCGCCCTTGATTTCCATCGTGGCCAATTGGCCGAGCGGAATCTGAGCCTTGCCGGGCGTGGCGACGAGAGTCTGGCGGATATGGTCGAGGCTGTCGCGGAGTTCGGTGGGATAGCGAATGTTGACGGAGTAGCGCTCGCGGCCTTCGACCGTGGTGGTGACGGGCAGGCCGCCAAGGGCGGTGGAGATGGTGTCCTGGACGTCGGCGACGGAGAGGCCGTAACGGGCGATGGCGGCGCGGTCGATCTGAAGGTCGAGGTAGGAGCCGCCGAGGGGTTTTTCGGCGAAGGCGCTGGTGGTGTGGGGGCCGGTGCGCTGGTCGGTTTTGATGACGGTGGAAATCTCGCTCGCCAGATCGGAGAGCACGGCCAGGTCGGGGCCCATGACCTTGATGCCGATGGGCGTTTTGATGCCGGTGGAAAGCATGTCGATGCGAGTGCGGATGGGCATGGTCCAGGAGTTCGTGAGGCCGGGAATCTGGACGATTTCGTTGAGGCCGGGGACGCGGAGGCCGCCGGGGAGTTCGTAGCCGGAAATCAGTTCGTCGGAGGTGATGGGGCGGGCGGAAGGCCAGAGCTTTTCGAGCCGGCGGCAGGCCCAGCCGGGCCAGCCGGAGTAGAAGCGGGTCACGGGGACGCGGCGCCATTTGGTTTTGTCGCGCGATAGGGTGATGGTAGTTTCAAACATGCTGACCGGAGCGGGATCGGTGGCGGTTTCGGCGCGGCCGATTTTGCCCATGACGTTTTCGACTTCGGGGCAGGTGCGGATCAGGCGGTCGGTTTGCTGGAGGAGTTCGCGGGCTTTGGTCAGGCTGAGGCCGGGGTCGGTGGTGGGCATGTAGAGGATGTCGCCCTCCTCGAGTGGCGGCATGAACTCGCTGCCGAGCGACGGAACGACTTGAAAGACCCAGAGGGCATGCTCGGTGAAATAGTCGGTGAAGGCGGCGGTGCCGACGAAGAGCATGACCCAGGCGATGACGGCGGCGGCCACGGCGAGGGTCAACCACTTCAGCCGCATGACGAGTTTGAAGGCCGGATCGTAGGCGGCTTCGAGGAGGCGGCTGAGGGGATTGCGGCGCTCGGAGCGGATTTGTTGCGGCAGAATCAGGACGGCGTTCAGGACGATCCAGGCGGCGACGACCCACGGCCGGTACGGGGCGAGGGCGGCCAGGGGCGCCAGGGCCAGAGCAACGGCGCCGCCGAGGATGACGGCGACGTAAGTGGCCCAGCGCTGCCAGCGCGAGAGCGTGGTCGGGATTACCCGTTCGGAAACGAAGTAGACCATCAGCACGGGGATGACGGTAACGGCGAGGAGCGCTCCGGCGGCCATGGCAAAGGTCTTGGTGTAGGCGAGGGGCTTGAAGAGGCGGCCGGATTGTTCGCCGAGGACGAAGATCGGCAGGAAGCTGACGACGATGACGAGGAGGGCGAAGAAGAGGCTGGGTCCGACCTCGCGGGCGGCTTCGCTGACAATGTCGGCATGGAGGCGCGGCGGCAGGCCGCGGGCCAGGCGATCCTTCTCCCATTCGACGTGCTTGTGCGCATTCTCGACCATGATGATGGAACTGTCGACCATGACGCCGATGGCGATGGCGATGCCGCCGAGGCTCATGATGTTGGCGTTGAGGCCGAGAAAATTCATGGCCGCGAGGCTGGCCAGGACGCCCAGCGGCAGGACGATCACGGCGACGAGCGAACTGCGGAGATGGAGGAGGAAGATGATGACGACGAGCGAGACGACGAAGATTTCTTCGAGCAATGTGCGGCTGAGGGTGTGGATGGAGCGGTCGATCAGGTCGCTGCGGTCGTAGGCGATTTCGACGGCGACGCCGGGCGGGAGGCTGCGCTCGGCGGCGGCGAGGCGCTGGCGGACGAGGTCGATGGTGGTGCGGGCGTTTTCGCCGGAGCGCATGACAACGACTCCGCCGACGGCTTCGCCCAGGCCGTTGGAGTCGATGACCCCGCGGCGCATTTCCGGCCCGAGACGAACGTCGGCGACGTCGCGGAGGTAGAGCGGGGCGCCGTCGGGCGTGGCGGCGAGCGAAATGGAGCGGAGGTCGGCGAGGACTTTTTCGGTGCGGACCTCGTCGAGCGATTTTCCAGCGGCGCGGGCGGCGGCGATTTCGGCGTCGGTCAGAGAGCCGAGGTAGCCGATGCCTTCGACGGCGTATTCGCGTTCGCTCCATTCGACGACGCGGCCGCCGACGTTCTGGTTGGAGCGTTCGACGGCGGTTTTGACGGTGCCCAGGGGCAGATTGAAGGCCAGGAGCCGGACCGGATCGACGAGAATCTGGTACTGTTTTTCGAAGCCGCCGATGGAAGCGACTTCGCTGACGCCGGGAACGCCGGCGAGTTCGTAGCGGAGATACCAGTCCTGGAGGCTGCGCAGGTCGGCCAGGTTTTGGCGGCTCTCGACGAGCGGCTTGCCGTCGAGCGGGCAGACCTGCGTGGCCTGGTCGAAGACGCGGCTATGGACGAGGCGGCGCTGCACGTCGGAATCTTCGGGCGCGTCTACTGGGTCGGCGTACCATTTATCCGCTAGGGGATCGTGCCAGAGGCCGTGGGGATGGTCGGGGCAGAATTTACCGGTGGTCAGGACATATTCGTAGACCCAGCCGACGCCGGTGGCATCGGGGCCGAGTTGCGGCGCGACGCCCGGCGGCAACTTGCCGAGGATGGAACTGAGGCGTTCGAGGACGCGGCTACGGGCCCAATAGAGGTCGGTGCCGTCCTCGAAAATGACGTAGACGAAGGAGACGCCGAACATGCTGAGGCCGCGCACGACCTTCGACTTGGGCACGCCGAGCAGGGCGTTGGCCAGGGGATAGGTGACCTGGTCTTCGACGATTTTGGGGGCCTGACCGGGGTAGTCGGTGGAGACGATGACCTGAGTGTCGGAGAGGTCGGGAATGGCGTCGAGCTTGATGTGAAAGACGGACCAGAGGCCGGCGGCAACGAGGAAGGCGGCCAGGATGAGCACCAGGACGCGATTGCGGATGCACAAGTCGATGAGTTTGGCGATCATGCCGCCTGCTCTCCCTTAGAACCCGCCTGACGGCGTAGCGGTCACGGCGCTGACGGCCGGCGTGCCGGAGATCATTTTGGCCAGGGCTTCCCGCCGCCGGGCTTCGCTGTCGAGGAGGAACTCGCCGCTGGTGACGACCTGTTCGCCGGGTTTGAGACCGTCGAGAATCTGGACCAGGCCGTTATCGGCCTCGACGCCGAGGGTGACACGGCGCGGCTCGAACCGGCCTTCGCCCAGGCTGACGAAGGCGAGTTGCCGCCCGCCGGTGTCGATGACGGCTTCGCGCGGTACCAGCGTGCCGGCGGCGGCGACGGTCTGCCGCAACTCGACGGTCAGGAACATACCGGGCTTGAGGGCAAGGACGGGCTGGTCGAGTTCGAGCCGCACTTTGGCCTGCCGCGATTCCTGATTCACATTGGGATAAATATACGCGACGCGGCTCTCGAAGGTGCGGCCCGGCGCGGACGGCAGTGTAACCACGGCCTTCTGGCCGACGGCGACGAAGGGCAATTGCGACTCGTGGACCGTGGCGAAAATCCAGAGTTTGGAGAGGTCGGCGAGGCGGAGGAGCGGCATGCCGGCTTCGACGCGCTGGCCTTCCAGGGCGCTACGAGAAATCACGATGCCACGAAAGGGACTGCGCAGGGTCGTGGTCCGGGCGGCCTGTCCGGAGGTTTCGAGTTGCTTGATTTGCTCCGGGGAGAGGTCGAAAAATTCGAGGCGTTTTTTTGCTGCGGCGAGTATGTCGGCATTAGCGGCTTTATCTGCCGCCGACCGCTTAAAGACGAGCAGGTATTCTTCCTGGGCGGCGAAGAGGTCGGGGGAGTAGAGTTCCACGAGCGGCTGGCCCGGCTCGACTTGTTGGCCGACGGCGTTGACGAAAAGTTTTTCGACCCAACCGGAGATTTTCAGGCTGACGTCGCGGACCTGAGTTTCGTCGTAATCGACGCTGCCGAAGGTGCGGATGGTGCGCGTGACGGGGCCGGTAACGACGGGGGTGACGCGGACGCCGATATTCTGCGTCATCAACGGATCAATGGCCAACGGCCCGGCGAACTTCGCGGGATCGATGGGAACGAGCTTCATGTGGCAAATCGGGCAGTCGCCGGGGTTCGGCAGGACAATCCATGGATGCATGCCGCAGGTGTAATACTGAGGCGTTTTGGCGGCGGCTTCGGGCGAGGTCTTTTGATCAGACGGGCCGAAGAGATGGGCCAGGCCGGTCGCGGCGGATTTGAGCTGGTCGTTCCAGATTGCGCCGGCGGCCAGGGCGGCAAACAACAAAAGCAGCACGGGGATGATGATCCTGAGGCGCGGTCCGTGAGGCGGCGGCGGACTGGGCGGCGGGGCTTGGCCGACATTTTCAATTTCGTTCGCCGGCGTCATTGTTTACCTCGGGCATTTTCCGCAGTTCCCGTTTGTCCCTCGGATTCGGGCAGGACCGGCTCGACGTTTTCGGGCCATTGGCCGAGGACGACGAGCGACATTTCGGCCAGAACCATTTCACGTTCGCCGAGGGCCTCGGCGTGGCGGAGGTGATGTTCCAGAACGTCCCGTTCGGCGTCGAGCAGATCGCGGAAACCGGCGGCGCCGGAGACGTAACCTTCGCGTGCCGCGTCGAGGGCGGCGCGGGCTTTGGGCAACTGCAACCGGCCGTGGAGGGCGACGCTGCGGTCGGCTTCGCGCCAGGCGTAGGCGGTTTCGGCGAAGCGGACGGCGAGGTCGAGTTGCTCGGCCGAAAGTCGGGCCTGGGCGGCGCCGAGGTCGGCGCGGCCTTTGGCCACTTCGGCGGCGATCTTGTCGCGCCAGACGGGCAACGTGACGCCGAACATCGGCAACACGGCGACGGGATTCATACCGCCGGAAACCCCGACGCCGAAGGCATAGTCAGGCACGGTGTTTTTGCGGGCCAGATCGTAGAGGGCCATGGCCTGGACCACCTCGGCCCGCATGGCCTTGAGTTGCGGATTGCGGGCGAAGGCGGTGTCGAGGAGCGACTGCTCGGTGAACGTCGCGGACTCGGACGGCATTTCCCGCGGGACCAGGTCGGGCAGCGGGTCCGACGCGGCGAGGCCCAGGCCGGAGCGGAGGCGGGCCACCAGCGGCGCGCGGGAATCTTCGAGGCCGGCCAGGTCCGTGCGGAGTTGGTCGCGTTCCATCTGGGCGCGGAGGACGTCCTGTTGTGTGGCCTTGCCGACGGCCAGGCGGGCGCGGGCCAAGGACTCCATCTCGTCCAGAAGCGCGATGATTTCCCGGGTGCGGCGGATTTTTTCTTCAAGCACCCAGCGTTGGAACCAGGCCCGTTTGACGGCCAGGGCGGTGGCGAGCAATTCCCGCTCGAAGACGGCGCGATATTTGAGCGAGGCGCCGTAGGCGGCCTCGGCCCGCAACGGGAGTTTGCCGGGGCCGGGCCAGTTGTTCATGGGGTCGGTGCCGAGGGCGGCGGAGAGGTTGGCCCCATCTCGGGAAATTTCGGCGCCGAAGGTCAACATCGGATCGGGCAGCGAGCGGGCGGTGGTAATTTCCTCGACGGCGGCGGCCCAATCTTGGTAGGCGGCTTCGACGGCCGGGTTGTTCAGGAGGGCAAATTGGATGAGGTCTGGGAGCTTTGAGTTTTCATCGAGCGCGGGCAAGGGCGGGCGAGCCTGGGCCGGGCGATATTTTGCGGCGGCGCTCTTGAGATCCCGCCGGGCGAGATTTTCGTCAGGCGTCGGCGTGCCGGTGCAGCCGCTGAGAAGCGCAACCGCACAGGCGACGAGGAGAGAAATCGCGGCGAGGCGCAGCGACCGGGGTGCTGGAACCATTCTCTGCTCCAGAGGGGCAAGGTATCGAGAAAAAAACTCGCACCTACTTCTGAGTCATAACGGCCTTGAGCTTAGCCTCTTTTTCGGCGTCGGACAACTTGTCCCAGACGGCCGGGCAGCCGGCACAGCAGAAGCCGACCTTCTGGCCCTTGAACTCGCGGGTCAACGAGTCGGGCACCGTGTTCGGATCGACCGCGCCGCCCTCGATCGGACAGATGGTGTTGACGACCTTGGGCGCAGCCGCAACGGCGGAAGAAGCCGTAACGGCGCCGACAGGCTTGGCGCTGGTGCCACTGCAACCTACGACCATGACCGCGACCACCGCCAGCAAACCAACCAACAACCCAGTCTTTCTCATTTGCGTTTCTCCCAATTGGTAAAGTTCATCCAGTGACGCACTAGCTCCACCCTTGATTATTATAACAGACATTGCCGCCAAGGCGTAACGCCCCGTTTTAATACAGAGGCTGGAGAGGTTACTTTTTCGCCGCAGCGGCACTGGCCGGAGCGCCGGGACGCTCGACTTTCGTGGTGCGGTCGAGGGCGTCGAACATATCGTCGGCCTGGCGATCATTGAAGTCGTCCTTGAGGACGCCGACGATATCCTCGTCGGTCAGGTCTTCGCGTTTGATGATGTGGACGCCGAAGGGCGTCAGGACCGGCTTGCTGTAGGCGCCGGATTTGAGTTCTTTGATGGCCTTGGTGAATTCAGTGCCGTAGCCGACCGGGGAGATGTAACCGAGATAGCCGCCGTCGGGGGCGCTCATCTGGTCCTCGGAGACGGCCCTGGCCACAGCGGCGAAGGACTCGCCCTTCTGGAGGCGGGCCCAGGCCTGAGCCGCGGCATCAAGTTTCTTCCGCTCGACGCCATCGGGATCCTTCTCGAAGTTGGGATCCTGGCGAATGTTGAAAAAGATGTGCGAGGCTTTCATGTATTTCTGGCGCAAGGCCGGGCGCTCTTTCTCCAGCAGTTTGGCCACGTCCTCCGGCTTGGCATAAGCTTTCTGCCACCGGGCTTCCAGGTACTTATCGACGCCGAGCTTGTTCCAGCATTCGGCGGCCAGTTCGTCGAGGGTCATGTAATTGAGCTTCAGGTACTGGTCGAGGGTGGCATAGCGGCAGCAGGGACAACCGGCCGAGGGGGGCGTCTTGCGGAGCTTGGCAATCTCATCGTCAACTTCCTTCTGAGCAACTTCGATATGTTGAGCTTTGAGAAATTGCCGCAGGGCGATGACTTTGATCAGCCGGCCGAACTTCATCTCGCTCGCGGCCTGGCGGGTTTCGGCGAAGGTCTCTTTGGGAATGGCCGTTTCGAGTTGCCACTGGCGAATCGGTTCGCCGTTGACGGTGGCGACAAGGGCATTGGCTTTTGTGTCAGCCGCGGCGGTCGCGGAACCGGAGCCGGCCCGCGGCGGCAAATCGCCGGCGTAGCAGGACATGGCGAAACCAAAGCCCAGGGCCGAGAGCGAACCGGCCACGAGCCAACCGGCGGCGATGCGGCGACCGGCTTTCTTTGGACAACTCGACACGTCAGTTCTCCTCCGGCGGTTTGGGCAGACTTTGTGGCGGCGACTGGGCGGCGCGATGATAATAGCGGGCAAAGGAAATAGCCAGGAAAGCCGCGAGAATTAAAGCTTCGGCTTCGCGCGGCAGGAACGGGCCACGATCGAAGGCCACCCCGCCGCCGCCCTGGCCGGGTACACCCTTGACGGCTTCGTGCAGGCTGATGAGGCCCTGAGTCGGCCAATCGGCCGGATCGGCGGCCATGTGGACAATGCCCGTATAGACAACTTTCTGGGCCCAGGCCAGGGGCAACTGATCGTCGCTCTTGGGGAAGACCTTGACGGCATTGTACAGGTCGGGCGGCGTGCCTTGAACCGCGCCGTCCCACCAATATTTGCCGACCAGGATTTCCAGGGCGTCGCGCGACTGGCCGACGAGGTAACCGTCGAGAACCATTTTCTTGCCGTTCAGGGCCAGAAGCTCCGGCGGCACGCGGGGCGGGACTGACACATCTTCAGAGGCGCGGCGGAGCGGGTCCAGAACGGAAAAACTAAACAATTCCAGACCGGCCTTACGGGCCGCGTCGGCGGCGTTGACCTGGACCTCTTCCTGGGCCGCCGGGGCCACGGCCTCGCCGTCCATGCGGTAAATGTAGCCGTCATCGGGTTTGGCTTCGGCGAAGAACTTTCCCTGCACAATGACCGGAGCCAGGCGCTCGAACTTGACCGGCTCTTTCATGTTTACAAGAATATACTGATTATATTGAGGGCGAGGACCGTAGCAGCAGGTTTGTGTGCTTCGCAGCAGGCAGAAGTTCTTGACCCGGACCCCGGAGTCGAGCGGATACATGAAGCCGACGGCGGAAAAGGAACTGCCGGAGAGCGTTTGGACCGCCGGCGGGCACGGAGTGGGCTGGTCGGGGTCGAAGGCCCAGGCAGCCAGCGAGGCAAAGTGGAGGAATGGCCGGTCGCCGCCGCCGGGGAGCGTGGTCTCGGTTATGCCGATGGTGCGGTGGCCCAGGAGCGACTGTTCCTCGCGAATCCTGATCTTGTTGTCCGGCGGGCGGGCGGCACTGGCGCGGCTCCGCCAGCGGTATTCAAGTTCGTTGGCGGCGAAGATACCGAGGAGGACCGAGAGCCAGACCAGAAACCATTTGCTGCCTTTGAGGGACAAGAGGAATCTCCGAACAACAACAACTTCAAGCGGAAGAAGAGCATTTTTATTTCGGCGGCTGCAAACAGCGCATCCGCCCTACATAACAGAAACACCGGCCGGGTCAATCGGGGTCGTAACCTTCTGGGTAGTCGATTTTCACGGCCCGCTTCTGACCCTTGAAGTTGACCGCGCCCTCGGCATGAAACTTTTTCAGGCCGTCGAGCCAATCGGTCGTGGCCTCGAAGTGCGAACAGTCGCCGACCTTCTCGCCGGCGAGTTCCAGCGGTTTGGCCTGGAGCGAAATCGACCAAGTCTTCCCGCCGTCGGCGGTGACTTTCAAGTCGATGGCCGGATCGGCGGTGCGAACGGCTTTTCCGGTTTCGTTTTCGCCACCCACGAGCCAGCAACTGAGCGTCTTGCCGACAACCTTAATCTCAGCATGGCCGACGGCACAGGTCTCGATGGCGTTCAGAGAGCCGCCATGATGGGCCTCGTGCTTTTCGCCGCCAGCCGCAGCGCATGATCCACAGCAGGTGGCGCTGCCACCGACCGTTGCGGTTTTCTTCTGACAACCAGTTGCGAAAACCACGACCGCGCTCAGCACGGCCACCGACAGAACGATCCAGAATGTCCGTTGCATTTCCATCCCCCTTATGAAATCGGCGTCAGGTTTTTCAGCACGCCAGTACGATAAGCCTGAACGGCCGGAATCAGGCCGGACAAGAGTCCGAGTACGATGATCGCCGGAAACAGGACCCAATCGGCCTGAGAAACATAGAATTCGGAGAACCGCAGGCCGGTTTCGACGCGGACCGCGTCGGCCGCGGCGGCGACGATGGCATGGCCGAGGACGAGGCCGCAGACGCCGCCGAGAACGGCAATGATAACTGATTCGGAGACGACCAGGCCGAAGATCGTCGTGCGCGTGGCCCCCAAAGCCCGCATCAGGGCGATGTCGCGGCGGCGCTCGCGCAAGGCCGAGGCCAGGGCCACCAGCAAAAAGAGGCCGGCCAGGACGATGACCATGATCGAAATCGCCAGGAGCGTGTTGTCCACCCAACCGATCATGGTAAAGAGCTTCGGCAAGACTTCGTTGGGGACGACGAACTGGGCGGTCGGGGCCTGGTTGATTTCGTACTTCAGGTCCATGATGCCTGGGTGAATGGCGCCGCCGGAGATGCGTTTAATTTTCAGAAACGCGCCGCTGATTTCGCGGTACTGCTCATCCACGGCCATCTTGGCCACGGCCTCGTGGCCTTCGAGCTGGTAGAAGGTCGTGAGCGGAATGTAAATGGCCCGGTCGTAGGGCGTGCCGGTCGGGGCCATGATGCCGACGAAGCGGATGTTGTTATGGTGGACAGGGCCGTTGTCGGTAACGCCGCAGACGGGGTTGAAGGTCTCGCCGAGTTTCACGCCGAGTTCGCGGGCTGCGGCGGCGCCAGCCACGGCTTCCTCGCCTTCATTGAAGGCCCGGCCCTGTCCGCCATCGGCCGGGTTGAATGAAAACTTCTGGCCCGGCAGGAACTCGAAGTCGGTCAGGAAACGGCGGTCGATGGCGTTGACGCGGAAACCGGCGTAGGAATGGCCGGAGCAGAAGGGAATGCCTTCGACGACAATCGGGTTCTTCAGCACCTGTTGATAATAGGGCCAGGGAATTTTGCCGGGCATCTCTTCCAGATTGTAAATGGCGTTGAGGACGATCTGGAGCGGCGAGCCTTTGGGGCCAAGGACGGCGTCGACGCCGAGGCCGACCTGCGTGAAATTGTTGTGGGCCTGCTCGCGGAGCGAAACGACCGAAATCAGCAGGCCGACGCCCAGAGCGATGCTCAGAATGGCCAGGCCGGTGGAAAGCCAATGTTGCCGCAAGCTCTTGAGGATAATCCGCCACATCATCATGCCGTCCGCCCCCCCTGCCCCGCCCCAGGCCCTAGTTCGGCGAAGGCCCGGTTCATTTCCATGAAGGCGACACGCTTTTCGAACGAGGCGATGACCTGCTGCTCGTGGCTGACGACGAGGAGTGAACAGCCGTGGTCGCGGCAGGCGTCGCGCAGCTTATCGACGACGGCCTGAGTGTGCTTGGGGTCGAGCGATCCGGTCGGCTCGTCGGCCAGGATGAGGTCGGGTTTTTTGGCCAAAGCCCGGGCGATGGCGACGCGCTGCTGTTCGCCGATGGACATTTCTGCAGGGTAATGTTTCAGGCGTTGCGACAGGCCCATTTCCGCCAGCAGGCCGGCAGCTTCCTCGCGACTCGGCTTATGCGAGGAGAAGACCATGCCCATCAGGACGTTTTCCAGGGCGGTGTAGCCCTGAAGGAGATTGAAGTTCTGAAAGATGTAGCCGATGTGGCGGGCGCGGAAGCGGTCGCGTTCGGCCTCGCCGAGGCGGGTCAGGTTCTGGCCACAAACTGTGACCTCGCCGGCGCTGGGGGTGAGCAGGCCGGTAATGACGTGCAAGAGCGTCGATTTGCCGGACCCCGACGGGCCTGAAATCGCCACCTGCTCGTTGGCGGACATCTGCCAGGCAGGAATGTCGAGGATGCGCAGCACCTGTCCGTTGGCGCCGTAATCGACCTGGAGATTATTCAGTTCAACAATCACGCACACTTCCCTTGCTCTACGGGCGCACTCCGTGTCACGCATTAATAGCCTCGGGCCACGGGAATACAAGTTCCGCTACGGCGGCACCACTCCATTGATAATGGATTATCACCAAAGGCCGGGCGAAGTCAATCACAAATACTTTGGTTGACAGATGGCATTAGACAGCGGGCGACCCTCGCCCATCGAGAGTCGCCCGCGCGCTATGACCATGGGATAGGCAACCGCAACTATTTCTGCGACACCTTCAGAGCCTGGTCGAGGTCGGCGATAATGTCCTCGACGTCCTCGATGCCGATCGAGAGGCGGATGAACTCCGGCGTCACGCCGGTCGAAGCCTGTTCCTCGACCGTGAGTTGCGAATGAGTGGTCGAGGCCGGATGAATGACCAGGGTTTTGGCGTCGCCGATGTTGGCCAGGTGGCTGGCCAGCTTGACACTGTTGATGAATTTGACGCCGGCCGGCGCTCCGCCGCGAATGCCGAAGCCGAGGATGGCCCCGAAACCATTTTTCAGATACTTCTTCGCGTTGGCATGTTGCGGATGGCTCGGCAGGCCGGGATAGTTGACCCATTGCACCGCCGGATGCTTCTCCAGCCACAGGGCGACCTTCAAGGCGTTCTCCGAGTGGCGGGCCAGACGGAGATGAAGCGTTTCAATGCCGAGCAGGAAGAGAAATGCCGCAAACGGACTCATGCACGCCCCCGTGTCGCGCAGCCAATGGGTGCGGATGTGGATGATGTAGGCGATGTTGCCGATGGGCTTGAGGGCTTCGGTGAAGACCACGCCGTGATAGGCCGGGTCCGGGGCAGTGAATTCCGGCCACTTCGCGGGATTGTCGGCCCAGGGGAACGTGGCGGCATCGACGATGGCGCCGCCGA
The DNA here is from genome assembly GCA_903929765.1 of uncultured Planctomycetia bacterium. Classification (GTDB taxonomy): domain Bacteria; phylum Planctomycetota; class Phycisphaerae; order FEN-1346; family JAACEH01; genus CAIYVX01. Next base: position 60,435 of record CAIYVX010000045.1, read on the forward strand.
TGTGGACGCCGTGGCCGCCGAGGAACTTGGTCGTCGAATAGACCACCACGTCGAAGCCGTGTTCGACGGGCCGCAGGAGCGGCGGCGGACTGACCGTGTTGTCGATAATCGCCGGGAGGCCGTGCTTATGGGCCGTGTCTGAGATCCGGCGGAAGTCCGGCACGTCGTTTTTCGGATTGCCGACCGACTCGATGTAGACCAGACGCGTGTTCTCATCCACCAGCTTGTCGATCTGCTCGGGATGCTGCGGATCGAAAAAGCGAACCTCGATCCCAAGCTTCTTGAAGGTCTGGGTGAAGAGCGTCCAGGTACCGCCATAGAGGCTGGTGGCGGAGATGAAGTTCTGGCCGCTGTGGGTGATGGTCAGAATGGCAGCGGTAATGGCGGCCTGACCGCTGGCGAACGCCAGGCCGGCAGCGCCGCCGTCGAGGGCGGCCAGACGCTTTTCGAGTACGTCGTTGGTCGGGTTCATCAGCCGCGAGTAGATGTTGCCGAACTCTTTCAGGGCGAAGAGGTTGGCGGCCTGTTCGGTGCTGGTGAAATTGTAGGCGGCCGTGGCGTAAATCGGCACGGCGCAGGCATGCGTGGTCGGATCATCCTGCTGTCCCGCGTGCAGGGCCAGCGTGCCGAATCCTGGTTTCTTTACTGCGTCCGTCATGGGTTTTTCCTTTCAGCAATAAGTTTCTAATATATATAAATACTCACAACCTATACCAGTAAGCTGTCGAAGAACACACTCGTCCGGCGCTTTCCGGCCGCGCGGTTACAACTCTGCTGCGGCCTTGGCCGGACTATAGCGGGCCTCAAACTCGCCGCCCGCTCCCGCCGGACCGCTGCGGCGCACCAACCCCCGGATCTGTTCGCGGTTGGCCATCACATCCTTAAAACCTGTCACGACCCGCTTCAAATCTTCGTCCGAGTAGCGGTCAATCGGCACCGCCAGGCGGAGCAATTGGATTCCACGGCGCTGTTGTTCGGGCGACGCGAGGTTAGCCGCCGCGCGGACGCCGGAGGCCACGAACAATTCGTTCGCCAGAGCCTGCGTGGGAAACTGCTCGACTGGGATGTGGGGCAACAAGGCCCGAACATCTACATACACACCCTGGCCGCCGGCTGGCGCGACCACCGGAACCGACAACTTGTGAAGAGCTTCCCAAAGCCGGGCGACCTGCGCAACCCGCTCGGACGAGCAACGATTCCAGACCGGGAAGAGAGCCACCGCCCGGGCCAGCGCCGCCCGACTGCCGCCCGTCAGACCATCACCGAAGGCCAGCGTGAGGTCGCGGAAGCCGGTGAAAAGTTCGTCGGAACTGGTCGCCACAAAGCCGCCCACGGTACACTTGAAATCCTTGGCACAACTGGCCGCACCGGCGTCGGAATACGAGCAGAGTTCCCGGACGATGCCGGCCAGGGACTGGTCGGCGTAGCCCGGCTCACGCTGCTGAATCAGGGCCGCGTTCTCAAAGGCCCGGGTGGGATCGAGCAGAAGGAGAATGCCCCTCGGCCGAGTCAACTCGCGGACCGCCCGGAGGTTGGCCGCAGAAACCGGATGGCCGCCCGACGCGTTGGCGCAAAGCTCCACATAGACCGCTTTGACCTGGGCCGCGGTTGGTCCGGCCAGAAGCTTCCGAAGGCCGTCCAGGTCGATATTCCCCTTGAACGGCTCGTCGCCCTGGAGATCGTAGCTTTCCGGCGCGCGAAGTTCGAGTACCGTGAACCCGTTGGACTCCAGGTGAAAACGCGTGGTTGGAAACAGACCGTTGGAAACGACCAGGCCGCCGGAGCCTGCCAAAGCTCTGGCCAGCAGTGCTTCGGCAAACCGCCCGCGAAAGACGGGCACGAAATGCCGGTAGCCGAACAGACCGCGGAGAAACTCCTCGGGCGGCGCGACGGGCGGCTCCGTGGGCGACTCGACCGCGCAATCATCCGCCAAGCCGATCTCGTTCCAACTGTCGGTTAATAAGTCAAGCTCAACGGCGTGGTCCGGCAGCAGGTTGGTGTTATAGCCGCTCTGACTCAGCAGTGAGCGACGATCCCCGACCGACGCTGCTATCGTGACCGTCTCCGACCGCTTCACCGCCGGGGCCGACTTCGCGACACATTCGTCAACATGCACGATGCGGTAATTCATCCGCACCAGGTCCACCAGCAGGAAGTGCGGCAGGCAGATCGGGGGCCGCCATCCGGGGATCGTGTCGCCCAACAGAGCCAGAACCGCTTCCACGCTTAACAGTGTGCCCAGCAGCGCCGGCGCCACCGCCACCGAGGGCACGCGATGAAATTTCAGCGCCTCCTCGATCTTGTCCAGGTACTCCGGGACAAAGACCTCGCGGAAGCACGGCGGCAGCCTGGAGTCCCGCGTCGCCTCGTCCTCGATTACGCCCAGGAGTTCCATCGACGGACCGTCCGGCGCCGCCGTCGCCACCACGCCGCCGAAGCCGAGGTTGGCGCCCGTAGCGGCGTAAATGGACCGGGTCCGGGCTGCGGCAAACATCCTGGCCCGTAAAGCTCCCGGCACAGCCACATCCAGGCAGTCGACCAGAAAATCGGCCTGGTCGAGGAAAGTATCGACGTTCTGATCCGTCACCCCGTCCTCGACCAGCCGCACCGAAACGTCCGGATTAATGGTTTTGAGCAGTTCGCCATAGACGCGGGCTTTGTTCTGACCCAGGGTCTGTCGGCTGGCGCCCCACTGGCGATTGATGTCCGGCTCGTCGAAGGGCTTGGGGTCGGACAGGATGAAGCCGCCGACGCCCATCCGGGCCAGCGTCAACGCGGCCGCGCCGCCATGACCGCCGCAACCGGCGATGGCCACCGTCTTTCCTCGCAGGGTATCGACCGCCGGCCGACCGAGAAGCATAATCGTGCGGTGCAGGTACTGGTGGAAATAGTCCTCCACTTGACCCACCGCCCGATTTTCGGGAACATGATTCTCGCTGGTCATGGTCGCACCTTTCGAATCGTGGTTCCGCTTGTCACCGCGACAATGGATCCAGAGCCTGACCCAGATCCTCGATCAGGTCCGCGACATCCTCGATGCCCACCGACAACCGCACGGTGCCTTCGGTGATGCCGATTCGTTGTCGCTCTTCGGGCGTCATGGTCGCGTGGCTCATCGTCGCAGGATGGCAGGCCAGCGACTCCACTCCGCCGAGGCTTTCGGCAAAGAGGAAGACCTTGAGCTTTTTGACGAACCGCGACACGTCCGCCCGTCCGCCGTCGAGCCGAAAGGTGACGATGGCCCCGAAACCGTCCATCTGACTCCTGGCCAATTCGTGCTGCGGATGGCTCGCGAGGCCCGGGTAAATCACCTCGCGGACCTTCGGCTGCTGCGTCAGAAACTTCGCCACGGCCAGGGCGTTCTGCTCGTGCTGCTTCATGCGTACGGCCAGCGTCTTCAGTCCGCGCAGGGTCAGCCAGCAATCCTGCGGCCCAGGCACCGCACCAACGGCATTCTGGTAGAACTTGATGGCCTCGTGCAGTTTTTCGTCGCTCGTCAGGACCGCGCCGCCAATCACGTCGGAGTGGCCGCTGACATACTTCGTCGTGCTGTGAACCACGATGCTCGCTCCCAGCGTGAGCGGCCGCTGGAAGAAGGGTGAGGCAAAGGTGTTGTCAACCACAAGCGGCACACCGGCCGCGCGGCTCGCCTGGGCCACGGCCCGCAAATCCACCAGTTGCAAGAGCGGATTCGCCGGCGTCTCGACCCAGACGAGCCTGGTACACGAGGTAATGGCTTTGGCAAAAGCCTGCGGGTCGGAACCTGCGACGTAGGTGAAGCTGACCTGCCGCGGTCGCCAGACCTGCTCGAAGAGGCGGAACGTCCCGCCGTAGAGATTCTCCGAGGCCACGACGTGGTCGCCCGGGCGGAGAATCGACAGCACCGCATCCTCCGCCGCCATGCCCGAACTGAAGGCCAGGCCGAACCTGGCCTCTTCGAGCGAGGCCAGGCATTGCTCCAGCGCCGTGCGGGTCGGATTGGCGCTGCGCGAATACTCGTAGGCGTGCGGTTGCCCGACTCCTTCGAAGACAAAGTTTGCCGTCTGGTAGATGGGCACGATGACCGAGCCGGTGGTCGGGTCGGGCTGCTGCCCGTCACGAATGGCCTTGGTGGCAAATTTCATCCGTCGTCACTCCTACGCTTGAATGTTCTCGAACAAGACGCTCGACAGGTAACGTTCGCCGAAGTCCGGAGCGATCACGACGATCACTTTTCCGGCATTCTCCGGCCGGGCCGCCACAATGTCGGCCGCCCGCAGGGCCGCGCCGGAGGAAATGCCCACGAACAGCCCTTCCTCTTTGGCGGCGCGGCGGGCAAACTCCACCGCTTCGAGTTGGTCAATGGCGACGACCTCATCGACGATTTTCAGGTTCAGCACCTTCGGGACGAAGCCGGCCCCGATGCCCTGAATCTTGTGCGGCTTCGGCTCCGGTTTCTGACCGGCCAGCGTTTGCGTGATCACTGGACTCTGCGCCGGCTCGACGGCGATGGCTTTAAAGGACGGCTTGCGGCTCTTGATGACCTCGGCCACGCCGGTGATGGTCCCGCCGGTGCCCACGCCCGAAATCAGGATGTCGGCCTTGCCGCCGGAATCGTTCCAGATTTCCTCGGCCGTGGTGCGGCGATGAATCTCCGGGTTGGCCGGGTTGTCGAACTGTTGCGGCACGAAGGAGTTTTTTTCGTTGGCGGCAATCTCGGCGGCCTTGTTGATGGCCCCCTTCATGCCCTCGGCGGCGGGCGTGAGGACCAGTTCCGCCCCCAGGGCCTTGAGCACCTTGCGCCGCTCCAGGCTCATCGACTCGGGCATAGTCAGGAGCAGCCGGTAGCCGCGCGCCGCCGCGACGAAGGCCAGGGCGATGCCCGTGTTGCCGCTCGTGGGCTCGACGATAATCGTGCCCGGCTTGATCTTGCCGTCGCGTTCGCCGGCCTCGATCAGGGCCAGGCCGATGCGGTCTTTGACGGAAGCCAGGGGATTGCGGCCCTCGACTTTGACCAGGACCGTCGCTTGGCCAGTAATTAATTTTCGCAACCGCACCAGCGGCGTGCGGCCGATGGTGTCGGTAACACTCTCGAAAACGTTGCTCATTTGAGTTCTTCCTTTCCGGCGCACGAGCCGCCTTAGAATTCGTACTTCAGACTGACAGCATAACCGGCATCCTCAACCGTGTCGAGTACCCGGCCGAAGTGGCCCCAGCCGACCGTCGCCGTGAGGTGCTTGTTGATGACGAAGCCCAGGCCGACCGTCTGCCAGGAGTCTTCCTTCTGAACCAGAGTGCCGACGTTCTGATAGTCGTTAATTTTCTGGCGGAATTCGTAGGCCAGGGCCAGCCAGTCGGTAATCAGGTAGACAACGTTACCTTCGAAACTGGGATTATAATCGTTGCCGAAACCGAGGTAGCCGATCTGGGCCGCTTTGCTTTCGCGAAGACCGGCGGTGACAATCAGCGGCCGACCTAAGACATTGCCGAAGGTCTTGCTCGCGGTCAGGGTGTAGTCTTCTCCTGAGGTATGCCCGAGGCCCTTTTTCGTCAGAAGGCCGCCCAGGTTATTATTGATCGTGCCGATGCCCTCGTTGATCTTGTATTGGACGCCGGCCGTGATCGCCGGCAACGGCAGGTTGTAGCTGTTCTCCTCTACCAGCAAAAACCGGGCATTAAGGCTGTGCAGGTAGACGTCGCTGCGACCGATATTGATGCCCGTGGCTTGGTGTACGGCGTCGGGCAGGGATCCAAGACCGAAACGGCTCAGACCGTAACCCAGTTCGATCCGCCCGAACAACGTCTCGGTCAGCCCCAGGGCCTGGATGTTCTTCTCGCCGGCGCCAACATAGGTGAAGGAGGCGGCCGGTTCGCCGAAGATACTGTTCTTCGGACCTGGGTTGACCAGATAGGCCAGCGGCGTGATGACGACGCCGCCCGTGCCTTCGATGGTGTGCAGCGGCAAGGGCGGACCTTTGACATAGTCGGATGACGGGAAGAAGGTCAGGGCCGGAGCCTTTGTCTCGGCGACAGCGGGCGTGGTCGGACTCGCCACATCGGCGGCGCTCGTTTTCGCGGACTGGGCGGCGGGGCTGGACGCATCCGGCAAGGCGGCAGCGAGACGAACAATCTCCGGATCAAACTGGGCCACCTGGCCGTTCAGCTCGGACGCCACAACCACGGTCGTAAGCGCCGACGCGACCGCCAGCGCTAACATGAAACTTATAGGACGAAGGTGCATAGTTGATTCCTTTCTCTAAATGTGGCCTGGGAAGGCCGATTAATATTTCACTACTGCTGTTCGCTGCGGCGTTGCGGAATCAAGAACTGCAAAGCCGAGCAGGGTTCCAAAAAATCAAACTGGCGCCGGCCGCAACAGATGCAACTCGTTTTTCCTTCGTCGATCACGCGGAAATTCAGCCGCTGAACCTGGTTCCGCCAGAGGTCGAAACGGAGCAGGTACGGATTGGCTGCGTCGCCGTGACCGGACAAGAGTTTGATCGCCTCGCCGGCCTGGATCGCGGCCACCGCCGCCACGGCGGGGCCCAGCACGCCAACCTCGCCGCAGGAGTCCGTCCCGCAGTTGCTGGGGGGCGACTCCAAGACGCACCGCAGACACGGCGTCCGGCCTGGCACGATGGTCAACGTCTGGGCTTCCGTGCCGACCGCGCCCGCGAAAATCCAGGGCTTGCCGTGCTTAACGGCATAGTCGTTGAGCAGAAACCGCGTCTCGAAGTTGTCCGTGCCATCGATGATAAGGTCCACGTCGCCCGCCAGACGGTTCAGGTTGAACCTGTCCACGCGCTCCGCCACCGGCTCCACGGCCACGGCCACGGAGCTATTGATCGCCGCCAGTCTCGCCGCCGCGGCTAGAACTTTTGGTCTGTGGTCGGCGGCCTCCGCCTCGCCATAGAGCGCCTGACGGTGAATGTTGGCCAGTTCCACCACGTCGTCGTCCACCAATCTCAAAAAACCGACTCCCGCCCGGACCAAAAGCTCGGCTACCCACGAACCCAAGCCGCCCAGGCCCACGATTAGCGCGCGTCCTTGCTTCAACCGCGACTGCCCATCAAGTCCGATTTGCGGCAACACGATTTGCCGCTGGTAACGAACCAGAAAATCAGAATTTGCCCACGCAGCCATGACATTAATTCCGACCGATTTAGTGCATTTTATTCGCAAACAAAACGCCGCTCCGTGCGGCGAATAACGAAATAATTCTTAACAGAGCGTCTTATCGACCATTTCCTAACTTACTCGACAGATATAATGCGCATTGTCTGGAGTATTGTCAAGCACTATTTTGAAAAATCTGAAAAATTTTAGCCTTGACGGTTTCTTGATGTCAAAACCCCCAGTTTTGACCCTAAATTGATTCGTCGTTACGCGAATCTCGGCTTATCATTTTCAGTGGAAGCAGGAGGGCGGGACGGGAAAAGGAGGCGAGAAACAATGGACGTGGTGTACCTGGTAATCGGAGTGGCCTTCTTCGTGGGGGCCTGGGCTTTGGTCAAAGCCTTCGCCGCCTTGCAGGGAGGGACCAAGCAATGACGTGGGCCTATATCCTTAGCGGCGTGCTTTCGGCCGGGCTGCTGGTTTACCTGGTGGCGGCGCTACTGAAGCCGGAGAAATTTTGATGCCAAACATCGACATATTACAGATCGTCGTCTTTATCGCCGTGCTGCTGCTCCTGGTCAAGCCGCTGGGCAGCTACATGGCCCGCGTCTTCGAGGGCAAGCCCTGCGGGCTGGACCGGGTGCTGGGACCGCTGGAACGGCTGATCTACCGCCTGGCCGGGGTGAAGGCCGACGGCGAGATGAGTTGGCAGCGCTACGCGGTGGCCCTGCTCTCCTTCAGCCTGGCGGGCTTCGCCGCGCTCTACCTCCTGATGCGGCTGCAGAAATTTCTGCCGGGGAATCCCGCCGGGCTGGACAACGTGGCCCCGGACCTGTCCTTCAACACGGCGGTCAGTTTTCTGACCAACACCAACTGGCAGGCCTACGCCGGCGAGACGACCATGAAGTACGCCACGCAGATGCTTGGCCTGACGGTCCAGAACTTCCTGTCGGCGGCGACGGGCATCGCGGTGGCCGTGGCCCTGGTTCGCGGCTTCACCCGGCGGACGAGCCAGACCATCGGCAATTTCTGGGTCGATCTGACGCGGACGACGCTCTACGTCCTCCTGCCGCTGGCCCTGGTGATCGCCGTGATTCTGATGTCGCAAGGCGTGGTTCAGACGGTGGGGCCGTATGCCCACACCACGCTGGTCCAGGCGACGCAGGACGGCGACGGCAAGGCCGTGACGGAACAGACCATCGCCCTCGGGCCGGTGGCCTCGCAGGAAGCGATCAAGGAACTGGGGACCAACGGCGGAGGGTTCTTCAACACGAATTCGGCTCACCCGTTTGAGAACCCGACGCCGCTGTCGAACTTTCTCGAAATCCTGGCCATCCTGCTGATTCCCGCCTCGCTCTGTTACATGTTCGGGAAGATGGTCGGCGACACGCGGCAAGGCTGGGCGATTCTGACGGCGATGATGGTCCTGTTCGTGGCCCTGCTGGCGGTTTGCGCCTGGGCGGAACAACAGGGCACGCCGCAGATGGCGGCGCTGGGCGTCGATCAAAAGGCGAGCGTCACGCAACCGGGCGGCAATATGGAAGGCAAGGAAGTGCGGTTCGGCATCGCCGGGTCGGTTCTCTTCGCCACGGCGACCACCGGAACGTCCTGCGGCGCGGTGAACTCAATGCACGATTCGTTTACGCCGCTGGGCGGCCTGGTACCGATGTGGCTGATGCAACTCGGCGAAGTGGTCTTCGGCGGCGTAGGCTCGGGGCTTTACGGCATGTTGATTTTCGCCATAGTTGCCGTGTTCATCGCGGGGCTGATGGTCGGCCGGACGCCGGAATACCTGGGGAAGAAGATCGAGATTTTCGAGATGAAGATGGCCTCGCTCGTGGTGCTGGTGCCGGTGTTGCTGGTGCTGATCGGCACGGCGGTGGCTGTGGTGACGACGGCGGGCCAGGCGGGAGCCAACAATCCCGGGGCTCACGGGTTCAGCGAAATCCTGTACGCCTATTCCTCGACGGCCAACAACAACGGCAGCGCCTTCGCCGGAATCAATTGCAACACGCCGTTCTACAACATCACGACGGCGCTGGTCATGCTCTGCGGACGGTTCCTGTTCAAGATTCCGGTGCTGGCCATTGCCGGGGCGCTGGCGGCCAGAAAGTTGACTCCGGTGAGTCCAGGAACGCTGCGAACGCACGGGCCGTTATTCGTGATTTTGCTCGTTTCGGTGGTGCTGGTGGTCGGGGCGTTGAGCTTCATTCCGGCGTTGGCCCTGGGGCCGATTGCCGAGCATTTGATGATGATCGGACACTGAATGTAGGGTGCGTGATTGCACGCACCGCTTAAGGGCAAAGGCAAAAAATATGGTTACCCTCGAATCTCATCATAAGGCCCAGCGGCTCATGGACTGGACGATCCTCGGGCCGGCGATTGTCAATTCGTTCCGCAAACTCGATCCGCGGCAACAGTGGAAGAACCCGGTGATGTTCGTGGTTCTGGTCGGCGCGGCGCTGACGACGGTGCTGTTCGTTCATGCCCTGTTCGGCCACGGCGAGGCGGCGACGTCGTTCATTCTGGGCGTTTCGCTGTGGCTGTGGTTCACGGCGCTGTTCGCCAATTTTGCCGAGGCGGTGGCGGAAGGTCGCGGCCGGGCCCAGGCGGAGAGCCTGCGCAAAGCCCAGCGCGAGGTCGTGGCCAAGGTGCTGTCCGAGCCGCATCACGGGGCGAGGTTCCTGCCGGTGCCGGCACCGCTGGTCCGTCGCGGCGACGCCGTGTTGGTCGAGGCGGGGGATTTCATTCCAGCCGACGGCGAGGTGATTGAAGGCGCGGCCAGCGTGGACGAAAGCGCCGTGACGGGCGAAAGCGCGCCGGTCATCCGCGAGTCCGGCGGCGACCGCAATTCCGTCACCGGCGGGACGCGGGTGCTCTCGGACTGGCTGGTGGTTCGCGTCACGGCCAAGCCGGGCGAGACCTTCCTCGACCGCATGATCGCCATGGTCGAAGGGGCCAAGCGGCAGAAAACGCCGAACGAAATCGCCCTGAACATCCTCCTGGCGGCGCTGACGATTATCTTCCTCGTCGTTTGCGTTACCCTCCTGCCCTATTCGCTTTACAGCGTGGCCCAGGCGCACCAGGGCACCCCGGTGACGATCACGGTGCTGGTGGCCCTGCTGGTCTGCCTGGCGCCGACGACGATTGGGGCGCTCTTGTCGGCCATCGGCATCGCCGGGATGAACCGGTTGAGCCAGGCCAACGTCGTGGCTATGTCGGGCCGGGCGGTCGAGGCCGCCGGCGACGTGGACGTGCTGCTGCTGGACAAGACCGGGACGATCACGCTGGGCAACCGCCAGGCCACGGAATTCATTCCGGCCCAGGGCGTGACGGTCGAACAACTGGCCGATGCGGCGCAGTTGGCGTCGCTGGCCGACGAGACGCCGGAGGGCCGGAGCATCGTCGTGCTGGCCAAGAAAAAATATAATCTCCGCGAGCGCGAGATCGAAAAGCTCCACGCCAAGTTCGTGCCTTTCTCGGCCCAGACGCGAATGAGCGGCGTAGATCTCAACGGCCAATCGATCCGCAAGGGTGCGACCGACGCCATCGAGGGCTTCGTCAGCAGCCACGGCGGACGCCTGCCGGAGACGGTGCGCTCGGCCGTGCAACTGATCGCCAAGGACGGCGGAACGCCGCTGGTGGTGGCCGATGGAGCGAAGGTGCTGGGCGTAATTCACCTCAAGGACATCGTCAAGGGCGGGATCAAGGAACGTTTCGCCGACTTGCGGCGCATCGGGATTACGACGGTGATGATCACGGGCGACAATCCGATGACGGCGGCAGCCATCGCGGCCGAGGCCGGCGTGGACGATTTTCTGGCCGAGGCGACACCCGAGGCCAAACTGCGCCTGATCCGCGAGTACCAGGCCAAGGGGCATCTGGTGGCCATGACCGGCGACGGCACCAACGATGCTCCGGCGCTGGCCCAGGCGGACGTGGCCGTGGCCATGAACACCGGAACGCAGGCGGCCAAGGAAGCCGGAAACATGGTCGATCTGGATTCCAGCCCGACCAAGCTGCTGGAAATCGTCCAGATCGGCAAGCAGACGCTGATGACCCGCGGGGCGCTGACGACGTTCAGCATTGCCAACGACGTGGCGAAATATTTCGCAATCATTCCGGCGGCCTTCGCCTCGACTTATCCGAGCCTGGGCGCCTTGAACATCATGCGGCTGGCCACGCCCAACAGTGCCGTACTCTCGGCGGTGATCTTCAACGCGATTATCATCGTCTTCCTGATTCCGCTGGCCCTCAAGGGCGTCGAATATCGGCCGGCGCCGGCGACGCAGTTGCTGCGCAAAAACCTGGTGATCTACGGCCTGGGCGGTCTGGCCGTTCCGTTTATCGGAATCAAGCTAATCGACCTGCTGCTGGTGGCGCTGCACATGGTATAGGAGTATCAAATGTTACTTATAAGACAAACTCTGGTTGTGCTGCTCGTCTTCACCGTGCTCACGGGTCTGGCGTACCCGCTCGTGGTCACCGGGATCGCCCAATTGGCCTTTCCGCATCAGGCCAACGGCAGCCTGATCGTCAAGGACGGCCGGGTGGTCGGCTCGGAACTGATCGGGCAATCCTTCACCGATCCGAAATTTTTCTGGTCGCGGCCGTCGGCCACCACGGTCACGAGCGGCTCGGCGGCGCTAGCCTACAATGCTGAAAATTCGGCCGGTTCAAACCTGGGACCGACCAACCCGGCCCTGGCCGACAATGTGAAAAAACAGATCGCGGCGCTGCGGGCGGCTGATCCGACCAGCACCGGGCCGGTGCCGGCGGACCTGGCCACGGCCTCGGCCAGCGGTCTGGACCCGGAGATCAGCCCGGCGGCGGCGGAATTCCAGGTGGCCCGCGTGGCCAAAGCCCGCGGCCTGTCTGAGGAGCGGGTGCGGCAACTCGTAGCGGCCCACACCAAGCCGCGCGACCTGGGCCTCCTCGGCGAGCCGCGCGTCAATGTTCTGGAGTTGAATCTGGCCCTGGACGCTGCCAGTCGATAACATGGAGTCGTATGACCGAACCGCACAAGACCGATGAAGTTCTGGAGCAGGTTCGCGCCGAGCAGCAACAACAGCGGCGCGGCAAGCTGAAGATATTCTTCGGCTACGCGGCCGGTGTCGGCAAAACTTACAGCATGTTGGAGGCGGCGCAGGCCCAACACAAACTTGGCGTCGATCTGGTGGTCGGGTACGTCGAGCCGCACGGCCGACCGGAAACGGAGGCGCTGCTGGCGGGCCTGCCGGCGCTGCCGACGCGGCAGGTCGAGCATCGCGGCGTGACGCTCCAGGAATTTGACCTGGAGGGGGCACTGGCCCGCCGGCCGGCGCTGGTGCTGGTTGACGAACTGGCCCACACCAATGCCCCGAGCCTGCGTCACGCCAAACGCTGGCAGGACGTCGACGATCTCATTGCCGCGGGCATCGACGTTTACACCACCCTCAACGTGCAGCACCTCGAAAGCCTGAACGACATCATTACCCAGATCACGAGCGTCGTGGTCCGGGAGACGTTGCCCGACGCTGTGTTCGAGCGGGCCGACGAGGTCGAGCTGGTGGACCTGCCGCCGGACGATCTGCTGGTGCGTCTGCGCGAGGGGAAGATTTACGTCGCCGCCCAGGCCGAACGGGCGATGGACAATTTTTTCCGCCGGGCCAACCTGATCGCCCTGCGCGAACTGGCCCTGCGCCTGACGGCCGACCGGGTCCACGTGCAGGTGCAGACGGCGCGGCTGGAACGGGCGGCGGATCTGCCCTGGGCCACCCACGAAACGATTCTGGTCTGCTTCGGCTCAAGTCCCAGTTCGGCCAAGATCATCCGGGCGGCCAAGCGGATGGCGGCAGGCTTTCAGGCTCCGTGGATCGCGGCCCACATCGAGACTTCGCGCGACTCGTGGATGAGCCGGGCCTCGCGCCTTCAGCTTCTGCGCAATCATCGCCTGGCCGAGCAACTCGGGGCCGAAACGGTCACGCTCTCCGGCGACAGCGTGGCCGACGAGGTCATCAACTACGCCCGCTCGCGGAACGTGACGAAAATCCTGGTCGGCAAGCCGCACCGCTCGCGCTGGATCGATCTGCTGCGCGGCTCGCTGGTCGCCGCCCTGCTCCGCCGTAGCGGCGACATCGACGTCTATGTCACGCGCGGGGCGGAAGAGGTCGAGGGGCCGCGGGTCGAACCACCCCCGCGGCCGCGCATCCGCTGGCCGGATTACGGCTCGATGGCGGCGATCATTCTGCTCTGCACCGGCCTGGCCGCCTTGCTGCAATGGTGCGGCCTGCGTGAGATCAACATCGTCATGGTCTTTTTCCTCGGCGTCGTCTTCGTCGCCGCGCGGTACGGACGCGGGCCGGCCGCGGCCGCGTCGGTCCTGAGCATTCTGCTCTTCGATTTTTTCCTCGTGCCGCCTCGCTTCAGCTTCGCCGTCAGCGACACGCAATACCTGCTCACCTTTGCCGTCATGCTCGTCGTGGCCCTGGTCATCAGCACGCTGACCTCGCGTTTCCGCATCCAGGCCGAGTCCTCACGCAACCGCGAACGCAACACCGAAGCTCTATATCAACTGACCCGCGAACTGGCCGGGCGGATGAGCAACCGCGAACTGGTGGCCACGGCCGAACGGCTGATTCAGAATCTTTACGGCGGGCGCGTGGCCATCCTGCTGCCGGACGATAAAGGAATATTGAAGCCGCCGGCCTCGCCTGATGGGGCATTTGCTGCGAGCGAAAATGAACGGGCTGTGGCCCAGTGGACGTTGGAACACCGCAAGCCCGCCGGGAGCGGGACCGATACGTTGCCCCATGCGGCGGCGCTCTACCTGCCGCTGGTGGGCGCGCAGCAAGCGGTGGGCGTGCTGGGTCTGGCGAATCCGCGAACGGAGGACGGCGGCCCGCTGCCGGCCGACCGCCGGCAATTGCTCGAAGCCCTGGTGCAGCAGGCGGCCCTGGCGGTAGAGCGGCACCTGCTCGCCGAACAGGCCGAGAAGGTGCTGATGCAGATCGAGACGGAACGGCTGCGCGGGTCGCTGCTGAGTTCCGTGTCGCACGACCTGCGGACGCCGCTGGCAGTGATCGCGGGGGCCTCCAGCACGCTGCTGGAAAAGAATCGACCGAAGGATCTCGAAACGCAGCGCGACCTGCTCTACTCGATTTACGACGAGGCGGAGCGGATGACGCGGCTGGTGGAAAATGTGCTGCACATTACGCGGCTGGAATCCGGGGCCATGGTCCTCTCGAAGCAGGCCCAGCCGCTGGAAGAAGTCTTGAGCTCGGTCCTGGTACACCTGGAAAAAACGCTCCAGGGCCGGCCGCTCAACATGAAGTTTGTCGATACGTTGCCCATGGTCCAGTTCGACGGGATCATGATCGAACAGGTGCTGGCCAACCTGCTGGACAACGCCGTGAAGTACACGCCGGCGGGGTCGCCCATTGACATTATCATGGGGATTGAGGATAACGAGGCGGTGATCGAAGTGGCCGACCGCGGGCCGGGGCTGAAGACGGGCGAAGAGCAGCGGATTTTCGAGAAGTTCGTGCGCGGCTCGGCGGGCGGCAGCGAAGCCCGGCGCGGGGCAGGCTTGGGGCTGGCCATTTGCCGCGCGATCATCCAGGCCCACGGCGGCCGCATCTGGGCGGCCAACCGGCCCGGCGGCGGAGCAAGATTTATCTTCACACTGCCCGTCGGGGAAGAAACGTCGAGCGTTGTTTAACCCCTCTCCCTTGGGAGAGGGTGGCACGAAGTGCCGGGTGAGGGTTTTGTTGCTTCTTCACCCCTCCCCCTTGGGGGAGGGTGGCCGCGCAGCGGCCGGGTGAGGGTTTGAGGCTCGCAACTGTCCGAAAATATATTGTTTTCAGAATCAGATCAATACCATGACCACCGACTCCACATCCCCGCTCCTGCTCGTCGTCGAGGACGACGCTCCGATGCGCCGCTTTCTCCGCGTGGCTCTGACGGCGGCGGGGTATCGTATCAATGAAGCAGAAACAGGAATGGACGGCGTCCACAAGGCCGCCATGCAGCCGCCCGACGCCATTCTGCTCGACCTCGGTTTGCCCGACATCGACGGATTGGAAGTGGTGCGCCGCGTGCGCGACTGGTCGCAAGTGCCGATTGTGGTGATTTCTGCGCGCGGCCAGGAAAAGGACAAGGTCGTCGCCCTGGACGTCGGGGCCGACGATTATCTCTCCAAACCCTTCGGCGTGGCCGAGTTGCTGGCCCGCGTCCGCGTGGCCCTGCGCCATGCCGCCCGCGTGGCCTCGCGCAGCGCCACCGGCGAGGCCACGCGCTTCGCCGTCGGCGAACTGGAGATCGACCTGGCGGCGCGCCGCGTGACCTGTGCCGGGACCGAGATTCACCTCACGCCGATTGAATATCGCCTGCTGACCACCCTCGCCCAGCACGCCGGCAAGGTGCTCACCCACGCCTTTCTGCTCAAGGAAGTCTGGGGTCCCGGCAGCGAAGGCGAAGCCCACAACCTCCGCGTCTTCCTGGCCGCCCTGCGCCGCAAAATCGAAGCCGAACCCGCCCGCCCACGTTATCTCCTCACCGAACAGGGCGTGGGGTATCGGCTGGTGGATGAATAAAGTAAGATGTCACCGGAATTCGAATGCCAGTTCGGTCCCTGACTGTGCAGAAATCGGGGGTATATTGTCTCCGAGATGCCTGGGGACGGTCTCCGGGCCTCAGCAAAGCCGCGAAAACCGCCAAACTGGCTGCATTCACCCCCTTGGCAGCGAGTTTGGGCACACTTAAGGGCCAAAACATGAATCCCGAAGCCACCCCCGCCCCCCTAACCCCCCACCCCCGGACCATCTCGCACGCCAGGGCGAAATCAAATTTCCTATCAGTTGATGTGGCTAGAAATTTCAATTATGGGCCGCCGCAGGATAAGTGCATGATTGCGTTAGTTCTCTTCGCATTCATTGGTTTTCTCTGTCTTTTGGCCGCACTTATCAACGGCAGTTCCACGGCTCATTTTTTTGGATTCGTTTTATCAGGTGTACTTTCTAAAGCCATATTTATTATTGGAGGTGTCCTCTGTTTCGGAATGTCAGTTGCATTTGCCGCTTTGCTTCTGATTCACTCCCGGGTTAGTTTGTGTGTTGAGTTTGGCCCTGAACGCTTAGTAGCTCCTAGTGTAGTGCATCATAATTAATGCAATTTATAATGCCGCCTTGCGTTTTACTCTCAGGAAAGAGAGGATAACGCCAATGCGGATTGCTCCCAAGGTCATCGTGACCGATCAACAGCGACAAACTCTGCAACGCTGGGC
>CAIYVX010000046.1 GCA_903929765.1 uncultured Planctomycetia bacterium
CGAACATATTGGCCTCCTTTCGTCTTGGGTTGTCTTGACAAACACCCTATCGACGAAGGGAGGCTTTCTTCTTAAAATCGCTTAAGGAAGTGCCATTATATGGTGTCCCCGGAATTCCCCGGAATTCAAAGAAATAAATTATTCTAAAAATATTCAAAAATTAATTATTGAATTGTTTATATAAAACTAAAAATAAAATTTACTTTTTTACAGGAACTGTAGCACTTCTTGTAACGCTAGAAAGATATTTTCTAGATGCACCTGCTAATGCAAGACCTACTAATCCTGCTGCAAATAAATCTCTTGTAGGATTTTCTGGAATAGTAACATCAACTTTACCTAAATCTGAACTAACACCATATGCTGGAAGAGTTGAAAGATCTCCAAGACTTCCATTATTTATAGAAAATTGATTAACATAAGCCCATGTATCTCCAGAATCTAAGGTTAAATCTAAATGATGAGTTGTTGTATCAAATACATAAGACCCAATTTTACCATCTCCATCTGTATCAAATCCTGCAATTATTGAAGAAGGTTTTATCCCAGACAATAATCCAAAATGTCCTTCTATACTTGGACTAGAGTAACTTCCAAGTAATTCGGATGTTCCATTTTTTGTACTATTTTGTGAATCTGCATATCCGCAAGGTTCACCAAGGTTATTAATAAATGCTAAATGAGCTGTTGTTGTTGCTGGACTTTTATTTACTGTAAAATTTCCATAAGAGTTATTTACTCCAAATACTGAGACTCCTAAATTTGAAATAGCCATAACATTACTAAAAGAACTAAAATCTCCAGTAATAACAGAAGCATTTGCTCTTTCACCAGAGCCAAGAACAGCTGCACCAGCAAGAACAAGTCCTGCTAATTCTTTCTTTGCTTTTGTTAAAACTGATAGGAAATTTGATTTCGCCCTGGCGTGCTGGATGGTCCGGGGGTGGGGGGTTAGGGGGGCGGGGGTGGCTTCGGGAATCATTTTTTGTCCCTCATACATGCCCAAACGGGCCGCCAAGGGGGCGAATGCAGCCAGTTTGGCGGTTTTCACGATTTCGCTGAGGCCCGGAGGCCGTCCCCAGGCAACGTAGAGACAATATACCCCCGATTTCGGCATAAGTCAAGTGCCGAAGTGGCAAGGGACGCGAATTCCGGGGACGCCTTACTTATATCCTTGTGGTTCAGGACCGCCAGTTCCCCCAGGGCACCCGCTACGAGCGCGACCGGCGCTGGTGCGAACGCATCTGGACCGCCGTAGCCACCTGAGCCCGCCAAGACCGCTCGGTCTTCGGTTGCCTCCATCAAACCCTCGCCACCCACTACGCCGGCCTGCCCGCCCCGTCCCTATTGCCCGCCGGGGCGTGAACGGCTACACATAATAAATGGCCCAACATTACCGCAACTCCAGTGAACACTCCAATGAAAACTCCAGTGAAATCGTCCCGATTCGCCTTGACAGCCATTTTCCACTTCCCGATAATTCCTTATCGAGCAACTCTCAACGGAAACGGAGTTCGTCGCCGAAATGGAAACCAGGGTCGTCAAATGCCCGCAGGGGGCCGATCTGCAAAGTATTGTCCGCGAGGCGGCCGAGTTGCTGCGCGCCGGACAACTGCTGGTCTTTCCGACCGAAACGGTCTACGGTGTCGCAGCGTCGGCGGCCGGCCGCGAGTCTATCGAGCGGTTGCGGGAGGTCAAGGGCCGCTCAGAAGGCAAGCCGTTTACGGTGCACCTGGGCGACCCGACCGGAGCCGAGGGCTATGTGGACCAGGTGCCGCGCATCGCCCGGCGGTTTATGCAGAAGACCTGGCCGGGGCCGCTCACGCTGATCCTGGACGCGCCGCAAGTTTTCGACCCGGAAGTCTGGCGCCGCCATTGCGGCGGCCTCTTGCCACCCATCCCGGAGTTTGTGTACCATGAGGGCACGGTCGGGTTGCGTTGCCCGGCGACCGACGTGACGCACGAGGTACTCAGGCAGTGCGGCGTGCCGGTCGTGGCCTCCAGCGCCAACCGTGCCGGCCGGCCGCCGCCGCTGGACGCGGCGGCGGCGCTCGCGGAACTCCGGGGCCTGGTGCCCCTGGTGCTCGATGCCGGACCGGCCCGCCATGCCGCGCCCAGCACGATTGTCCGCGTCGAGGGTGAGCAGTGGACCGTGATTCGTGAAGGCGTGCTTTCGGAGCGGTATTTGCGGAAAATCCTGAGCCGCACGATTCTCTTTCTCTGCACCGGCAACACCTGCCGCAGTCCCATGGCCGAGGCCTTTGCCAAGGTCGAGGCGGCGCGGCGTCTGGGTTGTGCCGTGGAGGAATTGGAAGCGCGGCACGGAATCGTCATTGCTTCGGCCGGAGTCTTTGCCCCGCCGGGGCGCGACGCCTCGGACGAGGCCCGGGCCGAGGCCACGAGCCGCGGGGCCAGCCTCGAAGAACATCGGACCCGGCCCTTGTCCGCCGAGCGGATTCACGAAGCCGACGCCGTGTTCTGCATGACAAGGACTCATCGCGATGCCGTCCTGGCTCTGGCTCCGGAGGCCGGCGCCAAAACTTTTCTGCTCGACCCCGACGGGCGGGACATCGAGGATCCCCTGGGTCGCGGGCCGGAAGTCTACCGCCGCTGTGCCGAGCAGATCGAAACCGCGGTTCGTAAACGTATAGAGGAGATATTTACATGAAGATTGCCATCGGCAGCGATCACCGTGGCTTCCCGGCCAAGGAACACGTCAAACGGTTCCTGGCCCAGATGGGCCACGAAGTGCTCGACTGCGGCACACACAGCGACGCGCCCACGGATTATCCCGACTATGCCGTGCCCGTCTGCAAGACCATTCAGGACGGCAAAGCCGAGCGCGGCGTACTCCTCTGCGGCTCCGGCATCGGCATGTGCATGACGGCCAACAAGATGCGCGGCATCCGGGCCGCCCTCTGCCACGACGAACTCACCGCCGAGATGAGCCGCCGGCACAACGACGCCAACGTCCTTTGTCTGGCCGGGGACCTGCTGGGCGACGAGTTGATCCGCCGCATCGTTGAAATCTGGGTGCGCACCGCCTTTGAGGGCGGACGCCACGAGCGCCGGGTCAAGAAAATCATGAAAACCGAGTGTATGGAAGAGGCCGCTCCTCCCGTTGAGCCGAAGGAAAAGCCGGCCAAGTCGCCGCGGGGTTCCAGAAAAGCCTGACCGGCAAGCCGAAATGTTACGTCGGCAGCTTGGCCAGGTTTTCGACCGCGCCCACCAGAACCAGGATGTCGTCCGGACGGATGACCGTGTCGGCCAGCGGCACGTCGATGATTTCTTCCTCGTGCGTCTGAACACCGTCGGACCGCGTGGCGGCCACCTGCTTCTTGATCGCCACCAGGTTCACGCTGAACTTCTTCCGCAGATCAATCTGGCCGAGCGTTTTGTTGTGGAACTGTTCCGGCGCCTTGACCTGGACCAGACTGTGGCCCTCGGTCAGGGCGATGTACTCGAACAGGTCGGGGTTGGCCAACTGGTAGGCAAAACGGACCGCCGTCTCTTCCTCGGGGCAGATGATCTGGTCGACCCCCAGACGCGACAGGACACGTGCCTCCAGCGGTTCGCTAGCTCGGGCCACCACGCGGGCCACGCCCAGTTCCTTCAGTGCCGCCGTGATCAGAACCGCCGTCCCGAAATGATGGTCGCCGATGGCAATCACCGCTGTTTCCACCTTGTGAATGTCGTGGGCCTTGAGGGCCTTCGCCTCAGTGGCGTCCAGGCAGACCGCCCGGGTCACGACTTCGCGGATCTGCTCCACGACCTCCGGCCGCACGTCCACGGCGACAACTTTCTGTCCGTGCTCGGACAGGTCCGCCGCCAGACGCCGACCGAAACGCCCCAAGCCTATCACGGCGAATCGGATCATGGTCGCGGCTCCCTTATTTCTTGTACGTCGCCTGCGGATCGAAAACCTTCTCACCTTCTTCGACCCACCGCCCCTGGCGCAGATGCCAACTGAAACAACTCCGGTATCCCGTGTGGCATGCGCCGCCCGTCTGGTGTACCATGATGCGCAAGACATCTTTGTCGCAATCCGTGCTGATCGAAACCACTTCCTGCGTGTGGCCGCTTTCCTCGCCCTTCATCCAATACTTCTTCCGGCTGCGGCTCCAGAAATGGGTCTTGCCCGTCTCGACTGTCGATTTCAGACTGGCCGGATTCATCCAGGCCACCATCAGCAACTCCCCGCTCGTGGCGTCCTGCACCACCGCGGGAATCAGGCTCTGCTCGTTGAACTTCAGTTCGGCAATCGCTTCGTCCAGCATTGTTATTCCTTTTTCAAGGGTGGCTCAGCCGCACAAATCCGCTCTTCCACAACAATTATAACCCCACCCCCGGCAGGCGGCTATTATTTATTGAACGTAGGGTGTGTGCTTGCACGCACCAAATCATTATCCGACCTCGATCAACTCCATCGTCCGCCCATACCGCGCCAGGAGCGAGTGCCGCACTTCTTGATGTTCCGGCCGGGACAAGTCGGAGTCCTGCCGCACCAGGGCCGACGCCTCGTCGCGCGCCAATTGCAGCAGGTCGTAATCGGCGATCAGGTCGCCGATGCGCAGTTCCGGCAGGCCATGTTGCCGCGTGCCGAAAAATTCTCCCGGACCGCGCAACCGCAAGTCCTCCTCGGCAATGCGAAAGCCGTCAGTCGTCTCAATCATGACCTTGATGCGGCTGGCCGCAATGTCATTCCCTGGATCGGCCACCAGGTAACACATGCCGCTGTTGGCCCCGCGCCCCACCCGGCCGCGCAGTTGGTGCAACTGGGCCAGGCCGAATCGCTCGGCATGTTCGATAATCATAATTGTCGCATTGTGTATGTCAATCCCGACCTCGATCACAATGGTCGAGACCAGAATCTGGCTCCGGCCCGTGCGAAACTCCTCCATCACCGCGTGCTTCTCTTCGCTGGTCATGCGGCCGTGGAGCAGGGCGACCCGGAATTCCGCAAAAACTTCCTTCTGGAGCCGCTCGGCCTCCTCGGTCGCCGCCTTGAGATCGCTGTTGTCCGTCTCCTCCACCAGCGGGCAGACCACGTAGGCTTGCCGGCCGTCCCGTACCTCCATCCGCACTTCCTCGTACATTTCCAGAGCTTTGCCCGGCCGCACCCAGCGCGTCGCCGTCGGCTGCCGCCCCGGCGGCATCTGATCGATCACGCTCACGTCCAGGTCGCCGAAAACGGTCAGGGCCAGCGTCCGCGGAATCGGCGTCGCCGTCATCACCAGGTAATGCGGCCGCATCGGCTTGTCGCTCTCGGCGTTTCGCCAGCGCGACTCGGCCCGTTGGAGTACGCCGAACTTGTGTTGCTCGTCCACCACCACGAACCCGAGGTTGCGGAAAGTCACGTCCTGCTGAATCAGGGCCTGGGTGCCGATGACGATGTCAACCTCGCCGGAGCGAATCCGGGCCAGGGCCGCCTGTCGCTCTTTCGTCGACAACGATCCCGTCAGCAGCAGCCAGCGGACCCGTGACCCGACCAGGTATTTCTCAATGTTGGCGAAATGTTGTTCCGTCAGGATTTCCGTCGGCGTCATGATGGCCGCCTGACAGCCCGCCGCCACCGCCGCCAGCACGCCGTACAGCGCGACCACCGTCTTGCCGCAGCCCACGTCGCCCTGCAGGAGCCGCGCCATCGGCACCGCCTGGGCGATGTCCGCCACGATCTCGGACAAGGCCCGGTCCTGCGCCGCCGTCAGGGCAAACGGGAACCGCCGCCGAATGTGCTCGTCCACCTTCGGGCTGACCGGAATGACCGGGGCGTCCTGATGCCGCCGGGCGTTCCGGCGCCGCATGGCCACGGCCAGTTCCATCAGAAAAAACTCCTCGAAGACCATGCGCCGCCGGGCCGGAGCGATTTTTTTCAGGTTCGTCGGCTGATGGAGATCCTTGATCGAAGCCCGAGCGCTGGGCATGGCCAGCCGCTTGAGGTCGCTCGGCGAAAAAAGTTCCGGCGCTTCGCCCAGGCAACAGTCCAGCGCCGTCGCCGCGGCCCGGGCAATCGTGCGGCTCTGGAGGCCCTCGGTCGCCGGATAAGTTACCACAATCGGCGCTTCGTCCTCTTCGCCCGCGACGCCCAATTCGTGGAAGCTCGGGTGCTGCATCTGCATGTGCCGCTTGTAAAGCATCACCCGCCCGGTCAACCGATAAGTTTTTCCGGGATGAATCTGATCCTTCAGGTAGGCCGCATTGAACCAGACCACTTTGACGCTGCCCGTCTGGTCGGCGAAGGCTGCCTCGACGTTTTTCCAGTGGGCCACGCGGACTTCCAGGCACTCGGCGATAATGGTTTGTTTCTCGCCGCTCTCAAGCTTCAGGACCGGGCAAATGTCGCTGCGGTCTTCGTAGCCGCGCGGGAAAAGGTAGAGCAAGTCGCGCACGGTCTCGACCCCCAGGCGGCGAAACATCTCCGCCCGGGCCGGCCCCACGCCTTTGAGAAATTGTACCTGGTCGTCGATTCGCATCGGCTCTATGTCACCTTGTAACAACCGGCGGGGGAATCGTCAATGTGCCGGCGAGAAATCCGCGCATAAATGCGGCGACGACCGTTCGGCCGCCGCCGCAGGAAAATCTCTGCCGCCCTGGTCCGATGCTCGGACTACGGAGTCTTCGATGCCGGAGTCTTCAGTTCCGGAATCTTCAGTTCCACGCCCTCGTCCACCACGTCGAGCGACTTCACGCCCGGCTTGTCCTTGTTGGCCTCGAAGATTTTCTTCGCGTACCTGGCGTGACCATAGACCTTCTTGGCGATGCTGCTGAAGGTGTCGCCCTTTTGCACCTTATAAGTGCTGACTGTGGCCTTGGGCGTGCCGGTCGTCGTATCTTTCGTCTTGGTCACGGCCGACTTCTTGGGCGTCGTCGGCGGCGGAGTTACGTCCTTAACGGTCTTGGGCGCAGGCGTCGTCGGCGTGGCGATGATCGGCGGAGTCGTCGTCGGCCCCTTGGGCATCGTCGAATCCTCATACGGCGCACTCTCGCCCGGAGCCACGCCGATGGTCGGCGGCGGCGCCGGCTTCTTCGCCTGATCTCCACAACCCACCAATCCAACTGCGGCCACCATGGCCAACAACACAAGCACGGAACTGAGTTTCATGGCAGCATCTCCTAACGAACCCTCTCGAAGGGTTCAAAGATTCTGTCCGGCCATTTTTCATCGGGCGGAATCACCATGATTGGCCCGGGCCGGTTTCCCTTTTGAATTGTCTCTATCTTACTTCGCCGCCCCGACCTGTCAATTCTTATCCGCCGGAGATTACGACCAGCAGCCGCCGCAAAATGTCCGCCTCCGGCACACGGGCGAAAATCAGCAGGGCGATGAACATCCCCGTATACAGATCATAAACCAGCGTCATCCGCGGCCGGTCAAAAAAGATCAGGGCCTTCAGCACCCCGAACACGCCCCGGCGCGGGCCTTCGGGGCCTCGGTCCATCAGGATTCGCCGGGCGTAAAGCAATCGCTGCAAGGCCGTCAGTCCGGCCGCGAGGCCTAACTCCCATAATAGCATCGGCAAATTGTGGGCCAGAGTTCCAATTAACATGGCGGCGTTCCGTTCGCCGCGCTGCCAGAACCCTACGCTGCATTCGGCCATCTCGTGTTTGGCCCGGGCCCGGATGTAACTGATCAGCGTGCCGTTCAGTGTTCCCAGGATCGCCAGGAAGGCGAAAGTCAGGTTGATCTGGCCGCCGTGGCCGGCCGGCCAGGTGCCCACGAAGTAGTAGCCCAGCCCGGCGAACAGGGCGAAGTCGGCGATCCGGTCGCAGGTCGAATCGAATATGCCGCCGAACTTCGATCCCCGACCCCCGATCCGGGCCACGGCCCCGTCGAGCATGTCGCCCGACGCCGCCCCGATCTGGCATAACGCCGCCGCCGTCCAGTACCGCTCGCCCAGCCCCAGGCACGCCCCGGCCGCGATGCTGAAGGCCAGCCCGGCCAGTGTCACTATGTTTGGCGTCACGCGGAGTCGCACCAGGCCGCGGGCAATGTGATCCCGGGCCCAGATGAATCCGCCGCCAATGTAAATAGAGGCCACCTTCAAGGCGCCCGTCTCCAATCCGGTTGGTCTCTCGGCTTACCGTTCGCGCTCGTTGGAAATGAATTCCTCGACCATCTGCCGGGCCTCGTTGTCGGTGAATTGGCGCGGCGGATGTTTCATCGTATAGGCGGCGATGCTGGTCAGCGGGCCGCCCACCTTCCGATCGCGGGCCACCTGGCAGCAGCGGATGGCGTCGATGGCCACGCCCGCCGAGTTCGGCGAATCCTCCACGCTCAGTCGGGCCTCGATGTGCAGCGGAATCCCGCCGAAGCCCCGACCTTCCATCCGCAGGAAGCAGATCTTCTGGTCCTTGATCCACGGCACATAATCCGCCGGCCCGATGTGTACCTGGTCCGCCGGCAACGGCACCGGCAACTGGCTCTGCACCGCTTCGGTCTTGGAAATCTTTTTCGAGGCCAGCCGCTCGCGTTTGAGCATGTTGAGGAAGTCGGTGTTACCGCCGACGTTAAGCTGATACGTCGCATCCAGCGCCGCCCCGCGTTCGACGAAGAGTCGCGTCAGCGTCCGATGGAGAATCGTCGCTCCGATCTGAGCCTTGATGTCGTCGCCGACGCAGGGAATGTTCCGTTTGGCGAACTCGCCCGCCCATTTGGCGTTGCTGACGATAAACACCGGGATGCAGTTCACGAGGCTCACCCCCGCCTCCAGGCAGGCCGCAACCACGGCCTCGGTCGCCCTCTGGCTGCCAACCGGCAGGTAGTTGACCAGGATCGCCGCCCCGGAATCCTTGAGTACCTTGGCCATGTTGACCGGCTTGACCTTTGCCGGCTCGAACCGTTGGGCTTCGGGATAATCTTTCATGTGTTCCGCGACACCGTCCAAAACCGGCGCCATCTGCACTTTGACCTTCGAGCGCGGTATCGGCCGCATGATATCCTTGGTGCAATTGGGAGCTGCAAAGATCGCCTTGTCCACCGTCTGGCCGACCTTGCGCCGGTCGATGTCGAATGCCGCCACAACCTTTATGTCGCCCGGCGCGTAGGGGCCGATCCGGTAGTGCATCAACCCCAGGCTTTCTTCGTGGTGGTTCTTGCGGTTTTCGAGATCATAATAGGCCAGACCCTGAATCAGGCTTGAGGCACAATTGCCGACTCCATTGACGGCTAAGCGGATGCACTTCGGCATGTCTGTCCGACCTTCTTTCTACTGCGGCTGATAAATAAACGCTGGCTCAGGAAGGAAATCGCCAATCTAGCACTTCGGCGACGCGGTGTCAATAATGCCCGTCACCTAGTTTTCCAAAACGTCCTCCAACGGCTTCTGCCACACTTGGCCCAAACAGGCCAGCCTCCTCACCAGGTGTTCACGATGTTTGTGGCGATTACCAAACGCTGCCGAAATGATTTGACATTGGTGCAGCACCGCTATACCGTAAACGGGGCTAGTGTCTTGAAAGACAAATTTGAGGAAAGGGGTCTCCATGCTTGGGATTCATCGACGTGGTGTTCCGGTCGTTGCGGCGGTCGTGCTGCTGGCTTGGGCTGTACCGGCGTTGGCGGCGGAAGTAAAAGAGGTAACGCAATACGGCATTACCTGGACCTTTGATCACCCGGTGCAGGCCGGGCAGTTCGTCACCGGCGACTGGTGGGTCATCGGCCCGGTGACGGTCACGTCGATCACGCCCACGCCCGGCCCGGCCACGCCCGACGACAAGATCGAGACCCCGAAGAACCAGTGGGGCGACACCAGCCTGCGCAACGATCAACGCATGCGCAACGGCTCGATGATCGTCCTCAAGGCCGGCGACAAGCAAGGCTACGACTCGCGCAGCGATTCCTACGATCCGGCGCTGAGCGTGCAGTTGCCCGTCAAGCTCGAGCCGAACCGTTCGCTGATCAGCACGATCAGCAACCGCACGGTGCCCGTGGCGAACTTCGCCGAGAAGATCATGTGGCCCTCGGAGAAGACGTGCCAGAACGTGCTCCAGACCGCCGCAGTGCTGACGGTTTTGGCCGAGGCTCCGCCGGTCGACGCCTTCCGCCCGCCGTACGCCGGCGCCGCCAAGCCCATCTACCGCGCCGGCCAACTCAAGTGGAACCTGCTCAAAAAGCTGTCCGCCCCGGAGGTCAAGGACAAGGCCTACACGCCGTTCTACCAGCTTCGGCTGCCCGGCGACTGGGAACAGATGGAGCGCTACTTCCAGCGACCGTGGCTGGAGCACATGTGCAACTGGGAGCAGCAGCAACTCAACCCCAGTGAGAACCAGCCCAACTACGGCCGCGAGTACGGTCGCCTGGTGTCGATGGCCAGCCTCATGCTGAACCTCGACGTGCCGCAGAAACGCAAGGAGAAGCTCCTGATCGGGCTGGTGCAGTACGGCATCGACGTCTTCGGCGTAGCCAAGGTCGGGGGCCAGTGGAACTGGGGCGGCGGCCACACCAGCGGCCGCAAGTGGCCAGTGGTCTTCGCCAGCCTGATGCTCGAGGCACCCGAGATCCGCAAGCTGCCCGAGACCGCGGTCTTCCACGAAGACGCCCAGACCTACTACGGCACTGGCTGGTTCGGCCAGACGGCCCTCTACTGGATGGTCGTTCATCACGGCCGCAACGCCCATTACGAAGAAAATCCGCCCGAGAAGTGGGACGAGTGGGACAAGCACTCCGAGGGCTATCGCGTCTCCTGCAACGCCCAGGCCTGGGTCGGCACGGCTCTGGCGGTGCGGCTCATGGGGGCGATCGCGGTCTGGGACCATGACGCGTTTTTCGACTACTGCGACCGCTGGATGGCTCAGGATGATCCCAACGCCGCCAACCGCGGCTCCAACAAGCGGCCCAGCGCTGAAGGCAATACCTTTGACCCGTTCATCGACGGCATGTGGCACGCCTATCGTGCCGGCGCCCCGGAGCAGAAGATGGCCGGCAACCCACGCATGTTTGTCTGGGACGGCACCGGCTATGGCTTCAAGTGGCGGCCCAACCCCAAGCCCGATGCCAAGGCCGTCGCCGACCATGTGGCAGAGGTTCGCAAGGAACACTAAAAAACTATCAGTACTGTCCGGTTATAAGTCGATAGGGAAACCGGTAAGCTTGGGAAACTTGGACAGTCACATATTTCTGTCCATCTGTTGTCGTTTTTGCGGCCGACCTACGGCCACGCGGTCGCAACCGACGGCCCAGGGTCGTCTGACGGCCACGCACCCTACCCAGCGACCGGCTGCGCCCCATCCGGTCACGAAGCGCCACCAGAGTCTCGCCGTCCTCTCCCTGTCCCCCCGGTTTTCCCCGGTAGAAGCATGGTTCTCGTGGCTTAACTGCCGTCCTGGCCCAAAGATGCGTCAAAACCGCCATTATTTTCAAGTTGATCGCCCGGAGGGCCGATAGTATCATTGTGAAGATAGGGAAGATGGCTAAGACGCAGGAAATGCCTGGGGCCGGTAGGGGTAGTCTCTGACAGAGAAAGGGCAGCTAAGATGAAGGAAGTATTTAGCACCGGCGAGGCCGCCAGAATCTGTCAGGTCAGCCAGCAAACCATTATCCGCTGTTTCGACGCCGGGCGTCTGAAGGGTTTTTACGTGCCCGGCAGCCGCTTCCGTCGCATTCCGCGCGACGCCTTGATGCGTTTTATGAAGGAAAACAGCATCCCGTTGGGCAACCTTGACAGCGGCAAAAAGAAAATTCTTATAGTCGATGATGAAGCCGAAATTGTCGATATGTGGGTTGACGTACTCGACCGCGACGGCCGCTTCGAGGTCAAGACGGCCAGTTGCGGCTACGATGCCGGCCTGCTGACCGAGCAGTTCCGCCCCGACCTGATCGTCCTGGACTTCCTTCTGCCCGACATCAACGGCAAGGTCGTCTGCGAAAAAATTCGCGCCATGGAAGATCTGGCCGAGACCAAAATCATCGCCGTCAGCGGCATGATCGAAGAGGACAAGATAAAGGAACTCTATGCTGCGGGCGTCGATCTGTTCATGCAGAAGCCGTTTCGGATCACCGAGTTGGTCGCGAAAATCGGCGAGATGTTGAAAGTCTGAGATCGGGTGTGAATTCAGGGTGCCACGCCTTGTCCCCCGGCTGTACGGGGGCAGGGTGTGCGAAGAAGAACACACTTTGGTCCCGACTTCGTCGGGCCTTCAAAGTGTGGCACCCGAAAACGGATTTCCAGGAGATGACAGGAGCGGCCGCCAGGCTCGACTCCTGAGCAGTGGAGGGGACGGATGGACGGGCTTAAGGTACGCAAAGTCCAGTTGATTATCGACCAGATTGACAGCCTGCCGACGCTGCCGGCCGTGGCGGCGCGCGTCCTGGCCCTGGCCTCCAGCGACGATGCCTCGGCCCGCGATCTGACCCAGATCATCGAAAGCGATCCCGCCCTCACCAGCCGCATTCTGGCCTTGGTCAACAGCGCCACCTTCGGCCGCGCCAAGTCTGTGGCCGCCGTCAACCGCGCCGTCACCCTGCTGGGGTTCGAGGCCGTGCGCAGCAGCGTTCTGTCGCTCAAGGTCTTCGATCTCTTCAGCCGCCGGGGGACCGAGGCGGCGAAGACGGCCTTTGACCGGGTCAGTTTCTGGAAGCATTCGCTCGCTGTGGCTGCGGCGGCGCAACTGATCGCCCGTCGCGTGCGCGGCGTTTCTCCGGAGGAAGCCTTTGTCGCCGGCCTGCTGCACGACCTGGGCAAGGTCGGCCTCGACTACGCCCTGCCCAAGACCTTCGACCAGGTCATCCGCAGCGTCCAGAACCGGCGTATTTCCTTCATGGACGCCGAGAATCGCATCCTCGGTCTCGATCACGCCGTGATCGGCAAGCGCCTGGCCCAGAACTGGCAGTTCCCGGAAGCGCTCGTCAACGTCATCTGGCTTCATCATCAAAGTCCGGCCCATCTGCCGGAAAACCTGGCCGGCGCCCGCATGGTTCAGATCGTCCACCTGGCCGATCTCCTGGCCCGCCGGCAGCGCATCGGCCTGACCAGTCCCATCCTCGACGCCTCGGCGGTGACTACGGCGGCCGAAGGATTGAGCCTGCCGCTGGAACAGGTCGAAGCCGTCGAAAAAGGCCTGCACGCTGTCGTCGCCGAGCAGGTCCAGATCATGGGCCTCGAGCAGACCGGCGAGAAAGATCTCTTCTACGAAAGCCTCCAGAGCGCCAACGGCGAACTCGGCGTCATCAACCAGCGGCTCATGACCACGAGCGCCCGGCTCGAACAGGAAAAACGTCACGGGGAAATCCTCATCCGCCTGGGCGGCGACGTCGGCGCCGCTGCGACTTTGCCGGCCCTCCTTTCCGCCACGGCCGATGCCGTCATGCTATGGGCCGAAGCCGAGCGTGCCGCCGTTTACGTCGTGGATCAAGAGCGCGCCTTCGTCGAGGGCCTCGTCCGGGACCACGACGGCTCGACCCTCGAACATTTCGTCTTTGACAGCGCCCAGAGCGACGTCACGCCGATGCTCGCCGATTCGGCCGTGGACGCCGGGAATGAATTTGGCCGGGCCGAAGTGCGCGAAGGCTGGCTCTTTGAACGCGTCGGTCGGTTGTTGGGGCAGGGGCCGTTCTACACCCTGCCGCTCAGCCTTGCCGGCGAACGGTTGGGCGCGGTCGTTTTTCCCGACGCCGGACGCAATCCCGAAATGCCGTCCGCCGATGCTCCCAAGCTGTCCGCCATGGCCGCCACAGCCGCCTTGGCCATCAGCCGCCTGAGGGAACGCGAGCGGCTGGTCGCCCTGGTCGAAAGTCTGGCCGACGCCAATCGCCGCGCCGCCGAAGCCCAGGCGGAAGCCCAGCGCCGCCGCAATCTGGCCAGCGTTGGAACAATGGCCGCCGGCGCCGCCCATGAAATCAACAATCCCCTGGCCGTTATCAGCGGCCGGGCCCAGATCCTCGCCGAAAACGAACGGGACGAGGGTCGCCGCAAGGGCCTCCAGATCATTGTCGAACAGGCCGAGCGAGCCTCCGGCATCATCAGCGAATTGATGGCTTTCGCCCGACCGCCCGTCCCGGTTTTTGTTTCGGCGGACCCCTGCG
This sequence comes from uncultured Planctomycetia bacterium, assembly GCA_903929765.1. Classification (GTDB taxonomy): domain Bacteria; phylum Planctomycetota; class Phycisphaerae; order FEN-1346; family JAACEH01; genus CAIYVX01. The sequence continues at coordinate 14,021 of CAIYVX010000046.1, forward strand.
CCGTCGTCCGCAAGGCCGTCGAATCGCGGGCCTCCGCCGTCGCTGATGCCGGAATTGAACTGGTCACCGAATTTTCCCCCGACGTGCCCGCCGTCACTCTCGACAGCCGCCAGGTGCAATGGGCCATCGAGGAACTCATCGCCAATGCCGCCGCAGCCACCGAGCGCGGCGGACGCATCACTGTTCGCGCCGACTATCAGCCGTCCGGCCGTCAACTGGTTCTCTCCGTGACCGACACCGGCTCCGGCATGGACGATCAGACGCTGGCCCGGGCCTGTGACCCGTTCTTCTCCGGTCGCCGCGCTGCCGGCCGCGGCCGCGGCATGGGCCTCACGAAGGTCCAGCGCGTCGCCGAGTCGAACCTCGCTGAGTTGCAGATTGAAAGTGCCGCCGGCCAGGGCACCAGCGTCCGCCTCGCCTTCGATCTCAAAGAGCAGCCCGCGCCGTCGCAAACCGTAGTCAAAGCTGCCGTGTGATTTTGTCGGATACGCGCCAATGACGCTTAATCAGCAGAAGTTCTTCTACGTGGCTTGTGTTTTCGGAGGATTGTTGCTCGCCTCGATAGTTATGTACTTTATCTTCCTGGAGGACGGAGGAAAACGCAGATACGCCACTTATGCCATCGTCCTGTGTCTGGCCTGTGCCATCGCTTTTGCCTTGAACCGATGGCGTAATCGTGGAAGTGAATAACTGAACCGCGCCGAAACTATCGCCCCGGGCTTCTTCGCCGACGCCCGCCAGGAGAATACCTAATGCCCGATGCCGCGATTCTGATCGTCGACGACGAGAAGGAAATCTGCGAACTCCTCGCCGACTGGCTCACCCAGGACGGCCAGTGGTCGGTCGATTACACCACCGAGCCGCGCCGTGCCCTGGAACAGGTCAGCCAGGGCGGCTACGACCTGATGATCACCGATCTGCGCATGCCGCAAATGGACGGCCTCGCCCTGGCCCGCGAGGCCCGCGGCCTGCAACCCGACCTGGGCGTTATCGCCATCACCGGCTACGGCTCCATCTCCTCCTCGGTCGAAGCCCTGCGGCTCGGCGCCGCCGATTATCTTCAGAAACCGTTTCGCGTCGAAGATGTTCGCGCCGCCGTTTTCCGCGCGCTGGCCAACCGTGGCCAGGCGGCTTCCGCCTCTACCGAAGATGATGAATCCCTCACCGAAGCCGGCGAATCTGCCGCCGACCAGATCACCCACGACAATGCCGTTCTGTCCGCCCGCAACGCCGAGTTGGCCAAGCGGCTCGAACTCGTCAGCCGCGACCTCACCTTGTTGCAACAGCGTCTCGCCGGTCACGTCGCCGATTTGGAAATGCGCTGCGACGTGTCCGATCTGCTCGAAGGCCAGCGGCGCGTAGATCAGATCGTCGGCACCGCTCTGATGGTTCTGCGCAAACGCCTGCCCGGCGCCGAACATGCCATCGCCCTCCTCGAACGCCGCCCGGCCCGCGTTACCGCCCTGGCCACCATCGACGGCGCCGACGTGGTCATGAATCTGGCCGAGCATCCGCTGTCGCGCGGCCTGCTTCGGGCCGTGCTGAAACGGTCGCAGCCCGCCCTGATCGAAGATCTGGCCACTTCAGCGGTTCTGGGCGACGTTAAAAAATGGATTACCTGCCAGGGCAGCCTGCTCGTGCTGCCCTTAGTCGGCAACGGTCGCGTGCGGGCCGTGGCCATTGTTCGCCGCGACGAAACCGGCACGGCCTTCGGCACCAACGAGGTCCAGCGCATTCTGCCCTTGTGCCTGGAGGTCGGTCGGGCGCTCGATGTGGCCCAGGCCATGAACCGTCAGCAGCAACACACTTTCGAGTGTCTCAAGCAGATTGCCGAGTCGCCCGAGCAGGGCGAGGCCTCGGGTCACGCCCGCCGCCTCACGCATTGCGTCGTCGCCCTCGGCCGCGAGATCGGCCTGCCTGAGGATCGCATCGACGTGCTCAAACAAGCCGCCGCCCTCCACGACATCGGCGGCATCTTCAATGGCCCGGAACACGGCGAGCGCGGCTGGCTACTTCTGCGTCCTCTCCGCTTTCTCCGCGACGCCGCCGAACTGATTCGCACCCATCACGGCGTTGTGGCCTCGCCCGACGTTTCGCTGGCCGAGCAGCAGGTTCTCGCCGCCGCCGAGGGTTACGACGAACTGACGCACGACGGCCCGCACGGCCCGGCCCAAAGACCCGATGAAGCCCTCGCCACCCTCCGCCGCGCCTGCGCCTTCAACGACGACATCCTCAGGGCCATGAAACACTACGCCGTCCGCGCCGCGGTTTAACTGTACTAACCGTTTCTTCCAAAATTAGGACGGGTGGCATGGCGGCGGCGTTTGCCACCATGTTTCGCCAACGCACCACTCGGCTATTTCCTTTGCATCCATAACGCCCCGACCGCTAGAATGGCGACCGGTCGCATTTTATTAGCCACGAAATCGAAAGGGACGAACCATGACCGCGAAGCACGGAACTACGACTACCGTTTGGACCACGATGCTTATCCTGGCCGCCGTGGTCGTCCTGGTGACGGCTGCGGGCACGAACGCCCAGACTGCCCCGGTGAGTAGCACGGCGGTTGCTCCAGCGACGGTCATTGCCGTCCCGCCCGCCGCTGCGGCCAAGTCCGATGCTCCCGCCTCGGCGGTTGCCCCTGAGCCCAAGAAAGATGTTAAAGAAAATCCCGCCGACGCCAAGGATTATTGGATCGACAATCTCGACCAGGGCAAGAAGGTGGCCAAAGAGCAGGGCAAGTCCATCTTCATCGATTTCACCGCCGGCTGGTGCCAGTATTGCAAAATGATGGATGCCAACACCTATCCCGACGCTGCTGTGCAGAAGTCGTTGGCGAACTTTGTCCGCGTCCGCCTCGACGCCGACAAAGAAAAGGATCTGACCGAGCAGTACAAGGTTGACGGTTTGCCGACGCTGATCGTCGCCGACGCTTCCGGCAAGACGATGGCCCGTGTTGGTTCCTACCTGCAGCCCAAGGCCATGCTCGAGTTCCTCGGCGACGTGACCGCGTTCGTTGCCGCCAGGGAGAAGTTGACTAAGGACTCAAAGAATCTGGAAGCGGCCTTCATCGCGGCCGACAAGTCGATGTCTATGGAACTGACGAACGAAGAGCGGCTGAAGCTGGTCGCCTCGGCCCTCGATCTGGCGCCCCCGACCGACGGGGCCAAGCGGTCGAAGCTGCTTTTGTCGCGCGGCTATCTGACGGCCATGGGCGAGAACGGAAAAATCGAAGACGCCATCAAGGATTTCGAGGCCGCCGCCACAGCCGATCCCAAGAATCAGGCTGGCGTCAATGAGGAGGCCTCCTGGATTCTGCTCCAGGCCCGCTATAAACAGAAGAAGAATACGGAGGAACTGTGGAAGGGCGTCACCGCCTGGCTGGCCGCCCATCCGCGCGACCAGATGAAGAACGCCGACATCAGAACGCAGGCCCTCGGCCTCCAGTTCCGCCTGGCCGCCGAACGCGAGGACTTCGCCACGGCCATCAAGGCCCTGCAAACCCTCAAGGCCGAGAACAAGGATTTGCCAAACCAGGACCAACTCGACGCGGCCATCGACCAGCTCAAGGAACAACTCAAGGCCCAGGAAGAAGAGGCCAAGGCCGCCAACACGAAGTCCGGCGAGCCGGCACCGAAGCCGTAACGCACGGCCTTATGTAGGGTGCGTACTTGCACGCACCAATCCTAGCCGCGTGGCTGCAAGCAGCCACCCTACATAACTGATGGTGCGTGCAAGCACGCACCCTACAATTACTTCGCTCTGTGCCGTTCCAGATACGCCCGCAGATACCGCCCAGTGTGCGATGTCGGGTGCGCCGCCAGGGTTTCCGGCGTGCCCGTAGCCACCACCTCGCCGCCCTGGTCCCCGCCCTCCGGCCCCAAGTCGATCACCCAATCCGAGTGCGACACCACCTCCAAATTGTGCTCGATCACCAGCACCGTGTTTCCCTTGTCCACCAGCCGCGTCAGCACTTCCAGCAATTGCCGCACGTCGGCAAAGTGCAGCCCCGTGGTCGGCTCGTCCAGCACGTAAAGCGTTCGCCCAGTGGCCACCTTGCCCAGCTCCGCCGCCAGCTTGACCCGCTGGGCCTCGCCGCCGGAGAGCGTGGTCGAGGGCTGCCCGATTTTGACATAGCCCAGCCCCACTTCCTTCAGCGCCGCCACCAGCCCCGCAATCTTCGGAAAGTTCTCGAAGAATCCCAGCGCCTCCTCCACCGACATGTCGAGAACATCGGCTATTGTTTTGCCGCGATAACGGATTTCGAGCGTCTCGCGGGCGTAGCGCGACCCGTGGCAATCGTGGCAGACCACGAACAGGTCGGGCAGAAAGTGCATCTCGATCTTCTTGATCCCCTGGCCCTGGCAGGCCTCGCACCGGCCGCCTTTGACGTTGAATGAAAATCGTCCCGGCTTGTAGCCGCGAATCTTCGCGTCCTTCGTCCGGGCGAAAACCTGCCGGATCAGATCGAACACGCCGGTATAGGTCGCCGCATTCGAGCGCGGCGTCCGGCCGATCGGCGACTGGTCGATCTCGATCACCTTGTCAATCTGATTAGCGCCGAGGAGCCGGTCGTGCGCCCCCGGCTTTTCGCGGCTACCATAAAGCACGCGCCGCAGCGCCGGCAGCAGCGTCTCGTTTACCAGCGTGCTCTTGCCCGACCCGCTGACCCCCGTCACGCAACTTAGCACGCCCAGCGGAATCGTCACGTCGAGGCCTCGCAGGTTGTGTTCCCGCGCCCCTTTGATGACCAGCGCTTTCTTCAGGTTCGCGTGGCGGCGCTTGGCCGGCACCGTGAACGTCGTCCGGCCCGAAAGGAACTCGCCGGTCAGCGAGCCGGGACATTTCAGAATCTCCTCCAGCGTCCCTTCGCAGACGATTCGCCCGCCCGCCGCACCGGCCCCGGGGCCCATGTCGATGACGTGATCAGCGGCCCGAATCGTGTCCTCATCGTGTTCCACCACCAGCAGCGTGTTGCCCAGGTCGCGGAGGTTCCGCAAGGTCTGGAGCAGGCGGTCGTTGTCGCGCGGATGCAGCCCGATGGTCGGTTCGTCCAAAACATAGCATACCCCCACCAGCCCCGACCCGATCTGCGTCGCCAGGCGGATGCGCTGGGCCTCGCCGCCGGCCAATGATTGCGTCAGCCGGTCGAGCCGCAGATAGCCCACGCCGACTTCATTCATGAACGCAAGTTGTTGCCTGATCTGCCGCAAAATCTGTTCGGCGATCACGGCCCGCGGCCCCTCGAATTTCAATTCGCCGAAAAACTTCACCGCCTCGGCGATGCTCAGCCCGACGACCGCGTTGATCGACCGTTCGGCCACGGTCACGGCCAGGGCCTCCGGCCGCAGCCGCGCGCCCCGGCAGGAAGAGCAGGGGAGGTTGCTCATGTAATCCATCATCCGCCGCCGGGCGTATTCGCTCGAACTTTCCTTGAACCGTTCCTTGAGGAGGGCCACCAGTCCCTCGAACTTTCCGCCGTCGCCCTCGAAAAACCTCCGCCGCGCCGCCGGGGAAAGTTTGGCAAAGGGCACGTCGAGCCGGCCGCCGTCGGTCTGCGAAAAATCTGCCAGAATCGTCCGCGGGCTGATGCCGAGCCGCGACGTGCTTAGCTCGAACAGCGGCACCGCGCCGCCGGACAATGCTTTCTGCTGGTCGGGCAGCAGCAGTTCCGGGTCGAATTCCATCTGCGTGCCCAGGCCGTCGCACGCCGGGCAGGCCCCGTACGGACTGTTGAACGAGAACATGCGCGGCGAAGGTTCGTCGAACGAAATCCGGCAATCCGGGCAGGCGTAAAGCTGGCTGTAAAGTTTGTCTTCCCACCCCCCGCGCGCCCCGCTCTCGTGCGTGATGACCACCAGCCCTTCGGCCAGATGCAGCGCCGTTTCAATCGACTCCGCCAGCCGGCTGTGCAGGTTCGGCTTGACGATCAGTCGGTCCACGACGGCTTCGACCGTGTGCGATTTGGTTTTCTTCAGCAGCGGCGGCGATTTCACGTCGTAAATCTCGCCGTCCACGCGGACGCGGACAAAGCCCTCGCGCTGAATCTTCCGGAATACCTCCTTGTGCTCGCCCTTCTGACCGCGCACCAGCGGGGCCATGACCATGATCCTCGCCCCCGCCGGCAAACGCACCACGTCGTCCACAATCTCTTCCGACCGCTGCTGCACCACCGGCTTGTGGCAGCGCGGGCAGTGCGGCGTGCCGCACCGGGCGTAGAGCAGGCGCAGGTAATCGTAAATTTCCGTCGTCGTCGCCACCGTGGACCGCAGGTTCGGGGCCTGTTGCCGCTGTTCGATGGCGATGGCCGGCGGCAGGCCCTCGATGTGATCGACGTCGGGCTTTTGCATCTCGTCCAAAAATTGCCGCGCATACGCCGACAGGCTCTCGACGTACCGCCGCTGGCCCTCGGCGTAGATGGTGTCGAACGCCAGTGACGATTTGCCGGACCCCGACAGACCGGTGATGACCACCAGTTTGCCGGTCGGGATTTCACAGTTTATATTCTGGAGATTATGTTCTCTCGCGCCTCGAATTCTGATGAAATCGACGCTCACCTGTCGCCTCCCGCCTTCACCTGGCCCTCTTGACTGTTTATGGCCGAGGTAAACACCATATTCTAGCATTACCGCGGGATTTCGGCCAAGAGAATAGCGGCGGGGTGGTATGGTTTAGCGTTTTGCAGGCCATGACAAATACCTGTCCGTTTCCATAAAGTTAAAGGCCGTATAGTCCGATGATGTTTTCAGAGAAGTCTGGGGAAAGTGCCACAGCGGCTCTAGCGAGCCTGCCGGGGGCAGTTTCCGTTTTTCCGGGTTGTCACAGCCTCAAGGAGTCTTGGATGCAGGAAAAGGCTCAAGCCGTCATCGCCCGTTGCCGGAATCTGCCCACCATTCCCGCCATTGCGCTCGAAGTGCTGCGTATGTCGCGCGAGGAGGAAGTGGACCTCCGCAAAATCGCAGACGTGATTTCCCGCGATGTCGCTCTCAGCGGCCGCATTCTTAGCGTCGTCAACAGCGCCTTTTACGGTTTGCCGCGCAAGGTCAGCAACGTCAACCAGGCCGTGGTCATGCTCGGCCTGGCCAGTGTCAAGACGCTGGCCCTGGGCTTCTCGCTGGCCATGAACATCATGGAAAAAGAGGAAAGCGACCGCCTCGACGCCTTCTGGCGGCGCAGCCTCTATTTCGCCGTCGCCGCCCGCTCGTTCGCCGAACGCAAGTGTCCGATCATTCGCGAGGAAGCCTTCACCGCCGGACTGCTGGCCGACGTCGGCACGCTGGCCATGTTCGAGGCCTTCGCCGAAAAGTACGCCCCGTTCGTCGTCACCGCCGGGCGCACCCACTCCAATATCCTCGAAGCCGAACGCAAGGCCTTCGACACCGACCACCAGGAAGTCGGCCTCTGCATGGTCGAATCCTGGCACCTGCCGGAACTACTGACGATTCCCGTGGCCCATCATCATGAGGCCAACGGCTGCGGCCAGGTCGAACCGATGGTCGCCGACCTGGGCGGCGTCCTCTACACGGCCAACCTGTGCGCCGAAACCTTCTGCGGCGATCCTGGCAAGGCCTCCATCGAAAGTTTTGAATCGGCCGCTCAAAAGATCCTGGGCATCGAGCAGGCCACTTGTCGCGCTCTGGTCGAAAATCTCCATACCAACGCCGAGGAAGTCGCCCGGTTGCTCGATATCAAGATTCCCGAAGCGACCAGTTACACCCAGATCGTCCAGCAGGCCAACGAGGAACTGACCCGCCTGACGCTGGCCAGACAGCAGCAGGTTCACAAGATCGAAGAGAACCATCGCCAGGCCACTTCGCGCGTCCTGGAACTCGAAGAATCCAACCGCCAGTTGTCCCAGAAAGCCAATACCGACGCCATGACCGGCGTCTACAACCGCCGCTTCATGGAAGGGTTCCTCGAACGCGAAATCGCCCGCCACACCCGCTTCCGCCGGCCCTTGAGCGTCCTGTTCATCGACGTGGACCACTTCAAAAAAATCAACGACCGCTACGGCCACCACGCCGGCGACGAAGTGCTCCAGCGCGTCGCCCAGTTACTCCGCGCCGCCACGCGCGAAGTCGATTGCCTGTGCCGTTACGGCGGCGAGGAATTCGTCTTGACGCTGCTCGAAACCGAGATGTGGGGCGCCAGCCAGGTGGCCGAAAAAATCCGCCGCCTCATCGCCTCCTGGGCCTTCGAGTGCGAGGGCCAGGCCGACGCCATTCACGTCACCGTCAGCATCGGTGTCGCTTCGATGAACCCCAACCGGCCCGTCGACAAGGGCCTCCTGATCCAGATGGCCGACGAGTCCGCCTATGCCGCTAAGAACGACGGTCGCAATTGCGTCTGTGCGATGCGCCGCCGCGTCAGCCCCCTGGCCCCCAGCGAAACTGCCGCCGCCACCTGAGCGCTTTCAGGCCGACTCCGCCTCCCGCAGCAACTTCTCAATCTCTCCCACGCCCAGAACTTGGCCCGCCGCCACCACCTTTCCGTCCACCACCAGCGCCGGCGGTATCATCACGCCCAGGGCCAGGATGTCGTCGATCTTCGTCACCTTTTCGATGGTGCAGTCCAGTCCCAGCGCCCGCACCGCCTGTTCCACGTTCTCCGCCAGCCGCCGGCACTGGGCGCAGCCCGGACCGAGAATCTGAATCTTCATCTTCTTATCCCCACCAAGTTCCGTAAATCGTTCCCGCCGCCGCCGATAGCACGACAACCAGCAACACATAGACCAGCGTTTTGCGCGTGCCCATGATGCTCCGCACCACCAGAACCGTCGGCAGGCTCACCGCCGGCCCGGCCAGGAGCAGCGTCAGGGCCGGCCCGCGACCCATGCCCGCCGTCTCTAATCCTTGCACAATCGGCACTTCCGTCAGCGTGGCGAAGTAAGTCACCGTGCCCAGCACCGCCGCGAAAAGATTGGTCCAGAGAGGCCAGACGGCCCGCACGGCCGCTTCCCACGTTCCACCAGTCAGGCCCGCGCCGGCCAGAAACGCCTCCGGACTGGCCCCCAGCAACATCTCGACGAACCGCCGGGGAATCAGCCCTTCGTTGCCCACCCGGCCGAACAGGCAGCCCGCCACAAACACGCCGACCGCCAGGAGCGGCAGCATCTGCTTCGTGAAATCCCAAGTCGCCGCAAACCATTCCCCCGCCTCGCCGCGATCCGGCGCGATCAGCGCCGAAAGTCCGACGATGGCCGCCGCTCCGGCGAACACCGGCTCCCGCGGAAACAAAATCGCCAGCGCCGCCGTCGGCACCGCCGCCAGGACCACCTTCCACCACGACAGTCCGAGCCACCGCACCATGGCCACGGCGAAAATCGCCGCCAGCGCGCCGCTGGCGATCCATCGCGGCGCCACCAGCGCCGCCGTCCAACTCTGCGCCGGGTCCGGTTCGCAACAATTGGCCGAAACCAGTACGCCCACGAGCGGCACGAACAGCACCGCCGTCTGCCACGGTTTTCTTTTTGGCTCCGTCGCAACTGGCGCCGGCGCCGCGGCCATGCGATCCGCCTCCTCGCGGCGAAACATCAGTTGCATGGCCACGCCGATCACCAGGCTCAGCCCGACGGCCGCAATCGCCCGCGCCGCCGCCAACTGAAACCCCAGCACGCGCGCCGTCAGCACCAGGGCCAGGATGCTGATCGCCGGTCCGACGTAGAGAAACGTCGTCGCCGGCCCCAACCCCGCCCCCAGCCGATAAATCCCGGCAAAGAGCGGCAACACCTTGCACGAGCAGACCGACAGTACCGTCCCCGAGACCGCGGCCACGGTGTAGGCCGCCAGCTTGTTGGCCCCCGCCCCCAGGTACTTCATGATCCACGCCGGCCCGATGAAAGTCGTGATCGCCCCGGCCACAAACAGCGCCGGCAGCAGACGCAGAATCACCTGCTCCTGCGCGTACCACTGCACCAGCCCCAGTCCTTCCGTCACGGCGTGGCCCGACGGCTCAGGGCCGACCGGCAGGCAGAGACAGACCAGGAACAGGCCGACCGCCAGAACTATTTTCCACCACTCACGTTTCCAGTTCATTCAGTACACCTGTGCCACGGTCGGCTTGGCCGACCGTGCGAGTGTTCACCGATATTAACACGGTCGAGCAAAGCCGACCGTGGCACAACCATGAAAAAAGCAATGGGCCGCACAGACGCCTTCACGGCGTCCCAGCGGCCCATCACACTACACCCGCACTCGCGGTGAATCAAGAATCAGCTATTGCGCCGGGGGCGCCGCGGGCGTCACAGGAACGACCGGTACTGCTTCGGGCGTCGGAGTCGAGGGCGTTACTGGAGCCGCAGGAGCCTGATGGTGCTTATGACCAACCTTGGCTACCTTGGTCGTGCCCGAAATCCGCATAGCCGTGCCGTTGACCACCCGGGCACGAATCCGCTCACCGATCGTCAGGTTGGCCAGGGCGACCTTCTGCCGGTCCACGCGAACCTTCGTGTTCGCATCGGCCGTGATCGTCGTGCTGCCCTTGCGGTTATGGATCACGATGGTTGTGACCCCGCCGTTCGTCGTTATGCTTGTGATCTTCCCGTGAACACCTGACCCGTCGAGGCCCGCCTTGTTGTGCTGCCCGCTTGCCACTGCCATCCCCGCGCCGGCCAGAATCACCACTGCCGCCGCCACTGCCCCGATCACCATAAACCGCTTCATAGACAACGCTCCTTTCCTGGGTTCCAAGTTTCCGACATAATACCACTTGCACGGTAAAGTCAAACGAAAATGGGCCGCAATTATTGCACCATACCGGGCGTGCTATTCCCACTCAATTTCGTGGTCTCCCGTCATTTGCCGACATGAGACATAGGCCGCACCATGGCCTTGTCTGTTATGGTCGGACTCGTTAGAGTAACTCTGTGGAGTTTCCATCGGACTTTGAGAGTTTGTCATGAGCAACCGTCATTGGCTCGCCTTTGTCTATCGCCTGGTTCGTCTGGCCGGCCGGCCGTCGGAGGCCACGTCCGAGTTGATTCGTTCGAGTTACGACCGCATCGCCGGCGGCTACGACGCGGCTTGGACCGATCACATGCGCGGCCTGTCGTTGGAACTGCTGGACCGTCTGACGCCCCCCTTCGGAGCCCGCTGCCTTGATCTGACCTGTGGCACCGGCTTCGTCGCTGCCGAACTGGCCCGCCGGTGCGGCACGCGGCCGGTCGGCGTCGATGCCTCGGCCGGCATGCTCGACGTGGCCCGGCGGGAGCATGGGGCGACCTGCGATTTCGTCGTCGCCGATGCTCTCGAATATCTGCGTGCTCAGCCCGCCGGTTGTGCCGACATCGTCACCTGCGGCTGGGGCCTGGGCTACATCCGCCCCTGGAAAGTGCTCGGCCAGATCGTCCGCGTCCTCCGTCCGGGCGGTCAAGTCGCCATCATCGACAACTCACTCTTTTCGCTCTGGCGCGTCATCTGGTGCGCCACCAAAACTTTCGCTGAGCGTCCGGAAGCGCTGGACCACGTGATGAAGGTTCGCTTCCTGCCGGGCAGCCGCACCCTGGCCTGGATGATGGCGGCGCGGGGCCTGCGCCCGACGTACACCGCCGACGGGAGCAAGAGCTACGTCGTGGCGACCGGGGACGAAGCCATCGCCCGATTGACGGCCACCGGCGCGGCCGCCGGCTTCGAGTTTGCCGCCCGGCCGGAGATGAAGGACGAGATTTTTTCGCGTTTTGCCCGGAACCTCGAACGCGACTGCTCCGGTCCGGCGGGCCTTGAAATTACGCATCGCTATCTGGCGGCCATTGGGCAGAAACGATGATCGATCTGCTGCGACTATGCCGGCTTTATTATGCCGTGCCGATGGCTCTGGCTTACACCCTGACGGTCTATTATGCCCGCGGCGGCCAGGTCGATGGCTTTTGGCCGCAGATTGAGCTATCGACGGCGGCGCTGGCCCTGGTCATTGCCGCCGCCTATGTGCTGAACGACGTGTGGGATTGCGCGGTCGACCGCCGCGCCGCACTCGACCGTCCGATAGCCGCGGGCCGCACGAGCCGGCGCGCCGGGGCGATCTGGGGCAGCGGCCTGTTGTTGGCGGGCCTGGCCCTTGGCGTTTTGTGTCGCTGGCAATTTCTGGCGGCGCTGGCCACCGTGGCCGTAGCCCTGGTGCTCTATGATCTCCTGTCCAAGCGGCTCGGTGTGGGCAAGCAACTCCTGGTGGCGGCGCTCCAGACGAGCATCTATCCTTTGGCTCTGGCCGAAGCCGGCGGCGCGGTCGGCCGGCGGGCGGGTTCGCTGGCGATCTTTCCGATCTGGTTGTTCCTGACGTCATTCGGTTATGAAGTGCTCAAGGATCTTCGCGACCGGACCACCGACCCGCCGTTGGCCGGTGGCACGACCGCCATTCAGCGCCGCCCCGACCGGTGGCGAATGATTGCCGCCGCGGCGATCCTGGGCGCCGTGCCGCTGCTGGTCGGACCATATCTCACGGGCTGTGGCTGGGTTTACCTGGCCATTGCGGCGACTGGTGCCGGCTTGGCCCTGGCCTCGGTTTTCCTGCCCGTTCGCTGGGCGATCCGTTGCGTCTACGCCGAATGCTTCATGGTCGGCTTGGCCGCCACGGTCGATGTCATTGTTTTTGGCTTTTAGAACCGTTGGCCAGCAACCGGCGATAACCTTCTGGCAGGGGCTCGGCGGTGGCACAGCGCGGGCAGATGGCCTCGCTTTGCCCGCGGGGCAGCGGGAGCGCAGCGCCGGCCGGGAACTTTCCGGCCAACTGGCCCATCAGGCAACCGCAGCGCGGCCGTGGGAAGAACTCGGCCATGCGCTGCCAGACGGCGGCCAGCGGTTCCGCGGCGACGTTGCCGAAGCTCATCGGCGAAAGGTCGCAGGGGCAGACTTCGCCGTCGGCGTCGATGAACAGGTGATGGTAGCCGGCGCCGCAGCCGAACAGGGCGTCCGATTCAAGATAGGCGAAAGAGTTGACGGCCGGGCCGTGGCGATGGCGGTTGTGTTGCACATGAAAATCCGCCAAAGCCCGCAGCTCCGCGTCCGTAAGCATGGCGGCGCCGCAACCGGCCAAACCGCCGGTGGCCACCGGAGCGAGAAGGCGGAACTCGCCGACGCCCCATTCGGTTCCGAGCAGGTACAACCGTTCGAGTTCGCCCGAGGCGATTTTTTCGCGAAAGCCGACGGTCGAGATGGCCGTATACAGGCCGACCTCGCGGCAGGCAGCCACGGCGGCGCGGGCCTCCGCAAATGAGCCGCTCACGCCGCGCACGGTGTCGTGCGCCGTCGGGTCGGCCGATTCGATTCCCACGGTGACGCAGGTCGTCCCGGCCTGCCGTAGCGTTTCGGCCCGCCGCCGGTCCAGGCCGTGGCCGGTCGTGAAGACGATGGTGGCCAGTTCCGGTCCTGCGGCGGCGATCAGTTCTTCGAGGTCCGCCCGCAACAGCGGCTCGCCGCCGGTCAGGCCCAGCGTGCAGGTTCCCAGTGCTTTGATCTCCGCGATTAATTTCAGCAGCCGCTCGGTGGGTAAGGCGGCGCGCGAACGTCCGCCGTAGCTGCAATGGGCACAGTGAAAGGGGCATTCGGCGCTGGTGGCCAGATAGACCGAATACGGCACGCGCCTCCGGGCCACCACGGCGGCGCAGAACCGCTCGAAGGCTGGCGAGGGCCAGGGCGGAAAGAAGGTGTTGATGCGCACGCCGCCGGCAAAACGGTGCGGCTTCTCGTTGCGCATTTTGCGGAAGAGGTACCAGAGATGCCCCGCCGGTACGCGGCCCAGCAGGGGGAGGAACATGCGGAGAATGGTGAGCGTGCCGGGACGGGTCACGGGGCGGAATCCTCGGTCTTTACTACTCCTCGGGGAAAGATTCTGCGGCAAATCGCCCACCAGATAAACCCGCAGACCAGCCCGCAGATCAGTCCGGCGCCAATGCCGAAGATCGATCCCCCAGTTACATCACCCCAGAAACGAGAAAAATTAGAGCCTGCGGTTGCCAGGCCCAGGTGAAGAACCACTGTAGACGTGATGCCGGCTGCGACTCCGAGCCATATTCCATGAAACACCAGTGCCGCCGAAGGTGAGCCGCGCTTACGCACGTTTCGGTTGGTCAGCCGCGTCATCGCCAGTGACCAGCCGAACCCTACAAGCAATCCTCCGACGGCCCCCAAGGTCATTCCAGTTCCTGTAAGCACATTAATCACAGGATGGGGTTGGTCAAACGGAGGCGATAAAAACGTGTCCCGGTTATCATACCACCAGCCCGCCAATTTGCCGAAGAAGCCGCCGACCAGAGCGCTGACCAGGCCGACCAAGATAGACAAAATAATTCCGGCACGGCGAGAAACGGATGGGGAACTTGATTCTTCAGGGGGCATATCGCCTTCTCCTATTGCGGCGGCACTTCAACAAATTCTGATGGATTTCTCACAGCCGTGCGGCAAACGGCCCACCAGACGAAGCCGCAGATCAGGCCGAGGCCGAGTCCGGAGGGAACGCCTAAGAACAGGCCCGATAAGGTATTTTCACCAAGATTTGACCATTTGCCAGTAAGGATGGTCAGGGCGAGGTGCAAGAAGATCGTGGCGGCGATGCCAACCAGGAACCCATTAACAATTCCGGAAGCGATAACGCTTGACGACACGCGACCGGTCTTTGTTAATTTCTTGAAAGTTGACCGCCGCATGGCCCAAGACCAGAGGAGTCCCGCACCAATACCCGCCAAAGTACCGAAGATGATTCCCGATCCAATGATGGACAAATCCTGAATTTCTTTAAACGTTGGACCCTGCCAGTGTATCCCGCCATAAAGAAGGCTGGCGGCCAGCCAGCCGCAGAAGCCGCTCAGGGCGGCCGAGGCGGGGACGACGAAGAGTTGCAGACAGAAAAAAGTTTTTTTCAGGCGTTTGGTGGGCATGGGCTTCTCCTTTTCGGAATCCGACCCAAGGTACGATATCCCCGGCCTGCATCGATGTCCATTCTAAAGCGGTAATGCGACTTGCCCGCCGCGCAGACCGTTGTTATAGTTGCTACGACAGTGTCAGCGGCGGAGTCTGCCGGATTCTGACAGGGAACCACATGGTCGATTTACCTGATCTACGCGAGCGCGTCGGCCTCACCGGCACGGTGCCCATCGAGGTGCTTTACGCCGCCGGCCGCCGACCGCTCGACCTGAACAACGTCTTCATTACCGGTCGGCCCCTCGACGACATTCACGCGGCCGAAAGCTCCGGCTTTCCAATCAACTGCTGCTCCTGGATCAAGGGGCTTTACGGCGTCGCCCGCCGCCTCGGCCTGCGCGACGTTGTCGGTGTGGCCCAGGGCGATTGCTCCAACACCAGCGCCCTGCTCGAAATCTGGGCTTCCGAGGGGCTGGGCGTCTACGACTTCGAGTACCCCGTGCCGCCGTTGCGCCCCCGGCTCGAAGCCTCCATCGCCGACTTCGCCCGCCGCTTCGGCGCCACGCTCGACCAGGCCGAGCAGGTCCGCCGTCGCTTCGAGGGGATTCGCCAACTCCTCGGCCGCCTCGACGAACTCACCTGGCAAACCGGCCAGGTCACCGGCCTCGAGAATCACCTCTGGCTCATCGGCGCCAGCGACTTCGGCGGCGATCCCGATGACTATCTGGCCCGCCTCACCGTCTTTCTCGATCAGGCCCGCGCCCGTCCCGAAACTCAGACCCCCCTCCGCCTCGGCTATCTCGGCATCCCGCCCATCTGCGACGGACTATACGAGTTTCTGGAGAGTTTCGGTGCCGCCGTCGTCTTCAATGAATTTCAGCGCCAGTTTGCCATGCTCCCGCCGGCCCGCGACCTCGTCGAACAGTATCTGGCGTATACTTACCCCTATGGCGTTGAGGCCCGGATTGACGATATAATTCAAGCGGTCCGGACTCGCCGTCTCGACGGCCTGATTCACTATGTGCAGAGTTTCTGTTTCCGTCACATTCAGGACCGGCTGATCCGCGAGGCCGTGAGCGTGCCCGTGCTGACGTTGGAATATGACCGGCCCGGCCGGCTTGACGGTCGCAGCCGCACCAGGCTCGAAGCGTTTCTCGAATTACTCCACGCTGCCCCAAGGAACCGTGCATGAACCAGAAAGCAAAAAAATATCTCTGGCTGGCCGTTCGCCTGATCGTCAGCGGCGCTTGCGTGGCCTGGGTGCTCAAGAGCATCCATCTCCGCGACTACCAGCTTCCCGACGGCCAGCCCATGCGCGGTCTCGGCCACATCTTCCGCGATGTTTTCCTTCAGGGAAATTGGCCCTGGTTCCTCCTGGCCATCGTCATCTACCTGGCTTCCCCCGTTTTCTGCGCCTGGCGCTGGCAATTGTTGCTGCGCATTCAGAATATTCACATCCGGCTCCGCGACGCCTTTCGGCTCACCTACATCGGCTTCTTCTACAATGCTTTCATGCCCGGCGCCACCGGCGGCGACGTGATCAAGGGCTATTTCGTCACCCGCATCACCGAACACAAGGCCGAAGCCGTCACCACCGTCTTACTCGACCGCATCATCGGCATGGTCGCCATGGCCATCTTGTGCGTCGGGGCCTTGCTCTTCAAGTGGAACGACCCGGCCATCTTCTCGCCCCTCAATTTCCTCCACCTGGTCAATGTCTCGGCCCGTACCATCATCCTCGGTTTTCTGGCCGTCGCCGTTGTCGGCGGACTCATCTATTTCTCCCGACGCTTGCGGCGTTGGTTCTTCGTCGATCGCATCATCGCCCATTTGCCCTTCCGCGACCTCTTTGCCCGCCTCGATGCCGCTCTGTTCGTCTACCGCTACCACCACGGCCCGTTGCTCATCACTATTGCCCAGTCCTGGGGCGCCCACCTCTTCAGCATGGCCAACGTCTACTTCTGCGCCCTGGCCCTCGGCCTCCATCCCAACCCCGTTTACTTCATCATCTTCATGCCCGTCATCTGGATCATCTCCGCCTTTGTCCCCGCGCTCGGCGGCCTGGGCGTGACCGAGGGCCTCTGTGCCCATTACTTCACCGCCGCCGTCCTCCTGACCTCCGACCCCAAGGAAGCCGCGGTCTTCGCCGTCGCCATGGCCCTCCTCTCGCGCATCGCCCAGTTCATCTGTCTCCTGCCCGGCGGTGTGATCACCGCCGTTCACCCCGAAATCTCCGCCGCCGAAGCCCAGCGCCAATTGAAAGCCACGGAGCCGTCCGATGGCTGACCGTGAATACGCCGGCGCCATCCATGTCCACACCGCGTTCAGTGACGGCGGCACACCAGCCGAGGCCATCCTCGACGTCGCCGCCCACGTCGGACTCGACTTCGTCGTCCTGAGCGACCATAAAACAGCCGGCGTCCGCCGCGCCGGGCTGGTCGGCTGGCACGGGCGAACCCTCTGCCTCTGCGGCCCGGAGGTCGGAGAACTCAGACGCCCGCATTTTCTCGCCCTCGGTCTGACCGACCCGGAGTCGTTGGAGGGCCTCTCGCCGAAGGCTGCGCTCGAAGCCGCCCAGAACCGTGGCGCACACAACTTCATTGCTCACCCCCACGCCGCCCGCCTCCGCGGCTTGCAGCGCAAACCAGTAGATTGGTCCGACTGGACCGCCACCGCCTTCTGCGGAATTGAAATCTGGTCCTACGTTCACGATGTCTTCGACCGGGCCGTTCCCTGGCGACTGCCCCTGGTCGCTCTCGCCCCGCGACGCCTGATCACCGGCCCGCGGCCGGAAACCCTTGCCCTCTGGGATCGCCTCGGCCTCTCGCGGCGCGTCGCCGGACTCGGCGCTCTCGACAACCACGCCCACATGCTCCTGGGCCTCTTCGAGGTCTATCCTCACGCCGACGTTTTCGAAACCATTCGCACCCATGTCGTCTGCCCCGAACTCCCCGCCGACGGCGCCGCTGGCGCTGCGGCAGAAACGGCCCTGATCGACGCTCTCGCCGCCGGCTCGGCCTTCGTCGCCTTCGACGCCTGGGCCGACTCCTCCGGCTTCCGCTTCGCCGCCGAAGGCCCCGGCGCCACGCTTTCCTTCGGCCAGGAAACCCGCTTCGCCCCAGGCTGGCATCTTCATGCCCAATTACCCCGGCCCGCCGACCTGACGATTCTCCGTGACAGCCTGCCCGTCCTTTCGCTCCGCAATACGCGCACGGCTGACCTGGCCGTCGCCGGCCCGGGCGTCTATCGTCTCGAAGCCCGGCTCAACGGTCGCCCCTGGATTTTCTCGAATCCGATTTACTTTCGCCCCTGAGGTCGGTATCTTTTGTCGCTGTTGTTCCTGTTTCACCCCTCTCCCTTGGGAGAGGGTGGGTGAGGGGTTTATGTTCTGTGTGTTAGACGGCGGGTCTTGTCCTGCCGTGACTTGGGTGCCCTCGCGCTGGAGTGGAAAACTCTCGTGACTCCGACCAACCAACTTGACCCCGTAACCTCTCGCGCCTTGCTGCGCACCGCCGCCGAAAAAAATCTCTCCCTCGACCTCGTCCGCCTTCTCGACGACGGCGCCGACACCTGCCGCTCCCGCTTCGTCGAATCGCCCAGGCACGACCTGACCATCGAGGTTCCCTCGCGCCAGGGCCACCTCGTCCCGATACGCGATGGTGAGCAGGTCGAGATCTATTTTCGCCTCGACGACCAACGCTACTTTTTTTCCAGTTCCGTCACGGACCGCGCCGAAGTCCCGCTTTCCAATCGCGTCAATCTGCCGGTCCTGGTTCTGACGCCGCCGCTCGTGGTCGAAAAACGCCAGCGCCGCCGCTATTACCGCGCCAACATGAGAGCCGGGCGTCTCCTGGCCAAAATTTGCCTGCCGACCGACGACGCCAAGCCGCGCCGCAAGCCCGACCTGTCACTCGTGGTCGCCGACCTTAGCGCCGGCGGCATGCGGCTGTCCTTCGACGGCACGCTCGCCCTTTGTCCACTCCAGCCCGGCCAGTTGCTTACGCTGACGTTCCTTTTTGGCCAACCCGAAAAACCAGCCACGCTTGAGGCCCGCGTGCAACACGTCACTTCGATCGCCGACGGGGTTGTCCACATCGGTCTCGAGTTTGTCGCCCTGGGCGAGTCGCGCGAAGGCCGTGTCCTCCAGGACCGCATCCGCCGCTTTGTCGCCGAACGCGAACGCGAAGAACTCCAACGCCTCAGTGACTTGAAAGGCTCGGAATAATTACCCCTCTCCCTTGGGAGAGGGGGGCCCTTCAGGGCCGGGTGAGGGGTTGATGCTCTGTGCGTGAAAGTAGGGGCTCGTCGAAAAGAATCACAAATAATTATATGAAAAAAATACGGCCACTCTTCCGCATCCTCCCCACGCCGCACGGCCCCATGTCCATCGTCGCCCGCGGCCAGGCGCTCATTGGCGTCGCCCTGCCGCACAAAACCCGCGCCGCCCTTGTCCGTGAAATCGCCGACCGTTGGCCCGACGCTGTTTCCTCCGCCCGCCTCCTGCCCCGCCTTTGCCGTGAAATCCGCGACTATTTCGCCGGTCGCGCCACTCGCTTTACGATCAAGGTCGATTTAAGCGACCGCTCCGAATTCCAGCGCCGCGTCCTGGCCGCCTGCCGCCGCATTCCCGCCGGCTCATTCCTCACCTACGGCGAACTGGCCCGCCGGGTCGGACGCCCTGGCGCCGCCCGTGCCGTCGGCCGCGCTATGGCCACGAATCCCGCGCCGCTCATCATTCCCTGCCACCGCGTCATCTCCTCCACCGGCGCCCTCTGCGGCTTCAGCGCCGCCGGCGGCCTCGCCCTCAAGCGCCGCCTCCTCGACCACGAAAAATGTTTTTTCACCCCTCTCCCTTGAGGGGAGAGGGTAGGGTGAGGGTGTTGCTGTTTCTTTTTCTTTTGAAGCCCCCAGCACTGCTGGGGGACGCTGTTTCTTCTTCTGTTTTTGTTGCTGCTGTGCCTGAAGTCTGAAGCCTGAAGCCTGAGGTCTGCTTTCCAAAAGCTTGACTTTCTGCCATGCCGTGGTAAACTCCGCATCTTGTCGCACCGAGTGCGCCCATAGCTCAACTGGATAGAGCGTCGGCCTACGAAGCCGAAGGTTACAGGTTCGACTCCTGTTGGGCGTACCACTTTTTCCCCGCCTGGAATTGCCATGCTCGAACCCACCGACGAAACCTTCATGGACGTGGCCCTCCGCGAAGCCGCGACGGCGCGCGACGCCGACGAGGTGCCTATCGGCTGTTGCATTGTTCGCGACGGCCGCGTCATTGCCCGGGCTCACAATCAGCGCGAAACCCTCCACGACCCCACCGCCCACGCCGAAATGATCGCCATCATCCAGGCCGCCGAGGCCCTCGGCGACTGGCGGCTCCTGGGCACCACGCTCTACGTCACCCTCGAACCCTGCCCGATGTGCGCCGGGGCCATCGTCCTGGCTCGCATTCCCCGCGTCGTCTTCGGCGTCCGCGACCCCAAGGCCGGCGCTGTCCGCACGCTCTATCAGATTCTCGAAGACGACCGCCTGAACCACCGCGTCCTCGTCGCCGAAGGCGTCCGGTCCGACCAGTGCCGCGCCGCCCTCCAGGAATTCTTCCAAGCCAAGCGGGCTGCGGGCGAAAAATGATTTCTTCTTCTGGTGTGGCACAGCCGCCTTCGGCTGTGCTGCTTTTTACTTCACACCCGAGGCGGGTGTGCCACATTCCCAGCCGGGGGCGGCTGGGCCACTTGATTCTCCAGCGATACCCGGATACTCTGTCTGCCGCCATGAGCGAGAACCTCAATACCGACCCGCCCCTGCCCCCCGCCGTCCTGGAAACGCTCCAACGCGCCTTCGGTCACACCGCTTTTCGCGGCGGCCAGGAATCGGCAGTTCGTTCCATCCTCGCCGGCCGCAGCGTCCTCGCGGTCATGCCCACCGGCAGCGGCAAGTCCCTTCTCTACCAGTTGCCCGCCCTCCTTTCCGACGGTCTGACCCTGGTCGTCTCGCCCCTGATCGCCCTGATGAAAGACCAGGTGGACGAATTGACGCGCCGCAAAATCCCGGCCACTTTCATCAACTCCAGCCTCGGCCTCGCCGAACAGCGGGAACGCATCGAGCAATGTCGTCGCGGTCAGATTCGCCTGCTCTACGTCGCCCCCGAGCGGTTCCGCAGCGAGAGTTTCGTGGCCATGATCCGCCAGGCCCGCATCAGCCGCATGGCCGTCGACGAGGCCCACTGCATCAGCGAATGGGGCCACGATTTCCGCCCCGATTACCGCCGCCTCAAGGACTTCCGCCAGGCCATGGGCCGGCCGCCCGTCACCGCCCTCACGGCCACGGCCACGCCGCGCGTCCAGAAGGACATCGTCGAGTCGCTCGGCCTCTCTCCCGCCGAGATTGACGTTCACGTCCACGGTTTCGACCGTCCCAACCTGGCCCTCCGTGTGGTCGAGGTCGGAAACGACAAAGACAAGAACATCTGGGTCTGCCGCTACGTCCGCGAGCACGCCGGTTGCGGCATCATTTACGTCGGCACGCGGCAGGTCGCCGACGATCTGGCCGAAGCCGTCCGGGCCGTCGAGCCGCGCACCGTCGTCTACCACGCCGGCCTCGACCCCGACCAGCGCGTCCGGGCCCAGGAAGAATTTCTCGGCGGCCGCGCCCGCCTGGCCGTCGCCACGATGGCCTTCGGCATGGGCATCGACAAGCCCGACATCCGCTTCGTCCTGCACTACCATTACCCGGCCTCGGTCGAACAGTATTACCAGGAGATCGGCCGCGCCGGCCGCGACGGCCAGCCTTCCGAATGCGTTCTGCTCTACTCCTCCTCCGACCGACGTCTCCGCGAATTTTTCATCGATCTCAGTTACCCCTCGCGCGAACAGGTCCGCAACGTCTACCAGACGCTCACGCAACTTCCTGCCAATCCGATTCTCCTGACCTACCGCGAAATCGCCGACCAGTGCGAGGGGCGCCTCAAGGACGGCCAGGTCGGCGCCTCCATCCGCCTCCTCGACGCCGCCGGTGTCACCCGGGTTTTGGCCGAAGACCCGCCCGCCTGGATTACCATCGACCGGCCCGGCGCCGAGATTCTCCCCAAGCTGCGCGGGCAGAACCAGCGGCCCGTCTTCGAGGCCCTGGCCTCGGCCTTCGACCTCGAAACGCCCGGCCGTTACAGTGTGGAACTGTGGCCGCTCGGCCGCGCCGCCGGACTGTCGGACGATCAGGTCCGCCGGGCTTTGGCGGCGCTCGACGAGGCCGGCCACCTCCGCTACGAACCTCCGCCGCGCGGCCGGGGCATCGAAAAACTCGTCGATCCCGCGCCGCCCTTTGACCGCGTCGCCATCGATTGGGCGCGGCACGACAGCCGCCGGCAGATCGAGGAAGAGAAACTCGATGGTATCGAAAACTACATCACCAGCGACGCCTGCCGCCGGTCGACGATTCTCCGCTATTTTGGCGAAGAGCCGCGCGACGGCTGCGGCACCTGCGACCGTTGTCGCCAGCCGGCCGCCGCATCACGCTCCGGCGGCGACATCCTGGACCGACGCCCCGAAATCGCCCGCCCGGTTCTCGTCTGCGTCAGCCACTTGCGTTTTCCTCTTGGCGTCGGCCGCGTCGCCCAGATCGTCACCGGTTCCCGTGATTCCGACCTGCTGAGTTGGAAGCTCGACCGCAATCCGTCCTACGCCACCGTCTCCGCCCGCCAGGACGCCGTCAAACCGGTGATCGAACAACTCATCAAGTCTGGCTACCTGAAGCGCGATAACGAAGATCCGCGCCGGCCCGTAGTCGCCCTGACCAAACGCGGTCAGGCGGCCGTTGAAAAAATCGAGGCAGCGGGTCTGATGGAGTCGGGGCGGAAGAAGAAGCAGGGGGTTGAAGTTCAACGTTCCAGGGGGGACAAAGAAACACACACTTCGGCCCCGGCTGTGCCGGGTCTTCATAGTGTGGCACCCGGAAAGAATAGTGAATCGCCCGGAACAGTACCTGCTCAAACTTCCGCCCGCCCCGGCGCCGGACCCTATCTCGAAGACCTGCTCCGCAACCTCCTCGTCGCCAAGCCCGACGACGCCAAGCCGATGATCGAGGCCCTGCGGCTCTTCAATCCCCGCCACGTCGCGGCGTGCCTCGAATCTCCCGTTCTGATCGGTTCGCCGCAGACCCGGGCCAGGGCCTTCTGGATTCTCGGCGAAGTCTGCGGACTGCATGGCCTGAATCTTATCGTCCGCGCCGCCGCCGACCAGGAAGTCAACGTCCGCCGCCTGGCCGCCTCGGCCCTGGGCAAAGCCGTCGCCGAACAATGTGCCGCCATGCTCCTCTTGAGGCGCGAGGCGGCGGCGGTTCGCCAGGTGCTTCAGACCCTCGTGGCCGACACCAATCCGCAGGTCAGCCAGTACGCCCGGAAATCTCTGTCCATCCTGCCCGACGATCCAGGTTTGCCGGAGTAATCGCGAGTGTAAGATGAACGTCCTTTTTGTCAGACCTCCGCGGCACTATTGGCCGCTCCTGTCTCCTGCGGGGGCGTTCTGGCAGCCGCTGGCCTTCGCCTGCCTGGCGGCAGCGGTGCGACGCGACTTGCCGCGAGCCTCGGTCGGCGTCCTCGACGCCCCGATTCTGAAAATGGGCTGGCGGTCGATTGAAAACGCCTTGGCGGCCGCGCGGCCCGATGTGGTCTGCATCGGCGATGAAGTCTCGGCCTCGGGCGAGGGCCTGCGCCTGGCCCGCCTCGCACGTTCGCAAAATCCGCGAGTCTGTATCATCGCCGGTGGACATTTTTTCGGCCCGATGGCGCCGGAAATCATGGCCGATCAGCCCGTAGATTTCATCGTACGCGGCGAGGGCGAGCGCACCCTGGTCGCCGTACTCCAGCGGTTGCTCGACGCCGGCTCATGTGACGCCGCCAGGGCAGGGGAGGCGATTTCCGGCGCGGTGTTCCGCGCCGCCGACGGCCAGATCGTCGATGGTGGCATGCCGGAACTGATTGCCAATCTCGACACGCTGCCGCTGCCCGCCTGGGATCTCCTGCCGATGCCGCTCTATGGTGCCCGTGCCCGTTCGCATCGCCTGATTGCCACGCTCGAACATTCGCGCGGCTGCGTCGGCTCCTGCTCCTTCTGCAACCTCTGGCGGCAGATGGGTCAGCCCGTCGGTTCCGGCGACAACGTCCGCCCGCTCTATCGCACCAAAAGCCCCGAACGCTCCTTCGAGGAGGTCCGGCTGCTCTACGAAAAATTCGGCCGGCGGACTTTCTGTTGGACCGATCCGACCTGGAACGGTTCGCCCGAATGGACCGACCGGTTCTGCGACTTGATCCTGGACTGGGGCCGGCCGATTGAGATGGTGGCCTGGCTGCGGGCCGACGGCGTCGTCCGCGATGCGGCCTCGCGCCTGCTCGACAAACAGGTCGCCGCGGGCCTGCGGCGCGTGATGATCGGCCTGGAGCGGCCGTCGGAGGCAGAGTTGGCGACCCTGGGCAAGTGCGGCTGCGGGCCGGAAGTTTCGAGCCGAGCGCTGGAACTTCTCGGCGGTTATTCACAGGTTTACACCATCGCCTCGCTCCTGTTCGGCCTGCCCGACGAGTCGCCCGAATCGGCCGCGGCGCTGGTCCGCTACGCCGGCCTGGCCGACGCCACGTTGCTGCTGCCCTTGACGCCCAATCCCGGCACGCCCGAGTGGCGGGCGGCGCGGCAGGCGGGCGATCTCGATTGCACCGACTATTCGCAGTACAATTTCCTCAACCCGGTCCTCCGTACGCGCCGCTATTCCGTCGCCCAGGTCCGGCGACTCTACGGCCGGACGCTGGCCCGCTATTCGCTGCGCCGCGTCGGCTTTTGGTTGCGTCAGTTCTTCCGGCCGACGAATCGGGTTAGGGCGGGCCTCGACGTGCGGCTCGGCTGGCGGGCGGCGCGGCTGGCCGCCAAAGGACTCTTTTCTCGCGGGCCGATTCTCGAAGCCCGTCCGAATTGGTATGATGACTGAACGGGTCTAAATCCACAGTAACCATAAACAGGAGAAAGTCCATGACGGCGAAAAAGACGACGGCTCTGGCGGTGTTGCTGTTGGTGAGTGTGGTGGCCTACCTCCTGGCCTGCTCCCAGGCTACTTGGTCGCCAGACGGAAAGCGGATTGCGTTTGTGGATCAGTATGGCGATCATGAGTGGATACTTTCGGTCTGGGATACCGAGGCGGCGACACTCCACCGGCTGCTGAAATCGACGACCGGAATGGGACCGCCGTCCTGGTCGCCCGACGGCAAGCAATTGGCCGTGGTGAACTTCACCGACCTCAAGACACCGGAAAATGGCGATGCCGGACATGCTTTCCGGCTTTATCTGGTGAGTCCAACCGATGGCACGCCGCGGCTCTTGGGCGAGACGAACGGACCGGCGGCAAAACCATCGGACAAGAGCATATTCGAACCTTGTCCGCAGTGGACCGAAGGTGGCAAAATGATCGCCTGGCCGATCCCCCAGACATCGCAAGTGCGGTTGGTGGATGTCGAATCCGGTCGGGTGGTGAAAATAATCGACAATGCACTCGACCCTGTGATTTCGCCATCGCGGAAACTTATGGCTATGTTGGAACCTGCGGATAGCAAGTCGGGTTATGTGGCGGTCATGGACTTGGAAAAAATGGAACGGCGAACAATACTGCGAATGCCGACGGCCGAGTTCCGGGTCAAAGCGACAGAGGCACTGACTTGGTCGCCGGATTCGTCGCAAATTCTCATTGCGGGGTATCCGATGAAGAAGGCCGAGACACCCCAAAACGAAGCGGAACAGTGGGTTGCAGACGAGACCTGTTCGATCTGGACGGTGACGGTGAGCGACGGCAAGGTCGCTCCTCTTGGCAAGCAACTTCCAGGCGAGGTCAGTTCGCTCGACTGGGCACTCAAAGGCGGGCATATCGCCATGACCATGAAGGTCAAGGCTTCGCAGGGCGATAAAGGGAATAGTGAGCACAACGGCGTTTGGCTGATGAAGGCGGACGGGACAGAACTGAGGCGCATTGATCCTACCCGAGGCGAAAAGGACCTGGCTATATTCCCAACCTTTTCGCCGGATGGGTCGCGGCTCACTTATCGCCTCATGCAGGACAAAGACCAGGATCCAGGGATGACGGTCCTTATTTATGACCTCGCGACGGGGAAGGAAAAGTCATTTTATTCGGAGGCGGGGCAGAAGATGCTGCCTGAGTTTAACCCGCCCGCCGTGAGCGACACATCGGCCGCGTCGGCTATGTCGGCCACTTCGGCCGCTTCCGCCGCGCCGGCGAAGTGACTTTGAGAAAAAAATGCTTGAGAGTTTCTTCTCTCATTTCTGTCACCAGTCGCCCGACCGGAGTTTCTGGATCGCCGGACAGGCATTGCCGTTCTGCCAGCGCTGCGCCGGCTTCTACGCCGGGGCCGTGACGGCGGCGATGTTTTTCGCCAGTTTCGGTCGCCGCCAGCGCGGTTTGGCCCCGATGTGGCTCATCGTTCTCAATGTGCTTTTCGTCCTGGCCATGGGCGTCTTCGGCTTTTCGCTCATCGAACAACCGCCGCTTGGCCGCTACGCCACCGGCGCTGCTTTTGGCAGCGCCATCGTCATCCTTTCCTGGCCGTTCGTCCTGGCGCGGCTCGCGGCCTGCAAACTCGCCGCCTGGAGCGCCGCCGATCAGGTCCGCTACTTCGTTTTTCTGGCGGCGCTCGCCGACCTCCCATTCGTGGCAGCGCGATGCGACTCTGCTGCCGTGCGTATCGCCTGGAGTATAATCGGAATAGTCGGCCTGGCCCTGGCCCTCGCCCTGCCCAACCTGTTGGCGGCGCAACTTCTGTTGCGTGTCTCCCTGGATCACCGCCGCCGAGCCGCCACCGTCCTGGTTGCCGCAGCGCTCGTGGCCGGCGAACTGGTTCTGATTTCAGTCTGGTGACGCCCGTGATCGGGCCGTGAAAGGTTACTTATGAATGATTCGCCGATTACCGAACGCGACCGCCGCCGCGCTGCCGCCTGTCTGAAATGTCCGGTTTGCCGCCGCGCCCGCGTCCGCCAGCGCGGCCTGGCTTTCTGGTTCGTCAAAAAAGTCGAGGGCCGACTTTGCCCCAACTGCATCGCCTACGAAAAGGTCTATGGCCGCAAGCCCCACGAACCGCTTCCGCCGGCCTAACCCCGACACGAAGCCCGCAGCAATTCCTGCCAGCAGGTGGTGTAGCGCGGCGAGTGATGTTCCCGCCGCATCTGCCAATCCTGGCCAAATCCGCACGAAGCCGCGTGGACCGTATCGTCGCCCAACCGCCCGTTGATGTGGTCCAGGGCCGCCATCAGCCGCCGGGACCGCTCGCGGTCCGCCGTCTCGAACAGCGTCAACTGTACGGCGTCGGCTCGCGACAACTCGGTGAGCGTGACGCCGGCTTTCTTGTAGACGTGGCCTGGCCGGAAGAGACGTTCCAGAATGGCCACGGCCCGCCCCAGGAGCAGGGGGGTGTCGGCGGTCGGTTCCTGAAGTTTGACGCCGTCCGAGCCGCAGTGCTGCGGCTGATCCGGCCGAAACCGGTTGGTGAGAATGAACACGCTCACCCGCCCGGCCACGGCCCCGGCCTGCCGGAGTTTCTCGGCCGCCGTCGACAGGTGAACCGAGACCGCCGCCCGCAACTCGTCCAGCGACTCGACCGGTTTGCTGAACGAGCGCGACCGCACAATCGACTGCGGCAAGGGCACGCCCTGCACCAACGGCAAACTCGCTATGCCACGCAGTTCCATCGCGGTCCGCACGCCGCCGACGGTCATCACGCGACGAATCCAAGCCGGGTCGGTGTCACGCAATTGTCGGGCGGTCGAGAGGCCCGACGCCTGAAGCTTCCGGGCGTATTGCGGGCCGACGCCCCAAACCTCTCCCACGGCGGTCGCCTCCAGAGCTCGCTCGATTTCCGCCGCCTCGGCCAGCAGCACCACGCCCTCGGGCGACTTCTTGGCCAGATGTCCCGCCACCTTGGCCAAAGTCTTGGTCGAGGCCAGGCCGATGGACACCGGGATGCCCGTCCACCGCAGGACCGTGCGGCGAATCTCGCGCCCGTAAGCGGCCAGGTCGCGGCCACGGAAACCGTCCAAATCGAGAAACGCCTCGTCGATGGAATAAATTTCCAGGTCCGGCGAAAACCGGGCCAGCGTGGCCATCACCCGCCGCGACATGTCCCCGTACAGAGAATAGTTGGACGAGCGCACCACCACGCCGTGGCGCCGCACCAGGGCGGCGATCTGGAACAGCGGCCGCCCGCGCACCAGGCCGAGGGCCTTGGCCTCCGCCGACAGGGCTACCACGCAACCATCGTTATTTGATAAGACAATTACGGGCCGCCCCAGCAGCGCCGGGTCGAAGACCCGCTCGCACGAAACATAGAAACTGTTGCAATCGACCAGTGCAATCATGGCTCTTAGTATAAGCGGTGGATGACGTAGCGGCAGACGCCCCAGATCTGCAGCCCCGTCTCGCGGTTGACCTCCAGCGGTTGGTAGGCCTCGTTTTCGGGCAACAGCAGCAACCGGTCGCCGCGGCGCCCGAGACGCTTGACCGTGGTTTCGCCGTGGACCACCGCGATGACGATGCTGCCGCTCTGGGGTTCGACGGAGCGGTCGACGATCAGGAGGTCGCCGTCGTGAATGCCCGCGTTGATCATCGATTGGCCGCTTACGCGGACGAAGAACGTGGCCGGCGGGTTGGCGATCAGATGCTCGTTGAGGTCCAACTGGCCCTCGATGTAATCGTCAGCCGGCGAGGGAAAGCCCGCCTCGGCCCTGGCGGCATAAAAGGTCAGGGCTTGCCGCGGCGGCGTCGACGCCGGTGCCTGGATGACAGCTATTTTCGTGGCCATGACGGCATTATATCTCATAGCCTAACAAAAACCAAACTTATTCCAACGCCGGGTAAATTGCTCGCCGTAATTACGACAGTAATTGCACGCAGTAGTTGCAGATCTGCTTGACTGTCACGCATCCCTCGGCTACAGTATGTGTTCTAGGTTGACATCAACTGTGCTGGTCTGGGACAACCCGGTAGCCCCGTAGAGTAGTGGCGGTGTGGTTTTCCAAGACTCCTGAAAAATGTATCGCGATGAGTTTCTTGATAATAGTTTAGCTTTCGCCGAGCATTTTTGGGGCATAACGGGCTCTGTGGTTTTCGTCAGCGCAAGAATATGTTTTTGATGGCCTTCTGATCGGCGACGTAACTGTTTGTTGCATAAGTAGTAGTGGTTGTGTGGAGAGGTGCCAGAGCGGTCGAATGGGCCGGTTTCGAAAACCGGTGAGCCCATTAGGGTTCCGGGGGTTCGAATCCCTCCCTCTCCGCCATATATATTACTAGACTACTATGTATGAGATATATGTCATATATGTGTAGTCTATGTGTGTGTTTGTGTTGTCTGGTTCTTTGTTCCTTGTCCGGTGAAGGCCCCTTGGCGCTCCGGTTCGCAAAACCCCCTTCCCTGCGGCCGACGTCGAGCAGCCGCTGGAACTCTCGGGCCGGACGTCGGGAAACAGCATTGTGCTTCCTTCTGGTGACCTCATTTGTTACTCCAGTTATAATCGGTTAGAGTACGCAATTGCAGCGACCGATGGCGCTGGTGGCAAAGCAACTTTTTTTCTGTAAATTCATTTCCGGGCCGTCTCTCGTAACAGTGGCTTAGGCGTTCTCCGATTCTGTTATGGTCAGATAAACTTTTCCCGTTTCCCATTCTTCGCTTTGTTCCATCAGCACGGCGGTCA
>CAIYVX010000047.1 GCA_903929765.1 uncultured Planctomycetia bacterium
GTTCAAACGTCCGGGCAGCCGCTGGTCGCACGATGGCCTGGGACGGATGCTGGCCTTGAAGCTGATGCGACTCAATGGTCTCTGGGAAACTCTCTGGCCGCACCTGCGGGCCGCCTGATTCCCCAAAACGTTAATGCACCCATTCCGCGCCAATCGTTGGACTTTTGACCGTTTTGGGGTACAATGCTTCGTTACCTCGGCTTGGGCGAACTTGACTACTAACGACCGGCACCGGAAACGCAATGGAATTTCTCCTGGCGGCCATAATGTTCATTGAGTCCGGCGGCGACCCGAACATGATCGGTGCGCACGGCGAACGCGGCCCGCTTCAGATCAAGCGGGTCTACTGGAACGACGCCTGCCGCCAACTCCTCGACGAGGGCGTGCCGCGCAGCCAAATCCCGATGAGCTACGACCGCTGGGTCCGCGATCCTGAGGCCTCGAAGCGGATCGTGCGTGCCTATTGGCGGCGCTTTTGTCCGCAGGCCTACCGCGACCTGGACTGGGCGACGCTGGCCCGCGTCCATAACGGCGGCCCGATAGGCGAACGGAAGACGTGTACAGCGGACTACTGCCGTCGCGTGCAGGCGAAGATGTGGCAATTGGAAGCGGTGGCCCGACGGGCCAAGCCGCCGGTTGTGGCGCCGGAGAAACCGGCCCTGCCGTCCGAGACGCCGAT
This sequence comes from uncultured Planctomycetia bacterium, assembly GCA_903929765.1. GTDB lineage: Bacteria > Planctomycetota > Phycisphaerae > FEN-1346 > JAACEH01 > CAIYVX01. The sequence continues at coordinate 680 of CAIYVX010000047.1, forward strand.
TGTGACGCCTGAATTGGAAACTCCGGCCGACCCCGCGATGCTCGAAGCCGGGGACCCCGACGCGCCGTACCTGTCGGTTTTTGCGAGCAAGGCGACGACTGACTCGCCGCAGCCCGTCGTCCGCCCGGCAGCGCCGCACCGGTCCTCGCCCGCGCTCGCCAGCCGCTCGGTCGGCCATCAATTCGTCGTTTTCGCCCCCTACGTCGCCCTCGGCCTGATCCTCTTCCTGGCCATCCCGCTCTTCCGCTCCCGCCGCGAAGTGGCCTGGAGCCGGGCGTAAGACCCCTACAGATATTCTTTTCACCTACCCAACGTCGTTGATTTTCCGTTGAAGGTCTCTCGCCGGCATGAACCGCACCGGACGCCCGTCGATTCTCTCCAGAAATCCCATTCGCACCAGTTCCATGATGTCGAACCTTCCGGTCTGATAGCTCACCGCATTCGAGTTCGCATGAGAATCGAAAGTGTATGTGGCATTGGGATTCCGCAGGGCATGGGCCAGCAGGGCTCGCTGGCGGTCATTCAGCGTCGGATGTTGCCGCAGGAGTTTCGCCGTGGCTTCCAGTTCGCTCCGCTTGCGTTCCACGTACTCGCGAAAGGCCGTGATGGCGCGGTCGATGACCTTGAGGTGATAGAGAATGAAATATGTGGCGTCAAACTCATCGGTTTCGGTGTTCATGAAGGCCAGATAGTATTTAATGGGCCCTTTGCGGATGATGCTCGAAATGCTCAGGTATTCCGCCAGCCAGTAGCCCTGGTGCAACATGCTCCAATAGAAGACCGCACGGGCTGTGCGGCCATTGCCGTCCACATAAGGATGGATGTAGGAAATGGCGAAGTGCAGCATGATGGCCCGCACAGCCGGGTGCATGAACTCATCTTTGTCGGTAGGGTTGGCCAGCCGAAGAACCTCTTCGATTCGCCATGGGATTTCCTCGGCCGGAGGTGGCGTATGCACCGTTTCGCCGGTTCGCACATCCACGACATCGACACGCCTCTCGCTGGGAGCCTGGAACCGTCCGGCGTCAGCGGCGTCGTGAAGGGTTCCCTCCGTCACCAACCCGTGAAGTTCGTGAAGCATCTGGACGGTGAGCGGCTGATCCTTCAACTCGCGAATCCGGCGAACGGCCCGGTAGTTGTTCAAAATCATCCGTTCAGAACCGTCGCGCGGCTGTCGGCCCTCGCGAAGCATCTTTTTGGCCTCGCGTCGCGTGGTGACCGCGCCTTCAAGAATGCTGGAGGAGATGGCTTCTTCCATGAGCGAAGCGACAAGAAACCTTTCTGCTTCCAAGGAACTTACCGGGCTGGCGGTATTGGATTCGAGGCTCCCGGCCGCTCCCTGGTCGATGCGGTGGAGGAGTTCCTGGGCGGAATCGGGAAGCCAATAATAGAACTTTGTTTTTCCGGAGGCACTCAATTGCAGCGGTCGATATTGTTGCCGACGGATCAATTTCAAACAGGACCAGACTTTCTCGGGCGATTGGTCGCTTACCGGGCCACGTCGCTTGACCTTCGACCATGGGTAATATTTATCGTTCATCCTTCGCACCTCTGGCACTCGGCTTAATTGGCCCATGAGATCCAGTAGCTCAGAGGCAGGGAGAAGGGCCGAGTTTGTATTAGGCGGCGGAATGATGCGTGGCATGATTATGCTCCTAAACTACACCTTGCCCGAATGACAACTTCTTTATGGTCTATGACATTCTATAAAGAAAATCGTCGTTCTGGAAGAAGAATTTTAAAAAATCTTTATGGTTTGTCACAAATTATAAAGAAATTGTCGATAGCCAAAGGCAAAAGACCATTTTTTTCACTATTGGAACACTCTTTTCCCGCCCGTCATTGAATTGACACGCCCTCACTTCGCGTGTACCATGCCTCCGTCGTGCCCACCTCAAACCAATCGGAGTCCGATCCGTGGCTATTCCTTTTGTTCACCTGCACGTGCACAGCGAATACAGTCTTCTCGACGGAGCTTGCCGCGCTGACGAGTTGGCCGCGCGGGCCAAAGAACTCGGCCAGCCGGCCGTGGCCCTGACCGATCACGGCAACCTCTTCGGCGTGGTCGATTTTTATCTGGCCGCTCAGAAGGCCGGCGTCAAGCCGATCATCGGCTACGAAGCCTACATCGCCCCCGGCAAACGCACCTTCAAGGAACCGAGCCAGGGCATCCGCGACGCGGGCTACCACATGGTCCTGCTGGCCCGCGACCTGGAAGGCTATCGCAACCTCCTGAAACTGGCCACGACGGCATACCTCGACGGGTTTTATTACCGCCCGCGCATCGATAACGAAATCTTGAAGGAGCTTTCTGGCGGGTTGATCCTGCTGACCAGTTGCCTGGCGGGCCAAGTGCCGTCGCTCCTGGGGGCCGGTCATTACGAAGAGGCCGTGCGGGTGGCGACATTTTATCGCGACCTGGTCGGTCCGGAAAATTTCTATCTCGAACTTCAGAACCACGGCATCGAGGACGAACTCCGGGTCATGCCGCTCCTGGCGGACGTGGCCAAAGAAATCGGCGTCGGCCTGGTCGCCACCAACGACGTCCATTACCTCCGGGCCGACGACTGGCGGGCTCACGACGCCCTGCTCTGCATTTCCACCGGCAAGATGATCTCCGACGAAAATCGCATGAAGTACCCTGAGCGCGAATTTCACCTCCGGTCGGCCGAGGAAATGGCCGAGCGGTTCAGCTCCTATCCCGATGCGCTCGAGAACACGGTGAAAATCGCCGAGCGCTGCAACCTGGAACTCTCCTTCAAGGATCGTCACGCCCCGGTCTACGTCCCGGCCGACGGCAAGACCGACGCGGCCTACCTGCGCGAACTGTGCGAAAAAGGCCTGGTCGAGCGTTACGGCGAGGTCACGGACGAGCTGCGCGAGCGGATGGACCGCGAACTGAAGGTGATCGAAGACAAAAAGTTTTCGAGCTACTTCCTGATCGTCTGGGACTTCGTCAACTTCGCCCGCCAGAACCGGATTCCCTGCGGCGCCAGGGGTTCGGGCGTCGGGGCCCTCGTGTCCTACGTCCTGGGCCTCTGCGACGTGGACCCGCTGAAATACGGCCTCCTGTTCGAGCGCTTCATGGACCCCAGCCGCAGCGAAATGCCCGATATCGACATGGACATGTGCCAGGACGGCCGCGCCCGCGTCATCGAATATGTCCGCAACAAGTACGGCGCCGCCAACGTCGCCCAGATCATCACTTTCGGCACCATGGCCGCCCGGGCCGTGGTCCGCGACGTGGGCCGCGTCATGGGCATTCCGCTTTCCGAGGTCGATGCCCTGGCCAAAAAAATCCCGGCCGAGTTGAACATGACGCTCGACAAGGCCCTGAGCGTCGAGCCGTCGATCAAGGAACTCTGCCGCACCGACCCGCGGATCAAGGATCTGATCGACATCGCCCGGCGGCTCGAGGGCATGAGCCGCCACGCCTCGGTCCATGCCGCCGGCGTCGTCATCGGCGACGCGCCGCTGGTGAATTACGTCCCGCTCTGCCTCCAGGGCGAGGGCGACGTGACCACGCAGTGGGCCATGGGCGTGATCGAAAAAGTCGGCCTGCTCAAGATGGACTTCCTCGGCCTGCGGACGCTCTCGATCCTTCAGCGAGCCGTGGACCTGACCAAAGCCAACCACGGCGTGGAGATCGACCTGGAGCGCGTGCCCCTGGACGACCAGAAAGTTTTCGATCTCTTCGCCCGCGGCGAAACCAAATGCGTGTTCCAGTTTGAAAGTTCGGGCATGCGCGACCTCCTCCAGAAGATGAAGCCCGACCGCTTCACCGACCTGATTGCCGCCAACGCCCTCTACCGCCCCGGTCCGATGGAGATGATCAACGACTACGTCGAGCGGAAGCACGGCCGCGCGAAATACGAATTTCCGCAAAAGGTGATGCACGAAATCCTCGACGAAACCTATGGCTGCATGGCCTACCAGGAACAGGTCATGCAGATCTTAAACCGCCTCGGCGACATCCCCCTGCCCCGCGCCTACAAGCTGATCAAGGCCATCAGCAAGAAGAACCACGAGACCATCGCCGCTGAGGAAACGAACTTCGCCGCCGGGTGCAAGGCTAAGAAAATTCCCGACAAAGTCGTCACCGAAATCTGGCAAACCATCGTCCGTTTCGGTGGCTACGGCTTCAACAAGAGCCACTCCACCCGCTACGCCAAGATCGCCTACCAGACCGCCTGGATGAAGGCCCACTACCCGGTCGAATTCATGTCGGCCCAGCTCACTTACGACATGGTGGCCACGGACAAGGTGGTCGAAGAAATCGCCGAGTGCAGCCGCATGGGCATCGAAGTCCGCCCGCCCGACGTGAACGAGTCCGACACGGTCTTCACCGTGGCCGGCGGTCGGATTCGCTTCGGCCTGGCGGCGGTCAAGGGCGTCGGCGAACGGGCGGTCGAAGCCATCCGCGCCGCCCGGACCGCCGGCGGACCGTTCCGCTCGGTCTTCGATTTTGCCGAGCGGGTTGACCTGCGCCTGGTGAACCGGGCGGTGCTGGAAAGCCTGATCGAGTGCGGCGCGTTCGATTTTTGCGGCGCGCGCCGCAGCCAGATGCTCGCCGTGGTGGACCGGGCCTTGGCTCAGGGTTCGCGGGCCCAGGCGGACGAGCGGTCGGGCCAGTCGTCGCTCTTTGGCGGCGCTCCCGGCGGCGACGAGGGCGCTCGCGACAAGGAAGCCCTGCCCGACATCCCCGAGTTTCCCCCGAACGTGCTCCTCGGCAAGGAAAAGGAAGTCCTCGGCTTTTTCGTCTCGGCCAGCCCGCTGGCCCAGTACGCCGACCTCTTGCGCCGCTACTCCAAGACCACGACCGCCGGCCTGGCCGAGAAGACCGACAACGCGCCGGTGGTAATCGGCGGCCTCATCACCGGCCGGCGCGAGCGGCTCACCAAGCAGGGCAAAAAAATGGCCGTGATCGTCCTTCAGGATTTCGACGGCACGACCGAGTGCGTGGCCTTCGAGGAAGCCCTGAAGACCTGCGACGAACAGTTGCAGGAAGACCGCGTCGTCTTCATCGTCGGCGAAGTGAGCCGCAAGTGGGAACAGCCTAGCGTGCGGATCAACGCGGTTTACGGCGCCGGCGAGGCCATCGAGAAGATGACGGCCGACATTCACATTTCCCTGCGCGAGCAAGCCCTGGAGGACGAAACGCTCGCCGCCCTGCGCGACCTCCTGAAATCACGTCCCGGCAAAACGCCGGTCCACATCGAACTGACCACCCCCGCCGGCGCTCACGCCGTGATCAAGGTCGGCGACGCCCTCCACGTCGGCCCCGATGCCGCCCTGGTCGCCGACATCGACAACCTTCTCGGCGAAGGCCACCTGATTTTAGTCGGCGGCAGCGGCCCACCCGTCGCCATGAAGAAAAGATGGAACGGCAACGGGCAGAAAAACGGGAATGGGTATGGGCGGTTGAAATAGTAGGGCGGCTGGTAACAGCCGCCGTAATAAAAAGCCGTTTTCCGATTGGTTTATAGGAGCAAAGTCATGGCTGAATACGCAAGGCTGATATTGGCTATTACCGCAGCATTTCTCGTTGTCTCTGGATGCCATTATAAAAACTCTAACACCGAAAGAAAAAACGCCCAAGCACCAGTTTTGTCTTTCCACATGGACGGCAGCGGAGATCGCTGGGCCAACAAAACGCCGCTCATCGCAGAGGTCGGCCTTACCGGGAGAGGAGACTTTAACGGGATCGACATTAAGCGATTCCATTTCGAAAACGACCATCATTACCTCTACGTTTTTATGGAGTGTGAACCATCCCTCGAGGATGCTTATAATGAGAAGCCCTCATCAGGCGCTGTTGCGAAATTGCTCTTCGACGTCGACAACAACCCCGCGACCGGTTGCAAGAGCCTGCTTCAACCCCAGGGAAACAACGAGCAAGGTTACGAGGTTGGCGTGTTCATCCAGTATGGCCAGATTATAAACTTGGTGTCCCAGACTGTAAAACGCGACCTTTTTTACAACATCGAAAACCTTAATGAAGAAGGCGAGGGAATCTACAGCCGGGATGAATTCAGGAGCGACGAGTGGGATAATAACCCGCTCATCGTAACAGGAAAGGCGGGCGTAGAAATGGCCATACCGCTCGACAGGCTTGGTGTGAAGCCGGGGCAAACGGTCAGGCTACTCGTGTTTGAGCAAAGCCACTGGTACGATAAGAGAGCCCTCGTTCCGGTCATGCTGACACTCAGTAAGTAGTTCAAAAACTAGAAAACTAGGGACAGCCACCTATTACATTCCATACGTTCCTATTTCAAGGCCCGAAGGGCCGGAAGTGTTTAGCCGGCGGCGTGAGCCGCCGGTGCCGAGGCCACGAAAATATTCTTTTCTTCTTTTTCTTCGTAGCCCCGACGGGGCGGCAGTGACGTTCGCCCCGGGCGGGGCTGAGAAAAAAAGAAGAAGCCAGGGCTGGTTGGCGTGGCGGACCGTAGGCTCACGCCTACGGCTAAAAACTTTCGCCGCTTCGCGGCTGGGGAAGATGTGGCGGCAGGTGGGCAGCCTCATTATTGGGCCGGGAAAAGAAGAAACAGCGTCCCCCAGCAATGCTGGAGGCTTCTAAAATAAAAGCAGAGGCAAAGAAGAAGAAAAAGAGGACTCTATGATGCTCGCCTTTAACCACGGGCTTGCGCCGCGTGGCTACTATCAAACGCCGCTACGCGGCTAACAAATTGACCAAAAAAAGCGAGCGGACGGCGACGAGTTTCCTCCGTGCGCCATCCGCCCCTATAAACCTCGCCCGGCAGGCGTCTCCCCCGAAACCGCCCGGAGCGTCACTTCGCGGCCCATCTTCGTCGAGGGGCCGCGCCCCCCATTGTTTGCTTCGCGGCCCCGCCCCCCGACGAGGCCGCGTCCACTGTATTCAATTCGCTCCGGCTCGCCGACCGGCGCCGTTTACCACCCCCGGTGCGGCCGGCGGCGACGGTAGACCGGCAACGTCAGGCTCTGATTCGGTCTTCGATTTGTCATGGCTATTACTCCTCCGCGTAAAAGGTTCCCAGGCTGCAGGCTTTACCCTTATGTTTCACGGCTCGGCCCGCAGCACCGCCAAGGCGACCGTAAGAAGCATGCCCAGCACCACAAACACGACAAAACGTGCCATGCTCCTGATCCTCCCGACCGCCTAACTCCACATACTCGAATCGCCGGCCTCGCGGCTGGCCGTGTAGACCGGAACGTCGTAGACCTCGGAATTGTGCCGCCGGCACTTGCGGCAAAGCCGGTGCGCCGCATCGGTCCACATTTGCCGGTTGCAACGCAAGCACGGCAGGTACTTCTTTTCCATCGGTCGCAGTCTCAATCGCATCGCAAATCTCCTTGTCCCTTGAACTTCTTTCCTGCCGAAATTATTTCCGCCGCGCGCCGGGCCGACCCTGCGGCTCAGAACGCCCACTCATCCTCTTTCGTTTCGGTGCTGAACATCGGCAGCAGCCATTGGGCCCGGCACCGGCCGTTGGAGCAGCGCCACCACCGCGAGAAGTGGCGGCTGGTGGTCACCTTGGCCTGCGGCTGCATCGTCTCGCCGCAATCCGGGCATTGCCTGATGTCTGTTTTCAATTCCATGATCGTCTCTCCTTCACTGCGATGCGACCCGGACCGAAAAAAAAACGAAGCCTCGCCGATCTGGTGATCGGAAAGGCTTCGTCGCCTGTCTTACTTCCTGGCCCGGGCTTCTTCGCCCAGAATTGTCGTCCGCCTTCATCGGCGGAACAATTGGGAATCTAATCCGAAATGCGGTTCCGTGCAAGAGGAAAAACCGAAAAAATAAAAATTTTTTTTGCCGCTCTGCAAATCCCGACGAAAACGGGGCCGGCGGCGGTTTTTTCTCGCTTTTTACAGGCAATCTGCCGCGTCGAGTACGCTCTGCGCGATTTCGCGCATGGCCTTGCCCTGTTCCTGGCTCTTGCTCTGGAGGATGCGGTAGGCCTGGGCCTCGGTCATTTTTTTCTTTTCCATCAGCAAGCCCTTGGCCCGCTCGACCACCTTGCGGGTCTCGATGGTGTCGCGGAGGTTGGCGTTCTCGCTCTGAAGCCGCTCGAATTCCTCGAAGCGGTTCTGGGCCAGGACCATAGCGCTGGTGAGCTGTTGCGGCGTAACCGGCTTGACCAGATACCCGAAGACGTGGGCCTGCATCGCCTCGTTCAGATACTCGTCGTCGGCGTAGGCCGTGGTGATGATCACCGGGCAGGGCCGCCGCTCCATGATCTGCCGGGCCGCCTCCAGGCCGGTCATGCCGACGCCGAGTTGGATGTCCATGAACACCAGCCGCGGGCGCAGGCGGTCGAGTTGGGCCAGGGCGTCCTCGGCCGTGGCAAAAGTGTAGATCTCTTCGCTGCCCTGGCGCGTGAGCATGTTTTCCAGACCCAGGCGGACGAGCGACTCGTCGTCGACGATGAAAATGCAGCGCGGCGGGCTGTTCTCTGACGCCGAACGGTCTTTCATGGTGTTTCTCCCGGATTAGGCAGGACGATTTCGCAACGGCACCCGCCCTCGGGTCCGCTGGCAATGTTGATTTTTCCTTTGAGATCGTGCTCGACGATGCTGCGAATCAGCCGCAGACCGGTTCCGTCCGACTTCGTGTCGGGACAGCCGATGCCGTCGTCGGCGATGGTGATGGTCATGGTCTCATGGTCGGGCGAACAGGCGGCCGAAAGTTCGAGCCGGCCGTGCGTGCGGCCCGAGAAGGCATGGAGAATGGCGTTGGAAATCAATTCGTTGACCACGATGGCCAGGCTCGTGGCCGACTTGCTGGAAACGGTGCAGACACAATCGTTGACGGTGACGGCGAGCCGCGTGGCTCCGGGCGAAAGGTATCCGGCCACAGCCAGTTCCGAGAGGCCCTTGAGCAAGCCCTGGACCGGCACTTCGCGGGCGTCTTCGCTGGTCAACAGGCGGTGAACCATGGCAATGGCCCGGATTCTCGCGGCGCAGCGGTCCAGCGCCCCCACGCTCGACGGATCGACGGCCTGACGCTCCATTTCCAGCAGCGTGACCACGCTCTGGAGGTTGTTGCGGATGCGATGATGGGCTTCCCGGATCAGGGTCTGGAACAGATCGGCCCGCTCTTCGGCAATCTGGCGCGCCGCCGTGAGTTCGACCTCGACGATCCGGTGATGCTCGGCCAGCCGCTCGGCCTCGGCCCGCAGGTCGTCAACGTTCTCGGCCAGTTGTTCGATGGCCTGGGGCAGGGCGACGTGATCCGACAATGTGGCGTCCCGGGCGTCCTTGGCGACGCGCTGGAGCACGGCAATCTGGTCGCGAAGTTCGTGGATCTTTTCGACCACGATCTTCTCGGCGGCTCGTTTTTCAGCGGATTGTTTTTCGACCTCTTTTTCTTCGTTCATGGAGCCCTTCTCTGCCGGCGCAGCAACCAAGTAGGTCGGGTCAACAGACCCGACATCCCCTTACTCTAATCGGTCTATGGTAATGGAACAAGGGGGTCAGCGGCTTTTTTCAACAGCGAGGGCAAAACCAGTGGCACGGGCATCTTGCCCGTGAGTCCCACGGGCGTCTCGCCCGTGGCCTTTGTTGTTGCTTCTTCTTTTGAAGCCCCCAGCATTGCTGGGGGACGCCGTTTCTTCTTCACCAGTGGCTTCAAAGAAAAAACAAGCAGGGCCGGGACGGCCCTGCGACTCATGGGCGGGACGCCCATGCTACTTATCCTTTTTTTCGACGGCCGCCAGTCGGGCGAAGCTCTCTTTCAGCGCCAAATAGAGGCGGTCATATTCGCGATAGCGCTCTTCGTAGGCCCGGCGAGCCTGGGCCTCCGGTCGCGTCGCGGTCCGCAGGCGAACCGCCGCGTCGGAGGCCTCCGGCACGCTCCCCCAAACGCCCGCCCCCACGCCGGCCAGCAGCGCCGCCCCGTAGGCCGGACCTTCCGCCGCGTTGATCGTCCGCACCGCCTGACCGTAAACGTCGGCCTGCATCTGCCGCCAGAACCGGCTCCGCGCCCCGCCCCCGGTGGCCCGAATCTCGCGCACCGGAACGCCCATCCCACGAATGATCTCCAGGCAGTCGCGCATGGCGTAGGTCACACCTTCCATCACCGCCCGCGCCATTTCCGCCCGCCCGTGCATGTTCGACAACCCGATCCAGCAGGCCCGCGCGTCGCTGTCGCCGTGCGGCGTGCGCTCGCCCGTCAGGTAGGGCAAAAAATATAGTCCGTGGCTACCCAGCGGCGACCGCGCCGCCAGGGCCGTGATCAGTTCGTAGGGATCAACCCCGCGCCGCCGGGCTTCGGCTACTTCCTCACCGCAGAGTTGGTTGCGGAACCATTGCAGGCTGCCACCGGCCGAAAGCACCACGCCCATGACGTGCCACTGGCCCGGCACGGCGGCGCAGAACGTGTGGACGCGACCGAGCGGATCGGCGGCCATCTCTTCGGCGTGCGCAAAGACGACGCCGGAGGTGCCCAGGCTGGTGCTCACCACCCCCGGACGGACAATTCCGTTGCCGACCGCCCCCGCCGCATTGTCTCCGCCCCCGGCCACCACCGGCGTGCCCGCCGGCAGGCCCAGCAGTTTCGCCCCGGCCGCATGAAGCACGCCCGTCACTTCCGGCGATTCGTAGCAGCGCGGCAAAAGATCCTTATCAAGCTCCAGCGCCGCCAGAAGTTTCGCCGACCACTTCCGCTGCCGCACGTCCAGCAGCAGCGTGCCCGAGGCGTCGCTCAGATCGGTCGCGAAATCTCCGGTCAGACAGAACCGGACGTAGTCCTTGGGCAGGAGCACCTTGACGGTCCGCTCCCAGACGTGCGGCTCGTGGCGGCGGACCCAGAGAATTTTCGGCGCCGTGAAGCCGGCCAGGGCCGGGTTGGCCGCCAGGCTGATGAGCTTCCGCCGCCCGCCGGCCCGGCGGGTGATTTCCGCGCACTCCTCGCCCGTCCGCTGATCGTTCCAGAGGATGGCCGGACGCAGCACGCGATTGGATTTATCGAGAAGTACCGAGCCGTGCATCTGGCCGGAGAGGCCGACGGCCCGGACGGCCCCCGCCGGGGCCACCGCCAGAACTTTTTTCGCGGTCCGCGAAACGGCCCGCAGCCAATGCGCCGGCTCCTGTTCGCTCCAGGCCGGGTGCGGGACCAGGCCGGGATACTCCGCCGACGCTGCCGCCACAACCCGCCCGCGTTCGTCGATCAGCAGGGCTTTGGTGGCGCTGGTACCGATGTCGAAGCCGAGCAGGTAAGATCTGCTTGCAGTGGCACGGGCATCTTGCCCGTGGGTCGCAGGGCCATCTTGGCCCTGCGCTGCTTTTTCCATGGGCGGGACGCCCATGCCACTGTTTTTCATGCGGCTACTCCTCGTCGTCAAAGTCGTCGAGGTCTTCGTCGTCCACGTCCTCGGCGTCCTCGGCGTCGTCATCGAGGCCCTCGAAGGGATCGAAGTCGTCATCCTTCTCGTCCTCTTCGTCCTCGATGTCGTCCTCAAACTCCTCGTCCTCGTCGATGGCGTCCTCGGCCTCCATGGCCGCATCGGCCAGGATTTCCGCCGCCTCAGCCGCCAACTCGTCGGGCACGAGAACCGGAATGCCGCGCACGGCGTTGCGCGGCGGAGGCTTGGTCGGATCGTGCTCGTCGGTCCCGATGAAGGCCGGAATCTCCGCCGATTCCAGGATCGACTTCATCGTCCGGGCCTCTTTCATGTTCCGGGCCTGCGTCACGGTCACCAACTCGGTGGTGTCCAGAGCTTCGCCCTCGACCGCCGGAGTTTCCTCGGCTTCCTCTTCCTCAGGCTCTTTTTCTTCGGGTTCTTCCGCCGCTTTGGGTTTCTTGGGCTTGGAATTCTTGGGATCCGGCTTGCCCTTGCGGCCCTCCGGACGCCCGCCGTCGCTCTTCTTCTTTTTCGCCATGTCGCTTCTCCTGCGTAAAGTCCGCTCGCGCCACCACCCGCGACCGACGCCGGAAAGATAGCAAGGGCATTTGGAGTGTCAAGAAAATAGTGGCGACTGTTTTTCTTTCTGTTTTTCTTGGCGGCTCTGGAATGGCCGCCGGGTTCCACGTTATACTGGCCGGGGCAGCCTTCGGAGGTGGACTGATGAACGTGCTGAACCGACTCTTGCAGATCTTACAGACGCAGGCTCCGGCCGCAGCCCTGGGCCTCGCCGCCGTCGCCCTGGTCGGGTGCCTCGGTCGCGGCGAGCCGCTGCCGCCCGGACCCGCCCCGACGCCGGAAACCGTCAGCAAGGTACCGTCCGAGGCCGAACTGGTGCAACTGGCCAGGACCGATCTGATCGCCCTGTGGGAACTGAGCCTGAAACACTACGAACAATCGTATCACGACTACACCTGCCTCTTTGTCAAGCAGGAGCGGCTGGGCGACACTCTGGGCGCCGCCCAGACCATCCGGGCCAGCTTTCTGGAGCGGCCCGGCGGCGTGAAGTTGCAATGGCTCACCGGCGCCCAGGCGGCCGATATTATTATCTACGTCGCCGGAAGCAACGACGGCCAGGCCCTGGCCCATCCCACCGGCCCGCTGGGCCCCCTGCTGCCGTGGCTGCGCGTCGACCCCGCCGGCCCACTGGTGCTGGGCACCAGCCGGCGCCCGATCTCCGACTTCGGCTTCAAACGCAGCCTGGAAATCTTCCTGGCCACGGACCGCCAGGCCCTGGCGGCCGGCGAACTCCGGCTCGAAGACGGCGGGGTGCAGACCGTCGAGGAAACCGGCCGGCCGGCGCTGCTGCTGATCCGGCGCCTGCCGCCCGGAAAGGGTTACTCCGCCGCCCTGAACAGAATCTGGCTCGACCAGCAGTGGCTGCTCCCGGTGAAAGTCGAGGGCTATGACTGGGACGGCCAGTTGACCTTCAGGTATCTCTTCAAAGACGTCCATTTCAACGTCGGCCTGAAGCCGGACGACTTTCAGCCGTAGTCCGGCGCGGCCGCCCGGCTGTTTTTCGTTGCCCTTCAAAGCGGGACCCCCTACCATGTATCTGAAGGAGTCTTGATGCCCGACGGCGCAGAAAAATCCGGCAAAGTCTTAGCCCTGGCCGTGGTGGTCCTGTGGCTCGCCGCCGCAGCGGCCCTGGGCCTGCTGGCTCACGCCCCCTCGGCAGCGCTGGAGTCTGGCCGGGACGTCTATCTGCCCACCTGGTGCCCCAGCCAGGCCGCCGAAATCCGCCTCGCCCAACTCTTTCCCGATTACCGCCCCGCCACCGCCATCGTCGTCTTTCACCGCGACGCCGGCCTGACCGACGCCGACCGCGCCGCCATCGGACAACTGGTCGCCTGGATTCACCACCCGCCGGCGGACCTGGAACGTACGCTCCGCAAATCGCTCTTCTTCGCCCCGGTCGCCAGCGCCGTGACCGATCCGTTTCTGGCCACGCGCCTCAATTCCCCCGACGGCGCCACCACGCTGGTCGTCGTCGGCCTGCCCGACATCTTCACCGCCCTCCGCTCCCAGGCCACGGTCCAGGCCCTCGCCCGACATCTGCACGAAATGAATCTCGCCGGACTCCAGGCCGAGATCACCGGCAACGGCGGCTTCTACGAAAACTATGCCGCCGCCGGCCAACAGAGCGTCGACCGCTCCAGCCTGGCCGCCATCGGTCTGGTCGTGGTCATCCTGCTCCTGATCTACCGCAGCCCCGTGGCGATCCTCGTGCCGATCTGCACCATCTCCCTGGCGTTCTTCTGCGCCATGCACCTGCTTTACGCCCTGGCCCCGCTCGGTTTCGCCGCCGACCCGGTCATTGAGATGTTCGTCGTGGTCGTCGTCTTCGGCGCCGGTACCGATTATTGCCTCTTCCTCATCTCGCGCTACAAGGAAGAGGTCGAACTCGGCCGCGGTGAATGTGCCACGGCGGGTCTTGTCGCGCCGTGCCGAATGCGGACAGCCATGGCCGAAACCCTGCGCCGCACCGCCTGGCCCATCTGCGTCGCCGCCCTGACCGTCATCGCCGGCCTCTCGCTCATGGCCCTCGATAATTTTCTGGCCTTCAAGAAAGCCGGCCCCAGCGTCGCCGTCGCCCTGGCCGTCGGCGCCCTGGCCGCTCTGACCCTCGCCCCGGCCCTCTACCTCCTCGCCGGCCGGGCCATCTTCTGGCCGCGTTTTTCCAGTGGCACGGGCGTCCCGCCCGTGAGTGACAGGGGCATCTTGCCCCTGTCTTCTGCTTCTTCTGCTTCTTCTGCTTCTTCTTTTTCTTCCTACGCTCCCCCCATGAGCAGCCTCTGGGAACGCCTCTCGCACCTCGTCATCCGCCGCCCGCTTCTGGTCGCTGTCGCCACCGTGGCCCTGCTGGCCGTCCCCGCTATTTACGGCCTCCGCGCCAAACCGACGCACAACATTTTCGACGAACTCTCTCCCCGCTGGTCGAGCGTCAAAGGCTTCGAAATCTTGCGGCACGAATATCCGCCAGGCCTGATGGGGCCGATCACCGTCCTGGTCGAGAGCCGCACGTCGTTGGAAACCAAAGAAGGTTTTGCGGCGCTCGGCCGGCTCGCGACCGCCGTGCGGACCAATCCGCTGGTGGCCGAAGTCGTCACGCCGCTGCAACCGTTAGGCCCGCTCGCGCCGCCGTTGGCCTCGATCGATCAGGTGCCCGCCGGACTGCTCCGCGACCGGCTGGCCAATTATTTCTTCGCCGCCGACGGTCGCGCCGCCCGGCTCGAAGTCCTCCTCAATCGCGGCCCTTACGAAGACGACTCCGTCGCCGCCGCCCGGCAGATTCGCGCCGCCCTCGACCGCGCCGCCCAAGCCGAACCAAACCTCTCCGCCGTCGCCCTGGCCGGAGCGTCGCCGACGCTGGCCGACCTGGTCGACGTGACCGACGACGATTACGTCCGCGTCATCCTGGCCGTCCTGGCCGCAGTCTACCTCATCCTCGCGGCTTTCCTGCGCCGCCCGCTCCTGGCGGCGTTTCTGGTCGGCGGCACCGCCCTCAGTTTCCTCGCCGCTCTGGGCCTGGCGGACCTCTATTTCGTTCGCCTTCAGGGCGCGGTCGGCCTCGACTGGAAAGTGAAATTCTTCCTCTTCGTCCTCCTCGTCGCCGTGGGCGTCGACTACACGATTTACCTCTGTTCCCGCATCCGCCAGGAATCCCTCGCCGGCCGCTCGCCCGAAGATTCCGTCCGCGCCGCCATGGTCCGCACCGGCGGCATCATCTCCGCCGCCGGCCTGATCGTCGCCGGAACTTTCGGCTCGATGATGGCCGGCACCCTCGCCATGACCATCCAGCTCGGCCTGGCCCTCGCCGTCGGCATCCTCATCGACACCTTCCTCGTCCGCCCGCTCTTCGTCCCCGCCGTCTCGCTCCTCCTCAGCCGCCTTTCGCGCCGCTGGTTCCGGCGGTTCGAGTTGTGATAGCAAGATCGCCAGTTTTAAGGCCGGCTGAAAATACTTGCGGAATCATGGAAACGAGAGACAATCAATGGGCGGGAACCTGCGGTGCTCGCGGGCCGAATGAAACTCGGAAACTTCGACTATGGAGGGAATTAGATGAACTGCTATAACCATCCCGAGAAACCGGCGGTTGGGTTGTGCAAGTCCTGCTACAAAGGACTCTGTGTTGAATGCGCCGCAACACTTCCGAACGGTCTTGCGTGCCGTCAAACGTGCGAAGAAAGGGTCGCCCTAATCAACAAGATTATCGAGAATAATCAGAAAGTTGTCTTCGCCGCCAATGCCCAGGTAAGAACATCCGCCATTTTCAGTCTTGTTCTCGGCGTGGTTTTGTTTATCCCTTTTCTGATTTCGGGAAATACAGGATTGCTCGTCATGGCCGTTCCGGGTCTCGTCTTCGTTGTTTACGGGATCATCCGCCTTTTGAGGAAGTCTCAGTATTATCCCACGACAAAATGAAACCCGGTGGCATGAATGCTCCGAAGGCGGGGTAACTTTTATTGGGGACAGTATACCATTTTCAGTCGAGTTCAATCTTTCGCCGGCTTGCTCATCGTCGCCGCGGCCTTTGCCATCGTCGCGGTCTGCGGCTTCCTCCCGGCCAGCGGCCTGCGCTCACAGGACCCCGCCCCGGCGGATTTCAATACCTTCTACGCCGCCGGCCAGTGTTACCGGCAAGGCCTCGATCCCGGCGATTTTGATTCATATAGCAAGCTATATGAACAGTACGAAGGCCGTCCCGCCGACGCCCCCTGGTTTTACCCGCCGCAGGCCGCCCCCTTCGTCCTCCTCCTGGCCCTCTTCCCGCCCCGCGCCGCCATGCTGCTCCTGGCCCTGGCGAACCTCGCCGCCGCCCTCGCCCTCGCCTGGCTAACGCTCCGCTGGGTCACCCAGGCTCGCCCTCTCCGGCCCGTCTCGCACTGGCCCCTCACCCTCTGGCTCCTCCCCGCCGTGGCCCTGGCCACGCCCGCCGTCACCCACTGGATCAAGTCCGGCCAGGTCACCCTCCTGGCTGCCGCCCTGATCTTCGCCGGCTGGCTGGCCGCCCGCTCGCGCCGCGACCTCCTCGCCGGCCTCCTCTTCGGCCTGGCCGCCTTCAAGCCGCAGTTTGTCGTCCTCACGCTCCTCTGGTTCCTGCTGGAGCGCCGCTGGCTCCTGCTGGTCGCCACGCTGGCCGTCACGGCAGCCCTGTCCATCCCCTCGTCTCTCCAACTCGGCTTCTGCCACGGCCTGACGGCATTTCTCGGCAACCTCCACCTGCATGGCCGCCAGCCGCTCAACCAGTTGGGCAACGGCCTCGTCATGGGCCTGCCCAGCCTGCTCGCCGCCGTCGGCCTGCCCATGCCGTCGCCCCTGGCCCTCTTGGCGGCTGCGGCGCTCCTCGTCGTCGGGCTGTGGACCATGCGCCGCCATCTCTCCCCGGACTCTCTGCCGGGCCTCGTGCTGGGCGTCCAGTTGATCTTCGCTTACGGAAAATATGCCGACATGGTTCTGCTCTTGCCCCTGGCCGCCGGCCTCTGGCTTTTGGCGGGCCACCGGCGAAGCTCCTGGCCCTGGCTGCTGGCCGGCACCCTGCTCGCCTGGACCCCTACCCGCGTCTTCATCGCCGCCGGCCATCCCGAATGGCAACACATAAAAATGATCGCCTTTGTCGCCGGCCTGGTCGCCCTGTTCGCCCTGGCCCTGCGGCCGGAATCGCCCAAAATAAAAGATTTATCATCAACATCGTGACGCGCCTCCCCGCGAATGGTAGACTGTCGCCAACTTTTTTGAACAGGAGCGGTATGATGCAGGCAGGTCTCAGTATCAGAGCGGCCGCAGCGGCGCTGGGACTGGTTCTGACCATGGCCGCCGCAGCGCCGGCGCAGACCGACGTGGTCGAGCAGGTCCGCCAGCTCCGCGATCTGGTCAATCGGCAGCAGGAGCAGATCAACCAGATGCAGGGCTTGCCGAAGTCCGGCGCCCCGACCCTCAACGACGACCAGCGAAAAGAAATCCTGGCCCTGATCAAGGAAGAACTCAAGGACCGGACCCTGCCCGACTGGGTCACCAACCTGAAGATTACCGGCGACTTCCGCTTCCGCACGGAGTGGATCGAAAAGGCCAACACCGAGGCCAACGAAATTTCCCGCACCGCCCAAAGCCGCGAGGAAACGCGCCAGAGAATCCGCGTCCGCCTGGGGTTCTTCGACAATGTGAACGATGAGGTGACCGTCGGCTTCCAACTCATCACCGGCGGCGGCACCAGGGGCTACGGCGGTTCCGATCCGATTTCGGCCAACCAGACCCTCGGCGGCGACGGCAACCCGGGCTTCGAGAAAAAGTCGGTCTGGTTCGACCTGGCCTATGCCGACTATCATCCCAAAGCCGTGCCGGGATTGGACGTTTACATGGGCCGCCTGCCCAACCCCTTCCTCGAACCCGGCAACAGTGAAATGATCTGGTCGGCGGACCTGCGAATGGACGGCATGGCCGCGAAGTATCGCCGGCAACTTGGCGACGGGCTGACGCTCTTCGCCAACACGGGCGGGTTCTGGGTCAGCGAGGGCGTTGACGCCGGAGGCTCCTCCGGCACGGCCGTCCCGGACGCCATGCTCTGGGCCGCCCAGGGCTACGCCACACTGGCCCTGCCGCATGTGGCCAAAGGCGCCTACGCCACCGGCGGTTTAAGTTTATATGCCTACACGCACCTGCAGGGCGTGGTCAACCCGAGCGGCTACCCAACCGGCGGCGCCACGGCTGCCCCCGGCAACATCTTCCCCACCAGCGGCGGCGGCAACACCCTCAACCCCAACGGCACGCTCTACAGCGGATTCGATATTGTGAACCCCTTTGTCGAGTTCGGCCTGGACGACCCGTGGCTCCATAAGCGGTTCTCCGTCTTCGGCGACGTCGCCTACAACACGGCCGCTCGCCAGGGCCTCGTGATCTCTCCGGCAACCGGCGGTCGGTACACGTTGAACGGCAACAACGCCTATGCCTGGCTGCTCGGGGTGAGCTACGGCACGCTGAAGAAGCCGGGCGACTGGCAGTTCTTTTACCACTACAAATATGTCGGCGCGGATGCCGTCGTGGCCATGTTCGACGACGCCAACGCCGCCGGCGGCGGAACCGATTACTACGGCTCGAAGGTCACGGTCGCCTACCAGGTGGCCACGGGCTGGGTCGCCGCCCTCAGCTATTACTACGATAACATCTGCCACGCCGACCTCTACCGCGAGTCGCCGTCCTACCAGCGCCTCCAGGCCGACTTCATCTTCAGCTTCTAAACAAATTTGAAGACTCCAGCGCTGCTGGGGAAGGCCGTTGCTTCTTCTTTTGCTGCGTCTGAAGTCTGAAAACTGAGGACTATCTTTCTCTGCCTGTTTTACTCTTGCATTTCCGCCCCGACAGTTGCTAAAATACTCCCAGTTCGCCGCACGAGCGGGTGTAGCTCAGTGGTAGAGCGTCACGTTGCCAACGTGAATGTCGTGGGTTCAAGCCCCATCACCCGCTCCATTTTTTTCTTCTTCGGTCACCGAGTGGCTGGGGGGTTGTTCGGCTAGGTCGCAGCGTCGCCCGTCGGTGTCGGCGGGTATACACGGAACGCTCCGATGGGTAGCCGCCCTGGTCGCCGCTTGCGTCGGCAAAGGAGTCCGTGTCACCCGTTGTTCCCGGCGGGCCCGCGCGTCCGCCCTTTCACTTTTACCAGTTATGTGCTACAAATTCCCTGGTCTGTGCCACGGTCGGCTTTGCCCGACCGTGTCGAACGCCCAAAGATTCACGCACGGTCGGACAAGCCGACCGTGGCACAAGAAGTAGCCGCACACTTTTAAGGAGGGTCGTCTCGTGCCCGTCAAGATCGAAGATGCCGGCGTCTGCAAAAAGAAACTCAGTTTCGAGGTCCCGCAGGAAGAGATTCAGACTGCGGTCAACAAGACCCTCGACGAACTGACCTCCGACTCGCACATTCCCGGCTTCCGCCCCGGCCACGCCCCGCGCCGCCTGGTCGAACGCAAGCTCCGCGAAGAAATCCGCGACAAGGTCAAATCCGAGCTGATCGCCGACGCCTACAAAAAGGCCGTCGACGAGAACAAGCTCGACGTCCTGCGCGAAGAAGATTTCGATCCGGCCAAGATCGACATGCCCACCGACGGACCGATGAAGTTCGAGGTCCTGGTCGAAGTCAAACCAGAAATCGCCCTGCCCGACTACGCCGGCATCCCCGTCGAAGTCGTCCGGCCCGCCGTCAACGAAGCCGACGTCGAAACCAACCTCGCCAATCTGCGCCGCAGCCGCGGCCGCTTCACCGAGCAGCCCGCCGACGTCACCATCGAAGAACGCGACATGCTCACCGCCGACGTGACCATCGCCGTCGGCGAGGAAACCATCCTCGAACAGAAAGACACCGGCCTGGCCGTCTTCCCCCAAGCCCTGGCCGGCATCCACTTCGACGACATGGTCACGGCCCTGGCCGGCAAGACCGCCGGCCAAACCGTCACCGTCACCGCCAAGGTACCCGAAAAATTTGAAAAGGAAGCCCTGCGCGGCCAGGAAGCCTGGGCCACCATCGTCGTCAAGTCGATTCGCCGCATCGCCCTGCCGACCCTCGACGAAACCTTCGCCAAGAGCGTCGGTTTCGAATCCGTCGAGGAAGTCCGTAAGACCATCCGCGAACGCCTGACCCACGATGCCGCCGAAGGCCTCGAAAACGCCAAACGCGATGTCCTGGCCAAGTGGCTCCTCGACCACGTCGCCTTCGAGGTGCCCCAGGGCGTGGCCGACTCCAACGCCGGACGCATCTTCAACCGCCAGGTCGTCAGCCTCCAGAAACAGGGCGTCCCGGTCCACCAGATCGAGGAAAAGGCCGTCGAGCTGATGGAAGCCTGCAAGCAGCGCAGCAAGATCGAACTCAAGCTCTCCTTCATCACCTCCGAAATCGCCGTAAAGGAAAAGATGGAGACCACCGAGGACGAAGTTCAGGCTCGCGTTCAGATGATCGCCCAGGGCTACAATCGCCCCGCCGACCGCGTCTACGAAGACATGGAAAAGAACGGCTACCTCGACGCCCTCCGCGAACAGATTCGCGACGACAAGGTCTTCGCCCTGCTCCTCTCCAAGGCCGTCGTCACCGAAAAAGACGCCCCGCCCCCGGCCCCACCCGAGGCCAAGCACGCCGCCGAGAAACCGGCCAAAGCCAAAAAATCGGCGAAGGAAAAGACCGAAACTGCCGATGACGAAGGTGCCGCCAAGCCGGCCAAGAAGCGCAAGGCCCCCAAAGACAAGGGCGACGCCGACCAGGAAACCACCTGATAAGGGGTTTGCCTTAATGTTGTAGGGTGGCTGCTTGCAGCCACGCGGCAATAAAATGCCGTTTTCCGCTTGGTGTTGCTGTTGCCGTTTCTGTTTCTTTTTCTGTTGCTGTCCGCCCTGAAAGGGCGCGGGGATCCTAGCCGGGGGTGAAACCCCCGGTACGAATCCAAACGAACAACTGCTTCTTCTTTTTCTTCTTCTGTTTCACCCCTCTCCCTTGACGGGAGAGGGTCGGGTGAGGGTGTTGTTTCTTTTGCTTCTGTTTCTTCGCCTTAAGTCTTCAGCCTTAAGTCTTAAGCCTATTCTTAGGGGCTCAATCGATGGCTTATAACGACTACCAGCGCCAACGCGCCATGACCCTCCAGGACCTTCTCCTGGAGAACCGCATCATCTTCCTCGAAGGCGGCATCGACGACGCCGTCGCCAACAACGTCGTCATGAAAATGCTTTTCCTTCAGAACGAAAAGAAGAACGAGGACATCAGCTTCTACATCAACTCGCCCGGCGGCTACGTCTCCAGCACCATGGCCGTCTACGACACCATTCAGTTCCTCGAATGCGACGTCGCCACCTACTGCATCGGCATCGCCGCCAGCGGCGCCGCCCTGCTCCTGGCCGGCGGCTCGCCCGGCAAACGCTTCATCCTGCCCCACGCCAAGGTCATGATTCACCAGCCCGCCGGCGAAATCGACGGCCAGGCCGCCGACATCGAAATTGCCGCTCGCGAAGTCATCAAAGACAAGGCCACCCTGATCGACCTCTTCGCCAAGCACTCCAAAAAAACCGCCGACCAGATTCTCCAGGACATCGAACGCGACCGCTACCTCTCGGCCCCCGAGGCCGTCGAGTACGGCCTGGTCGACGAAGTCCTCAACGCGCCGGAGAAGAAAAAGAAGTAGGTCGGCTGCTTTCCGTAGGGACAGGACTTGCCCTGTCCGGCTGTTGCTGTTCTCTTTCCTTCATGATTGGATATTGAGTGTTGGATATTGGATATTCGCTGTTTCTGACTTTTTCGCCCGAACATTCGAGGTAACAAATGAGAAACCAACACCTCATCCCGATGGTCATCGAAACCACCGGCCGCGGCGAGCGCGCTTACGATATTTATAGCCGCCTCCTCAAGGACCGCATCCTTTTCATCGGCGGCGAGATCGACGACGACGTCGCCAACCTCGTCATCGCCCAGATGCTTTTCCTCCAGAACGAAAATCCCGAGGCCGACATCCACTTCTACCTCAACTCGCCCGGCGGCATCGTCACCTCCGGCCTCGCCATCTACGACACCATGCAATTCATCTCCGCCCCCGTCGCCACCTATTGCCTCGGACAGGCCGCCAGCATGGGCGCCGTCCTCCTCGCCGCCGGCGCCAAGGGCAAACGCTTCGTCCTGCCCAACTCACGCATCATGATTCACCAGCCCCTGGGCGGCGCGCGCGGCACAGCCACCGACATCTCCATCCAGGCCGAGGAAATCATCCGCCTCCGCCTCATGCTCAACACCATCCTGGCCCACCACACCGGCCAGCCCCTCGAACAGATCGAAAAAGACACCGACCGCGACCGCTTCATGAGCAGCCACGAAGCCGTCGCCTACGGCCTGGCCGACAAAGTCCTCGACCGCATGCCGCAAATCAAACGCGACTGAGCGGTCGTTGCCGTTTTTGTTGCTTCTCGACCACCCCAAACCGTGGGTGGCATGGTCCGGCGAAGACGGGCCATGAAAAATAAACCGCCAGACTTGGAGTTATGTAGGGCGGTTGCGCCGTTTGCAGCCGCCATAATTAAACGGTTCTTCTTCCGCTTGCCGTTGCTGTTTCACCCCTCTCCCTTTACGGGAGAGGGCCGGGTGAGGGTGTTGTTTCTTTTGTCGTTCGTAGGGGCAGAGCTTGTCTCTGCCCTGCCGTTGCTGTTGCCGTTAATTTTTAATTTTTCATTTTTAATTTTTAATTCTTTCCGGACTCGCCCATGCTCGACGACAAACCCACCACTCCGCCCGCCGACCTGCCTCCCCCCGCCCCCAAACCCGACTCCCCCGACGACTACGAGGACGTCGACGCCTACACCGCCGAAATGGCCTGCAAGTGTGGCAAGCAGCTCGCCGCCAACGCCTGGTTCTGTCCCCGTTGCGGCCGCATCTTCCTCCTCAACATGCTCTTCGCCCTGGTCGTCCTGGGCACCAGCTTCGCCCTGATGACCCACCTCGTCACCTGGCTCCTCTCCTTCTTCGCCACCCACAAACCGCAATAGTTTTTTCCCCGTGGCACGGGCGTCCCGCCCGTGAGTCCCAGGGGCATCTTGCCCCTGGTCTTTGTTTCTTCTACTTTTTCTTCTTATGAAGCCCCCAGCATTGCTGGGGGACGCTGTTTCTTCTTTGGTTTGCTGTTTCACCCCTCTCCCTTGACGGGAGAGGGTAGGGTGAGGGTGACGACCTGCTCTCTACGCCCGCCTCGCCCTTGACTTTTCCGCCCCGCTCGTCAAAATTAGGGCGATGAAGAAGAAAAATGAACTTTGGATCAAAGGTATGATGAACAGTTTGTCAAAGAGTGAATTTCCGGATGAACCGATTGAAGCCATCGAGGACTATATCGACGTGGAAGCCGCCCGCGCCGCCCTCAAGGAAAAGGGTGGCATGTCACTGTCCGAAGTGCGGAAAAAACTAGGCCTTAGCATTCCGCCGACCGGCTTAAAACAAAAATGAGAACCTATATGAAATCCAAAAAATTTCTCATGCTGCTCATACCCGCCGCTATCATCTTGGCGGCCATAACAATCCTTGCCGTAAAGGGCCTGCCGCCCACCAAAAACATTTGTTGGTACACCACGCACGGCGATCTTGACGGGGTCAAACGATGCCTGAATTGGGGTGTCTCTGCCGATTTCAAGGAAAAACCAAACTACCCTACATCATTGTTTTACGCGATTGATAGTAGAGGTAATGAAAAGATTGCGCTGTTGCTCATTTCCCGTGGGGCCGACGTTAATGAGAAGGCCGCTGACGGGATAACTCCGCTTCACCTGGCGGCATGTTGTGGAGAAATTGAGGTCATCAAGTTGTTGCTCACCAAAGGCGCCGACGTGAACGCCAGAACCACCAACGGTGCAACTCCGCTATTCGGAGCGGCCGGCTCTGGGCAACTGGAAGCGATCAAACTTTTGCTTGCCAACGGAGCAAATATCAACGAAGCAACCGACGATGGTTGCACGCCGCTCCACTGGGCGGCAGGGCGCGGCTACACCGAACTGGACGGCTTCCTCCGCCAGCATGGTGCAAAAGAGTGATTTGAAACTCGAATCGCAACTCTGACTTCATGATTCTGCGGTTCCGTGTTCGATATTCGATATTCGCCGTTTTATTTCGCCCGAAACTTTCGCTGCCGAAACCGGTTATATTATTGGCCGTCCACAACCAGCAGCATCACTGATGCTCTACCCATTGCTTGAAATGCCCCCGGTCTCTATAATACTCCGCCGAGGTTCCTATGGCCCGAAAGAATAATCTCCCGCAACTTCACCAGTTGACACGCGTCGATTTCACGTCCTGGCACCTCAAACTGGTCGTCGCCCTGCTCCTGGCCGCCGGCACCATCGCCGCCTTTCAGGGTATGCGCACCCACGAGTTCATCAGCTACGACGACCGCGACTACATCACCATCAACATGTTCGACCGCGACGGCCTGATTGCCCAGCCCCCGAAACCCTGGTGGACGAACATCAGGTGGGCCTTCACCTCCGTCGATTCCGAAGGCCACTGGATCGCCGGTAACTATCATCCCCTGACCTGGATCTCCCACGAAATCGACATCTCCCTCTTCGGCATCGACAAGCCCAACGTCTGGCACACCGGCATCCCCTCCTCCGGCATGCACCACCTCATGGACCTCTTCTTCCACGTCGTCAGCACCGTCCTCCTCTTCCTCATCCTGACCCGCCTGACCGGTCGCCCTTGGGCCGCCGCCTTTGTCGCCGCCCTTTTCGCCCTCCACCCGCTCCACATCCAGTCCGTCGCCTGGGCCTCCGAACGCAAGGACGTCCTCAGCACCACCTTCTTCATGCTCACCATCATGGCCTACATCGCCTACACCGACCGCGCCGGACCCGTCTACAAGTTCTGGGCCGGACGACCAGTCGCCTGGCTCTTTTACCTCCTCACCTTCATCCTCTTCGGCCTCGGCCTCCTGGCCAAGCCCATGCTCGTCACCCTGCCCCTGATCCTCATCCTCCTGGATTTCTGGCCCCTCGGTCGAATAAAATTCGCCGACGACCTCGCCCCCGACGCCCGACCCAAAACCACCGCCCAACTCACCCGACGCGAGCGCCGCTCACGCGACGAAGATCAGCAGCCCTGGATCTTCTGGCAACTCTGCTTAAGCGCCATCGAAAAAATCCCCCTCTTCATCCTGATGATCCTCGACGCGCAGCAAACCCACTTCGTCCAGGGCTCCGCCGGCGCCGTCGTCAGCGAAAACATGATCCCCTTCCAAACCCGCCTCGGCAACGCCCTCCTCGCCTATGGCCACTACCTCCGGCAGATCGTCTGGCCCGTCGACCTCTCCTTCTTCTATTCCTATCGCGAGACCGCAACGCCCGAACAGATGGACGTCTGGTTGCGCGACCTCCTCCTCTCGATCCTCGTCCTCGCCGCCATTACCACGCTCGTCGTCTACTTCGGCCGCAAATACCGCTACCTCCCCGTCGGCTGGCTCTGGTACCTCGGCATGCTCATCCCCGTCAACGGTCTCTTCGTCCAGGTCGGCTCACAGTCCTACGGCGACCGCTACACCTACGCCCCCTACATCGGTATCTTCTTCATGCTCGCCCTCGGCGTCGGAGACCTCCGAAACTACCTGATCCAGCGCCGCCCTGAAATTAAACGCGCCCTCACCGTCGGCCTGGCCGTCCTCGCCGTCGCCGCCATCGCCCTTTCCGGCCTCTACACCGTCCACATGCTCCACATGTGGCAGAACGACGAATCCATCTACACCCGCGCCCTCTTCCTCGACCCCGACAACGCCGTCGCCCACAACAACTGGGGCGGCATGATCTACCAGTCCAAAGCCCGGACCAAAGCCGACCTGGTCAACCGCCTCAACATGGAAGCACAGAACCTCGACGTCGCCGGCAACCAGACCGAGGCAGAAGCCAAACGTCTCGAAGCCCAGGGGCCTCCGGCCGACGCCGCCAAACCACACGCCGAGGCCGCCAAGTTCCACGCCGAGGCCGAAAACAAACGCGCCGAGGCCGTCCGCGTCGCCGCCGAAGCCGATAAACTCTTTAATGAGGCCGAAGGACACTTCGCCCGCGCCGTCGAACTCAAGCCCGGCTACGCCGACGCCCTCGCCAATCTCGGCATGTTGACCTTTGAACGACACGTCGGAGAAAACGTCTCCTTCAAACCCGTCGCCAGGAACCCGGCCGAAGCCCGCGACCACGCCCTCCAACTCCACTCCGCCCTGACCGGCAAGGAACCCGCCGGATACCAGAAAACCGAACTCTGTTACCTCATCGCCCTCGCCGTCAAGTTCGATCACCCCGGAGCACTCAACAACATCGGCAACCTCTACCGCTCCATGTCCCAGCAAGCCGAAGCCGAAGAACAGAAAGCCACCGCTGAGGGCCGCACCGCCGATGCCCTGCAATTCCACAAAGACGTCCTGCGCTACCGCACGGCCGCCGAAGCACGCTACCGCAACGCCGTCGTCGCCAAACCCGACCTCCTCGAAGCCTGGGCCAATCTCGCCGTCTTCCTCGAAGCCGAATATCACCGCCAGATGGGCGAAGCCCAGAGCCGGGTCGCACATGGTCAACCCGCCGGGTACCCCGCCGAGAAGGCCGAGGCCGCCTACAACGAAACCATCACCTGCTATTACCGCGCCATGGAATGCGATCCCCGCAGCGTCCGCATCCACGGACAACTCGCCATGCTCTTCTTCGAACGAAACCGCTACGCCGAAGCCCTGCCGCAATTCTACGCCGCGCTCCAATCCGAACGCCCGCCCATGGCCCTGATCAGCGCCGCCTGGATCATGGCCACCGCCTCTGACGACAAACTCCGTAACGGCAAACAGGCCGTCGAACTGGCCACGCAGGCCGTGCAAATGACCAAGGGTCAGTACCCCCAGGCCCTGGACGCCCTCGCCGCCGCCTACGCCGAGTGCGGTCGCTTCGACGATGCCCTCCGCACCGAACAACAGGCCCTCGGCATCGCCCAGGCCTCCGGCATGAACCAGGCCATCCCCATGTTCCAGCAACACTTGCAGGCCTGCCAGAACCACCAGCCCATCCGCACCCTCGTCACCCCACCGCCGGGACATTAGAGCAGTTAACGATTGAATGGTCACTTCCAGGGTGCCACACCTTGGCTCCCGGCTGTATGGGGGCAAGGTGTGTGGAACGCCGGCATACTTTCCCAGAGAGAACACCCCATCGTTAACTGCTCTGAACAAAACGCCTCTCCCTTGGGAGAGGGTGGCACGAAGTGCCGGGTGAGGGGCTAAGGCTCATACAATGTAGGTCGGGTCAACAGTTATGTAGGGGGGCTGCTTGCAGCCACGCCGCCCTCAAACGCCGTTGTTCCAATTGGCGTTGCCGTTGTTTCTGTTGTTGCTTTTGAAGCCCCCAGCACTGCTGGGGGACGCTGTTGTTTCTTCTTCTTTTTCTTCTGCTGCGCCTGAAGCCTTAGGTCTTAAGCCTTTAGCCTTTCTTTGCCGTCATCTCCCCCGCGTAAAATAAAAGAACTCCAGCACGATCAGCCCCAACCACCCGACCTGCAGCACAAAGAAAATAATGATCTGCACCCACTCCGCCCGGTGCTTCGCCGAGACGCTGAAATTCTCCACCACCACCGTATAAATATCTTCAATCGATTCCAGCTTGCTCTGTATCCCGCTTCGCCACTGGGCAATCTTGAACTTCGCCGTCGCCAGATCATAAAACCGCGCCGAGTACCAGTCCCCGATCAGCTTGATCTCCCGCTCCAGCCGCTGCAACTCCGTGATCGACTGCATCCGCGCCTGCACGATGTCCATCAAGTCCTGCGCCAACTCTTTGCTCCGAAACAAGAGCCGCCCCGACCCCGGCCCACCCACCAGCGCCGCCATGTGCGCCAGCCGCTCGTCCAACTGCCGGTCCATGATCCGGTGCCGCAACAGTTGCAGGTTCGCCAGCATCAGCAGGTTCAAATCCTCTTCCACGTCCCCTTCCGGATCGAACAGAAACGCCCCGTCCCAGTCGATGATCGTCAGATCGTTCATCTCGTACTTGATCTGCGATTGCAGCGTGTACTCCACCTCCCGCGGGTCCAGCTCCAGCCGCTCCGACTTCAGCAGCGACGCCAGGATCGACGAGTGTTTCAAAAATTGTTCCGGCGGCCCCTCGTACCCCGCCACCACAAACGCCGTATACTCCTCGCTGAACGCCGCATTGCCCCCGCGCACCACCAGAATTTTTCTCGCGGCCGCCAGCATCTGGGCCTCCAGATCGAACGTCGCGTGCTGAAACAAGTCCTCCACTTCGACCGTCCCGCGCACCAGCAGAATGTCCGGCGCATACCCGCGCAGCTCGAACGTCACCTCCCGCCCCGCCTTTGCCGTTTCTTCTTCTTCACCCCTCTCCCTTGAGGGGAGAGGGTAGGGTGAGGGTGTTGTTTCTTTTGCTGTTTTTTCTTCACCCCTCCCCCTTGAGGGGGGAGGGTAGGGTGGGGGTGCTGTTTCTTTTCGTTGTTCACTGTCCACTAACCACTGACCACTGACCACTGCCTTTTCCGTTCCCACCGCCACCTGTTGCGGCACCGACATCTGATAATACGCCGGCGCGCTCTTGGCCGCCTGCGGCGCCAACCCCTCGCCGCGCACCCCTTCGGCCATCTCGCCCAGAATAAAAATCGTCATCCGCTGTTTCATATCTACCGATACTATCCGCCCCGCCGTCACCCGTCAACGTCCCGTTGTTGCTTCACCCCTCCTCCTTGGGGGAGGGTGGCCCTTCAGGGCCGGGTTTGAGCCCAAAAACCGTCCGAACAGACTGACCCGCGGCGGATCTGGCTCCGCCTCTTTCCTTTTGCTCGCCAACAAACCGCTTGATACAATCCCCATCATTGACCAACCGCCAAAAATGAAAGGTTCTGACATGAATGCCAAGATGATCGTCGTCACCGCCATCGCCGTGATTTCCGCCACCGTCGCCATCGTTGAGGGCGTCATGCTGTCACACCGGCCCACCGCAGCGCCGCCCGCGGTCGTGGCCCAGGCCCCGGCCGACCGTGTTCCGGTCGAAAGCCCGACCCCCGCGCCTGGGCCGGTTCAGAATAACTCTAAGCCGCCGGCCGAGCCGGCCGCTCAGCCGGTCGCTCCGCCGGCCCCGAAGGCCACGCCGACGCTGCCGAGCGAAGTCCCCGACCTGGTCGCGCCGCCGGCGCCCACGGCCACGGCTGCCGCCACGGCGACCTCCGCCGAACCCGTCCTCACCGATGAAGAAAAAGCCGCCCGGGACAAAGCCCTGGCCAAAGCGAAAATGCAGGAGGCCATGACCCTCCAGATGGACCAGGCCACCAATCAGATGATCGACCGCCTCAAACTCACCGACGCCCAGAAACAACTGGCCGCGCCCACCATCGAAAAACTCCACCAGACCATGATTCAGTTGGCGACCGGTCCCATGAACGCGGGCAATGATCTGGCCCCGAAGATTGCCGCCATCCGCCAGAACGGCCTGCTCGCCCACCTCAGCCAGGACCAGATTGACGCCCAGGTGAAGGCCGAGCAAGCCAAAATAACGGCCCAGATCCAGGACCAGGTCGTCGGCGGCATGGCCAACCTCTCGACCACCCTGAACGAACTTCGCCCCGTCCTCGACGTGACCCAATCCGCCACGGTCGACCAGATGCAGAAAGAGATTACTCAGCAGCAGGCCATGATGAAAAAAATGATGGGCGCCATGACCGCCCAGCCCGACGCCCCCATCGCTCCGAACGCGCCGTAACCGAGATCACCCCTGGTCGGGTGGCCTGGCGGCGGCGTTTGCCGCCATGTTTCGCCAGCCGCCCCCCAAATCTCCTCGGCCGCTGTTTCTTCTCTTCTTTCATTTTTAATTTTTCGTTTTTAACTTTTAATTCCCGCTTCCCCGCCGACCATCTCCCCATTCGCCCACAAATAATAACTCGGCTCCGAATACAAAAATCTCGCCACGTACCCGCACGACTGTTCCAGCGTCGGATGCCACACCTTCGCCGTCTTCGCCCCCAGATAACTCCGCGTCCACCGCCCGATCTCCCCCAAGAGCCACCCGCGCTCCTCCTCCGCCAAAGCGTTCACCGCCGCCACCAGCGCCGCCGCACTCCGCGCATCCGCCCGCCCGAGGCCCGCCGCCGCCAGCGCCTCGCGCAGCCGTTCCGATTGCGGCGGAGGCGGCGCATCGTATTCCGTCATCCCCGCCTGCGCAAAAAATGGATGCACCCGCGCCATCGCCGCCAACGCCTCCACGTACGGCGTTCCCGCTTGCGGCAACGTCTCCCGCACCAGCCGCGCCGCCAGCCCCAGCCCGCGCCAGTTCGGCTCCAACACCACGCGGCTGATCGTCCGCAAATGCGCATTCCAGAACCGCGCCCGCCCCCGCGCCGGCAGCCGCGCCACCAAAGGCGCCAACGCCCGATTCCGCGCCGCCAAGGCCACCGCCGGATAGCTGTACGCAATCACCCCGATCAACTCCCCCTGACCTTTGTTGTTTTCGGGTGCCACGGTTCTGCTTGCAGAACCGTGTTCTTCGCTGTACCGCAGTACAAATATCTTCGCCACCCCGCCGATCAAATGACTCCGATAATGCAACCCCGCCAGGGCATACCAATCCTCGAGCCGCCCCGCCTCCACCCGCACCCCCGCCACCAGCGTCGACTCGCGACGTTCTTTAACCGTGCCTTCCATAACTCAATCTCCCTCCAAAATAGGGACAGACCCTATTTTTCCCCCGCCAGAAAACTTTCCGCCAGCCGCACCAGATTCTCCGCCCGCCCTCGCCCCCGCTCCGCGTGTTCTTTGCCGTTCGTAGGGACAGGGCTCTGCCCTGTCCGGCAGTTTCTTTTGCCGTTGCCGTTCGTAGGGGCAGAGTTTATCTCTGCCCTGCCGTTGTCGTTGCCACTTCTTCCCGCCGCACCCAACGCCTTCCTCACCACCTCCATCTCCTCCACCCGCAAAAAGAACGTCATCGGCCGCAGCGTCCCCGCCCGCGCCGCCTCGGCCCCCACCGGTCCCGGCAACGCCTCCCGCCCCAGCGCCAGCGCCCGCTCCAGCGCCGCCCGATCTTCCGGCAGAAACTTCGCCAGCGCCGCCACGTCTTCCCCCGCCGTCCCCGCCAGTTCCGCCACCAGCGCCGCCCGACGCATCGGATCGTCCCGCCCCTCCAGCCGATTCAGCGTCGCCAACAAGAGCAGCGCCTCCCGTTCATCCACCTCCCACACCTCGCACCGCGCCGTCGTCCGCCCCAGCCGCCGCAACACCTCCAGCCGGTGATGCCCGTTCAGCACCTGGTACCGCGCCGCCCCGCCGGCCTCTCCGGGTGCCACACTTTGAAGCTCCGACGAAGTCGGAGCCAAAGTGTGTGTTTCTTCTTTCAATGGTCTCACCACCAGCGGCTCATACCGCCCCGTCCGCTCGATGTGCCGCTGGAGTTTCTTCATCCCCTCTTCGGTCATCACATTCGAGTTCCGCGTTATGCAGATCTCCACATAAACCATAATATGCGGTGTTGGACGTTATGTGATCCTGAAGTTTTTGAATGCTTTGCGGCGGTTCTCTGGGCATGGTAGTTCTCCACATAATGTTAGAGGGAATCAAGCCAGGTAAGGATCTCCGGACTCGATCTCCAGCGTTTGCCGACGCCGGGATCCCCGGTTACTTCACAGGTTTTCAACGCTTGGGCCTTCATTTCCAGGTCGATCTCGATGTAGTGGTTCGTCGTGGCGATGCTGGCATGGCCCAGCCAACTGCGGATCACGTTGACCTCCACGCCCGACTGGAGCAGATGCATGGCCGTGGTGTGCCGGATGGTGTGTGGGGTGACGTTTTTGTTTTTTAACCCTTCCGCCGTACGGGCGGCCAAGGCGATGTACTTTCCAAGGATGTCCTCGATGCCGGAACGGCTTATCGGACGGCCAAAGCGGTTGAGGAACACATGATCGTCGGGATCAAGTACCCCCCGGCTCTGTAGCAGTTGTTTCAGGGCCTGCGCGGTGCTTGGCCAGATCGGACAAGTGCGCCACTTCCGGCCTTTGCCCAGGACCTCGGTCTTACAGGGTGCCTGAAGTGACAGCCAGGAGACCCTGGTGTCGGCCGCCTCCTGGACCCGTGCCCCAGTGTTGTACATGAACAGCAGCAGGGCATAATCACGTTGACCCCGGGGGGCCTGCCGATCAACCGCACCGAACACGGCACCGATCTCTTCCTTGGTGAGGTACTGCACCTGTGGCGGGGCAGCGCCTCGTTTGAGCGAGATTGTGGCAATCCTACGGCAATGATCGAGCAGCCAGGGCTCCTGGCGGGAGATGTACTCGTACAAACGGCGCAGGGACGTGAGTCGATGGTTACGGGTCTGGATGGAGTTGCCGCGTCGGCGCTCGAGGTCCGCGAGGAAGCCCAGCACGACCGCTTCCGTAACGTCGGTAACGAGTACCTGCATGGTCGGCTTCTTCAGGCTGGCTGCCACATACCCCAGGAACAACTTGATGGCGTCGCGGTAGCTCTGGATCGTGTTGCTGGCGACGTTTCGCCGGCAGACCAAGTGGTCCTCGAAGAACGACCGGACGTAGGGGGCCAGATAGGCGTCGGCATTCATGGCCTCACCTCCTCACCGGCCACCAAGCCGAACTGCCGGCGAAAGCGGTCATTCGCCTCCTTCAGCAGGTCCGCCGTGATCGTCAGATAGACCTCCGTGGAGCGGATCTCGACATGCCCCATGAAGGTCGAGAGACCCATGAGCCGACTCTGCACATCGACGCCCTCACGGTACCAGCGTAATAGGCGGTGTACGGCAAAGGCGTGACGAAGGTCGTGCAGGCGGGGTCCGCGTTGCCCGTTTTTGCGGTTAATGCCGACGGTGGTGAGCAACTGGCGGAAGATCGGCCCGATGGTTCTCTGGTTCAGCGGCCTGCGCCAGAGTGTCACGAATAACGGATCTTCGTCGTTGACAGGTTGCAGCACCGCGTATCGGGCGTCAAGATAACGCTGGAGGAGGTCGCCCATTCTTGGGCCAAACGGGACCATACGGCTCTTGTGGAACTTGGTCTGGCGGATGAGAAGGATGCCACGGTCCAGATCCACATCCCGCAAACACAGGCGGCAAGCCTCACCGACACGAAGCCCCAGCGCATAGAGCACGGCGATCAAGGTGTGGCTGACCTGGGGCCGCAAGGGGAAGAGGTGGTTCCGGGGCAACTGACGGGCCGCGTCCAGAATGGCGGCCATCTGTTTTTGGGTGACGATGAACGGCCGGAAGGAGGTTTTCGATGCCCTCTCGTCATACTCCAGTCCGGCGCCCAGAGGGTTCTGGACGATGACTTCGGTGGCCAGGAGGTGCTCGAAGAACCCGCGTGCCATATGCACCATCTTGAGGCGCCGAACCGGACCGCAGGCTATCTGGTCAATCCAGCGGCGGATTACCCCGGCGGTTACGTCTTGGACAGCGGTGACGGCCTGTGCTCGAAGAAAGCGGTCCAAGGTCTCCAACACCGCTTCGTTGTTTTTGTACTTCTTGCCGACCGCACGGTGGAGCCTGAGGTAGGCTTGCAGGTGTTTCTGGAGGGGACCTGGCGGTGGCGGGTTAGCTTGGCAGTCGGCCAGAGCCAGCTCTGGTTTGTGCGATTGAGCGGCATGCGCGATCTTCGTCCAACTTTGGTCGCCGTGGCGAACCTTAAACTCCGCCATGGGGTTTGAGGCCATCAGGCCGGCCTGGACCACCGCGTCCAGGTAGCGATCGAGCACCTGGCACTGCTTGGCGGCGTAGCTCGTAGTGACGCCGGCGGAGATGCGAACGATCCATTGGACAAGGACCGGCTCGCTGATGATCAGTCCGCCTTCTTGTGAAGGTTCCCCGCGTGCAAACCCCAGGAACTGCCGAACTGCGTGGCGATGCAACTGCTCTGTTCCTGGGCCCTGGTCGGACAACGACCTCAGGTGGCACTGTAGGACACGCTCAGCGTCAGCCCAACTCACGACGCCGCTCTGGTTCTTGTTGCTCATACCAGATCCTCCCCATCGCCGATGGCAACCGCCCGCAGGTGCTCGACGTCAATCTTCGTGTACCGTTGCGTGGAGGCCAGATTGTGGTGTCCGAGGTAGTCAGCGATGGACTTCAACGGGACGCCTTCATCAAGAAGTCTCTGGGCGCACGAGTAGCGAAAGGTGTGTGTGCCCGGTCGATCAACTTGCACACCAGCCTGGGCCATGTACTTTCGCAGTTGATAGCCCAAAGCATAGGTGTAAACCAAGGGCGGGAACGGCGGTTTGGTCGAGAGAAACACCTGCCGGTGTGGACTCTTGGGACGGCCGTTTCGGAGATAGGCCAGAATCGCATTGCCCGTCGAGGGCGACAATGGATATCGCGTGGTGTTGCCCGCCTTCCGCGAGCGAACGCACAGTTCTTCGTTCCGCCAATCAATGTCGTCGAGTTGCAGCCGAATCACTTCGATGCCGCGTAGCCCATAGGCCAAGAGCAGACACAGCATGGCGTAATCCCGCCGCCCCTGCGGCGTCCGTCGATCCACGGTCGAGAGCACCTTCTGCGTCTCCGAGCGTGTCAGGAATCTGGGGCACTCTTCGTGTCGGAACAACCGTGGCCCCGTCACCAGCGGCGACAGGTCTCTCGAGGTAATACCCTGCCGGTACAGGAAGCGGAGGAACCCCCGCAGGATGGAGCAGAACTGACTCGTCGTCTTGCGCTGGTACCGGCCGCCCAGAGAAGTAATGAATCCCTGGATGGCCTCTGGCCGGATCGCTCCCAGATGGGCCACGCCGTGTTCGTCCAGGTAACGAGTAAATGCCGCACAGCTCTGCCGGGTGTTCTTGGCATACTCCACGCACACGCCGCGGTGGTCCAGTTGAAAGGCAACGTACTTATCCACAATCGCTTGCTGGGGAAAGTTCGGCGACATGACCTCCGGGGACGACATCAGCCCCCGTCGTTGCAGGTAAACCAGGAATCGTCCGAGCATCGATCGCCACAGTCTGGGACCATGCCCAGTCGACTTGATGTACTCGATGAAGGGCCCGATCCAGGCTGCGAACTGATCGACATCACGCACACCCCGCTGTTCCACAAGGCAAAGCAACTTTTTTTCTGTAAATTCATTTCCGGTCCGTCTCTCGTAACAGTGGCTTAGGCGTTCTCCGATTCTGTTATGGTCAGATAAACTTTTCCCGTTTCCCATTCTTCGCTTTGTTCCATCAGCACGGCGGTCA
>CAIYVX010000048.1 GCA_903929765.1 uncultured Planctomycetia bacterium
GCCAGACGGACTGACCTGCGTCACGAGCGGCAGCGGCGGCAAGAAGTTCGCTGTCAACGTACAACTGCTGGTGATGGTCAGCGAGGTCGACGCGGCGTTGGCGTTGGAGACCACCCCGCCCGTCACCGACCAGCTCACAAAATAATACCCCGGATTCACCGAGGCCTGGATCGACACCGTCGTGTACGACGGGTACTGGGCTTGGCTTGGCGTCACCGTCACCTTCCCGCCCCCCGCCGGGCTGGCTTGCGTCACAAGCGGTTCCTGGATGCTCGGTCCCGTGAAATAGGCCGTCAGCGTGCAGTTGCCCGAGATGGTCAACGTCGTCAGCGAGGCTGTGGAATTGAGCACCGTGCCGCCCGTGACGACCCAGCCGCTGAACGGGGAGGTGGCCGGCGTGGCCAGAATCTGCACCGTGTCGCCGTTGGCATAGTAAACCTGGCTCGGCGTCGCCGTCACGGTCCCGCCGCCCGACGGGTTGACCTGCACGGTCAGGACCACCGGCGGCGTGTAAGGCCAAGTGGGAATGTCGCGTGTCCCGTCGCCGTTGAAATCGCCCGCCACCATCTGGGACATACTGATCGACGAACCCATGTTGCCGCCATCACTGGCCTGGCCCTTGGCCGGGCTGGAGCTTTGCAGGTTGTAGTTGACGACGTAGTTTGTATTGGTTTTCCAGTTGGCCACGACACAAGCGCCAATGGCGAACTTCGCGTCGCTCGGCGAGAACGTCAGGTAGTAGAGCGTCGTGCCGGGGACCGTGGTCGTGTCGGTCCCCGAGCCGGTCACGGTTCGGACCACGCCGTCATGGTCGATTTCGATATGGTCGCCGCCCGCGTAGCACGACAGTACGTCGACGCTAAAGTAGACCTTGCTGGGCGTGAAAAACACCTGGTGATCGCCATCGCACTGGTTGAAATAGGTCGGGGCGTTGATGAAAAGCGGATTGCTGGCCGAGTAAATACTGTGCGCGTCCTGGCCGCTGGCGCTCTTGACCTGGGCCCAGGTCCAGTCCCGCATGGGGGTGGTGCGGGCCGAATCCGACCACCAGAGTACGGGGCTGAGGGCCTCGGAAACGCCGTCCGCCGGGTACAGGAAGTTATAGTCGCTGACATAGCCGAGACCGGAGCCGGTGTAGTAATTCCAGCCGCTGTGGCCCAGGAAGTAAAGATTGTTGTGAAAATTGAAGCCCGAACCGCCCGCGTTGCTCATGTTGGCGTAGCCGGCGTTGGCCAGCGTATTGTGCACGGCCGTGGTATTGGTGACGTAGTCGTGAATCATATAGGCCATGGATTGGGCAAAAATGTTGTTGCTGAGGGTCGTGGAGTCCATCGCCTCCATCATGTAGCTCTGGCCGGAGTTGACAAACACGTTGTTCATGATCACAGCGCCGCTGACGTTGGCCCAGCTCTGGACGCTGTCGGCATGGGAGAAAAAGTAGAGGTGATCGTGAACGTAGTTGTGATCCACCACTTGCCCGGTGGAATAGGTCGCACCGCCCGGCCCGGTCAGGTCAATGCCGTCGCAAGTGCCACCCGCCTGGTTGTAGTTGTAGCAGACCTCGTTTTCGCGGACGACCGTGTTCGACGCGCTGAAGATCACCCCGCCGCCGTTATAG
Organism: uncultured Planctomycetia bacterium; assembly: GCA_903929765.1. Lineage (GTDB taxonomy): Bacteria > Planctomycetota > Phycisphaerae > FEN-1346 > JAACEH01 > CAIYVX01. The sequence goes on from CAIYVX010000048.1 coordinate 1,619, forward strand.
CCGATGTAGTTGTGATAGACCAGGCAGTTGGGCATGGCGAGGAGATAGAGGCCCATGCCGCAATTGTCATGGATGGTGCAGTTCTGGATGGTGTAGTTGGCCGGCGTCGTCAGGCCCGGGTTGCCGCCGATGCCGCCGCCGGCACTGTGACAGATCTCCAGGCCGTCAATCGTGATATTGGTCTGGGCTCCCAACTCAATGCCGAAACGGTTGGCATTGGGCACAGCCATGATGTGGCCATTGGGCGAGCCGCCGCCAGCCGGCCAGACATACACCCGGTAGCTGCTGCCGCCCAGCCTGTCGAAGGCCCATTGGCCCGGCCCCGTAATCGTTTCCAGCTTGTCGTAGATCATGTACCGGGCGTAGTTCGCCGGGTTGAACGGCCCGGGCGGATAGCCGCCGAACCACGAGTTGGACACGGTCAGGCTGTGCGTCGCCTGCGTGTAGGAGGCGATCGGGTCGTCGTTGTTGAAGTACGTGCTCGTGCAAACCAGGCGCCCGCCGTTCCAATAGCCGTCCGGCTGCGTCAGGTGCACCGAATCCGTCATGGACCAGACAGAGCTGCCGGTGGCCGAGTAGGTGATCAGGTTCCACCCGATGGCCGGCCAGACCGCCTCGCTAAGTGGCACGTCGTCCTGGTACAACAAGAAGGGCCGGCCAGTGTACGCGGTCGTAATGTCGACGTGGTAAATGTTGGCGTAGTTGCTGTTCCGGCTCGAATAGCTGCTGTCACACGGCGTCCAGGACGTGAGCAGTTGAGCGCCGTCCACGATGACCCGCTGCCCCGCGACCGCCTTCAGCGTAATCGGCTGCCCCGCCGTGCCGCCGTGGGCGAAGGTCACCGACTCGTAGTAACGGCCGGCGCTCACCAGCACCGTATCGCCCGCCACGGCCACACCGGTACCCTGGTTGATGGTCTTGAACGGCTGCGCCGCCGTGCCCGGACCGGAGTTCGAAGCGTTTCGATTATTCTGATCCACGTAATAGGTCGTCGCCCCCACGCTCGACCACCCGCCCAGGGCCAGCACCAGGATCGCCGCTAAAACCACCGGCAACATCTTTGCTGTGTGCATAGCCGCCTTCGTTCTTTTCTCGCGACTTCCGGCGATCACCCAAAAATAACTATAACTTCCCGCTCCGGCGCGCAGACCTCAACTGCCATACTGTAACCCATAAACTTCCTCGGGGCAAATCACCGGGCTGGAATTATTCGGCTGTGCCGGACGCCGCTCCGCTTGTCCCCGCGCCGCAATAACCCTTGAACGCCACGCAAATTCGGCTATACTGGACAATTCGCCGGCTCTTCTGCCGGCAGCAAAGGAGGCCCCCGTGGCCAACATGTATCAGGGCAATCTCGTCGCCAAAAAGTCCCAGAAGTTCGCCCTCGTCGTCTCGCGCTTCAACGAGTTCATCAGTTCCAAGCTCCTGGCCGGGGCCGTCGACCAGCTCGTCCGCCACGGCGTCGCCGAGGAAGCCATCGACATCGCCTGGACGCCCGGCAGCTTCGAAATCCCCCTGGTCGCCAAACGCCTCGCCGAATCGAAAAAATACGCCGCCGTCATCTGCCTCGGCGCCGTCATCCGCGGCGGCACGCCGCACTTCGATTACATCGCCGCCGAAGTCTCCAAGGGCGTCGCCCAGGTCGGCCTCTCGACCGGCGTCCCGACCATCTTCGGCGTCATCACCGCCGACACCATCGAGCAGGCCGTCGAGCGGGCCGGAACCAAGGCCGGCAACAAGGGCGCCGACGCCGCCCTCTCCGCCCTCGAAATGGCCAACCTCCTCGCCACGCTGTAGGGCCTTGTTATGTAGGGCGGTTGCTTGACAACCGCCGCAATCAATGACGTTTTCAAATTGGCGTTGCTGTTTTGTCGTGCTGAATTTTCGGAAATGGATCGGAAACAGCGAACCGCAGAATATCGAATAACGAATATCGAATCTCGAAGTCAGATTCCGAATCGGGAATTTTTTTTCACTTCATGATTGGATATTGAGTGTTGGATATTGGATATTCGCCGTTTTTTCTTCATAGTGCCGGCTCTGGTTCAACGGACCGGCTTTTTGATAGAAGGCCGGGGTCTTTGAAATGTTGAAACGCGAGCAAGCCCGAGTCTTGGCCCTCCAGGCCCTCTATCAATGGGACCTGCGCGGCGAAGAGTTCGCCCAGGCCGCCGACGAGTTTCTGGCCGAAAGCACCAAAGACCCCGAAATCTACTTCTTCGCCCGCGAACTCGCCTTCGGCGCCTGGAATCTCCGTGAAAAATCCGACGCCCTCATCAGCGAAGCCGCCGCCCACTGGGACGTCGGTCGCATGGCCGCCGTCGACCGCAACATCCTCCGCCTGGCCGTCTACGAAATGACCGGCCGCACCGACATCCCCGCCCGCGTCGCCATCGACCAGGCCATCGAACTCGCCAAACGTTTCGGCGCCGCCGAGTCCGGCGCCTTCGTCAACGGCATTCTCGACCATGTGCTCCGCGCCGCCGGCCTGGCCGAAACCGACGCCGCTTCGCCCCCGGCCGACCCTCACGCCGAACTGCCAACCCGCCCGTCGAGCGCGCCCAAACATAAACCAGAACCCAACCACTGGGACGAGGAGTAACGCGTGGTTTTTGGCAGCCTCTTCAACAAAATCAAAGCCGGACTCTCCAAGACGCGCTCCGCCCTCGGCCAGTCCCTCTGGCGACTCGTCACCGTCGGTCGAAAAATCGACGACGCCTTTCTCGACGAACTCGAAGAAACCCTCATCCTCTCCGACCTCGGCGTCGCCGCCACCCGCCGGATTCTCGACGACCTCCGCACCAAATACCGCGACCGCACCATCGAAAATCAGGACGAAATCATCAACTTCCTCAAAAACGATCTCCGCGCTTCCCTCGGCGCCGAAACCCGACAACTCAATCTCGCACCCAAAGCCCCCACCGTCATCCTCATCGTCGGCGTCAACGGCGTCGGCAAAACCACCAGCATCGCCAAGCTGGCCGCGCTCCTCAAGAGCGAAGGCCACAGCGTCCTCCTCGCCGCCTGCGACACCTTCCGCGCGGCCGCCACCGACCAACTGGCCATCTGGAGCGAGCGAGCCGGCGTCGACCTGGTCCGCCACACCCCCGGCGGCGACCCCGGCGCCGTCGCCTACGACGCCGTCGATGCCGCCCTGGCCCGCGGCATTGACGTCCTGATCGTCGACACCGCCGGCCGCCTGCACACCCAGACCCACCTCATGCGCGAACTCGACAAAATCGTCCGTGTCATTAAAAAGAAAATTCCCGACGCCCCCCACGAAGTGCTCCTCGTCCTCGACGCCACCACCGGACAGAACGCCATCGCCCAGGCCCAACTCTTCGGCCAGGCCGTCCCCCTGACCGGCCTCTTCCTCGCCAAGCTCGACGGCACCGCCAAGGGCGGCATCGTCATCGCCATCAAACAGCAGGTCAACGTCCCCGTCAAATTCATCGGGACCGGCGAAAAGATGGACGACGTCGCCCCTTTTGACGCCGAATCCTTCGTCGACGCCCTGTTCAGCAAGGACTGATGTTTCTTCACCCCTCTCCCTCGGGAGAGGGTGGCCCTTCAGGGCCGGGTGAGGGGTTGAGGCCAAAGCCCACAAACACGCGAACTGATTTTCTGTTATGATCCTTGCAGGAGACCTTGTGCCCGATCCCACCGCCGACATCGTCCAGCGCCTCTGCGATGAAGCCCGCCGCCGCGGCGCCACCTTCGCCGATTCCCGCGCCGTCGATTCCGTCTCCTCCACCATCCTCGTCCAGGACACCAGGGCCGACAAACTCTTCAGCGCCACCAGCTTCGGCCTCTGCGTCCGCGTCCTCGTCGACCATTGCTGGGGCTTCGCCTCCGCCGATTCCGTCAGTTGGCCGAGCGCCCTCGAATGCCTCGACGAAGCCCTCGGCCTGGCCCGCTCCAGCGCCCGCTTCGTCGAAGAACGCGTCGAAATCACCACGCCCCGACCCTTCGTCGACGCCGTCCGCTCCGTCGGTCGACTCATGCCCGACGACCTCCCCGCCGCTGAAAAAGTCCGCCGCGTCCTGGCCTTCGAGACCGCCGGTCGCCAGGCCGCCGGCAAAGGCATCGTCAATTCCATCTGTTCCTATTCCGACGCCTACCAGGTCGAAACCCTGGCCAACACCCTGGGCACGCAGATTCGCTCCGAAACCTGCCGCGCCGTCCTGGGGGCCCAGATGGTCGTCGCCGGCGCCGACGGTCAGGTCCAGCGCGCCGCCGAGTACGAAGCCATCGTCGGCGGACCCGAACTCCTCCTCGACACGCCCGCCGAAGAATTGTCCATCAAAGCCTCAAACAAAGCCCTGGCCCTGCTCAAAGCCCGCAAATGCCCCGCCGGAAATTTCACCGTCGTCTTCCATCCTTCGATCACCGGCCTCCTCGTCCACGAAGCCCTCGGCCACAACGCCGAGGCCGACGCCGTCTGGTCCGGCCAGAGCCTCCTCGAAGGCCGCCTGGGCGAACAACTCGCCGCCACCGGCGTCACCATCATCGACGATCCGACCATCCCCGGAGCCTACGGCAGTTATAAATATGACAGCGAAGGCACCCCCGCCGTGCGCCGCGTCATCATCGACCACGGCCGCCTCGTCGGCTTCCTCCACAGCCTCGAAACCGCCGGCAAATTCGCCGTCGCCCCCAACGGCGCCGCCCGCGCCGACGGCTACGAATCAAAGCCCATCGTCCGCATGAGCAACACCTTCATGGAGCGCGGCACCGTGCCCTTCGCCGACATGATCGCCGACATCGACCGCGGCATCTACCTCGAAGACGGACACTGGGGCTACGTCTTCGTCCAGAAGGGCCAGTTCATCTGCTACGCCGGACAGGCCCACCTGATCGAGCGCGGCCGCATCACCGAACCGCTCCGCGACGTCAGCATCAGCAGCATGACCCTCGACACCCTGACCAACATCGACGCCGTCGGCGACGATTTTGAAATGGACATGCCCGGCATGTGCGGCAAAGAAGGCCAGCGCGCCCCCACCGACGCCGGCGGACCCCACGTCCGCGTCCGCGACATCGTCGTCGGCGGACATGAAGCGTGAAGCGGGTGTCGTTATGTAGGGCGGTTGCGTCGTTTGCAGCCGCCATAGTAAAAAGCTCTTCTTCCGCTTGCCGTTGCTGCTTTTTCTTCTTTTGCTGTCGTTCGCAGGGGAAGCACCCCGGTCGGTTCTGCCCTTATTGTCCGGGAGGCCCCAAGCCGCGAAGCGGCGAAAGTATTTAGCCGGGGGCGTAAGCCCCCGGTAAATGACCAGCACGAGATTCTTCTTCTTTTTCTTCTTCTTTTTCTTCTTCAAGCCCCTTTAGGGGCGACAGGAAATACGCCATGTCGGACCAACATAATCAATACGAAAATTTAGCCGACCGCGCCCTCCGCGCCGCTCTCGACCTCGGCGCTCAATGGGCCGACGTTGCCGTCGGCCACGGACACGACATCGGCGTCACCCTTGAAAAAACCGCCGTCAAGGAAGCCGACTCCAGCCGCGGCCAGTCCGCCTCCGTCCGCGTCTTCATCGACGGGGCCATGGGTTACGCCACCTGCGGCGGACTCGACGAAGACCGCGTCCTGGCCGCCGCCCGCCGCGCCGCCGGCATGGCCCGCGAAGGCACCCCCGACCCCGATTTTCACGACCTCCCCGACCCCGACCCGGCCCCCGAAATCGACGGCCTCTTCGACCCCGCCATCGACGCCATGACCGTTGACGACGTCGTCGCCATCGCCGCCGCCAACCTCAGCCTCGCCCGCGAACTCGAAAAGTCCGTCAACCTCAGCGGCCAGATCGGCCTCTCCTCCGGCGCTTCCCTCCTCGTCACCTCCACCGGCCTCCGCCTCTGGCGGCAGCGAACCATGCTCGAAGGCGAAATCGAAGCCCTCATCGCCCCCGGCGACGACAAAGGCTTCTATTACGATTTCGACTCCGGCCGCATGAAAGACGATTGCCACGCCGAATCTCTCGCCCGCTCCGCCATCGAAGGCGCCCGCCGCATGTTGGGCGCACGACGCATCCCCTCCGGCCGCATGTCCGTCATCCTCGGCCCCCTGGCCACCTACGATTTCCTCTCCGACCTCGCCTCCTCCGCCAACGCCGAAAGCCTCCAGCGCGGCCGCTCCTATCTCTGCGGCAAAATCGGCACAAAAGTCGCCTCGCCGCTCCTCTCCGTCACCGACGACGCCCTCGTCCCGCGCGGCCTCTACAGCGGCGCCTTCGACGGCGAAGGCGCCCGCCGTCGCCGCGTCGCCATCTTCGAGCGCGGCCTCTTCGCCGCTCAACTTCACAATTCCTACACCGCCGCCAAGGCCCACCAGCCCAACACCGGCCACGGTTCCCGTTCCGGCGGCATCAGCCCCACCAACCTCCAGGTCGCCCTCGGCGAGCGCACCGCCGAAGAAATCATCCGCGACACCGGCGACGGCCTTTACCTCGCCATCTCCCAGTTCTCTCCCAACCCCACCACCGGCGACCTCTCCGCCAGCGTCGATTTCGGCTTCCGCATCCAGGGCGGCGAACTCGCCTACCCCGTCGAAAGCACCATGATCTCCGGCAACATGCTCGACCTGGCCGCCGCCGTCGACGCCGTCAGCTCCGACTTCCGCGAAGAACCCGGCTCCCGCATGCCCACCCTCCGCCTCCGCGACATCCAAATCTCCGGCAGCGAATAAACCCGCCAAGTGTCCGGTCCTGTTGGGTGGCTGCTGTAGGGTGGCTGCTTGCAGCCACGCGGCAATAAAATGCCGTATTCCGCTTGGCGTTGCCGTTGTTTTTGCCGCTTCTTTTTCCTTTTGCATTTTTAATTTTTAATTCTCCCACGCCATACAATTGCTGAATCGGACCAGGGCAGTGTTAATGGAGGTGTAAGCCATGATTACCCTATATTGCGATCCGCGCTCCCGCGAGTGTCAGCAGTTCAACGAAAAATTAAACTCGTTGTCGCCCGGCCATCGGATGGTCGAAATCTCCAGTCGGACCCCCGGCCCCGTCCTAAGTTGCTCCGGGCGGACGCCGGCTCTCCTTGACGGCCAGGAATGCTTCTGCGGCACCAAAGAGGTCTCACAACACCTCGAAACGCTCAAGGATTCCTCGTCGCGGGAAATGGGTGCTTCCGGCGAAGGAGAGAAGGAAGGCTTCGTCGGCGACGACTGGAGCATCGGCTGACGAGTTGAATTTCATCGCCTCCGTGGATAACTGACTCCACGGCTTAGCAGTACCTCAGGCGAACGAGGCGCGCCCGGTCAAACACGACCGGACGCGCCTCTGTTTTTTCTGCGCTTCTTCTCTCTTTTTAATTTTTCATTTTTAATTTTTAATTTTTAATTTTTAATTTGTCTCATTCCTCAATCGCCCCCGCCACCACCGGCACCGTCCCGTTGTTCCGGCTCGCCCGCAACGCCGTCTCCGCCGCCAGCACCAGTTCCGCCCCGCCCCCCGCGTGCCACGGATACGCCGCCGCCCCCACCGCCGCCGCCGTCTCCGTCCGGCCCAGCGCCGCCGCCAGGGCTTGAAGCTGGACCTTCAACTCGCCAGCTCCCGGCCCCGTCACCACCGCCGCCACAACGTCCGCCTCGATCCGACCCACCTTCACCGCACCCAGGCTTTGCTGCACCAGCGCCGCCAGGGCCTGCAACTGCCCCTTCGTCGCCGCCGGCTCCAACTCCGTCGGCGAAACCAGCACCAGCGCCACTTCCGCCTGCTGCGCCGCCGCCCGCCGGCACAGCGCCGCCAAATACCGATCAAAATAGGTCCGGCTCGCCAGGCCCGTTTCCGCATCCGTCGAGAGCACCTTGACCGCCGCCTCCCGCTGCCGCGCCGTACCATAGACCGCCAGCACCACCCGCGCCGTCGTCGAAAACGCCCTCAAAAATTCCGCCCCCGGCGTCGCCGCCTCCAGCCGCGCCACCAGCGCCAGACCCGGCTCTTCCGCCGAGGCATCTATCCAAATCCATTCATCCCCGTCCGCCCGCAGCCACTCGTCGCGCGGCCAATCCCTCCGCACCAGCGCCGTCGCCGCCAATTCCCCCGCCCGCGCCACCAACTCCGAACCTTGCCGCAGTCCCGCCCCCGCCACGCCTTCAATCCCGACCAAAGCCTCCACCACCCCTGCTGCAATCTCCCCCGACGATCCGCGCGCCAACTCCGCGATCAGACCGAGGCATTTCAAAAAATCTCCTCCGGGTGCCACACCCACTCCGGGTGCCACACTTTGAAGTCCCGGCTTCGCCGGGGCCAAAGTGTGTTCTTCTTTTTTGTAAATTTCTCGCCCCTCCACCGCCGCCGCCAACTCCTCCATCCCCTCCGGCACCACAAAATAATCATCCGCTCCCGCCGCCACCATCTCAATAGCCTGCGGCTCTTCGGCGGCGCTGCAAATCAGATAAATCTCCGGCTCCGGCCGAATCGTCCGCGCCGCCCGCAAGATCTCCTGTGCCCGATACCCCAGCGTCCCCGTCGCCGCCACGAAAACCTTCCGCCGAAAAGTGGATGCCGTTGCTGCTTCTTCACCCCTCTCCCTTGACGGGAGAGGGTAGGGTGAGGGTGCACCTGTTGCTCCCAATTTGCCGGGAGTAGTTGTTGTTTCCGAGGCTGTAATTGTCGCCAACTCCGCCAACGCCTCCAGCGGCGCCGCCCAAATCCGCGCCTCCGCCAGCGCCGCCGGCAGCGCCGTCCGCAGTTCCCCCTCCCCCGCCAGCACGATTATTTCCGCCGCCCTATTCATCCGACAAATCGTCCTCTTCCATATTTTCCATCAGCGCCGCCAATTCCTCTTCCGTCAGAATCTCCTGCGTCGTCGGCGGCCGGGCCGGTTTTTCCGGCAACTCCACCACCGGCCGCCGCACCACCCCTGCCTCCGCCGCTGGCTCCGACTGCCGGCCCGGCCCGCGCCGCTTCCGCTCCCCGCTCTCTTCTTCTTTCGTCGGGACAGGGCTCGTCCCTGCCCTGCTGTTGTTGCCGTTCGTAGGGACAGGGCTCTGCCCTGTCCGGTCGTTGTCGTTTCTTTTATTTCTTCTTATCAAACCCCCAGCACTGCTGGGGGGCGCTGTTTCTTCTTCTGACGTTGTTTTTGCTGTCTCTTCTTCACCCCTCTCCCTTGAGGGGAGAGGGTAGGGTGAGGGTGTCGCTGTTTCTGTTTCTTTTGTTTTGCTGTTCCTGAAGCCTGAAGCCTGAAGCCTGAAGCCTGCTGTTAGCTTCTCCGCCAACTCCCCCGCCCGCCCCGCCTCGCAGCACACAAAATCCGCCCCGGCCAGATCCGCAATCGCCGCCTTATAGGCGAACGCCGGCTCGGTCAGCGCCGCCGTAACCAGCTCCGGCCACCGACGCTTCGCCATTGGAAAAAATCTCAGTTCTTCGCGATTGAAAAAGTCGATGGCCAGAATTGCGGCAGCGAACCGCCCCGGCCCCGCCGCCAGCGCCACCACTGCCGCATAAACGCTCTCCGCCCGGACCGTCTCGCAGCCCGCGGCGCGCAAACCCTCGGCCGCCGCCTCGCCCACGGCATGATGGTCGGGATAGACAATGAGAATTGCCGGGCCGCTCCGTGCCCGCTCGTGATCGTCCATGATCCTTCGTTCCAGCTCCGCTGCGAAGAAGACTTGACAGTTAAGAATACCACCAAGCGGACTGTTTGGCAACCGCTAACGAAGGTTTTACCGGAAGGAGGAATCAGTTGCGACGATTATTTCTCTTTCTCAAGATAAAAATGGCGGCAAGAACGGCTATCAAGACGCCACCTGTTATTAATACCAACGGGAGTCCAGGCTTGCCGTTTGTGACAGGACCGCGAACCGCGACTGCCGACGAATGAGCAATTGTTCTTTTTGCCGCACTGGAAACCGTGCTTGGCCGAGTGTTAGACCCCATTTGATCTAAATCGGGAGGCAACTCTTCAAAAGCATTGGCCCCCATTTCGTCCAAACGCCTCTGAATCCTTTTCTTCACCCGCGACAGTAACCTTTCCACCGCCGCTGGATTTTGCAGGATTTCATTAGCCAATTTATTCAATTCTTCAGTGGCGAAAGGCATTCGGGAGTACAAAAACTCAATTTGGTCAGTAATCGCGTCACGTCTTACAATTAGATCTCCCTGGAGCTTGGCTGATTCCCACGCGGCTGCCAGATCACTCTGCTCGGCATCGTGCTTTCGGGCTTCTTCGCTTGCTTGCGGCCCATCACCATTGTAAAAACCCATCCTGCCAGTCGGAAACTCCGGCGCGGTCTCCGGTAAGTCCTGTGGCAGCATTTCCTTCAACCCAAGAAGATATGGCATAACTGCCTCCCTTCTGACGACAGCCAGCCGCTGGCCAGTTGCGCCGGAATTCGCCATTTCAACCGACTGGCCACAGTCTATGTACATTTGAACCCGCTCAGGTAAAGGTAAAGGATATTGGAGGGCCTTCTCTGCGTACTGTCCTGCCTTAGCCGGCGTAAACTGGCCGGCACTCGTTTGCACGTAAATTCTCGCAAGGAAACTATAGATTCTCCCCTGTTGCGCCGGCTCAGGGTAATCGGTGAGCAATTTTGCACACGCGGTCTCGAATGAATCGAGCCGGACTCGCTCAACCTCAGGCTGAAGTTCGTTCTCACAAAAAGGAGCGACAGCCTTCTGCAATTGCTCGGAAAGATCATCCCCCATCGCTAATGGAGCCGCCATGCTTGGCATGCAAATCCCCAGCAGCATGATTTTTAGGCAAAGCAACTTTTTTTCTGTAAATTCATTTCCGGTCCGTCTCTCGTAACAGTGGCTTAGGCGTTCTCCGATTCTGTTATGGTCAGATAAACTTTTCCCGTTTCCCATTCTTCGCTTTGTTCCATCAGCACGGCGGTCA
>CAIYVX010000049.1 GCA_903929765.1 uncultured Planctomycetia bacterium
AAAAGTTTATCTGACCATAACAGAATCGGAGAACGCCTAAGCCACTGTTACGAGAGACGGACCGGAAATGAATTTACAGAAAAAAAGTTGCTTTGCCTTTTGCGCAAGTCGATATATTCCAGCTTTGGTGGCCTGTTTGGCTCTGCCGAACACCCCACATCCTCAGTTCTTGCCAACTCTACAATACGGCAAACCATTTCGCTGTCTTTCCATCGACCGTCCCATGTCATATTAACTTCTTTCATGGTTTTCTGGCGACCTCCTCTCTTTTCGCCGAGTCAGTAGCGCCGCCAACCCAACAGCAGCCAAGCTCATTGTAGCCGGTTCAGGAACAGGGTCCAGCAAGAAGGCGTCGGACTGGCCTTCTGCGTTGGTACCGTAGCCAACGATTTGGCCGTTGTCATTGATGGCTTGCGCGGACGTAAGCGTCCAACCGGACGCCGGGTCGATGAGACTGTCGAGGTTGGTCATCACACCATTGCAGTAAAGAAATGCGCCACCGCTACCCGCTCCAACGATCTGTCCGACGTTATTGATGCCGTATCCAGTTCCCAAAACGTCCAGGAGAGATCCCACCTCGTTATTACCGTAGAGAAGAAGGGCATTCCCCGTGCCGTAACCCCCTACGGACTGCCCGGCGTTGTTTATGGCGTAGGATGCTCCCATGTAGTACATGTTTGTTAATACCCCGTTGCTGTAGACAAAGGCCCCCCACGATCCACCTGAATAATTCTGGCCTACAACCTGCCCCGCTTCGTTAATGCCGTATGCAGCGCCAACGATACCGTAGGACGGACCCCCCAGTAGGGCCCTCCCGCCGGTGCTGCTGTCAAGAAAGGCATACCCTGATGAGTTCTCACCTACGACTGCGCCGGAGTTGTTGATGCCGTAGGCCCAGCCGTACCCCAGGTTGGTCGTTCCGTTGCCGCTGTAAAGAAAGGCACTCCCAATCCCATATCCAGTGTTTCTAATAGTCGCTCCAACGACCTGGCCGGCGTTGTTGATACCGTAGGCACAACCGGGTCCAATAATGGTCATTGTCTGGTTGCTGTAGATAAAGGCATTCCCCCCCGTCCCATTCACATTCATATTGTTGGTAGTACCGACAACCTGCCCTGCGTTGTTGATGCCGTATGCGCAGCCTGGCCCCAAGTCGACGACGGTGTAGGCCACGGCGGCGGTAGCGGGCGAACACAAGACGGCCCCAAGAACGGCGATAGCAAGAACGAGGCGCAGCGTGGACATGGGCAGTCCTCCCAAAGATGTACGGCCTATTGATCCCTCACTTCGTGGGTTCCCGCAACCCGGTGCAACGACAACAACAGAAACAAAAGAAGAAACGGCATCCCCCAGCAATGCTGGGGGCTTCAAAAGAAGAAAAAGCAACACGGGCGACATATATGTCGCCCCTACGAACGGCAAAAACAACAGCAACAGCCGGACAGGGTAGAACCCTGTCCCTACAAACGGCAAAGAAACGGCAACATTCACGGGCGAGACGCCCGTGAGACTCATGGGCAAGATGCCCATGCCACGGTAAAACAACGGCGCAAAAAAACCGGGGACTGCGGTAGCGGCGCTGCGCCACGAGTGGCGCGCGTCGAACCGCAATCCCCGGGTGCGTAATGCTTTTGCCGGACGCCCCCGCGTCCTTACGGCATATTATGATACAAGAACCCATAGGAAGCAAATTAAAATGGCGAAAAATCGGCGGGGAAGACGGAAACCAATGTGGCGCATGGGGTTAAGGCGGCGAGAAAATTTATAAAAACAGGGTGCCACACCTTGTCCCCCGGCAGTATGGGGGCAGGGTGTGCCGAACGAAGACACACCCTGCCCGGCGAAAAAACCCGCCGGGACAAGGTGTGGCACCCCCGATTCAAATGGTTTTCATATTCGTTCAAATTCTCTGGCCTCAACCCCTCACCCGGCACTTTGTGCCACCCTCTCCCAAGGGAGAGGGGTGAAACAGCAAATCGCCGGTCTTGCTTTTACCCCTCCCCTCGCTACAATGTGTCCTTGGGCGCGGGTCCGATGGCGTTTCGGGCCGCGCTGGGATTATGCGCACGCGGGTGAAGAAGAAGTAGAAGAAGTAGAAGAAGAAAAAAAATTCAATTGTGCTTGTGTACCGGGGGTTTCACCCCCGGCTAAGATCTTTAGCCCCTTCGGGGCATTGAGTTTGGTAATTGCAAGTTCCGGAGGCGGCTGGAAGTTGGTGTCGGTGGGACTTAACGGCAAGCTGAAGAGGAGCATTTTACTGCGGCGGCTGCAAACGGCGCATCCGCCCTACATAACGGCAGGGCAGAGATAAACTCTGCCCCTACGAAAAGAAGAAACAACGGCCGGACAGGGTAGAACCCTGTCCCTACGAAAAGAAAGAACGGAAGATGAAGCTTCGCGGCAACACGCTGGTCATCGGACTCCAATGGGGCGATGAGGCCAAGGGGAAAATCACTGATATTCTGAGCGAACAGGCCGACGTGGTCGTCCGGTTCCTGGGCGGCTCCAACGCCGGGCACACCGTCGTCACCGGCGGACAGACGTTTAAGTTGCACCTGATTCCCTCCGGCATCATTCACCCCAACGTCCTGTGCGTTATCGCCGGCGGAGTGGTGCTCGACCCGGAAATTTTTGAACTGGAATTGAACGATCTCGTGGCCGGACACATCAAGTTCGACGGTCGCCTCAAGATCAGCCAGACCGCTCACGTCGTCTTTCCTTATCATAAGCTCGAAGACCAGCTCAAGGAAAACTCGCTCGGCGACGGCAAGATCGGCACCACCGCCCGCGGCATCGGCCCCTGCTACACCGACAAGGCTACCCGCACCCAGGCCATTCGCGTCTGCGATTTGTTCCACCTCGAACAACTCGACGCCAAGGTCCGCGACATCGTCAATTACAAGAACCGTCTCTTCCTCGCCCTCTACAACTCGCCCGGCGTCAACGCCGACGAGATGGTCCGCAAGGCCCACCGCTACGGCGAAATCCTGCGGCCGTTCGTCTGCGACACCACCGAACTGCTCCAGGACGCCATGGCCGCCGACAAGCGGCTCGTGTTCGAGGGCGCCCAGGGCACCCTCCTCGACGTCGATCACGGCACCTTCCCCTATGTCACCAGCAGCAACGCCTCGGCCTGCGGCGTGTCGGCCGGGTCGGGTGTTCCGGCCAAGGCCATTCGCACTTTCCTCGGCGTGGCCAAGGCTTATACCACGCGCGTCGGCACCGGCCCCTGCCCCACCGAGCAGATCAACGCCGCCGGCGACCGCATCCGCGAGCGCGGCCACGAGTACGGCACCACCACCGGCCGCCCGCGCCGCTGCGGCTGGTTCGACGCCTTTGCCACGCGCTACAGCGTCCGCCTCGGCGGCATCGACAAGGTCGCCCTCATGCTCCTCGACGTCCTGAGCGGCTTCGACAAACTCCTGATCTGCACCGGCTACCGTTATCGCGGCCAGATGCTCCGCAGTTTCCCCACCGACGGCGAGGTGATGAAAGAAGTCGAGCCGGTCTACGAAGAGCATCCGGGTTGGGCTGAGGAGATCGACCAGGTCAAATCTTTCGACCAGTTGCCGGCCAACGCCCAGAGCTACGTCCGCCGGCTCGAACAGTTGATCGAAGCTCCCGTGGCCATCGTCAGCGTCGGCCCCGACCGTGCTCAAACCCTGATGCGGGAAGAGACCATCTAACTAATATGGGCGATTCCGCCGCAAAAACATTTTTTCCCACGCCGCCGCTCCTGGCCGAAGTGCCGCGCGACCGCTGGCCGGGCCATGTTGCTGCCATCATGGACGGCAACGGCCGCTGGGCGAAGCAGCGCGGGTTGCCGCGCATCGAAGGCCACCGCCAGGGGGCCAAAACCGTCCGCCGCATCGTCGAAGAGTCCGCCCGCCTCGGCCTCCGCCAGCTCACCCTCTACGCCTTCAGCCACGAAAACTGGAGCCGCCCGAAAGAAGAAGTGGCCCAACTCATGAGCCTCTACGAGAATTACCTCATCGACGAGCGCCCCACGCTGATGAAAGACAACATCCACTTTCGCAACATCGGCCGCCGCGACGGCCTGCCCGAATCCGTCCTCCGCGAAATCGACCAGAGCGAACGCGCTAGCGCCGCCAATACCGGCCTGACGCTTTGCCTGGCCGTGAATTATGGCGGGCGACAGGAAATCGTTGATGCTGCGCGCCGCCTCGCCGTCGAAGCCGCCGCCGGAAAGCTCGACCCGGCCGCCATTGACGAAGACCGTTTCGCCGCAGCGCTTTACACCGCGGGTCTGAGCGACCCAGATCTGCTCCTCCGCACGGCCGCCGAAATGCGGGTCAGCAATTTCCTGTTGTGGCAGATTTCGTATGCCGAAATTTATGTAACGGAGACCCTCTGGCCCGACTTCGCCGAGGCCGACCTCCACCGGGCCATCGCCGACTTCGCCCGCCGCCAGCGCCGCTTCGGCGGCTTGGAGAACACATGATTCGCAAAACGGAAACGGCGAGAAACAGCAACAGAAGAAGAATCACCCTTACCCTACCCTCTCCCGTCAAGGGAGAGGGGTGAAGAAGCAGAAACAGCAGGGCAGAGATAAACTCTGCCCCTACGAACGGCAGTAACAACAGAAGAAACGGCGTCCCCCAGCAGTGCTGGGGGCTTTAAAAAATGCTCAAAACGCGAATCATCATCGGCATCATCCTCATCCTCGCCGTCGTCGGAATTCTCTGGTTCGACACCTGGCTCGCCACAGCGAAAGGTATAGCCTGGGCCCCGGCCTTTTTCGCCATCGTCGCCCTTCTGGTCATCGGCGGCGTCCATGAATTCTGCTGTCTGATGCGCCGCCACGGCTGGCAGGTTTACGAATCACTGGCTCTTCCAGCCGCACTGCTCCTGCTGGCCGCCGCTTGGTTTCACGTCTCCGGCCGCGCTCTCGACTGGCATGTCCGCCTGCTCGAACTGGGGCCGCTCGGCATTATCCTCACCGCATTGCTTGTCCTGACCCTCGTCGCCGAAACCGTCCGCGTCGGCAGCGGCGGACCACTCGCCAAGTCCGTCGAGAACATCGCCGGCACGCTCCTGGCCTTTCTCTACGTCGGCCTGCTGATGTCCTTCTTCGTCGCCATCCGCTTCATTCACGAGTTGCCCGGCGTCTGGTGCCTGGCCGTCTTTCTGGCCGTGGCCAAACTCAGCGACATGGGCGCTTATTTCACCGGCTCGCTCCTGGGCCGCCACAAACTCTGCCCCACCCTCAGCCCCAACAAAACCGTCGAGGGCCTGATCGGGGCTTTCGTCTTCGGTATCGCCGCCGCCCTCGGCCTCGGCCTGCCGCTCCTGGGCCTGGCCTGGTGGCAATTGGTCGTCTTCGGCGTCGTCGTCACCGCCCTGGCCGTCCTGGGCGACCTGGCCGAAAGCCTCCTCAAGCGCGCCGCCCAGGCCAAAGATTCCTCCACAACATTTCCCGCATTCGGGGGCGTTCTCGATATAATCGACAGCATACTCCTGAGCGCTCCGGCCGCTTACTGTCTCTTTACGGTGTTCGCCAATGCAAAAACAGTTGCCCATACCTGAGCATCCGGCGCGGCTCATCCTCTTCGGCAGCCAGGATCGCCACCTGAGGATGATCCGCGACGCCTTCGCCGTCGATCTGGCCGCCCGCGGCGACTTCCTCACCGTCAGCGGGCCGGACGAGAACGTCGAGCGGGCCGCCGCCGTCCTGGCCGAACTGATCGGCCGGGCCAGCCGCGGCCGGGGCATTCAAGCCGTCGAAGTCAGCGACCTGATCGCCGCCTTCCAGCGGAACCTCGTCGCCCCCGCCGGCCCCGAAATCGCCGTCTTCGCCCGCGGCGTGAACGTCCGCCCCAAGACCTCCGGCCAGGCCCGCTACGTCGAAGCCATCCGGGCCCACGAACTGACTTTCTGCACCGGACCCGCCGGCACCGGCAAAACCTATCTCGCCGTCGCCCTGGCGGTGGAGTCCCTCAAGGCCCGCCAGGTGAAAAAACTGGTCCTGACCCGCCCCGCTGTCGAGGCCGGCGAAAAGCTCGGCTTCCTCCCCGGCGACCTCCTGGCCAAGGTCAACCCTTACCTCCGCCCCCTCCTGGATGCCCTCCATGACATGATGGAATTTGAACAGGTCAAACTCTACATGGAAAACGACATCATCGAAATCATCCCTCTGGCCTTCATGCGCGGCCGCACCCTCAACGATTCCTTCATCATCCTCGACGAGGCCCAGAACACCACCTCCAGCCAGATGAAAATGTTCCTGACCCGCATGGGCCTGCGCAGTAAAATGGTCGTCACCGGCGACGTCACCCAGACCGACCTGGCCGACAACGCCCGCAGCGGCCTGGTCGACGCCCGCGCCAAGCTCGGCGACATCAAGGGCATCGCCCGCGTCGATCTCGACCGCACCGACATCGTCCGCCACCCGCTGGTCCAGCGCATCGTCGACGCCTATGACCGTAGCGCCGGCCCCAGGCCGCCCGTCTCCGGAGAAAGTTAATCGCCCATGGCCTTCCTCGACCGCCAGAAACCCCGCGCCCGCCGCGTTGACCTGCCCGGCCCCGACCTGCGCGAAAAGCTCATCGAGTGGACCAGTCCGCGACACCTGCGCCGCCTCTTCGTCCTCGGCTTTTTCTTCACCGGCCTCATGCTCCTCGTCCACCTGCCCTTCGAGCCGCTCGGCCACGCCCTGGGCGAGCGAACCCGCGAACCACTCCGCGCTCGCGCCGCCTTCACCCTCGAAGACAAACAGGCCACCCAGCAGGCCCACGAGGAAGCCAAGCTCAAGGCCCCCAACGTCTACCGCCGCAACTTCACCTACACCGCCCGCATCCTCGACGATTTCGCCAAGCTGATCGCCGTGGTCAAAGGTCCCGAAACTCCGCCGCCGCCACAGCCGGCCGCAGCGCCTTCCTCCGCACTGCCGGCCTCGTCCGCCGCCGCCCCGGCCTCCAGTCTGCCCGCACGCTCTCCCGAACAACTCGCCGAGGACCAGCGTAAGATTGCCGAGGCGGAAAAAGCCGCGGTCGAAGCTCGTAACAAACTTCTCCAGAGTTGGTCGCTCGGCCGTGAAATCGAAGCCCTCCAGCCCGTCGTCGCCGTCACCGAAAGCCTCGACGACCTCTTCCGCCGCGCCAAACTGGCCGCCGACAATGTCAACCAGATGCTCATCGCTTCCGACGACCGCTACATTCGCGAACACGGCGAAACCACGCGCTCTCAAATCTACATCTACAATGACGCGGACAAAATCTTCACGTCCGTCCCCAAAGACTCGATCCTCCAGGCCGGCCTCACAGAAACCGCCTCGGCGATCAAACTTCGTGTCCGCGAGGCCTTCGCCGGCTCAACTCTCCCCGCCTGGCTCCCCGACCGCCTCGCCGACCGCATCTGCGCCAACCTGCCCCGCAATCCCAACCTCGTCTTCGACGAAAACCTGACCGCCGACAAAAAAGCCGAGGCCGCCAGGAACACCCCCGCCGTCGAACGCTCCTTTGAACGCGGCGCCGAAATCGTTCCCCCCGACACCCTTATTCAGGCCGCCGAATACGAAAAACTTCAGGCCGAGCATGCCGCCTACCTCGCCCATCTCCGCTTCGTCAATTACCTCTCCAGCATCCTCGGCTCCGCCATCCTCATCGCCATGCTCATCGGCCTGGTCGTCATTTACACCCGCCTCTATCAGCAGGACATCGCCGAGCGGGCCATTCGCGGTTTCGTCCTGGCCCTGCTCTTTCTCATCGTCCTGGCGCTGGCCAAATTCTCCTACACCGGCGGCCTGCGGCTGCCCATCGACATCTTCGCCCTGACCACCTCCGCCATGATCGTCGCCATCGCCTACAACCGCCGCTTCGCCCTGGCCTCCGCCTGGATGATGATCTTCATCATCGCCCTGGCCACCCGGCTCGACTTCGCCCACACCTTGCTCCTCTTCCTCGGCGCCACCGTGGCCATTTTCCAACTCGACGAAATCCGCAACCGCTCCAAGCTCATCCGCGTCGGCCTGTTCGCCGGACTGACCTTCTTCCTCGTCGTCTGGGCCGAAGCCCTCTGGGCCCGCGAAGTTCACTGGTCCTCCATGGGCCACGTCCTCCACGAGGCCAGCCTGGCCTTCGTCTTCGGCGCCGCCCCCGGATTCCTTATCCTCGGCCTCCTGCCCTCCATCGAACGCCTCTTCAACGTCGTCACCAGCATCTCGCTCCTGGAACTCTGCGACGTCAACCAGCCGGCCCTGCGCGACCTCGCCGTCCGCGCCCCCGGCACCTATTCCCACAGCCTGCTCCTGGGCAGCCTGGTCGAACCGGCCGCCGAGGCCGTCGGGGCCGACGGCCTGCTGGCCCGCGTCGGCGCCTATTTCCACGATATCGGCAAGGTCAGCAAGCCTCAGTACTTCACCGAAAATCAGGGCCAGACCGCTGAAGACGCCGACCACGCCGACCTCACACCCAGCATGAGCAAGCTCATCATCGCCGGCCACGTCAAGGACGGCCTCGACCTCGCCGACCAGTACGATCTGCCCAAGGTCGTCCGGCCCTTCATCGCCGAGCATCACGGCACCACCGTCATCGAATACTTCTATCACGAAGCCCTCCAGGACGCCGGCGGCGAAGAAATCTCCGACGCTGAGTTCCGCTATCCCGGCCCCAAGCCCGCCAGCCGCGAAACCGCCATCCTCATGCTCGCCGACGGCTGCGAGGGCGCCACCCGGGCCCTCAAAGACTTCTCGCCCAACAAGATCGAGGACAAGGTCCACGAAATCGTCCTCAAGCGTCTCCTCGACGGACAACTCGACGAATCCGGTCTCACCCTAAACGACGTCACTACCGTCGAACACAGCCTGACCAAGTCCCTGATCAGCGTCTACCACGGACGGATCGCCTATCCTGAGCCGGACGAAGATAAATCCAACGGCAATGGTCGCCACGACCGTTCCGAGATATGATTCCAATGCCGATCTCCATCGCCCTAACCTCTCACCTCCCTCTTTCACCCGCTCGGCGCCTGGCCATTCGCCGCGCCGTCCGGCTCACCCTCCGCCGCCAGTCGGTCGCCGACGCCACCCTCTCCATCACCGTCCTGGGCGACGCCGAAATCCGCCGCCTCAATCGCCGCTACCTCGCCCACGATTGGCCCACCGACGTCCTCAGCTTCGACCTCTCCGACCCCGGCGGGCCGATCTCCGGCGAAATCATCGTCTCCGCCGAGCGTGCCGCCCG
The DNA here is from genome assembly GCA_903929765.1 of uncultured Planctomycetia bacterium. Lineage (GTDB taxonomy): Bacteria > Planctomycetota > Phycisphaerae > FEN-1346 > JAACEH01 > CAIYVX01. The sequence goes on from CAIYVX010000049.1 coordinate 9,201, forward strand.
TGTCGCCAAACGCCTCAAGGCCGACGCCCGCGCCGAACTGCTCCTCTACGTCGTCCACGGCCTGCTGCATCTCTGCGACTACGACGATCTTTCGCCCGCCAAGTTTCGCCGCATGCACCGCCGGGAAAATGAAATCTTAACCGAACTCGGCTACCCTGACGTCTTCGCGGGCCGACCCGCCCGCCGGAGCCGCAAATGAACCATCTTTGGCTCATCGCTCTCCTGCTCCTGGCCGCCAGCACTTTTCTGGCCCTGATCAGCAACTCCCTGCGCCGCTACTCCATCGCCCGCCTCGAAGACCGCCTGCGCGAACTCGGCCGTCCCGGCCGCCTGGCCCGCTTCCTTGAAATCGAGGACTCGCTCATCCAGATGGCCTCCGCCTGGCGCCTGCTCGTCAACACCGCCTTCGTCTTCATCATCGCCTTCCTCATGCGCGACCTGCCGACCTCCAACGCCGTCGCCCTGGCCCTCGGGGCCGCCACAGCTCTGATCGCCTTCGGCTCCGCCATTCCTCTGGCCTGGTCGCGCTTTTCCAGCGAACGGATCATCGCCCGCACCGTCGGCCTGCTGACCTTTCTGCGGGCCGCCTCCTGGCCGCTTTTGGCCGTCTGCCGCCTCTTCGACCACCTCGTCCGCCGCCTCGCCGGCGCCGCCGACGAATCGCCCCACAGCCGCCAGAGCGAACTCGCCGACCAGATTCGCAGCTTCGTCCGCGAAGGGGAAATGGAGGGCGCCTTCCAGCCCCGCGAAACCAAAATGATCGAAAGCATCATCGAATTCCGCAACACCACCGTCTCCCAGATCATGACCCCGCGCACCGACGTCCTGGCCCTGGCCCGTGAAGCCAACCTCGAAGACGCCCGACGCTTCATCGCCGAAAGCGGTCACAGCCGCATCCCTGTCTTCCAGGGCACCCTCGACGTCGTCGTCGGCGTTCTCTACGCCAAAGACGTCCTGGCCGCCGTCTCGCCCGGCTTTCAGACCCGTTCCGTCGCCGACATCATGCACCCCGCCCTCTTCATCCCCGAAACCAAAAATCTCACCGACCTGCTCCGCGACTTCCAGCGCACCGGCATGCACATGGCCATCGTCCTCGACGAATACGGCGGCACCGCCGGCCTGGTCACCATCGAGGACATCATCGAGGAAATCCTCGGCGAAATTTCCGACGAATTCGACGAGGGCCACCACGACGAAATTCACAAAGTCTCCGACACCGTCTACGAACTCGACGCCCGCACCCGCATTCCTATCGCCAACGCCGCTCTGGGCCTCCTGTTGCCCGAAAATCAGGATTACGAAACCCTCGGCGGCTTCGTCCTGGCCCGACTCGGCTACATTCCCAAAGTCGGCGAAAAGCTCGAATTCCGCGGCCTCGTCATCACCGTCCTCCAGGGCGACGAGCGCCGCGTCGACCGCCTCCGCATCGAAGCCATCGATAAGTTCCTCCCCGAGGCGCCCCAACCGTGAACCTCGCCAGCGACGACGCCCTCATCCTCGCCGTCTCCGACTATTCCGAAACCAGCCAGATCGTCACCCTCTTCACCGCCCACAACGGCAAGCTCCGCGCCCTGGCCAAAGGCTCCAAACGCCCCAAAAGCCCCTTCGGCGGGCCGATTGACCGCCTCCAACTCGTCCAGGCCGTCTTCTCCGTCCGCGCCCCCGGCGGACTCGGACTCCTCACCGAACTCGCCCAGCGCGAAACCTTCCCCGGCCTCCGTGCCAACCTCCGAAACTTCTACGCCGCCAGCTACGCCGCCGAACTTGCCATCGCTGCCACACCCGATCTCGACCCCCAGCCTGAAATTTTCAAAATTCTTGCCGACACGCTTCGGCGCTTGAGTTCGACGACCGAATCGGATATTCTATTGTTTCGTTTTGAGGTGCGGTTGCTCGGTCTCCTGGGCCTCCGGCCGCCGCTCGACCAGTGCGTTGCTTGCCACCGGCTGCGGGAGCCGGCCCGGGGCGGTTTTTTCAGCCCGCCCGTCGGCGGTCTTTTGTGCCGCCAGTGCGCCCAGTTACAGCCGGACGCCGCCGGCCGACAGCCGGTCGCCTTCAAAGTCGCCGGCAAGGCCCTCGACGCCCTGCTTTTTCTGGCTGCCGCCGGCGACGACGAGCTTGGCCGAGTCCGCTTGGCCGTCGCTACCGCCGCCGACATGCGCCGCCTCTTGGCTGCGCATTGGCAATATGTTTTAGACCGACCCCTCCGGGCCGCCCACTGGGTTTCATAGTTGCCTGATTTAACCTTGCCAAGGATCGTTTATGCGTCTTTTTCTAATCCTTCTTCTGGCCTTTTTAACCTTCGCTTCCGTTGCCACCGCCGCGCCCACCCCCGATGGCAAATTCATATTCCGCGACGGCCAGTGGATTTTCGTCCCCGCCGACCAGAACGGCCCGCCGCCCGCCGTGCAGCCGCAATCCGCCCAGCCTCCCGTTCGCGCACCCCAAACGCCGCCAAAAGAACCGCTCCCGCCACCCGAGCCTCCGGTCATCCAGCCTCCGCCTGCCGAAACTCCGACCGAGCCGATGCCAACCCCGCCGCCTCCGCCCGAATCGACGAACATGACGCCGATGCCCTCCCTGCCGGCTCCGCCACCGCTCCCGGAGTCGCCAGCGCCGCCGGTCATAACCCAGCCCTTGGAATCACCTCCGGTCCAGAAAACCATTCCGGTCATCGAGGCTCATCCGGTCGCGCCAGTCGAAAGACCGGCTGCAGTCGTGCCGCCCAGGCCGAGCACTCAAAACGTTCCGCCGGTCGAGATACCGGCAGAAGTTGTTCCGCCGTTGCCGGCTATTCCTCCCGTACCGCCGACAATCGCCCAGCCCATGGAATCGCCGCCGGTCCAGAAAACCATCCCGGTCATCGAGGCTCATCCGGTCGCGCCGGTCAAGAAACCTACCGCAGTTGTGCCGCCCGTCGCGCCCTTATCGCCAGTGCCGCCCATCGTGAAACCGACCGAAACCGTACCGTCCGTTGGCCCAACACCACCAGCGCCGCCGCCGTCCGATATTCCCCCGCTGCCCGTCATCGAGGCTCACCCCGCGCCGCCCTCGGTAGTACCTGCCGAAACTCTGCCGCCCATACACGCGACCGGAGTCGTCCGACCGCTGGAACCATCCGCCATACCTCCGCCGACACCTGTCGATAATCCGTCCGCGCCGGTGGTGACCAAACCGGTTGAATCTCCGGCCGCTGAGACCGTCGCAAAACCGGTCGAGCCCGCAGCCTCCTCGGCCAAACCCGCCGTCGCACGCGGTCCCGTTATCCCGGCCAACCCGGTCAAGCCGCCCTCGGCTCCCGGCATCAAGGCCGCCGCACTGCGCATCGAGGCCGCCGAAAGTCCCGGCGTACCATACCGCAAGCGCGAGCCGCAGGTCGCTGCCGACGAGGCCGACAAAATCCTGGCCGCGCTCAAGAATCCCTCCAAGCACGACTCCGAACTGATTCTTCAGTCCGCGGCCGCCTACCGCGCCGGCCACTGGACCGATTCCGCCAAATCCGCTGCCCAGCTCCTCAAAACCAGCCCCCATTCGCCCTGCGCCGAGGCCGCCAAATGGCTTCAGGCCGAAGCGATTTTTGCCGACGGCGACCTCTATGCCGCCTTTGAAACCTACGAGGAGTTCATCAAAAACTACGCCGGCAGCACCTTGCTCGACAAAGCCCTGCGCCGCGAAATGGAAGTCGCCGAAGCCTTCCTTACCGGCACCAAGCGCCGGCTCTTCGGCGTTCTGCGCGTCAACGCCGAGGACGAAGGCCTGGCTATCCTGGACAAGGTCTACGACCATCGCCCCACCGGCGGCCTCGCCCCGGACGCCCTCTACCGCCGCGCCGAATTTAAGATGCAGAAGAAAAAATATGACGAGGCCGAGGAATCGTTCAGAAAATTCGCCAAGGAATTTCCCAACCATCCGCGCACCCGCGCCGCCGAACTCCTTGCCGCCCAGGCCGCCATCAACTACAACATGGGCCCCGTCTATGGCGACGCCTCCCTGAAACGCGCCAACGACCAGCTCGCCGCCTACCGCGACCAACACCCCGACCTTGCCGCCGGTGAAAACGTCCCCCAGGCCCTCGAAAAAATCCGCCAGGCCGAAGCTCAGAAAAAATACGAAGTCGCCGCCTATTACCTGCGGGCTCAGAAACCCAGGGCCGCCATTTTTTATGCCCGCCGCGTCGTCCATGAGTACCCGGAAACGCCCGCCGAGGCCCTGGCCCGCGCCCTGCTCCGCAAGCTTGGCGCTCCGGTGGATATAGAACAAGGAGACCAGCCATGAGGTCGATCGCCGCTCTGTTCGCCCTGCTCTTCGCCGTCGGCGCCTGCGCCGGCTGCGGCGGCTACACCACAGAAAGCCCACACCCCGCCAACATCCGCACCGTGGCCGTCCCGATTTTCCAGTCCAAATCTTTCCGCCGCGGACTGGAATTCGAGCTGACCCAGGAACTCATCAAAATGATCGAGACCCGCACCCCGTACAAGGTCACCTCCAAGGAACACGCCGACACGATTATTATTGGCCGCATCGAAAATCTCACCGAAAGCATCCTCACCGAGGACCAGCGGGCCAACTCCACCGAAACCCAGGTCGCCATGACCGTTACCTTTGAGTGGAAGGACCTGCGCACCGGCAAGTCCCTCAAAATCGGCTCGCCGCAGCAAACCTGGTACTATGCCCCGGCCGAACACCAGACTTACCGCTCCTCCTCCTCCACCGTCATCCACCACATGGCCGAGCAGATCGTCGAAATGATGGAAAAGGATTGGTAGCGAAATTGTTCTCGCGGATGAGTTATCTTCGAGTATTACCGCCGCTTTCGCCGATTATGACGTATAATGAAATGGTACCGCAGGCTGTGCGACTTGCCTCGCATCAGGCCTCACCCATGAGGAGTATATTGTGAGTTACGAACCCAATGATTCCGGGCCAAACAATCGCCCGGGCCTTGACAAAAATGGCGGGACGCCCTCCCGCACGTCCACTCTGGCCATCTGGCTCATGATCGCCGCTGTCGCCGGCTTCGGCCTTTACTGGTACTCCAACCATGCTACCGACGACTCCGTCGGCACCAAGCCAGGCGAATTTCAAGTCTGGCTCGACAAGGATCCCCAGTCCATCAAGCTCGCCTACATCAAGGAAGGCGTCCTCCACGCCGAACTCGTCCCCGGCAAGGCTGATGAAGGCAAGCCCTCCAAGTTCGACATCACCCTCATCGGCTCCGAAATGCTCAAGGACCGCGACGCCGAATTGCGAAAACTTATTCCCGACGTCTACCAGGGCATCGAAAACGAACCCGTCTGGAAGGCCGCCCTGATCGGCGTCGCCCCCTGGATCGTCCTCCTGGTTCTCTTTTATTTCCTCTTCTTCCGCAACATCCGCCAGGCCGGCATGGGCGGCGGCATCCTCAACTTCGGCCGCACCCGCGCCCGCATGGCTCGCCGCGAAACTCCCAAGGTCACCTTCGCCGAGGTCGCCGGTATGGTCGAGGCCAAGGAAGAGGTCCTCGAAATCATCGAGTTCCTCCGCAACCCCAAAAAGTTCCAGCGTCTCGGCGGACGCATTCCGCGCGGCGTCCTCTTCATCGGCCCGCCCGGCACCGGTAAAACTCTCCTCGCCAAGGCCATTGCCGGCGAGGCCGAAGTCCCCTTCTTCAGCATCTCCGGCTCCGACTTCGTCGAAATGTTCGTCGGCGTCGGCGCCAGCCGCGTCCGCGACCTCTTCCGCCAGGCCAAGGAAAGTTCCCCCTGCATCATCTTCCTCGACGAAATCGACGCCGTCGGCCGCAAACGCGGCGCCGGCTTCACCGGCGCTCACGACGAACGCGAGCAGACCCTCAACGCCATTCTCGTCGAAATGGACGGCTTTGAAACCAACGATCAGGTCATCCTCATCGCCGCCACCAACCGACCAGACGTTCTCGACCCCGCCCTGCGCCGCCCCGGCCGCTTCGACCGCGAAGTGGTCATCAGCCTACCCGACCTCAAGGAACGCGAGGCGATCCTCAAAGTCCACGCCTCCAAGATTCACATCAACCCCGACGCCGATCTGTCCCAAATCGCCCGCGGCACTCCGGGCTTCAGCGGCGCCGACCTGGCCGCCCTGATAAACGAAGCCGCCCTAGCCGCCACCATGCACGACAAGGACTTCGTCGATATGTCCGACTTCGAGGAGGCCCGCGACAAAGTCCGCTGGGGCCGCTCACGCCGCTCGCGCGTCATGGACGAAATGGACAAACGCGTCACCGCGCACCACGAGGCCGGCCACGCTCTCCTCACCGTCCTCCTCCAGCCCGACGCCGAGCCGCTCCACAAAGTCACCATCATCCCGCGCGGTCACGCCCTCGGTTCCACCATGTTCCTCCCCGAAAAGGATCGCTATACCATCCGCCGCCGCGAGTGCATCGGCAGCATCACCGTCGGCTTCGGCGGACGCATCGCCGAGGAAATCGTTTTCGACGACATCTCCTCCGGCGCCGCCCAGGACATCCAGTCCGCCACCGACCTCGCCCGCCGCATGATCACCGAGTGGGGCATGAGCTCCGCCCTCGGGCCAATTCACTACGGCCTGCCGCTGGAACATGACGGCTTCGGACCCGACTTCGGCCAGCGGGAATACAGCGAGGACACCGCCCGTCAGATCGACGACGAAGTGCGCCGCACGGTCGATCAGTGCTACCAGAAGGCCAAGACTCTCCTCACCGCCAACCGCGACACCCTGCTCCGCCTGGCCGAGGCTCTGCTCACCTTCGAGTCTCTCGACGCCGACGAGGTCCAGCAGATCATTCGCGGCGAAACGCTCCGTCGTCCGCCTGCGGCCAACGGCCACATCCCGGCCCCGCCCAGTTCCACCCCCGCCGTCCCGACCTTCGATCTGCCTCCCGAAACCCACGGCCTCCCCGGCGGCATCCAACCCGCCTGATTGTGTTGTCGTTTCTTTTTCTCCATCAACCCTTGCCGGTGGGTGGCATGGTCCGGCGCAGACGGGCTATGAACAATTACCTTTCGACCGGCAGCAGGCCCGGCAAAGCAACTTTTTTTCTGTAAATTCATTTCCGGTCCGTCTCTCGTAACAGTGGCTTAGGCGTTCTCCGATTCTGTTATGGTCAGATAAACTTTTCCCGTTTCCCATTCTTCGCTTTGTTCCATCAGCACGGCGGT
>CAIYVX010000050.1 GCA_903929765.1 uncultured Planctomycetia bacterium
CCACGCCGCCGTCACTTCTTGCGTTATTTCTTTGCGCCGGCTTCTTTGAGAAGCTGAATTATCTGCGTATGGCCTTGCTCTTGTGCCTTGCTCAGAGGTGTATATTCAGTCCAATTGATGGTCACCTTGACATTGATGTCGGCCTTGGCATCCAGAAGCAGTTTGACGATATCTGTACAGCCTTGCTGCGTCGCAATGAACAAGGCGGTTACCCCCTCCGTTGTCTTCGCATTGACATCGGGGCCTTTTGCAAGGAGGAGCTTGGCAACATCGGTGTGCCCGTTCTGCGACGCCATGTGCAAGGCGGTTATCCCATTCGTTGTCTTCGCATCCACATCGGCGCCCCCTTCAACCAGAAGCTTGACTACCTCTGTGAAACCATTCTGTGACGCGCGAAGCAGGGGTGTGACACCGTTGGTCTTCTTCGCATTGACGTCCGCGCCTCTTTCAAGAAGAAGTTTGACAATCGCGGTGTGGCCGTTCTCCGCCGCGATCAACAAACCGGCATCGCCATTCCTCGATTTCGCATTGACATCAGCGCCGCCTGACAGTGAGGTCTGAGCAGCCTGCGCATTGCCATCCTTCGCTGCTTGAAGCAACTGCTCGTCCATCTCTGTCCTGACCTTAGCCGCTGCCTGTGCCGCCTCGAAAAGCTTCTGATCCTCTACCTCCAGTACTCCCCATACTTCCTCGGTAGATACATCCTCCCGCAAATCGGCCCCCTCCTTGTAATACGCCCCAGCTGCGACTAAACCGGGTGCAATCCCCAAGTCTTTGGTTACGACCACTCGCATATAATTCGCGTCCACTTGGACAACGCGCGCATCACCGGCGTATGAGTTGTCCTCGACGCCAACGATCTTCTGATTGAGGGGGTTAATTCTCCTTTTATACACCTTCACGAACACCTGGTTCATGGCAGGCGCAAGCGCTTTGATTTTTGTTATGAGTGCTGCCGCGACGCCTTGTTTGCTAAACGAGATGGTGTATTGCGTGTGTGATGGGCTCACACCAAGATAGATTGCGATGAACCCTTCATCTCTGCCGTTGACGAGGACGCAAGATGAGTCGGGCGCTAGAAGAACCCTTGACCCGTTCCCAATGTACTTGGCGTATCCCCCCGCGATGTCTGAGACCATGATGTTGTTGTTAGTATCTGTATAGATTCTGTATTGGCCCTGTTTCAGTTTTTTGTATACCATGTCACGCCACTTCGCGACCTCTCTTTCATGGGCAATCTTACCCGCCGGGTTACCTGGCCACTGACGAAAGGTCTGAGTCGTCAGTTTGTCGAGGTCTACCTCACAACCGTCGACGTAGCCTCGTCCCTCCGCTTCGTTGCGCCACCCTTCCCTTATGACTATCAACCACACTTTGTTTGGTTCTGGCCAGACAACTCTAGCGACCGAATAGAATGACGGCGTCATCTCGACCCCGCGGGCCTCGAGGTTAGGTGTCACCTTCAGGTCCCGGAGCGTAATTACCTGTCTTGTAACCAAGTCCACCATCCGTGCACCTTGAGCTTCAAGGAAAACAATGATTCGATTAGCGTCGGGCGACCAGCCGGTAAGCGCGTATTCGTTGTTGCTAACGTTTAGGTCGTGGGTTGACTTCACTTCGCGACTGGCCAAATCGCATATCACTAATTCTTTTGCTTCTCCTCGTGTCGCAGAGTTCTTGGGTCTCACGTAAGCAAACTTTGACCCATCAGGCGAGAACGAAAGGGAAGCTAGATCACCCGCCTTGTCTACAGGGAATGCCTTCCAAACACCGATTTGACTTGCCGGGGATGTGTAGAAGTCGGCGGGCGCGACCCAGCGGAAGGGCGGAACTCCGAGCGCAGGCGGGACCGCGGGTCTCTCTGGGGCCGCCCCTGGGGTCGCCGGCGGGAGCGCCTGCTGGAGGCCAGGCGGCAAGGATTCACGGATAGACTGGTTTGCTTTTTCCAGAGCCTTACCCGTTCGTTGCGCGGCCAAGGCGAATCCAAGCACAGGGGGCACGATGAGCGTGACTAACAAGAGAACCATGCCCGTGACGATGCGACGTTGGGCCATTCCGACGATGCTGAGGATCAATGCGGCGATCAACAGTGGCCCATAAATAAAGAATACCCACATGGAAATGTACATCACAATCAGGCCGAGAATGAAACAGAGCCATCCGCCAATGATTGCGCCTTGCTTTACATTGGTCTTGATTTCCGGGGTGGGGGCTTGAGTCATGAGATCGCTCCAATTGTTTGAAGGGCTCTTTGCAGAACCACCAAAGTACAGCGGAATCACTCGCCGTGATCGCTTCGGAATGGTTTGTAGATTATAACACCCCGGCTCAACCTGTCAACTGCCTCTGTCTCTCCAGCTGATCGGCGAGTACACGCTGGAACTGCGAAACGAGCAGGCCCACGGGCTGATTCGCGGGTTGCAGACGGCCTAAGTGGCAACGGGGTGGCATGGTCCACGCTTGCGTGGCCATGCAGATGGTCGTTGCTCATGGTCACGCTTCGCGTGAGCCATGCCACCCGCCGTTTCTCTTGAATAGAACAGCGTCTATCCCCGTTTATTTTGCTCATCTGGCGGAGTAGGTTTAGCAGCGGCCGCGCCTTGGATTCCATCGCGGACCCCAGCGGTTATGACCTCCTTAGTTCGTTGGAACTGTGCTTGAAAGAGCCAGACCATGCCCCATATAAAAGACGGAACCGCTAATATAATCATTGGTATGCCAAGACAGGCACCGATGACAGTACTGATAAGCAGCACTCCAATCAAGCCGCAAAATACAGCTCCGAACACAAGGATGAGTCCCCACGTGAGTTTTTTGCTCGTGGTCATTTCGCACACTCCATAAGAGAGTACCTCCCAGGACAAACAAAGTCGTCAATGCCGCCAAAGGAGTATTTCGAGAATAATGCCTCCGGAGGCGAACTTCGCGCGTGGCGCCATGACTCTCACCTGATGACCGCCTCGCCGCCCCGGATTCGCGACCGTCATTCTTCTAGTTGCTTGGCTTCTTCGGTGGCAACTCTTGTTTTCGCGATGCCGCCTGGATTCCCTGTTGAACGCCAGCGGTGATAATCTCTTGTGCTTTTTGCGACTTGCCTTTGAAAATTAGGATGATGCCCACAATCACCACGGGCAAGCCAATAATGATCATCGGAACACCAATGCACACGGCCGAGAGGGGGATTCCTGCTATGACCAAAAGCATACCCCCAAAGGTGCAAATATAACCCCAAGTAAGCTTCGTGGTTGAAGTCATTTTCTTTCCTTTCCTAGTTGCTGGATTTGTACCCGTTAACGGCCTCTTGATAATGGGGCCTGTCCCCATTACCAGTAACTATCTCTGTAATCCGACATTTCCCATTTGGCTTTCCCGGCACCACGGCCGGACTCTCCAGATACCAATATAACACAGCCACACCACAAAAAGCAAGCTCGTCTGGCCCGAGGCCCCCGCGATCCGCTCCGAAAACAGCCCAGAAGCCGTGTTCACGAGCGTCCAAAGCGCCTTTCGAGGCCCATGGGCGCAGCAGGACACCGCAGAACTGTCCAGAGGCCGCAGGTTGACCGTTCGTCGCCGCGTCACGACGGCGCTGCCGTCGCAGGCCGGGCGAGCGAGGCTGTCGGTGAACGTGTCGGCGATGGGGAATTCCATGACGTTAGACCTTGAAGACCTTCATTACCTCGTCGCCCAGGTGGTTAATCACCTTCACGGCGATCCGGCCCTTCTTCGGTTTGGCGAACGGGCGCGACGTGTCGCTGTGCAGGGTGGCCCAGGCTTCGGGGTTGATCTCGGCCTTCAGCGTCGTCTTGAGGGCGCTGTAGGGGTCGTTGGCACCGAGGAAGTAGGCGTGGCGGACGAAGAAACTTTCCTCATTGTAGTCGGTGTCGATGAACCAACAGGCAATGCCATCGGCGCCGTCACTGACGACTTCGCCCGTCTGCGGCTTGAAAACGTCCACGCCGTTGACCTTCACTCGCAGCTTGCCGTCCTTCTCGGTAATCAAGTCGATGTCCGGCTCGCCGAAGATAACAAAGAGGTTGCCCTTGCCGGTGTTCTTCAGGTCTTCAGCCATGTGCAAGTCGGCGTTCATGCGGGCCTTGAGCACGGGGATGCGGCCCAGATTGTTGAACTCCGTGGTGTGCGCCTCGTAGTTGAAGGCACAGGCGATCAGCACGTCAAACGCGGCATCTCCCGCTTCGCGGGCGGCAACAACGAGGTCGGCCCGCTGCACGGTGCCGAACTCCGGCCCGATGAAGATGGCGGCGCGTTTCTCGGTCTTGCCTTCCAGGTAACGGCCTTCAGCGCAAACCAGATCACCGGGCCAGGGCGCGAGGGTGGTGAAGGTGATCCGGTCCTCCCGGTGCGCCTGCTGCATGCCGGCGATCTTGAGGTTGTCCAGGATCATCTGGGCGAAATCCTTACTCTCGCCATAGCCGAGCTTCGACTTCGCCAGATTGTCGATCAATTCGTCGTTCTCGTCCACGCCCAGCATCCGGTGCGGACTTAGGCTCTCGACCGTGAAGGGACCGGCTACGCGAACCTTCTTTTTGTCGTCATAGGGCTTGTGATAGAGACGCTCGAACTCGGCCTTGGCAGCGATGGACTTGTCGATCTCCTGCTGCCGGGCGATGCGGGCCTCCCACCAATCGGCGTGGAGCTTCTTCGCTTTATCCGACCATTTGGCATCGGCCTCGCGCGGAATTTCCCACTCCGGCCAGGTCTTCTTGAGCGCGGCGTTCAGCTTCTCGCGCAACGACTCCAGCGTCGCCTGCCACTGGTCCCAGATAACATCGATCTCCGCGTTGTTAGCGATGGATTTGAGCGTGATGTGCGGTACACCGTCGAGAAGGCCCTCGGCCGCATTCGTAGCCATTTTGAGGAGCGTGGATTGGGTGCCGAGGTGCTGTCATGACTGTGGCCGCATGCCCGCCGAGGCGAGTTCAAAGAAACTCGCCTCGGCGGCCGGAAGGGACTGGATTATCTTTGAACCCTGAGCCACAGTGTGACGTGGGCGGCGCGACGCAACCGCTGTCCCTGCGGTGGGTTACGGAGGACCTGATCGCCTACACGCAACGGGTGTGGGCAAAAGAACTGGGGCGCGAGGTGTCCCGCGAGGAGGCCATCGAGATGCTCGTCAACGTCAAACTGATGGCCGAGGCTTTTTATCTGGCAGAACAGGAAGGAGACGCAGAATGAATCCGAGCAACGTCGTCATCTGGGCTCGCGTGTCGTCCAGGGAGCAGGCCGAGGGCTACTCCCTGGACGCCCAGATCAGGATCACCCGCGCCAAGGCCGAGCGCGAAGGCTGGAATGTGCTCCGCGAATTCGTCGTGGCCGAGTCGGCCAAGCGCGGAGCCGAGCGGCTGGTCTTCAACGACATGTACGCCTGGGTCAAGAAGCACGCCAAGCGGATGAAGATCGAGTATGTCCTCAGCCACAAGCTCGACCGCATCTGCCGCAACATGCGCGACGCTGTCCGCATGCAGGACTTGGAAGACTCCTGTGGCGTGAAACTGACCTTTATCGATAACGAGTTCGGCCCCGGCGCTGCCGGCGCCCTCTCGTTCAACGTCATGGCCGCCATCAGCCAGTATTACAGCGACAACCTGCGGCAGGAGGTTCGCAAGGGCATGGACGAGAAGGTCCGCCAAGGCTGGCTCCCGGCCTGGGTGCCGTACGGCTACCTGAACTGCAACGACCGCACCGAGCCGATCAAAGTCCACGCGGACCGGGCCAAGTTCGTGGTGCGGATGTTCGAACTCTTCTCTCGCGGCGAGATGACGCTGGAAATGGTCAGCGACCAACTCTACAAGGAGGGCTTCGTCTATCGGCCCACGACGCCGAAGATTACTTTCGGCTCTGTGTCGGCGCTGCTCCACAACCGGTTCTACGTCGGCGACATTGTCTGGCATGGCCAGATCTATCCCGGCAAGCACGTGCCCCTGATCGACAGGGGCACGTGGCAGCGGGTGCAAGACATTCTCAACGGCAAGAGCCGGCGACGGCAATCGGGCTTGAGCCATACGTTCGGCGCGGGTCTCTTCACCTGCCAGGTTTGCGGCCGGACGCTGACAGGCGAACGGATTCGCCGCCAGCAGGCTGACGGTTCATGCCGCGTACACCACTATTATCGCTGTGCCGACAACCATCCCGGGCCGGACCATCCGCGGGTAAGGTGGCGCGAGGACGCCATCGACAAAGCCGTCCTCGCTGAACTGGAGAAGATGCGCCTGCCGAGTGAGGAGACAGCGGACTGGTTCCGGGTGGCGATCAGGAAGGCCTTCAGCGACATGAAAGTGGCGCACGACAGCCAGATGCGGCTGCTGGCCCGCAGGGCGGCCGACCTCGAGCGGCAGCATGAGCGGTTGCTGACGGTTTACGTGGAAGGACACCTCGACGCAGCGATCTTTCAGGACCGCTCGGCGTCGCTTCAAGGGCAGATTGGCGAAACGACCAAGGCAATGGAGTCTTGCAGGGTCACGGACGATTCCTGCGGGGACCTCGCCGTGAAGGTCTACGACTTCACGCAAAAGGCCGCGGAAATCTGGAAGCGTTCAAATCCAGTCAGGAAGCAGACGATTTTGAGGGCAATTTCTTTGAACCGCGCTGCGAGTGACGTAACTCTTTACCTGGAAAAGAGAAAGCCGTTCAGCTTTCTCGCCGAACGGCTTCCTGTCTTGTATGGTCGGGGTGACAGGATTTGAACCTGCGACCTCCTGGTCCCAAACCAGGCGCTCTAGCCAAACTGAGCTACGCCCCGATGGCGTTTTGATACTGTCACAATATACCCGCTACCGGCCAAACCGACAAGCCCGTAACCGACCACTCAGCGCCGCCCTTGCCCGCGCAGGGCCTGGAGCCAGCGGAGGCGCGGGGCGAAGTCCATGGCCTTGCTCCGGCAGAATTCGTGGCAACAATAACAGGAGATGCACTTCGCCGGATCAATCTTCGGATAAGGGTCCATCCTGATCGCCCTGACCGGACACTGCTTACCGCAAGCGCCGCAACGGATGCAGAGCCGGCGGTTGGCGCGCGGCTGGCTGACGTAGATGCGGCTCAGCCAACTGATCAGACGATTGGTGAAGGCCAGTCCTAGCGGCGGACGGCGGAAACCGGTAATCGGCTCGGCCCGGCCGACGGTCTCAATCCGCGCGAGGTCCGCCACGCCCAGGCCGCGCCCCTGGGCCTCCATCAGATGAGCAATGGCCCCCGGCTTGAAGCCCATCATCCGCCCCGCGCAGGCGTCCAGGGCCACGGCGTCGCGCGAGGCCAGCAGCCGCCCGACAAACCGCGGCCGCCCGCCCGACGGTCCCTGGCCTTCCATGGCGTAAACCGCGTCCATGATCGACAGGTCCGGCGGTCGGAGGGCAAAGACGTCGACGATGGCCCGGGCGAAGTCAGCCGCCGCTGGGTTGCAGGCGTGGAGTTGGGTCTTGGCGGCGCCGATGACGTAGCCGAAGGTGTTCTTGACCGCGCCGGTCAAGCCGGTGGCGACGTGCGTCTTCATCTTCGGCAGGCTGATGACAAAGTCGGCTTCGAGGATGGTCCGCGAAATGGGTAGTTCGACGATTCGCGCCGTAGCGCCGCGGACCGCTTGCGGCGCGTCGGCGATGTTGCGATAGCAGTCGTCGGCCGCCTCGATGATCCCCGCAACTCGGGCGGCGTGTTCGGTCGAGCCGTAGGAGGTCATACCGGGATTGTCGCCGACGACGATTTCGGCGGCCTGACGCCGGCGGCAGGCCTCGACCGCCGCCGCCACCAGGGCCGGATGCGTGGTGACGTGTTCCTCGGGCCGGCACGGGCCGAGGATGTTGGGCTTGATGAAGACGCGCCGCCCGGCCAGCGGCGGGGCGAGTTCCTGGAAGGCCCGCTCCACCAGCGGGGCCACGGCCTCGTAATCGAGACATTCGTAGATCAGAACTTTGGTCATGGGGATTTCAAGGCAAAATAACCGTGGCCCACTAGATTGAAGACGCGCTCCTCGACGATCTGGAAACCGGCCTCGCGGAACAACTGCCGCCACAGGTCGGCCTCGCCGATCCGCTGGTTCGTCAGGTCATGGAACAGGTGGTGTTCGAGGAAGGCCGTGGGACGTTTCCGCAGGGCCTCGTGCGGCTGGTTGCAGAACTCGCCGATGACAAAGAGGGCCTGGGGAAACTGCTGCCGCAACTTGGCCAGGGCCGCGACGATTTCCGCCGTCCCATTCCACAGATATTCATGGAACGTATCGACCGCTGTGACGCAATCGACCTCCGGCCCGCCGCCGGCGGCCTGGGTGCCGAGGTTCCGCAGGTCGGCCTCCTCGACCCGCAGCCGCGAGGCCAGCGGGCTGCGGGCCAGCACGTCGCGGGCATAGGCGACCATTTTCGGATCGAGGTCGATGCCGATTCCGGTCAGGTCCGCCACTTTCTCGCACAGGAAAAACAGGAAGGCCAGGTCGCCGCAACCCAGGTCGAGCACGCGGCGGCACTTGTGCCGGGCGATGATGTCGGCCATGACCGGATAGGGCAGGTCGCGGCAGAGCATCCCGGAGCCGCGGCCGACGTATTCGATCCGCCGGGCCACGTCGGGGCCGTATTTTTTCCGCCCGGCCAGCAGGTCGTTGAGGTTCGTGAAGAGCGGCTCGTAGGCGTAGGTCAGTTCAAACAGCCCGCGCGTTTCTTCGATGAAATGGCGGCCGCGCTGGGCCAGGCGAACCTGCCCGGCCTCGAAGCGGACCAGCGAAATCCCGTCGAGATAATCCAGCAGGCTCGTGAGGACGTGGCGGTCGAGGCTCTTCTCTTTCGCGAACTCTTCGACGTCCACGGTTTCCTGTTCGATCATCCGGTCGGCCAGGCCGCAGGACATGAGCGCCCACAGGGCGTTGGTGGCCACATAGCCGCGGACGAAGGGTTGAGCCTCGTCGTAGCGCTGCTTCATCCGGATGGCCCGGGAAAAACCGAGGATTCGAAACAGGTCGGCAATTTCGCCCATGAGGCGATACTCCATTTTTCAACAAGCTACTACACCGGCTCGGCCCGGATGATCCGCTCGGAAAACTCCGCCACCACACGGTGCCCCGGCGGCACGCGCAGAAACCGCTCGTCGTCCCAGCGGCCGTCCAGCCAGTCCTGCAACAGGTCGAGGTTGCCGTGAAGCCGCAGGAACTCCCAGCCCTTTTCCAGGCAGATCTCGGTCACTTGCCGGTCGAGATTCAGGTGTTTGACGAAATCAAAGTCGATCAGCGTCCCGTGGGTGTAATGCTGCTCCCACTTGCCCATAAACTCAACCAGATATTTCGCGTTATCCTCGCCGTACTTTTCGACCAGCTTCTGGTATTCCTGCATCTTCCGCCAGGTGTCGCCCAGGCCGCTGTTGGCCATCATATCCACGCGGTCGCCCTTGCGGTCGCGGTGTTCGAGCCAGCCGCTGGAATAATAAAACGTTCCCGGATGGGCCTCGAACTCCTGGGCGTAGCGCTCCTTGCTGCCCAGCAGAAAAGTGATGCAATCGTGGGCCCGCGGAATAATCAGTTCCCGCCCGCGAGCCTGGAGGCCGACAATGCCGTTGTTGCACAGGCCGTAACCCAGCAAAATCGCGTCAAACTTCTCCGTATCGACCGCGTCGATCACCTTCTGAAGTTCGACCCGCATCTGGTCGCTGTTGTCGTGCAGTCCCTGGGTGAGAAACTCCACCGTGACCAGGTTCAGGGCCTGGGCGGCGCAGTGATAAATTTCCCGGGCCGCGATTTCACAGGCGATCACTTTGAGGTTCACGGCTTTTTCACGCCTTTCCGCACGTCGGGGAACCGCTTCTCGAACTCCAGGTCGTTGGCGAGGAACTTGTGCTTGTATTGTTCGATGCCGCGCCGCCGGGCCGCCACAATTTCCAGATCGTAGGCCGTCCAGGCGCCGCGGGCCGCCAGTCGCACCTGCACCGGGGCCAGCCGTCCGGTATCGCGCTTGCTGCGGTACTCGATATTCTCGTGGCACAGGGCCGAGTCGACCGCGGCCGCCAGCGAGGCCAGGCCGTCGCCCCCGGCCAGGGCCGCTTCTTCGACGATCAGCGAATAGAACGGCGCCGTCTCCGACCAGGTCGGCGCCAGGCAATACGACCCCAGGGCCAGGCCCGTCTGCTCCAGCGCCGCATTGACCGCTTCCACGGCCTGGTGCTCCGACAGCTTTTCGCCGGTCAGACTCGAATAATGGGCCCCCTTGTTCAGGAAGGCCACCAGCGGCGAACCTTCCAGGAAACCGTCCACCCGGACCACGTCGCCCATATTGTAGCGGTACAGTCCCGCCGAAGAGGTCAGCAGGAGGAAGTATTCGCGGCCGGCCTCTAGTTCGTGGGCCAGCAGCGGCTCACCGCCCAGGGCTTGTCCGTCGCGCGCCGGGAGAAACTCGAAGAAACTCGATTCCAGATCGAGCACCCCGGCCGACCCGTCATTGGAGAGGGGAATGGTCATGCGGCCCTCGCTGGCGATGAGGCCGATGTCGCGGACGGCCGCACCGCCGAAATAGCGCGGGAACTCCCGCAAATAAAGGCTCAGCGTCCCGCCCTTCCAGCAGCCGATGAGCGGCAACTGCCACGCGGTTTTGGGATAGAGATGTCCTTCGCGGGCGACGGCCTGGTCCAGTTCGCGGGCTCGCTCCGGCTCGGGCCGCAGGCGGCCTTCGACCTCGCGCCGCACTTCCGCCGGCAGATCCAGATCGCCCGAGAGCGTGCCGTCGGCCAGGTCGCGCAGCAGATCGGCCTTGCGCTCGTCCATGGCCCGGGCCAGGCCCAGGAGCGTGCTGGGATTGGGCGCCAGCGGCACCGTAACCCGGTGGGCCAGGGCCAGCCGCGCCGCGACGTAATATTTGCTCTGAATATCTTTGATATGTGCCACGCACGAGGGCACGGCGTAGAGGTTCTTCGCTCCGGGGCGCTGCACTTGGGCCGTCAGGCCGGACGTGGCCCCGCACGGCAGGCCGCAGGGCGCCCGCTCGTCGTCCCAGGCCGAGTGGAATTGGAGAACTCTCATCCGGCCCCCGCTGGCGATGTAGTGCGACCGGACGGCCTGGATGCCCCAAAGCATCCACCCCGCCCGGTACTCGGTCAGAAACGGTTCGGGCACCGGGATGTATTTCGGCTGGCTCGTCGTGCCGCTGGTCATGGCGAACATGTGGACGCGCTGGCCGCGACCGAACATGGCGGCGAAGTCGCCCTGGCGGACCCGCGCGATGTAGGGGGCGTAGTCTTCGTAGCTGGTCACCGGCAGCCGGGAGCGGAAATCCGCCACGGAGCGGATCGCGGCGAAACCGTGGTCGCGCCCGAAGGCCGAATCCTGGTTGCGGCGAATCTTTTCCAGCAACGTCCGCTCCTGAACGCGGCGCTGGTCGCGCAGGCTGCGATTGAAGCGGGCCAGGTTGCGGCGGGCTTCCCAGGCGAAGGCCCGGATCAAGAGCGGCTGGAGCAGTCGGGAGAGGCTAGGCGGCATGGGGCGCCCCCTCCACGACGGCCTGTGGCATGTTCTTATCGAGGAAAGAGCACGTTTGCCGGCGATACTCCTCCGGGGCGAGGGCGGCGGCCTGATTGTGCCGCGCCCCCGGCACTTGCCACAGTTGCTTCGCCCCCGGCTTGACGCGGTACAGCTCGGTCCGCTGGGCCGGGCGGACGTAGGCGTCGTCCTGGCCGTAGATGAACAGGGTGGGCACGTCGGCCAGGCGGGTCAGGGCCTTGCGGACCAGCGGATAGCGAACGCGGGCGGTCAATTCGGCATAGAGAATGGTCAAGGCCCGCAAGGTGGCCCAGGCCGCCGGCGGATGGGCCGGATTGGCGACGTGACTGGAGGCGAAGATGATGGCCCAGCGGCGCATCAGATCTTCCACCATCAGGTCGGTCGAGAAGACGCCGTCGAGGACCAAAGCCCGAATGCGCCGCTGCTGGAGCGCCGCCAGCACCGCGGCGCAGGCCCCGCGGCTGACGCCGATGACGGCCACCGGGTGATCGTCGCGGCCGGCGAGCGACTCGACGTAGGCCACGGCGGCCAGGAGATCGTCCACCTCGTGGTTGGTCACCCAGTGCGAGGGATGATAGTGTCCGCGATTGGAGCTTTCGCCGTGGCCCCGGAAATCGAAGGTGAAAATCCGGAAGCCCAGTTCGGCCAGTCCTCCGACGTGCCGGGCGGCCAGATCGCGCTGGCCGGCAAATTCGTGGGCGAAGATGACCGTGCCGCGAACGGGAACTCCCGCCGGCGGCTCGGCCAGGGCGCCCATCAGGCTGGTGCCGTCGCGGCTGGGAAACTGGAGAACCTCGCCCGCGAACTTGCCCGTGCCCAAGTCCGGCGAAGTCGGCATTTTCGTGTCGAGGAACAACCGCAGAGAGATGCGCAGGTAACGCGAGAAGACGATCAGCCCGACGACCAGGATGACGGCGACGACGGCCAGAACGACCCAGAGCCAGGGAAAGCCGGAGGCCTCCGGTTCATCGGCCAGCATCAAAAAAGGCCAGGCTGTCCACCCGCCAGCGCCCATCACGGTCCGATCTCCTTTGAGCCTACGGCGCGTAACGCCGGACAATCACCGCGTCGTTCTGGCCGCCGAAGCCGAAGGATTCCGACAGGCAAACCTCGACCTTAGCCGCCCGGGCGACGTTGGGCACATAGTCGAGATCGAGGCCTTCGTCGGGATCCTCATAGTTGATCGTCGGCGGGAGCATCTGGTCGCGCATCGCCAGCACGCAGGTGATCAGTTCCGAGGCTCCGGCCGCCGCGATCAGGTGTCCGAGGCTGCTCTTGACGCTGGAGACGGGAATCTGATAGGCCCGCGGCCCGAAAAACTTTTTCAGGCTCAGTGTCTCGATCTTGTCGTTCTCCGTCGTACTCGTACCGTGGGCGCTGACGTAATCGATGGCCTCGCGCGGCAGGCCGGCGTCGCGCACCGCCGCTTCCAGACAGGCCAGCGGACCGCGGCCTTCCGGGTGGATGTCCGTCATGCGATAGGCGTCCGCCGACGAGCCGTAACCGACGACCTCGGCATGAATCCGCGCCCCGCGGGTCAGGGCGTGGTCAAGCGTTTCCAGGATCAGCAGACTGCCGCCCTCGCCCATGACGAACCCGCTGCGCTTCTTGTCGAACGGGCAACTGGCTTTTTCGGGATGGTCGCGCGGCTCGGTGGCGATGGCCGTCAGAAGGTTGAAGCCCATGACGCCGAAGGGCTGAATCATCGAATGTGCGCCGCCGGTGAACATGACGTCGGCGTCGCCGCGCCGCAAGATCATCATCGCTTCCCCGATGGCCTGGGTGCTGGCGGCGCAAGCCGTCAGCGAGTTGGCGTTGGGGCCGAAGGCCTGGTAGAGGCGGGCCAGATGCGTCGCTGCCCGGCCTGGTTCCTGTTCCAGTTCGTTAATCGGATCGTACTGAATGGCCCCCTCGCGGCAGTAAGTCGCCGTGTCCACCTGGCCGTCTTTGCAGGCCGCGCCGATGCTCCGTGTGAAGGCGTCAAAATCCGCCGGACCTTCGCCGCTGGCAAAATAGACGCCGAAGCGTTCCGGGGCCACCTGTCCGAGCCGCAGGCCGCTATCGGCAAAAGCCATCTTCGCCGCCGCGACGGTGAAGTGGACATTGCAGCCGGAGCGGGCGAATTCTTCGGGGTGATCCGTATAGTCAGCCAACTCGAACGGTGGCACCTGGGCCGAAAAGGTGGTCGGATAGGCCGAGGCGTCGAACTTGCGAGTGCGCGAAACGCCGCTCCGGCCGGCCAGGATGCCCTGCCAGTTTTCTTCCACCGTCAGGCCCAGCGGTGCGACCATGCCCAGGCCGGTGATCACGACGCGGTTTCGAGTCATAACAGCAGGCTCCAGAACAGCAGGCTTAAGGCTTAAGGCTTAAGGCTTAAGGCTTAAGGCTTAAGACTTCAGAAACAACAAACAGCAACGCCAAGCGGAATAAGACATTTTACTATGGCGGCTGCAAACGGCGCATCCGCCCTACATAACGGCAAAGGCGGCTAGGTATTTCGCACGATCAGGGCGGCGGTCTGGCCCGAAATGGCCGCCGACAGCACGAGCACCGTTCTCACCTGGCGCTGGAGCGTCTGGCCGCGCACGGCGTTGATCGGGCAACGCTGATCGAGTTCTTCGCAGTTGCGAATCGGCGGCACGCGACCGGCGGCGATCATGCGGCAAGCCAGGGCCGCGCCCACGATGCCCTGGGCCGCCCCGATGTTGCCCATGCCGCCGGAGAACGCCGTTACCGGAACGTCGCCCAGGGTCTCGCGGATGGCCGTGGCCTCGGCGATGTCCTGGCCGAGGGTGCCCGAGCCTTGGGCGGCGACGACGTCGATGTCGGCGGGCTTGAGGTTGGCGTCGCGCAGCGCCGCACGAATCGCCAGGCGGATGGCCTGGCCGGAAGTTTCTGAAACGTTGGCTGTCGTGGCGGCGCAACTGGAGCCGAAGCCCGCGACCATCGCCAGCGGCTTATGCCCGCGCCCGGCGGCGTGGTCAACCGTTTCCATAATCAGGGCGGCCGAACCTTCCGCGCAGGCGTAACCGTCGCGGCAGACATCGAAGGGCCGGTGGGCCGCTTCGGGCCGGTCGTGGAAATGGGTCGTCGCGTTGCCCAGCAGATGGTGCCGCAGGAGCAGACTGGGATGAACCTTGCTCTCGGCCGCGCCGGCCAGCATCATGTCGGCCGTGCCGCGCGCCAGGTGGCGGAACGCTTCGCCCGCCGCCAGCAGCCCCGAGGCGTCGTTGCAGGTGATGGTGTTGGAGGGCCCCTGACAATCCCAGATGATGCCGACGTGGCAGGCCAGCATGTTCGGCAGGTACTTCAGCAGCCAGAGCGGAAAGGCCAGCGGAATGCCGTCGTGACCCCACTTGGTCATGTCGATCGAACCGTCCGGGCGGCGGGCGGCCATGATTGTGGCGGCCAACTCCGGCAACTCGATCGGGATGAACCCGGCCCCGTAAAGGATGCCGAAGCGGGCATGGTTGAGGCCCGGAAGAATCGGCTCCGTGGCTGCGTCGCCCAGCGTCAGACCAGCTTCGGCCACGGCCCGGCCGACGGCCCCGACCGCCAGTTGAATGTCGCGGCACATGACCTTGGTGTTCTTGCGAAAATATTTGATCTGGTCCTTGCGCATGCCGACGGAGAGGTCGGTCCCGGTTGGGAGGCGGCCGACCACGCGCGAGGCGCAGGCCGAAGTGTCGAACCCGGCCTCAAGGCCCGTGGCGGAACCGCCGGCGCACAGCGCGGCGAAGTTCGCGTCGGTTGTGTCCCCCAGCGGCGTCAGGGCCGAGGTGCCGGAGATGACCACCTGTCGTTCTTGCACGATTACTCCAGGCTTAAGGCTTAAGACCTAAGGCTTAAGGAACGGCAGGGCAGAGACAAGCTCTGCCCCTACGAAAAAAATCTTAAGGCTTGGCGGCGAAGGCCGTCCGCAAGGTTCTCATGCGCAACAGCCTGACGAAGTCCGGCGAGAAGACGAAGTTTTCCTCGCCGAACGTTTCCCCGGCCATGTTCTGGTCCAGGTGTACGAACATCATTTCGATCTCGGCCACCAAATCTTCCCCGCAGGTGATTGTGCCGCGCACCGAGGCGCCTTCGGGCTTGATCTGGTCGATGACCTCGACGTTGTAAACGATCTGGTCGCCGGGAATCGCCTGGCGGTGGAATTTGGCCCGGCCGATCTTGGCCAGGATGACTTTTTCGCGGAAATCCGTGGCCTCGCCGACCAGCACGCCGCCGGTCTGCGCGAAACCCTCGATCATCAGGCTGGCCGGATGGGTCGGATAGCCGGGAAAATGGTCATGGACATGCTCTTCGGCCAGCGAGACATTTTTCAGGCCCCGGGCGCTTTTGCCGGGCTGGAAATCGAGGAAGCGATCAACCCAGAACCATCTCATCCGTCAAACCCTCATCAAAGACAGAAACCCAAGAGGCGACCGGGAATCACGGGGACGCCGACGCCTTGGGTTTCGGGTGTACCGCCGCCGGCCGCGCCGAGCGACCGCCGGTCCAACTGCGTTTCAGGCCGTCGTACCGGACGAATTCAGCTTGGCCTCGATGTACTTGCAGATCATCCCGACCGTGACCAGATTGGGAACCTTCTGAATGTCCGGATCCTTCTCGAATTCGGTCATGTTCGCGTAGGGCATGCGTTTCTTCAGTTCCTCAAGGCCGACCGGGGTCAGCTTGCCGGCCTGGACGAATCGCTCGTCGGTGAACATGTTGTCGGGCACCAGGTCGCCGCGCGGAATCTTGAGGCTGAATTCTTTTTCCAGGCGGAACCCGATGTCGAGATAGTCGATCGATTCGGCCCCCAGGTCCGGTCCCAGCGTGGCTTCCGCCGTAACCTGATCCTCATCAACGCCCAGCGCGCCAACCAGCGCCTCGCGCACCTTCGCAAAAATCTCTTCGGAACTCAATGCCATGACGGTAACCTCCAGTTCACTATTGTCCTGTCACCCATTAACCTTAGCGGCTATGACGTTCCACCGCTGTCGCAGTGCCGCAACGATGGCCCGGTCGGTCTCGGCCTGGGCCGGGTCGGTGTCGGCAAGGTTGAAGGCCCGCAGCGTGAATCGGCCCTGCACCGTGACCTGCTCCTCGACCTGTCCGACGCCTTTGAAACTCCAAAGCCCCGGTTCCTGCTTGAGACATTCCACCGTGATCCGCATCGACGTTCCGGGCTTGAAAAACGCCCCGTACTTGACGTTGCGGGCCTCGTCGAGGACGACCACGCTCTGAGCAAAATCGGTCGTCGCCCGGTGCAGCCAGGCCGCCGCCTGAATCAGGGCCTCGATCATCAGCACCCCCGGCGAAACAGGATACGCCGGAAAATGGTCCTGAAGATACTCCTCGGCCAGCGTCAGGTTTTTCAGGGCCACGAGCCGCTTACCGCGCTCCAACTCGAGTACCCGGTCTGTCAGGTAAAACTTCATGCCGATCCTATCGCGGCTCATTTTAGCAACCGCGCCGCCGATTGCCAGAGTTTTTCCGGGCACGGTCCGTCCGTTGCCTCCGGCCACTCCAGAGACAGGAAAAGTAGCAAACCGGGACAAAGTTTGCAAGGTAAAAAGGGCCGGCGCCGGTCAGGATCCCCGGTGATCGATAATGTCACGAACGACATACCGTGGCCGCTGCTTGATTTCCGCGTACATGTGGCCCAAATACTGGGCCAGAATGCTGAAACAGACCAGTTGCACCGACCCCAGGATCATACTGATTATCAGCAGCGTCGTGAACCCGGAGGGAGCGTCGCCTTTGACAAAGTACAGGGCCAGATAATAGGCCGCTCCGGCCAACGTCGCCGCAACGCTCAGCAGGGCCAGCACGGAGATGTATTCCAGCGGCTTGCTGCTGAAGGAAAAAACCGCCAGCAAAGCCCAGCGGATGTTGCCGACGAAGGAGTTGGTCGTGCGGCCGTCAAAGCGCGGCAAACGCACATAGTTCACGCCGGTATGGCGAAAGCCCGTGTAGGCCCGCAGGCCGCGCAGGAAGACCATCCGCTCGGGAAAATCCGCCAGCAGACAATCGACAACCTTGCGGTCCATCAGGCCGAAGTCTCCGGCGTCCACCGGCACGTTGATATCCGACAGCCGGCGAAACAGGCGATAAAAGGCCTTGTAGGCGACCTGCCGGAACAACGTTTCCTTGCGCTTGACGCGCACGCCGTAAACAATGTCGTAGCCGGCCAGCCATTGCTCGACCAGTTGCGGAATGACGTTCGGCGGATCCTGCAAATCGCCGTCCATCAGCACGACGGCGTCGCCGCGTGAGATTTTCATGCCCGACAGAAAAGCGTTCTGGCTGCCGAAGTTCCGCGTGTGGTTGACCACCACCAGGCGGGGATCCTGGGCCGCCAGTTCGGCCAGGATTTCTCCGGCGTTGTCGGGCGAGGCATCATTGACATAAATAATTTCGTAGTTTTCGGTCAGCGTCGGCAGAATCTCGGTCAGTTGGCGGTAGAACTCCCGCACCGAACCGGCGTCCCGATAGCAGGCGATGATGATCGAGAGCCGTTTGGTCGTCTTCATGGCTTCAGCCCCAGCTTTTGCGTCACCGTCTTGACGATCCCCGCCGCATCAATGCCGACCAGGTGCCAGAGATAGGCCTGCGAGCCGGCCTCGTGCAAATACTGGTCCGGGGCCGTGATCTGCGTCAGCAGGGGCCGCTCCGGACAGGCAGCCATTTCCGCCCCCAGAGCCTCGCCCAGCCCGCCGCAGGGCAGATGTTCCTCGATGACAAAACAATGGCTGACCCGCGCTTCGCGCAGGAAAGCCGTCAACCCAGCCACCGGCTTGACCGTGTGCGCCCCGATGACCCACGGCCGCAGACCTTGCCCGGCCAGTTGGTCCGCCGCCTTCAGGGCTTCGCCGGCAATCGGGCCGCAGGCCACCAGGGCCACCTCCTGGCCCTCGCGCAGCACCCGCGGCTCGCCGAGCACGGCCGGCCGGGCCTGCTGCGTCAGCGTCGGCTCCTTGTTCCGCCCCAGCCGCAGATAGACCGGGCCGTTCAAGGCGAACGCCTGAGCGAGCAATTGCTGTGTTTCCGGCGAATCGCAGGGACAGAGTACCGTCATCCCGGCCAAGGCTCGCATCAGGGCCACGTCGTCCACGCCGTGGTGCGTCGAGCCGTTGGGGCCGTAAGCATATCCGCCGCCCACGCCGACCATCAGCACCGGCAAATTCATGTTGCAGACGTCATCGCGAATCTGCTCCAGGCACCGCGCCGTCACAAACGGCACAATCGAGTAGACCACCGGCCGCAGTCCGGCCAGAGCCATTCCCGCCGCCGTGGTGACCATGTTCGCTTCGCTGACGCCCATGTTCAGGAAACGTCCCGGACACTGCGCTGCAAAACCGTCAAAAAGTTTGTAGCCCAGGTCGGCCGTCAGGAACACAATGCGCTTGTCCTGGGCCCCCAGACGAGTCAATTCCTGCACAAAGGCGTCTCTCATGAGCCACCTTCCAGTTCCGCCAGCCCGCGCCGCAAATCATCCGGCGAAAGCGGTCGATAGTGCCACTCCAGATTATTCTCCATGAACGAGACGCCCTTGCCCTTGACGGTATGGGCCACCACGGCGCGCGGCCGGCCGTCGCTTGGCGCCGTCAGAGCCTCAAGCAACTGGCCGAAATCATGCCCGTCAATTTCCCGCGTGTCCCAGCCGAAGGCCCGCCACTTGTCCGCCAGCGGCTCCAACTGGGTAATCTCGGTACTCTTGCCGGTGGCCTGAAGTTTGTTGAAATCGATGATGGCCGTCAGGTGGCCCAGGTCGTGTTTCGGGGCCCACAGCGCCGCTTCCCAGACCGAGCCTTCGTTGCACTCGCCGTCGCTGAGGACCACAAAGACGCGGTAATCCACCCCCATGAGCCGCGCCGCCTTGGCCAGACCGACGCCCAGTCCCAGGCCGTGCCCCAGCGAACCGGTCGTGGCTTCGATGCCCGGCGGCTGGCAACGCGACGGATGCTCGGCCAGCATCGAACCGTCGGCGGCATACGAATTCAGGCAGGAAACCTCCAGGTACCCGCACTCGGCCAGGCAGGCGTACAGGGCTGCGCTGGCGTGGCCCTTGCTCAGGATGATCCGGTCGCGGTCCGGCGCGTCGGTCCGGGCGGGGCTGACGCGGGCCACTTCCGTGTAGAGCGCCGTCAGAATATCGACGCACGACAGGGCGCAGGCAATGTGCGGCGCTCGCGCCGCCTCCGACATCGTCAGAATGCGCCGGCGGATGGACCGGGCCCGGCTAATCAACAATTCATAATTCGCCATGATCGCCTGGCTCTCTCAAAAACGCCTAACTCGGCTTGCGGGCAATGATGCACTGGTTGCCAAAACAGACGCTCAGCGGCACCCGGCCCAGCCCGAGTCCGTCCATCATTCCCCGCATCATGCCCTTCAGGCCCTGAGGCAGTGGCGCCAAATGCGCCCAATAATCGGCGGGGTAACGATCCCAGACCCGAAATACGTCTTCGACCGCAAAGCCGTTCTTCTCAAACAGCTTGCGAATGGTTTGCTGATCGTACAAGACGACGTGTTCGATGTCGAGCATCGGACAGCGCCGCCCCAGGAGCCGCGCCGGCCAGGAGCGAATGTCGTGGCAGATCCAGTACATCACCCCGCCCGGCGCGAGCATCCGATAAGCCATTTGCAGCACTTCGTTGGGCTGCACCAGATGGTCCAGCACCTGAAACCCGCAGACCAGCGAAAAGCTGTTCGCCGGAAAAGTCTCCTCTTTCAGATACCCCAGCACGATCTCCGGCCGGATTTCCGCCGGGGCCTTGGCCATGGCGTCTTCGCTCGGCTCGACTCCGCGAACCATCTGGAACCCCGCCGCGTGCAACGCCTTGAGGAAAAAGCCGTGCCCGCAGCCGATCTCCAGTGCCCCGCGCCGGTCCGCCAGAACCGGCAAGACCCGACTCTTCAGATACCGGGCATAAGTGGCCCCGGTATAATCCGCCAGCGACTCATAGGTGACTTTGCTGCCACGATACAGATTGAGGATGGTGTCTTCGTCCAGGATCGGATCGGCCCGCAGACAGCCGGTGCGGCGGTTGCGCACCATGCGATAATGCAACCGGTCCGGCATCCGCCGGGCCGAAAACACGGCCGTGTCCACCTGCGCGGGGTCCCAGTTGGCCGGGAACACTTCCACGTCGGCGTCATCGGTGCCATCGAGCGGACATTTGGTGTGGACCAGCATCACTTCCCCTTGGACGGGCGATAAAGTCCGTGGTGTTCGCGGAACCACGACAGTGTCCGCGACAACCCTTCTTCCAGCGTGACCCGCGGGGCGCTGCCCAAAACGCGCCGCAATTTGCTGATGTCCGCCAGCCACGTCTGCGTATCCCAGGTCCGGGCCGTCAGGGTGCCCCACTTGGTGCGGATGGCCGCCCCGTTGACCTTGCCCAGCGTGGCCACCAGTTGCTGCAAGTCCGTTTGCAGCCCCGTCCCGACGTTGATCACCTCGCCGTTGATGGCCTTGAGCTTCTCCGTCTCCAGATACGCGTCAACAATATCATCAATATATATGAAATCCCGCACGGTCCGCGGCGAAACCATCTCGATCGGCGCATCGTCCAGCGCCGCCAGCATCAGCCGCGGAATGAGCCGCGTCGGCTCCTCATACGGGCCGTACACGCTGAACGGCCGGATGGTCACAATCGTCCCGCCGCCGGTGCGTCCGACGTGCTGGCACAGCAACGACTGGGCCACTTTGGCCACGGCGTAAAAACTGTTCGGATCGGGCATGTCCGTCTCGCGCATGGCGAACTGCTTCACGCCGTACTCGGACGAACTGCCCGTGTTGACCAGCAATTCGTAGTCCACCCGCTGGGAGGCCCGCACCAGGTTCCACAGGCCCAGGACGTTGACCAGCAGAATCTTTTCGGCGTCCTGCTGATAGTGATAGGCCCCGTGTGTCGCCAGGTGGTAAACCACCTTCGGTCGCACCTGGCCCACGATGCGCTCGACCGCCGGGGCGTCCGTCAAGTCCGCCCGGTGGACGTGCAGCTTGCTCGCAATATCCGCCAGCCGCCAGGTGACCGAGGAGGACTTGACCAGGATGTGGACTTCCTCGCCGCGCTGCACCAGCCGGCGGCACAGGTTGGCCCCGATGAACCCCGCCGCCCCCGTGACCAGAAAGCGGCGCCGGTTCGACTTCCGCAGCTTCTTAACCGGCCGCGTTTTCGTTCCCGGCATGATCTCTCCTTCAAAACTTCCGTCGCGTGTTATTTGATGTCCATGGCCATGCCGCCACCCGTGTTCAGGAGAGCCTGGCGGTCGTTGGTCAGAACTTTCAAGCTTACCTCGTGCCGTCCGGGCGCCACCACCTTAGCCGGCAGGAGGCGCTGGAAGCCGCAGTGCAGCAACCCCTCGTTTTGCAGTCTCGTTGCCACCTCGGGACGTGGCGCGCCATAGTAGAGCGGATATTCCTTGCCGTCAAGCACCAGGTAGACGCCCCCGGCCAGATCGCCATGCACAGAATCGACCGCCCAGCCGGTGACGGAATAAGCCTTATGGTCATCAATCTCCTGGAAGCCGTCGATTTTGAACTGCGTGGGGTCGCTCAACCTGGGCAGAGTGTCACTCAAGGGCGCGTACTTCTCGGCTATTCCGCCTTTGGCGAAAACATTGTCGCCCTGACGCTTCAGAAAGGCCGCCTTGGAACGTAATGAGTCAAGGTAGCCAGGATTATAAACCTCGTCCGGCTGGTCTTCGATGGTCGACACCACGAAGGCCAGATATTGACGCACCTCTCGACCGCGGCTTCCGGATAGATATCCGGCTACGTCGCCCAGGCCGACGACGAGCAACAATAGTCCGATCAGGACGCCCTGGAACCGCCAAAGCCGACTGGCGGGATGTTCCCTGGCCAGCGAAATGAGAATAACGTAGGTCGCCGCCACCAGGGAAATCGCAAATGTCGAGTAGCGCGACGACAGGGCCTGGTGGACGCCCAGACCTGATCGACCGATGGTTATGGACAAGATGGTCAGCAGAGAATAAACCATCGTCGCCAGCCAGAACGAGTAGCGGTGCCATTGCCGGCGCCTGATCACCAAAGCAACCGCGAGCGCCGCCAGGAGCAGGATCTCCGCCCCCAGCACGAGAGCCGCCAGCACGGGCATCCGGCTATGGCTGCCGGAGCCGCCGACCAGGGCGCCGCCGACGGAGGCCAACAGGTAGGCCGGCGAAAAAATGAATCCCGGATGATGGGCGGGTTTGACATAACCGTGAAAATACGTCAACCAGACGCCGCAGCCGATCACCATCCAGGCGAGGGAGAGGGCGATCTTGAGACGCCGATTGATGGCCAGCAGGAAAATTTGCACCAACCCGGCCGGCCAGGCCAGCAGCCCCTGAGCGCAAGAGAAAGAGGCTACGACCGCCAGGGCCAGGGCGCCGGCCAGCGGCGCCAACCAATTTCTGTCCCGGACCAGACGCAGGCAAAAGAAAACGGCGATCGAGGCGGCCTGGACCATGACGAAAACAATCAGCAGGCCCAGGAGCAGAGTTTCGGCCTGCTTCCAACTCATCGTCAGGAAGGCCGCCGGCGCCAGGAGCCACAGGGCGGATCGTCCGGGGAAGTCCTTGACGTACACATAGATGTACATTGCCAGAACCGCCGCGAGCAGCAGCACTGAACAGTACATTTCGACAATTGTATTATATTTAGTCGCCAGTCCCAGGCCGAGCACGGTCAATTCCGGAAAGAACGTCCGATGCTCGTTGTGCAACGACCAGAGATCGGAGAAGGTCAGCGTGCCCGCCGCCTGATGCTCAAAGAGGAAGAGCCGGTCCCACTCATCCCCGCTAATCACGTTGACGCCGAACAGCCAGACATAGACAAAACCCAGGGCCACGGCCAGAAAAATCGGGATCCAGGCCGCGCGAGACCGCCCGTGTGGCGAGGGCAGCGCGGAAGAAAGGTTTACTCTTCGGTGGGCGGTCTCGCCGACACCGGTCTCGGCGGGACCGGGCTTCGCGCCGGCCGGTTCGCAGTTGGGCTGGGGAGCGGACTCTGGGGACATAAGGAAGTCTTTCCTCCCTACTTGATATCCACACTATAACTCGGAACAGCCAGAAGGGCCTGGCGGTCTTTGGTCAGAATTCTCAAGCTTACCTCGGGCTCGGGCTGCCTCTATCCTCGCGGCACGAGCTTCTCACGAACGTAGCGGATCGTATCGTCGAGAATGAAGTCGATTTCGTATTTGGGCTTCCAGCCGAGGAGCCGGCCGGCCTTTTCTGACCGCCCCACCCGGAATTGCACGTCATCTTTGGGCGCCGGCAGGTTCTTGAACCCCGGCCAGGGCAGGGCGGGGTTGACCCGCTGCCAGATCATCGTGGCCAGGTCGGCGACCGAGAATGTCGCGTTGCCGCAAATGTTCAGGTCATCATTTCTGATGTTTTTCCGCAGCACCAGCGACAGGGCCTCGGCCACGTCGCGGGCGTGCGTGAACGTCCGCACCTGGCTTCCCTCACCGAGAATCTCGAACGGCGACTGCTTGATTAAGGCCTTGTAAACGAAATCGGGAATGACATGAGCCATCCCAAAGGCCGCCTCGCCGGAACTCTTGACCTCGGGCAATTCCCCGCTACCCACCGCGTTGAACGGCCGGATGATCAGGTACTTCAGCCCGAATTCCTGCGCCGCCCCGCGGGTGATAAATTCTCCGAACAGCTTCTGCATCCCGTAATTCGTCAGCGGCACGGGCTGCGTCAGGGCATCCTCCTCCGTCACCGGGCGCTGCACCCGTTCGTAAACCATCGACGAGGAAAAATAGACGAACGTCGCCTCCGGGCACGCGGCCAGCGTCGAATCAATTGCGCTGGTCACGATTTCCGTGTTGTCGCGCGAAATCTGGTAGGGAATCTTGTGGAAGTAGGCGATGCCGCCGATCAGCGCCGCCAGGCAGACCACCACGTCGTAGCCCGCATAGTCGCGCGGGTAGAGACAACGAACGTCCTTCCAGATCAGCCGGAAATTTTTGTGCTTGTAGAAATCGTGTTCCACGTAACCGTACTTGGAAAAATTATCCACGCAAGTCAGTTCGTGGCCGTCCTCGAGGAACTGCCGCGCCAGGTACGAGCCGATGAATCCGCAACCGCCGAGAGAAAGTATTTTGGCCACGACGGAATCTCCTTTAGAAAACGGTTGGGCCGGAACCGACCCCCGCGCCTACTTGCGCCGGCTGCCACACCACCGGCTTTTCATGGCGTAAAAGTACCACTTCAGATAAAAGGGCAGCCATTTCCACAATCGAAACCGCGACGTGCCGGCGGTCCGGTCCGTCCAGGTCGAGGGCACCTCCGAAATCCGTCCCCCGGCGGCGAAGGTCTTGACCACGATTTCCATCCCGATCTCGAACCCGCCGGTGCTTTCGATGGTCAGGCGGTCGAGCAGATCCTTCCGGTACATCTTGAAACTGTTGGTCACGTCATGGGTCGGGATCCCGGCCAGGTAATGGAGCGAGACGCCCGCCAGACGCGACAGCGTGCGCTTCAGCAGCGGGCCCCCGAACTGCCGCCCGCTGCGCATGTAGCGCGAGCCGCAGACCACATCGTCCCCCTGGCGGAACTTTTCGAGCATCGGCGGCACGGCCGAAAGATCGTCGGCCAGGTCGGCCATGCAGACCAGAACCGCCGGGCCGTGGGCTTCCTTGAAGCCGGTGCGAATGGCGTTCAAGGCCCCGCGCCCCAGCGTGTTGCGGACCAGACGTACGGGAAAAGAGTATTTTTTTTCCAGATCCCGGACCACCGGCAGCGTGTTGTCTTCCTCGAAGTCGTAGACCAGCAGGGCTTCGTTGACCGCCGGGCCGATGTGTGTCTGGATCTGGTCAAACAGGCGGCGAATGTTCTCGCCCTCGTTGTAGACCGGAATGACCAGCGACAGGTCCGCGCTCATATCTGGCAGCCTTTGCCGAAAATGTTCCAGACATCGACCACCACCTTGCCCTCGATCTGCAACTGGCGGTATTCCTTGTGCGGCGTCCCGACGATGATGATGTCCGACCGGCGGATCAACTCTTCGGTCGAAACGAAGGACGGATCCTTGATGTACACGTCGCAGCAAAGGACGTGGGCCGTCTCGAACGCCAGGATTTTGCGGAGCTTGTAGGCCAGCGAGTCGCGCGGATCGTCCACGTCGGCCTTGAAGGCCATGCCCAGGATGCCCACCGTTTTGTGCTGGAGATCGTGCTGTTTGCGCAGCCGGTTCACGATGTAGTGCGGCAGACCCTCGTTCACGAGCAGCGACGCATGGCCGAGGAAAAAGGTGTGGTTATTGTAGGCCGAAAGTTGGATCGTGTCCTTGTACAGGCACGGTCCGGCGGCGAAGCCCGGGGCGGGCAGGTCGGCCGCCCGCGGATATTTGTGCTTGATGGCGTGGAGAATTTTATAGAAATCCAGCCCGGCGTCGTTGGCCACCGTGAAAAACTGGTTGGCGATGGCGAACTTGATGTAGCGGTAAACGTTGGTGAAGAGCTTGGCCATTTCGGCCTCAAGCGGCTCCAGCCGCACGATCTCCGGATTGAGAATGCTGAAGAGCTTGGCGGCCCGCTCCGCCGCCGCCGGCGTGGCCCCCGAAACGATGTGCGGCAAAGTCACCAGTTCCCGCAGGGCGTAGCCCTCGGCGATCCGCTCGGGACAGAAGGCGATGTCGACCTTGTGCCCGCGCTCGCTGAGAAAATCCTGGAGCCGCCGTGTCGTGCCCGGATAGACCGTGCTGCGCAGAATGATCAGTTGTCCGTCGCGCAAGCGGCGCTCGTAGGCCTGAAAGACCTGAAGCAGGGCCTCAAACTCCGGGCTGAGGTGGGCGTCCACCGGTGTCCCCGTGATCAGGATGACCGTGTCCGCCGCACTGATGGTTTCGTCCGAATCGGAGCAGACCAGCGTGCCGTCGGCCAGCACTTTCTTCAGCGTGTCGGCGGCGTCGTACTCGACGAAGGGGAGCCGGCCTTCGCGGACCGTTTTCAGCGCCGACTGCGAAATGTCGAAGGCGCATACCTTCAGACCCTTCGCGGCGAAAGCCATGGAGAGGGGCAAGCCGACGTGGCCCAGGCCGCCCACGACACAGATGTCAAAGTGCATTTCGATCCTCCGGTGTTTGGAGAAAACGACCGTCGTCGGCGCGGACCAAGACCTGCGCACCGCATAGACGGGCTATCTTACAGGCTACAGGTTTAGGTATGAAACAAAAAAAACTGCCGACCGGACTATCTAGCGAAGTTCAACCCAGGTCAGGGTCACCGCTTTGGCGAACAGGGTTTCGTCGGCCTTGAACCTGATCTCGCGAACCGGACAGGCCCGGCCGGTTACAAAAAACTCCTGGGCCTGGGACGGCAGCCACGGCAGGTCGCTGACCAGGAACCCGCCGGCCAGGTTGCGCCAGACCGTGCGAAACTGCCGCGACTCGCCCGTCTCATACGTTACCATGATGTCGGGCGGCTTGACCTTGTACAGCGTCTCAGCCAATTTTCCGACCGCAGAAAGTTGCAACCGGGCCTGTAACTCCACTCGTCCCGGAAACCGGCCGCTCACCTGGATCGCCTGGCCCAACGGTATGTTTTCTTGTTTCAAAACGACCGCCTGTTCCCATCGCGGGTGCGGCCGGCGCTGCAGCAGGAACAGATCCTCGTGCGACTCCACGAGATCGTAATGCCGTACGATCTCCAGCCAGGTTTGCGGATCGACCAGGCACGGGTGTTCGTCATCAATGGCGTCATGCCGATAGAGAATGAAGTCTGGCGCGTTCGGCCCCTGATAAAACTCTGCCCCGCGAAAGTCCAGAATCGGAGCGTAGGCAGAATATGACTGAAGTACCAGCCGGGGTCTCCAGTTGAGATGGTTGACGTAGACCAGCCAAATATCCGACGGGTAGACATCCACCGGCTGCTGGCCGATCAGTTGCCGCCAGGCCTCCGGCATTTGCGGCACGGGCCCATTGAAATCGCCCGCGACGACGTATGGGGACGTCACCCGCGGCGGAAAGGCGGCCACCGCCTGGCTGGCCCGCTCGAGGAGCGCTGGCGGCGGGTAATGGTGGGCCAAACGACAGCACCCGAAGATGGTCAGCGCCAGGGCCAGCCGAAACAACCACCGGTCGATGTTTTGCGGAGTCAGACAAAGTGCCAGGCCCAAGAGGGTCGACCAAAGAACGCAGCCGATGAGAAAATGGGGCGTATCAGAGCGAACCACCGCGGCTTTGAAGGCGAAGAAGAGCGGAATGGCCAGCAGCACGGAGGCCACCGCCCCGGGGTGCCGTCGATAACAGCGCCACGCCACCAACAACACGAAGCCGACCATGACCACGGCCAAACAGAGTTCTTGGTGATGATCTGCCGCGAGAGACATGGCGCTCGAGTAGTCTGCGGCGATCAACCAGGAATAATACAGGTGTGCAGGCAGCAAACTCAGAGGGTTTCCACTGAGCCGAAAGAGCAGCAGAACCAAAGCAATATAAAGCCCCGCCAGGGCCGCCAGCCGCAGGGCCAGAGTCCCGCGCCGCGGCATCGCCAGCATCGCCACGCCCCAGGCCGCCAACAGGATGGCGTTACCCAGCCCGGCGTTAAACTTGCCCAGCAGGGAGAAGGCCGCAACGAAAATCGCCGGAATCGCCCACCGCAACTGCCGCCGGTGATAGCTCAGCACCAGGTACGCCGCGACCATCAGGGGGAGGCAATTAGTGAACAAACTTAAGCTCACCGCAGGCCAAGAACAGCCCACCAGCACGATGTCCAGCCGGTTCTCCAACTGCCTCAGCACCAGCCCGAGTGCTCCCAGGAAAAGAAATTCCAGTAAGACCAGCCCCACCACGGCCGGAGCGAGGTTCGTGCCGACATCCATGGGGTAGAATACAAATCCCAACGGCCCGTAGGTCCAGGCCACGTCTCGTCCGAACTCCAGATGGTTGGCGGAAGCCAGATTCAAACCCAGGATCCAACTGCCATCAATGGACTGATTACCCGTGCCTTTGAAGGAGGGAAACGTCATCACCAGGCAGAGCAACAACATGGCGGCGCGCCACCACCAAAGCCCCCGGGGCGCATTCGTGGGCTTGCTGCTGGCGACACGGAATTCAGAGGACACCACGTTTCCCACGCTATTTGATGTCCACACTAAAACTGGGAACAGTCCAGAGAGCCTGGCGGTCGTCGGTCAAAATCTTAAAACCCACCTGGTGCCGCCCAGGCGTCAAGTCCTTGGCCGGCAGGAGGCGCTGAAAGCCGCAGTGCAGCAACCCCTCGTTTTGCAGTCCCTTGGCCACATCGGGGCGCGGCACGCCGTAATAGACCGGATACTCCCTGCCGTCAAGCACCAGAAAAACGCCCCCCGCCGGGGCCTGGTGGAGCGCGTCGATGGCCCACCCGCTGACGGCATACCCGGCCCCTTTGTCGAGGGCCTTGAAGCCGTCCAGGTTGTACTTCGTTGTCTCCGAAAGCGTCGGCAAGGCCGGATTGAGCGGCGCATAACGCTCGCTGTCGCCGCCCGGAGCAAAGAGGCCATAGTGCTGCTTCTTGAGGAAGGCCACGCCGCGGCGCACCCCCTCCGGCGAGGCGTTGACGAAAACCCGCATTGATTCCTCCGGCTGGTCGTCGAGGGTGCTCATGACGAAGGCCTCGTAGTTGCGCATCTCGTAGCTCTGTCGTCCTTGTTCCGGCATTTGGACGCCGGGCGAGCATTCCGCCATATCGGACTGAAAGACACACAGGGCAATGATCCCGACCAGAAAGCCGGCCAGGCCCCAGAGCCTCGGACTCACTCTTTCCTGGGCCTGTAATACCAGCAGAGCATAGACCCCAACGACCAGCGGACTGGCCATGGTGGCGTAACGCGTGGGCATGCCCCAGACAATCCCGAAGCCCCCGCGCCCCACCGTCAGCATTGCCGCCGTCAGCAGCGAGAAGAGGCAGGCGGCCAGCCAGAACGAGTACCGGCCCCACTGCCGCCGGACCACGACCAGTCCCACCGCCAGCGCCGCCAGTAGCAGGAACAGTCCGCCCAGCAATTTGGCCGGATATTCGTCCTGCACCACGGCGCAGCCCACCGCGGCCAGAAAGAAGCTCCAGGAAAAAGTGTAATCGGGGTGGTAGTCCGGTTTGATATAACCGTGGAAATAAAGCAACAACTCCGCCGCTCCGAAAGCGGCCCAGAAAAACAGCAACCCGAATTTCAATCGTCGCGACAGCGGCAGGAGCAGCAGTTGCAGCAGGCCGACCGGCCAGACCAGCAGGCCCTGAGCCGAGGAAAAGACGGCCACCGTGGCCGCACCCGCGGCCGCCGCCAGCGGCGCACGCCACCGGTCCGGGCCGATCAGATGCAGAAAAAAGAAGGCCCCGAGGGAGGCCACGACCACCAGGACGAAGGTCACCTGGAAACCCCAGAGCAGGTTGTCGCTCTGTCGCCAACTGGTCATCAGCAGGGCGATCGGCACCGCCAGCCACAGCGCCGCACGCGCCGGGCACGCCTTGACGAAAACATAAACGAACAGGGCCAGCGCGACCGCCAGCAGCAGCACCGAGACGTACATGTTTAGAACAAGATTCCCATGGCTCAGCAGCCCCAGGCCGAGCATGATGAGTTGGGGAAAGAAAATCCGATGTTCGCTGTGCTGGGTCCAGAGTTCGGAAAAGGTCAGCGTGCCCTCGGCCTGGTGCTGCAGCACCGGAAGAGAACCCTCCCATTCATCGCACCACGGCACGTTCACGCCGAACAGCCCGACGTAGAAGAAGCCCAGGCCCACAGCCAGAAGCAGCGGAATCCAGGCGGCCTGGAACATAGCGCGCTGTGCCCACCCGCCGGTCAGGAGACCTCCCGGGGGGCTGAGCGGCGACCCCGCCGCGGCCGCCGGGGGCCGGCTGCCTTTTTCTCTGATCCGCTCGGAAGCACGTTGGTGGGAAGACTTTTGGGACGCCATATAGACCCTTCCTCAGACCCACGAACTGAAATTCAGCCCCATCATTTCATTTTCCAGGGCGATCTGGCCGAGCAACTCAATTCCGGCAAAACCGTAATATCTATTCTTCCAGTTGCTTCAAGTGTTTCATAAAATGCCGTAATATAAATCATTTGACATCAATATCAAAGCCGTTGGGCATGTTCAACAGGGCCTGGCGGTCGTGGGTCAGGATCTTGAGGCCCAGCCGGTGGCGACCGGGCGGCAGGAGCCTGGGCGGCAGCAGCCGCTGGAAACCGCAGTGTTCCAGGCTCGGGTCGTGAAATTTATCGGCGATGTCGGGCCGGGGCAATTCGCAGAAGACGGGATAGTCCTGTCCGTCGACCACCAGGTAAACTCCCCCCGCCGGGGCCTGGTGCAGCGAGTCGACGGCCCAGCCGCTCACCGCATAGCCGGCGTTGCCCTCGAGCTGGCTGACGCCGTCGATGTGGAAGTCGGTGGTCTGGGGCAGCGTGGGCAGTGCCGGGTCGAGGGGGGCATAGCGGTCGCCGTCGCTGCCGGGAGCATAGACGCTCCAGTGGTGTTCCTTCAGGAAGGCGGCGCCGTTACGCACATAATCGTGGTTGGTATTGACGAAGGCCTGCATGGCCGCCTCGGGCTGGGTGTCGAGGGTGCGGAGGATATACACCTGGTACCGGTAAAGGTCGTTGAGGCCCTGGCCCTTATGATATTCACCGACCTCGGACTGGTAAAAGCAGAGGGCGACCACGCCGAGCAGAACTCCGACGACCCACCACAGGGCGCCGCTCGCTCGTTCCTGGGCCTGGGAGACCAGGATGACGTAGGTGGCGATGATCAGGGGGATGACCAGTGTGGCATAGTGCGGGGGGACGCCCGTGGGGGGAACGCCCCAACCGCCGCGAACCACGGTTGCCGAGGCCGAACACAGCAGCGAGAAGGCCATGACCCCCAGCCAGAAGAGGTAACGACCCCACTGCCGCCGGACCGCGACCAGGCCCACGGCGACCGCCGCTAGCAACAGTAGTAGTCCTCCGACCAACTGGCCCGTGTTTTCGTCCTGGACCACGGAGGAACCTAGCAACACCAGAAAAAAGTGCGGAGAGTAGCACAAGGGCGGGTTGGTGGCCGGCCGGACCTGGCCGTGGTAGAAGTAGAGAAACCAGGCGACCACCCCGAGCGCCGTCCAGGCCAGGGTCAGGTTGATCTTCAGGCGCCGCGAAACCGGCAGGAACACCAGTTGCAGCAGGCCGATCGGCCAGGTAAACAGGCCCGCGGAGAACGAGAAGGACGCCACGAAGCCCGCGACCGCGGCGGCGGCAAAGGGCCACAGCCGGCGGCGGTCCGTGATAAAACACAGGAAGAAGATGGTGGCGATAGCGCTTACATAGCCCATGACGACGCCGAGACAATTAGCCCAGAACAGGGTCTCGCTCTGTCGCCAACTGGTCATGAGCAGGGCGACCGGCGCCATGAGCCACAAGGCGGCTCGCGAAGGAAAGCTTCGGGTAAAGACGTAAATGTATATGGACAAGGCGACCAACAGAAGTGATACCTGAAAGTATATGTAAAATAATACGTTGACAGGGTCGAGCAGGTCGAAGCCGAGCATGGCCAGATACGGAAAAAAGATCCGATGCTCGGCATTGCCTTTCCAGAGTTCGGAAAAGGTCAACGTGCCGGCGATGTAGTGCTGATAAAGCTCCACGGCGGTCGTCCAATCTTCCGCCCAGGGAATGTTGACGCCGAACAGCCACGTGTACAGAAAACCCAGCGCCGCCGCCGGAATCAGCACCAGCCAGGCGGAATGGTAAACCACGCGCGGCGACCGCAGCACGGCCGGAAATCCCTCCGGGCGGCTGGTCAGCGCCCCGGCGGCGCCCGTTCTAGGCCGACCGCCTTGTTCGCCGGTCTGCTCAAAATTTGATTGGTGGGAAGACTTGGGCGACACCGGATAATCCTTCCTCAGACCCGTGAACTGAAAACCAGCCCCGTCATTTCATCTCCCGGGCGATCTGGCAAAGAATCTCGGTCCCGCGGCTCAGGGCCTCGCGGCTGGCGGCATAGCTGATCCGAAAATGCGTGGCCCGCTCCGAGAAGACGTTCCCGGGGATGATCAGCACCGACCGCCGGATCGCCTCGGCCACGAATTCCTCCGCCCGCCCGCCGGGGGCCTTCGGGAAAATATAAAACGCCCCGCCCGGCTTCTGCACCTCGAAATCCCCCCGCAGCGCGTCGTAAATCATGTCGCGACGCCCCCGGAAATCGTCCTGCGCCGCCGTCATGTCCGTGTCCAGCGCCGCCAGGCCGGCCCACTGCACCATGCTCGGCGCGCAAACAAAACTGTATTGTTGCAGCATGGTCATGGCCTGGATGACTTCGCCCGGTCCCGCCGCCCAGCCCAGCCGCCACCCCGTCATGCCCCAGGTCTTGCTGAAACCCTTCAGCAGCACCGTCTTCTCGTACCGTCCGAAGGCCGAACAATAGGGCCTGTCGTAGCAGAAGCCGTCGTAAATCTCGTCGGTCAGGACCAAGAGGTCGTGCCGCGCCGCCAGGGCCAGCAACTCGTCGATCTCGTCCGCCGAGAGCACCGTGCCCGTCGGGTTTGCCGGACTGTTCAAGAGCAGGACGCGAGTCCGCGACGTGATGTGCGGCGCCAGCCGCGCCGCCGTCAGCCGAAAGTCGGGATAGGTGTCCACAAACACCGGCCGGCCGCCCACCAGGTTGGTCAGGTGTTTGTACATAACAAAATAAGGATCGGCGATCAGGACTTCGTCGCCGGGGTTGACCGTCGCCATCAGCGCCAGCAGCAGCCCGCCCGAGACGCCGCTGGTGACCAGCACGGCCGGGTCCGCGACGCCGAATTGCTCGGTCAACTGCGCCGCCAGCTTCTGCCGCAGTTCGGGGATGCCCTGAGTCTGGGTGTACTGGTTGCGCCCGCCTCCGATGGCCGCAATGGCGGCGTCCTTGACCGCCTGCGGCACGTCGTAGTCCGGTTGTCCGATGGACAGGTTTATGGGGTTCTTCATCTTCGCCGCCAGGTCGAAGACCTTGCGGATGCCCGAGGCGTCGATGAGTTTCATGCGGTCGGCGACGAGGGACATGAAAAGAGTCCTCCGGGGCAGAGCAGACAATGTTCCGGTTGTTGTTTCTGTTTAAGACACACCCTTGCCGCCGGGTGGCATGGTCCGGCGCAAGACGGGCCATGAATAAAGAACGCACGACCGGAGTTTACTTCTGTTTCTCCGCCCCTCTCCATTGCAGGAGAGGGGCGAGTGAGGGTGAATCGGTTTCACCCAACCCAGCGGGCTTACTTGCCCTTGGCCGCCGGTTTGGCTGCCGGCTTCGCGGCCGGCTTGGCCGCCTCGGCTGCCGGAGCCGCCGCTGCGCCCGCGGCTGGAACCGCACCTTCCGCCGCCACGCCCTCGGCCGCCTTCTCCACCTTTTCCTTCTTCACGATGACCTTGCGGTTGGCCACCTTCGGCAGGCCCAGAATCGACTGGCCTTCCTGAAAGCGGTCGATCTCCGACAGCGCGGCGATCCGCTCGTCGCGGGTCAGCACGTTGCGGTGGCGGGCCAAGGCGTTACGCGGTTTCAATCCCTTATCCATCGACATAACTTACGACTCCTATCTGTTTCCCGTCTGTTTCCTGGTCGCATACGCCGACCCATAACCCAATGCCCTGATCTTCTTCAACGCCTCCACCGTCTCCTCGCCGTCGGCCGTAGCGAAAGTGGCGGCAGTAAATATGAAACTCCGTGTCCCCTGATGCTCCACGACCGTCTCAAACCCGGCCGTCGCCAGCTTGCGACGCTCTTTTTCTATCTCGTCGTGGTTCCGCGCCGGGGCCGAAAACACCTGGATCCGAAACGCGCCGCCGGTGGCACTCCCGATGATCGGCCGTTCGCCCGTCGACGGCAGCACTCCGCCGTGATGGCCTTCCGGCGGGGGAACCGTCTCGGCCGGTGCTTCAGGTACGGTCGCAACTCCCGGAACCGGCAACTCCGCCACGCGCACTTCCACCGGCGGTCTGGTCTCGATCACGACATTCGGCTTCTCGCGCGCCGCCGACCAGCTTTCATAGCGGTTCAGCAGCGTTTTGCCGCCCCAGGCCAGCCCGAAGGCGACCGCGACCAGGACCACCACCTTCACTACACTCCGCCCGGTTTCGCCTCGGGCGACTCGTCCGCCGGCGTCGCCAAAGACATCGG
The DNA here is from genome assembly GCA_903929765.1 of uncultured Planctomycetia bacterium. GTDB lineage: Bacteria > Planctomycetota > Phycisphaerae > FEN-1346 > JAACEH01 > CAIYVX01. Next base: position 34,587 of record CAIYVX010000050.1, read on the forward strand.
CGACTCGCGGCCCGCTGGGCGTCTTGGCCGGCGGCGGCCTGAGTACCACGGGCGTCGCTGGTCGCGGCGGCGGGTTCTTTGACGCCTGCATCGCCTCAAAGAGGCCCTTTGCTCGATACTCGGCCATGAAGGCATCCTCAGCGCGGTTCGCCGGACAACGCGATTACCTCACCCGCGCAGGCCACACATCATACCCGCCAGCCGCTGAATAATCAACGGTTTATTGCGGTTAGGCCATTTGCTCGCTTTGGCCGGCCCGCTCCGCCATCTTGACGCCGACGCCGCAACGGCTATGATGTCGGGGCAGGGCGGGTTAGTTTGTCCCGGTCCAGGTAATAAGGCAATTCTCCAGGAGAGGCGGTCCGGGAAAAGGGGCCGCCCCCAGTCGTTTAATATGGCCACTACTGAACTATCACCCACCGGCATCATGCCCGACGGCTCCCAGCAGTTGGACATCAACGGCCGCCCCATCTCCCCGCGCCGCCGGCGCTGGGGCATGAACGTCAACATTCTTTGCTGCGCCCTGGGCACCTTTTGGGCCGTCAGTTTCTGGCCCGGCTCGGCCCTCTTTTCCATGTTCATGCAGGATCGCCTCGGGGCCACCACCACCCAGATCGGTTTTTTCTCGGCCATTGCCGGCCTCGGCATGATGTTCCAGTTCCTCGGCGTCTTCATCTTTGACCGCACCCGCACCAGAAAAGTCGCCTGGGTCACCATGGTTCTTTCCTACCGCTTCGTGACCATCGCCGGCGCCGCCTTCGCCATTTACGCTCACATGTATGGCTCCAGCTCCACCCTGATCTGGGCCATGCTGGCTGTCCTGGGGGCCTCCTTCTCGGTCGCCACCATGGCCTCCAACGCCTGGTGGACCTGGATCGCCGACCTCGCTCCGGATTCCGTGCGCGGGCAGTTCCTCGGCCGCCGCCAGATTGCCGCGGCGATTTCCACCCTGATCGGCCAGTCGCCGGTCCTGCTCCTGGGCAAGTACGGCAAGGACGCCGCCGGAAACTACACCGACGCCGCCGACTGGATTTTCATCTCCATTTTCGTCCTCTGCACCCTTAGCGGCATGTTGGACATCATCTTCCACGCCTTCATTCCCGAACCGGCCCGCCAGGACCGCCCGGAAAAGGTTTCGTTCCGCGACACCAGCCGCAACTTCCTCGAACCCCTGCAAAACCGCAACTTCCGCCGCTTCATCGTCGCCCAGGCCCTCAACGCCCTCTCGATGATGTTCTGGGCCCCCTTCGTCTGGCCCTATCTCATCGACAAGACTACTATTAATTGCGGTTACAATCTTTACTTTGTGGCCAACGTCGTCTCCACCCTGGTCACGCTGGTCAGTTCGCGCTACTGGGGCCTCCTGATCGACCGCTACGGGGCCAAACCCATCGTCGCCCTCACCTCCCTCGCCGGCCTCTCCGCCGTCTACCTCCTCTTCATCAACCACGATAACGCCTTCGCCCTGATCGTGGCCTTGAGCGTCCTGGGCGGTTTCCTCTGGGGCGGCAACAACCTCGCCGGCGCCCAGTTGATGCTCTCCCTCTCCCCGCAGAAAAACCGCAACGCCTACGTCGCCACCTACGCCTCGCTCTGCGGCCTGACCCTCTTCGTCGGACCCTGGCTGGCCGGTTGGTTCGGCGAGCAGACTAAACTCTACCTCGCCCACCTCGACTACCAGTGGGTCCTCACGCCCACCGGCACCGTCGTCACCTACATGCAGGTCCTGGCCGTGATCGCCGTGGTCATGCGGATTTTCTTTTTGCCGCTCCTCTTGCGCGTCAAGGAAGGCGACGAAAAGCCCATCGGTCTCGTCCTGGCCACCCTCGTCAGCACCAGCCAGTTCCGCACCCTCTACGCCATGAGGATGATCGCCGGACGCGACACCTCCAAAAAACTCTCCGTCCTGCGCGGACTGGAGTCTCCGACCGACCGCCTCGCCGTCGAAGACCTGATCCGCCAGGTTCACGACGCCGACCCCCGCGTCCGCCACGAAGCCGCCATGGCCCTCGGCCGCGTCGGCGGGCCCGAGGCCGTGGCGACCCTGACCGCCATGCTCAACGACCCCCAGGGCGACCTCCGCGCCGAGGCCGCCGCTGCCCTCGGCCTCACCGCCGACTCCGCCGCCGTCGCGCCGCTCCTGGCCAGGATCGACGATCCCGACGTCGCCGTCCGCGAACAGGTCGCCGGCGCTCTCGGCGAACTGCAGGCCCCCGAAGCCGCCGAACCACTGGTCGCCCTCCTCAAACGCGACGAATCGCCCGCCGTCTTCGGCCGCGCCGCCCAGGCCCTGGCCCGCCTCGGCGTCATCGACGCCATCTGGGACATCGTCCCGCGCATGCACCGCACCGCCAACCTCGGCCTCCGGCGCGAACTGGCCACCGCCATCGGCAACGTCCTGGGCAGCCCCGGACAGTTCTATGTCCTGCTCAACGACGAGTTGCGCCGCCCCGGCCGCCGCGCCGCCGCACTGGCCCGCACCATCTCCCGGCGTCTGCTCTGCCGGGCCGGAACTCTGGCCAAAACCGGCCAGACCAACGAAGGTCAGCACCTCAAGACCGCCGCCAAGGCCATCAGGCAAGCCGGCCGGGACGCCACCGCCGGTCGTCACGGCGAAGCCCTCGACCTGATGCAACGCGGCGTGCTGGAAATCCTGTCCGGTCTCTACGACTTCGCCGGACCCGACGAACTCGCCGAGGAATTTGCCCTGAGCCGCTCCAGCCGCCTGGGCGCCGGTCTCTGGATGCTCCAGAACGCCGGCGAATATGCCCGCGGCCCGCAACCGGAACCAGAAATGGTCCGCCTCGACGCCCTGCTCGGCCTCTACGCCATTGGCGAATTCATCGAACGCTCGCCGGTGCTCAAGGGCCGCACCTGGCCGCTGGCCGACCGCGTCCGGGCCTGGTTCCGACCCCGCCCCGGCCGGGCGCGACAGAGGGTCCTCACCGAATTGCGACGCATCGAACGGGAAAACGCTTTCACCAATTGGGCCTCGCGCCCGAAAACGGCAGCGCGGCTGGTGGCCCTCCTCGACGACGCCGAACCCGCCGTCCGCCGCGAGGCCGCCCTGGCCCTCGGCCGTTTCGGCGGCGACCTGGCCGTCGAAACACTCCTGGCCCGCCTCGACGATCCCGACTGCGACCTTCAGGCCGAGGTCGTCATGGCTCTCGGTCTGACCGGCGACGCCCGGGCTGCCGACCCGCTCCTGGCCAAGCTGGCCAGCCCCAACGAAATTATCCGCGAATATGCCGCCCACGCCCTCGGCGAACTCGGGCGCCCCGAAGTCGCCCAGGCCCTCATGGAACTCGTCCGCCGCGACCCTTCGCCCAACGTCTTCGGTCGCGGGGCTTTAGCCCTGGCCCGCCTCGGCGCCCTGGAGGCCGTCTGGGAAATCATGCCGCGCATGCACCAGAGTCACGATGTCGGCCTGCGCCGCCAATTGGCCATGGCCGTGGGCAACCTCATCGGCCGCCCCGGAGAGTTCTACGACCTCTTGAACGAGGAGATTCACAAACCGGGCAGCCGCGTCGTCGAAATCGCCCGTCAGACCGCCACGGTCCTGCGCCGCAAGGCCAAACGCAGCCAGGCCGGGCCGCAGGCCGACCAGGCGCCGCACCTGTTGATTTCCGCCCAACAAGGCGAACTCGCCGCCGAGGAGTTTGAGTTCCAACGCTATGACTTGGCCCTGGAACAGCAGGTCACGGCCACCCTGGAAATGCTCCGGGCGCTATATAACCTGAAGAGTTCGCAAGCCGTCGCCGTGGAATGGGTACTCGAACGCAATCGCGAACTCGGCCTCGGCCTCTGGTGGCTCGAAAAGGCCCTCGACCAGGCCCGCCAGCGCCGCAGCAGTCCCGAAACGCTACACCTGGACACCCTCCTGGGTTTCCATTTCCTCCACTCGTTTGCGCGAGCGTTGGAGAAGTGATGTTTCCGGGTTCCGTTGCTGTTTCGTCCCATACCATTGACGCCATGTTCTCGCCAGGAAATCACCGGACGGAATCTGACTTCATGATTGGATATTGAGTGTTGGTTATTGGATATTCGTTGTTTTTTTGCGGGGAAATACGCGAAAAATGCCGGCATTGAACGGCTCTACCCCAAACTGCGAATCGTCTCTTCTCTCGGCAGAATCTGATCGATCCGCAGGCCGAACTTCTCGCCGACTTTGACTGCGATGCCGCGGCCGATCGACTGGTTGTTGACCAGAAGTTCCAGCGGTTGTTCGGCGCTCTTGGCAAACTCGATGATGCTGCCCGGCGAAACATCGATGATTTCGCCCAGCGGCAGACGCTTGTCGGCCAGCTTGACGATCACCGGGACGGAGACCCTGAGAATGCGGCGGATCTCGGGCGAAAGCTCCGGCCCGAGTTGAAACGGCAACTCGCCGCCCATGGGCGCCTCCAACTCGGCCAGCGCCGGGGCAGGGGCCTCAAATTCCGGTGGCGCTTCGGCGGCCGCTTCAACCGGCGCTGCTTCGGCGGGCGCAACTTCAGTCGCCGCAACTTCCGTCGCGACTTCCTCGGGCGCAGCCTCAGCGACCACCGGCGTTTCGCCGCTCGTCACGCTGCTCTGTACGGTTTGTTCTTCAGCCATGGCCTTCCTACATTATCTCCGGCCGTTCCGCGTGGCGGAACAGTCCGATAATCTCACCTCTCTTATATCGGGTGGAAGTCGGCTCAGGCTACAGGATTTATTGTGCGATTAAACCCGCCGGACCAAAATGCAGGCGTTGTGCCCGCCAAAGCCGAAGGAGTTGCTCATCGCCACGTCGATCTTCCGCTGCTGCGGCACCTTCGGCACGAAGTTCAGGTCGAACCCTTCTTCCGGGTGGTCGAGATTCAACGTGGCGTGGGCCACCTGATCCTTCATGCACATCAGCGTGGCCACCAGTTCCACCGCCCCCGAGCCGCCCAGGAGGTGGCCGATGGAGCTCTTGGTGCTGGAGATGGCCAGCCGCGAAGCCTGCGGGCCGAAAACGGTCTTGATCGCTTTGACTTCCGACACGTCGCCCAGCGAGGTGCTGGTGCCGTGGGCGTTGATGTAATCCACCGCCTCGACCGGCAGACCCGCGTCGCGCAGGGCATCCTGCATGGCGTGCGCCGCTCCGGCCCCGTCGGCGTCGGGCGCCGTGATGTGCGATCCGTCGGCCGAGAGGCCGTACCCGGCGACCTCGGCGTAGATGGTCGCCCCGCGCGCCCGGGCGTGCTCGAATTCTTCCAGAACCAGAACGGCGGCGCCTTCGCCCATGACGAAACCGTCGCGGTCTCGGTCGAACGGCCGGCTGGCCCGTTGCGGCTCGTTGTTGCGCGTCGAGAGGGCCTTCATCGCGCAGAATCCCGCCACGCCCAGCCGTGTCACCGCCGCTTCCGAACCCCCGGTGATCATTACCTCGGCCTCGCCGCGGCGGATGACCTCCAAGGCGTCGCCCATCGCGTTGGTCGCGCTGGCACACGCCGACGCCACGCCCCAATTCGGCCCCTTCAGACCCCAGCGAATCGAGACCAGACCAGACGCCGCATTGATCATCAGCTTCGGCACAAAAAACGCCGAGACACGGTCCGGGCCTTTGGTGAGAAGACGCTCGAACTGCGACTCGATCTCATGCAACCCGCCGATCCCGGAGCCGATGACCACCCCGGTGCGGTACGGGTCGCCCGTGGTGAAATCCAGGCCCGAGTCGGCGACGGCCTGACTCGCCGCCGCCAGAGCAAACTGGGCGAAGCGATCGATCCGTTTGATCTCGCGACCGTCGATGTACTTGGCCGGATCGAACGTGACTACCTCGCCGGCGATCCGCGCCTCGTACCCCGTGGCGTCGAACTGACGTATAGGTCCGATGCCGCTCTCCCCGGCCAGGAGGCGGCGCCAGAACTCAGGAACGGTTTCTCCCAGCGAGGAAATGACGCCCAGGCCGGTGATGACGACTCGACGATCTGTCATCTGCTTGAACTACTCCTAACGGAATAGGCTTAAGTCAAAGGGTAGGGCGGGTCAGCAGACCCGACCGCTAAGGCCGAAAAATCGCCGAGACTACTTCGCCGTGCCGTGCTGATTAATGTAGTCCATGGCCTGGCCGACGGTCTGAATCTTCTCGGCGTCCTCGTCCGAGATCGAAATGTCGAACTCGTCCTCAAGCTCCATGACCAGTTCGACCGTGTCGAGCGAGTCCGCTCCCAGGTCGTTGACGAACGACGTTTCCTTGGTGATCTGGGCCTTGTCCACGCCCATCTGCTCGGCTACGATATTGATGACCCGTTCTTCGATTGACGCCACTTTACCATCCTCCATTTGTGTCCTTAGCTGTCCAGTTTCCAGGAGCCGCGAACCCATCGGGGCCCGGCGCTCCCCACCTTTATCACATCACCATGCCGCCGTCAACGGCTATGGTCTGGCCGGTTATGTAGGCCGAGTCGTCGTCGGCAAAAAAGGCCACGGCCTGGGCCACGTCTTCCGGCTGGCCCGCCCGCTTCAGCGGAATCGTCTGCATGAATTTTTCTTTCACTTCCGCCGGCAGCACCGCCGTCATGTCCGTCTCGATGAAGCCCGGCGCCACCGCGTTGGCCGTCACGTTCCGCCCGGCCAGTTCCCGGGCCACCGTCTTGGTCAGGCCCAGCACGCCCGACTTCGAGGCCGCGTAATTCGCCTGGCCGGGGTTGCCGACCAGACCGGAAACGCTGGCAATGTTGACGATCCGCCCCCGACGCGACCGAATCATGTACCGCGCCGCCACCTTGCACATCAGGAACGTGCCCTTCAAGTTCACGTTGATCACCGCGTCCCAGGCGCTCACTTCCATCCGCAGCAGCAAATCGTCGCGGGTAATCCCGGCGTTGTTCACCAGGATATCGATGCCCCCGAAGTCCGTGTTGACCTGATCGACCACCCGCTCCACGTCCTGCTCGTTGGTCACGTCGAGCTTGTAGCCTTTGGCCAGCGGCGCGCCCGCCGCCGTGCATTCCTCGACCACCTTGGCCATTTTTTCCGGGTCGAGGACGTCCAGCAGAACGATCTTCGCCCCGCCGGCGGCCAGCTTCAACGCGATGGCCCGACCGATGCCACGACCTCCGCCGGTGATCAGGGCTACTCGATTTTTCACGCCCATACGCCGCTCCTTGTTACTTCTTCTTTTGAAGCCCCCAGCACTGCTGGGGGACGCCGTTTCTTCTTTTGCCGTTGCTGTTAATTTTTAATTTTGCATTTTTAATTTTTAATTTTTCGCTTCACCCCGTCGCACTCGCCGCATCATTCACATTCGTCACCTCAGCGCGCCGCTCAATCTTCTTCATCAGCCCCTTGAGCACCCGACCGGGCCCGATTTCATAAAACGCATCGTAACCGTCCGCTAACAGACGTTCCATACATTTCTGCCAGAGCACCGCTCCGGTCAACTGCCGCACCAGCAACCCGCGAATCTCGGCCGCCCCGGCGTGATATTCCGCCGTCACATTGGCCACCACCGGCAGAGCGAGCGCCGCCAGGCTCACCTTCTCCAGCTCCGCCCGCAGCCCCTCGGCCGCCGGCGCCATCAGGGCCGAGTGAAAAGCTCCGGCCACTTTCAACTCCACCGCCCGACCGCCCGCCGCCTCGGCCAGCTTCAGCACTTCGCCGCAAGCCGCCTTCGTCCCCGAAACCACGATCTGTCCGGGGCAGTTGTAGTTAGCGGGCGAGATTGTACCGAGCGACGAAGCGGACTGGCAAATGTTTTTTACCTGACCTTCGTCCAGCCCCATGATGCTGACCATGCTCGAAGGCGTGGCCGTCGCCGCCGCTTGCATCAATTCGCCGCGCCGCCGCGTCAGCCGGACCCCGTCCTCAAACGTCAAGGCTCCCGCCGCCCACAGCGCCGTATATTCCCCGAGGCTCAGTCCCGCAGCCGCCTGCGGCTGAAAGTGCCGCCCCGGGCCGACCTGCCGAAACACCTCCGCCAGGGCCACCGACGTCACGAAGATCGCCGGCTGGCTCACGTCGGTCGCGTTCAGGGCCTCTTCCGGCCCCTCGAAACAAATCTTCGACAGGCCAAACCCCAGAATCCGGTCGGCCTGCTCGAAAATCTCGCGGGCCAGCGGCTGGGCGGCACAGAGATCGCGACCCATGCCCACGACCTGGGCCCCCTGGCCGGGAAAAAGATACGCGATTTTTGGCACGGGTGAAGCTCCTGTATCCTCAATGCGGCTTGCAGCTTTAAAACAGCGAATATCCAATATCCAACACTCAATATCCAATCATGAAGGAAAGAAAAAGGCAAAAACCGGAGTCCGTACTTCATGATTGGTTATTGGATATTGGGTGTTGGATATTGGCTGTCTCCGCTAACCACCCAAGAACCTAAAACTTCACAACCGCGCTCGCCCAGCTCAACCCGCCTCCAAACGCCACCAGAATCACCGCATCTCCCGCCCGAATTCGCCCTTCCTCCCGGGCCTGGGCCAACGCCATCGGCACGCTGGCCGCGCTGGTATTGCCATACTTCTGAATATTCACCATGATCTTCTCCGGCGGGAACCCCAGCCGACCCACCGCCGAGTCGATGATCCGCGTGTTCACCTGGTGCGGCACCACCATGGCCACGTCGTCCACCGTCAGGTGGCAGGCCGCCATGGCTTCCTGAACCAGCGCCTGCATCTTCTCCACCGCGAACCGGAAGACCTCGCGGCCGTGAATGACCATCTTGTTTTCCTGCGCTTCGAGTCCTGCCGCCGTGACCTGATTTCGCGTCCCGCCCGCCGGCGTGATCATCAACTCCGCCCCCACGCCGTCGATCCCCAGTTGGCAATAGATGATGCCCTGGTCCGGCTCCGCGCGACCTTCCAGCACCACCGCTCCGGCCCCGTCGCCGAACAGGATGCAACTGGCCCGGTCCTGATAATTGGTGATGCGGCTGAGCGTTTCCGCCCCGATCACCAGCGCCCGCCGCGCAATCCCCGACATGATCGCCCCGCGGCCCATCGCCAAGCCATAGACGAACCCCGAGCACGCCGCCTCCAGGTCGAACCCGCCGCACTTCGGTATGCCCAGCTTGTGCTGCACCAGCGCCGCCGTGGCCGGAAAAATGTAGTCGGGGGTAATGGTGGAAACAATCACCAGGTCGATGTCGGCCGGCGTCAGCTTCGCATCGGCCAGCGCCGCCCGCGCCGCCGCAACCGCCAGGTCGCTCGTGAATTCGCCCTCGGCCGCGATGTGCCGTTCCTTGATCCCCGTGCGCGAAGTGATCCACTCGTCGTTGGTCTCGACGATCTTGGAAAAATCCTCGTTGGTCATGACGCGGGCGGGGACATAGCGGCCCGTGCCGACCACTTTCACGCTCTGAATCGATTTCACGTGCGGACTTCTCCTGCCGGGGCCAGGGCCGCTTCGATCGCTTCGTTGGCGCCCTGGCGTGCGAATTGAGAGGCGGCCTTGAGGGCGTTGCGAATGGCCCGGGCCTTCGACGAACCGTGGGCAATGATGCAGATCCCGTCGATACCCAGCAGCGGCGCGCCGCCATAGGTTGAGTAATCGTGCCGCTGCCAGATCTTCTGGATAATTGGTTTCAACTTCGCCGACAGCGACGGATCCGCCTCGGCCACTTCCTGACCCAGCATCTGGAACACGCCCTCGGCCATGGCCTCGACCACCTTCAACAGGACGTTCCCCACAAAGCCGTCGCAGATAATCACGTCGAACTTCCCGCTGAAAACGTCCCGCCCTTCGGCGTTGCCGCAGAAGTTGATCGGAGCCTTCTTCAGCAGGTCGCTCGTCTCGCGGACCAGCGTGTTGCCTTTGCCCTCTTCCTCGCCGATGGAGAGCAGTCCGACGCGCGGCTCTTTGATGCCCAGAACGAGTTGCGAATAAACCGACGCCATCACGCCGTAAGTCGTCAACTGGGCCGGTTTGCAATCAATGTTCGCCCCCACGTCGATGATCACCACCGGACCGTGAATCGTCGGCACGACCACCGAAATCCCCGGGCGCCGCACGCCGCGCAGCGGCCGCGCCCCCATCTGCGCCGCCGCCACCATCGCCCCGGTGTTGCCCGCCGAGACCACCGCGTCGGCCTTGCCTTCGGTCATCAGCTTGACCATGCGCCGCAACGACGAATCCGGCTTGCGCCGCAGGGCATCGACCGGACTTTCGTCCATCCCGATCCATTGCGGCGCGTGTTCGATGTGAATTCTCTTAAAGGGGCCGCCGAGCTTGGCCAGTTCGGCCGCCACAACGTCCTGAGGCCCGACGAGGATGATTTCATCCTCCGGGGGCAGGCTTTCGAGGGCCTCGACCGCCCCTTTGACGATTTCGACGGGCGCGTGATCGCCGCCCATCGCATCGAGTGCCGTCCGCATGACTTACTTTTCCTCAGCCGTCACGACCACCTGTCGTCCCTGGTACCACCCGCAATTCCCGCACACCCGGTGGGGCAGCGTAACGTGGTTGCAATGCTTGCAGACCACCGTGACGGCCGGCGTCAGGAACTGATGAGCCCGACGGCGGCGCTTGCGACCTTTGCTGACTCTTCGTTTCGGTAACATGGCTTCCCGTCCAATTTTCTTCGCCCCGCCTGGGGGCCGCGCCCTCGCGGCGCGCACAATAAGCAAGAAGAGGGCACCTTAGCCCTCTCAATAGACCAGCCATAGTAGCGGGCTGTTAGCGGATGGTCAAGAAAAAAGAGGGTTAGCTAATCCCCGGAGGGCGATTTCCATTATGTAAGGTGTCAGGATGGTTTTCATTGACTCTCGTTTAGCCGCCAACTTAAGGGATGACCGTGCCGCCGATGCCGTAGGTAACGATGACCTTGTCCGCCGACTGCACCGTCCCGTTGCCGTCCACGTCCAGGGCCGTAGGATCGACCCCGTCCGGCCAGTAGCTCGTCCCGCCGGCGATCTTCTGCGTGATCCAGGCCTTGTCCGCCGCCTGCACCGTCCCGTTGCCGTCCACGTCGCCCAGAATCCGCAAATTGACCACCCAGGTCGTCACCGCCGGATATTGCGAACCGGACTGGTCGCCGACCACGGTTACCGTCACCGTGTACTGGCCGTTCGTCGGACCGGCCACGGCCTTGTTCTCGGCGCTGTTCACCAACCCGCCGCCCAGGACCGGGCCGCCGATCAGGTATAAAGTACCGGTTGACCCGGCCGCGAAGGTAAACCCGGTCGTCGGCGTGATCGATCCGATGTTGTTGCCGCCGCTGAAGTAGATGTAGGTCGAACTCGGAATCAGGCCCAGGTAGGTGCCCGACGGTGTCGGCGAAACCGCCACCGTCGCCGTGTAGGTGTTGTTCCCCCACGTATCCCCAGTCACGCTGGTCGTCATGGCCAGGTAATGACGGTTGCTCGTCGTGATCGCCGTGTTCTGATAGACCCAGTTCGACGAAGTCCACAACGTGAAGCTTATGGGCGGGGGCGGAAAGTTGGCTGCAAGTGTCACGTTGCCCTGGACCGCCAGTGAGTCACTGCCGGTGTTCGCGGAGACCATGCCGCCGGAAACCGTCCAACCGCCGAAGAGGTAGCCAGCGCCGGGCGAGGCCGAGATGGACACCGTGTCGCCGTAATGGTAGATCGCCTGGCTCGGCGAAACCGTCACTGTGCCGCTGGCCGACTGGTTGACCGTGATCGTGTACGGCGCAAGAGAATAAGAGGCGGTCACCGTCAGGTTCATGTCCGAGACCGATCCCATGTCCGGGATGGTCAGGAAGGTCGTCGAAGAGAAGGAATTATTCACCGAGGAGGAATAGTCGTTGTTATTGACATCGACGACCGTCCAGTTGACAAAGGAGTTGCTGCCGTACGGTGTGGCGACCAGGGAAATTGTTTGGCCGATGGTTCCGGTCGCGGTCGGCGAGCCATTGATCGTCACGATGCCTGCGCCGGTCGGGCTGTTCGACCCCGTCACTGTGGAAACAATCTCAGTGAAGTCGGCGGTCAGGGTAAAGTCGTCGTAGACGTGCAGATTGGCCGAGAAGGACAGGGAGTCGGAGATGTAACTGGCCGCGGAGTTCTGTAGGGACCAGAAACAGAATGACCAGCCGTCGTTGTTCCAGGCCGTGATGGAGGTGGTATCGCCGGTTTGGTACGGACCGTAGTTGCCCAGGACGATCGTGCCGCCGAATAAAGGATTAACCACCAAGCCGGAATAAGTGATCACATTGAAGTTGGCGTTGAGGATGGTATTGCCACGGCCGTTGATCTGGACTGTGGTCGAGAGAGACGACAGGTTGGCCGGATCGAAATTCACGTTGGAGTCAAAAGACCAGCCAGAGAAAGTGAAGCCGGCGGAAGGGGTAGCCTGGACCGAAATAATGTCGCCATAGTAGTGCGGACAGTTGCTAGGCGAAAAGGTCATCGTCCCGCCCCCATAAAGTACACATGGCGTCACAGTGTAATACGTTGGAACGAAGCTAGCCGAAACGATTGTGTTTGCGGTAACAATCATGAATGTAGGAGTAGATTCTGAACCGACGGAGCCGTTGCTCACCGACCAACTCCAGAATTGACTGCCAGTACAGGCCGAGGCGGATAACATCACAACTTCATCGAGGGTATAGAAAGCTTTGCTCGGGGAAACTGAGACCGATCCGCCTACGGTCTGGTTTACCGTTAACGTGTAACTCGACGAAGGCGAAGTTGAGCCAAAAGAAGAACAGACAGCTACTGATGTATAACCGCCGGCAGCAATAAAAATCACATTTGAAAGAGCATCAGTGCCGTTCTGGTCCAAGACTGGATATGCCGAAGCAGTCCAGTCTGAGGTGTTTGCAACTGCTCCACCATCGCCTAACTCGCCAAAGCTATCTTTGCCCCATGCCCAGACCGTACCGCTTTCGGTCAGAGCCAGGGCATGGGAAAATCCTGCAGCCAGGCCGGTGATAATTGTAGACCTACTTAAGTCCAGCCCGCTAAAACTCAAGCTCGACATTTCCTTTGCCATTGGGCAAGGATTTCTATTTTCGTCATAATAACCACATTCCCCGTAGTAGTTGTCACCCCAGGAGAAAACTGTGCCGCTGTCAGTCAAAGCCAGCGAGAAATAACCTCCGGCAGAAATTTCGATGACCCCGCGGAGGGGAATATGATTTCCAGAACTATCATAAGTCAAAACTTGGACCGGGGATGCCGAAAATGGTTCATTAAGATTGTCGCCAAGTTGTCCGTAATAATTATCCCCCCATGCCCAGACCGTACCGTCCTCGGTCAGGATCAAAGCATGGTTAAAGCCGGCGGAAATGGCGAAGACATTTGAAAAGGTGTTTCCAAGGCTATCCGTTACGAAGAAGGGAGATAAGGAATTTGAAAATCCGGCAAGGGTTCCCCATTGCTTGACCATGCTCGAACTCAGAAGGGCAAGCGAAAGATTCCCTCCGGCGGCAATGGCCACGACATTGTTCAAATTAGGGATAATAGAAGCTGTCGGGCTATAAGCCATATAAAAACCGCCATTGCCATCGCCTAATTGACCGTATTCGTCATGGCCCCAGGACCAAACTGTGCCATTGGTTGAAAGGGCCAATGAGTGATCGATTCCGGCTGCAACTTCTCTGACTCCGGAAACTCCTGATACAGGAAAGTACTGGTAAGAATCGGGTCCGCTGAATCCGTTTCCCAACTGACCGAAATCATTCATGCCGCCGGCCGTAACCGTTCCATCAGAAATCAGTCTCAGATCATGAGCGCCACCGACGGCCATTGAAGTAACGTTATAGAATGGTACAAAAGAGTTCATCTGGAACTGCCATTTGTTATTTGTAAGCCTATCCCAGGCCCACACCGACCCATCAGTTTTGTCTACAATGTATCCGTAACCGTAATCGCCAAGCCCGGCGACCTCGTCAAGTCGGTTAACGCCCCAGAGTTCTCCTCCACTGGTCGTGGCTTGAATCGAACTGGGATTTCCGCCGACATTCCAATACCAAGCCGTTGTATATCCAAGACTGTCAGTTGTCACAGCCATGCAGGCGCCATCATTCGTGTAAATTGACAGAACCGTATCAGATCCCCAGGAAGAAGTAAATGAGACAAGAGAAGCTTTGGCGTTGACAAGGTCGAGTTCCCATAATTGTCCTGAAACAGTAACAGCATAAGCTGCCCTCTCGTCGCATGAATATGCAGTAATTCCGGATAATTCTTGATTTCCATTCATAATCTTATGCAAGCTCTGCTGGCCGTCTAGGCAAGTGATTAGTGAAGAATCCGACATGGCAAACAACCAATGGGATCCACCGGGTCTCGATGTTGCAACTACCTTTACGTTAAAAGGAACGTTAATATTCGTTAGAGAATCTCGTAGCCAGGATAAAGATGACGAATATCCAAGATCAGGGAAATATTGCCAAACTGTCCCGTCGCTTCTTGTCATAACGCAAACTGCATCAGTATATTCTCCACACCAAGCATTGATAACACCACCCAGAAAGTTTTCGGCATGATCGGGTAGAGGGCCTTGTAAACCAACTAAAGAATTACCTAGAAACCAGGCATGACCATAAGTGTCCCATGCGCAAAAAAAGCCATCGTCCTCACTTACACCCAGGATTTGTGACAGTCCAGGAAAAATGTTGCCGGCAATCATGCTAGTACCATTCGACAGATCTTGTTTCCATTGACAAACAAGACCGTTCGGCAATACGGCCAAGGTCAAAGCAGAATCTCCTCTAATCATTGTAGGAATAACCGGTACGACACATGAACCAGATACGGGCAACATTGAATAATATTCAGACCCCCAATATAATGGTTGGCCTGAAGTTGGCTGGACCGCCAACGATTCATTTCTTACCATAAGCGATGTGCAGGCGGCAAAGCAACTTTTTTTCTGTAAATTCATTTCCGGTCCGTCTCTCGTAACAGTGGCTTAGGCGTTCTCCGATTCTGTTATGGTCAGATAAACTTTTCCCGTTTCCCATTCTTCGCTTTGTTCCATCAGCACGGCGGTCA
>CAIYVX010000051.1 GCA_903929765.1 uncultured Planctomycetia bacterium
GCCAACGCTTGCGCTGAGGCCGCGTCTCCGCCGACTGCCGGAGCGGGCTTGGTCAGGTTGGCGGCTTCGACGTGCAGGTTCGCGGCCGGCGCCGCCGATGGCTTGGCCTTATCCGATACGGTAGCGCAGCCGGAGAGGACGGCCGCCAGCAGCAGCCCGAGAATCGCCAGTTCTGTCGTTCGCGCCTTGGCCATGACTGTTGCCCTCATTTCTCAAACCCATCGGGATTTACGCTGTGAAAGCGGAAGATCAGGTCCTTGCGAGTTTCCGGCGGACTGGCCGTCGGGACTTCCTTCGGACCATAGGTGTTGAGCGTACCATCGGGCTTTCCGGCCTTGGGATGAATCGACATCTCTTCGAGCAGCTTGCGGCCGGCAGCCTCGGACTCCGCCGGCGTATTGAGTACGTGCGGCTGAATGAGGATGACCAATTCCTGACGCGACCGCCCGGTTAGCTCGCGGCGGAAGAAAATGCCGACCAGCGGAATGTCGCCCAGAATGGGGACGCTCGAAGTGTTGTGCGTGATCGACTCCTGGATCAGGCCGCCCACCGCCATCGTCAACCCGTCCTTGGCCACCAGCGTGCCGCTAAGAATCTGTGAACTCACCACGTCCACCGGCTGATTGACCACGGCCCCGCTCGAAGTAACCACGGGAATCGTCGCGGCGCCGGTTTGGACCGTGGAATTTTCCTGGAGCAGACGAAGCGTCACGGTGCGGTCGGCATTGATGTTCGGCGTGATGAGCAGCGTCGTCCCGACCGGCACGAATTCGATAGTCGTATTGGGCACGACCGTGGTCGTGTTGTTGTTGACCACGGCCTGGCTGCTGATATTGCGGACGATGGGCTGTTCCGTCCCGATAAACAATCGCGAAACCTCGTTATTGGCGGTCAGCAGCATCGGCGCCGCCAGTTGGTTGACCCGGTTCTTGGTCGTCAGGATTTGCAGCCGAGCGCGGAAGCTGTTGCTCACATACTGAAAGAGCAGATCGCCGCCGTTAAGGCCCGTGCCCCCCAAGACCTGCGGGGCGGCGCGGCGGGCAGCGCCGCTCAGGAAGTCCGACGGCGACGGCTGAATGTTGCCGCTAGCGAAACCTCCGGCCGTCATGCTGTGGGTCGGATCGCTGAACTGGTACTCGAAGAACGACTGAAAATCGTCGCTCAGATCAATCGAAAGAATCTTGATCTCCAGCAGCACCAGCGGCGTCGGCATGTCCAGTTGCTCGACGAGCTTCTGAATTTCCTTCATCGTGCCCTGGTCGCTGGTGCGGACGATAACCATGTTGTTGCGACGCACCATCGTGACGAAGATGTCGGTCGAACGGCGCAGGTAAGCGTCTATGGCGGCCTGTTGCTCGGCGGGCGTGGCTTTCTGTTCGAGAATCTTGCTGATGGCTTCGGCCTGCTCGGTGGTCAGTCCGGCGCCCTCGGACCGCGTCGGCTGGGCGCTCGGATGCGGCGGCAGGGACGAACGCATAGCGCCGCTGTTGAGCATGCCGGTGGAGTTGTTCGGCGTGTAGCCCGAGTTGTTGCCCGTCACGTCCGTGGTGTTGGCGCCAGAAGAATAGAGGCCGAGGCCCTGGCTGCGACTGTCGAGCACGTCGAAGCGGTTGAAGCGGTCGATCAGCCGCTGCGTTTCGTCGGACTCCTCCGGCCCGTAGGTCAACCGCACGCGGTCGCCGTAGAGGGCCTGGATGGCCGAGGCCACGTCGAGGGCGTTGGGATAGAGCAGAGTGAAGACGTGGGTCTGTTCGTCGCGGAATTCCGTCAGGTTGTGCTGGAATTCGGCGAGGGTCATAATGCGCGTGACACCGCTGGCCTCGTCGATGCGATACCAGAGATTGTGGGCTTTGCAAAGTTCCTCGATGGCGACCTTGGCCGGCACATTCTTGAGAAACAGCGAAACGCGGGTCTTGCCGGCCGCCGCCGAGCAGAGCAGATTCATGTTGGTCTGATCGGCCAGCAGGCGCAGGGCGTCCGTCAGGGCCAGATCACGAAACTCGATTTGCCCGATCATCTGGCCCTGGCTGCCGGACACGGCTGGGACGTTGGCTGGTTCCGCTCCGAGAACCGGCGTCGCGCTGCGTCCCCAGACGCTCGCCAAGGCGATGAGCAAAATCACGCCCCAGAAACACTTGCTCCATTTGAACCGCCTCATACCGGCTTTCTCCAATCTGTGTTTCATCGCACGGTCACTTTCTGGTGCAGCCCGACGATCTCAATCTCCACGTCTTCGAGCGTCAGGCGGGCGACCTGGAGGGTCAGGCTTTCGCCGTGGCCGCTGTCAACCGTCAGCTTCGCTCCCTCGACAATCGCATAAAGGCCCTTGCCGCCCACCTCGATCAGGGCCGTGACCGGCTGGCCGGCCACTTGGAGGCGTCCGCGTAACACGATCTCCGGGGCCTTCACGGCGGCGCGTCCGGGACCGGCAGTTGAACGTCCACTCTTGTCCAGGGCCGAACGCAGTTCAGCGTTGGGCACCGTCGGATCGTGCGCCGCGGCAACCGCCGGCGCGGCGCTCACGGGGGGACTGATCGTGACCGCGTTGTCGGAGGCCGGCGGTGCCTGGTCGGCAGCCGACGCCCGGGACGCGACCAGGGCCAGAACCAGAATGGCAATTCCTCTCAGAAAAATCATCATCTCGCTGCACCTCCGGCAGAAAACAGGGCCAGGAAAAACGCCAGGTAGACAAAGCCGACAATCGAGCCGACGATGATGATGACGACCGGTTCGATCCAGGCGCTCAACCGCCGGATGGTGGCGGCGAGTTGTTTCTCGTGAAAGGCGGCCGTCTCGTTCAGCACCAGGTCGAGGCGGCCGGTGGTTTCGCCGATGGCCACCATTTGCGACAACATGGGCAGAAACTCCCGGCCCCGGCGCAGGGCTTCGGCGAAGGAGTGACCTTCCAGCACTGCCTGGCGCGACGCCTCGACCCGCCGGCGCATCGCCCGGTTGGACACCAGGGATCGAGCCACTTCCAGGGCATCCAGCAAGGTGAGGGAACTTTCCAGGAGCAGCCCCAGCCCGCGCGCCATCGCCGCCGTGCCGGAAAGCCGCAGCAGACCGCCCACGACCGGCGTCCGCAAGGCCACACCATCCATAGCTTGGCGGCCGCGAACAGAACGCCAGGTCAACCACGCCGCCGCCAGCAGGACCGCGACCGCAAGCAGGAGCATCGGGCCGTGAGTGTGCAGCCACGCCGTACCATCGATCAGGGCCTGCGTCATAGCCGGCAACCGGTGCCCGCCCCTGGTGATGAACCTCTCCAGTTTCGGAATCACACCGACCAGCATGAAGAGCGTCACGCCCAGCGAAGCCAGCAGGACGATCACCGGGTACATCATCGCAGTCAGCACCGCCGACCGCGTCACCCGCGCCCGTTCCAGGTGCTCGGAAGCGCGGCTCAAGACAATGTCGAGCCGGCCCGAAGCCTCACCCATCCGCACCAACTCAATCACCAGCGGCGAGAAACGGCGCCTCTCGGCGGCCAGGGCCTCCGCCAGTGAAGCCCCTTCGATAATCCGCTCGGCCACACGCTGCCAGACGCGCGCCATGGCCGGACGCCGCGATTGCTCCGCTACCGTGCGCAGGGCCGAGAGCAGGTCCAGGCCGCTGCGCACCATCGCCGCCAATTGCTGGAGGCCGACTTCCACGTCGAGGCTCGTGGCCGGCAACCACTGGGCCGGACTCAACCGGGCCAACGTCAATCCAGCCCCCAGCGCGGACCGGCCCGTTTCCCGCACTTCCAGCACGACCCAGCCCCGGCTCCGCAGTTGGCGAACCAGGTCGGCCGTGTGCGACGCCGCCTGCGTTCCCGTCTGGGAGCGACCGTTGGCGTCGCGAGCAACAAAGGTGAAACTCGGCATACGTCCTCTCAGAAATAGTTCACCGCAGCCAGAGCTTCGCGGGCCGTAATCAGTCCGGCTCGCACCTTGGCCGCAGCGTCGTCACGCAATGTCTGGTGGCCCCGGCGGCGCAGTTCAGCGCTCAACTCCGCTTCGCCGGCATTCGCGGAAATCCGCGCCGACAAATCCTCGTCAATCGGCATGACCTCAAACAGTCCGACACGCCCTTCGTAGCCCCGGCCGGCGCAGTAGACGCACCCGCCCGGTTCATGCACGTCGTGGTGTTCCGTGTCCGTCAGACCGAGCGCCGCCGCTTCGGCCGCCGTCAGGCAGCGCGACTTGCGGCAACCAGGCTGCTGGCAGAGCCGGCGGACCAGCCGTTGGGCCACGACCAGCCGCAACGTGGCCGCCAGCAGATATGGCTCGGCCCCCATGTCGCGCATGCGTGTGATGGCGCTGGGCGCACTGTTGGTGTGCAGGGTTGAAAGCACCAGATGGCCGGTCAGCGAAGCCTTGGTCGCGATGTCGAGCGTCTCGCGGTCACGGATTTCGCCGATCATCAGCACGTCGGGATCGTGCCGCAGGATGCTCCGCAGCGCCTTGCCGAAACTCACCTTGTCGCCCGCCTCGACTTCCACCTGGGCCACGCCGGCGATTTCGTATTCAATCGGGTCTTCGACGGTCACGATGTTCAGCGGCTCCTGGGCCGCCAGTTGCCGCACCATCGCGTAGAGCGTGGTCGTCTTGCCGCTGCCGGTCGGGCCGGTCAGCAGTACCAGGCCGTGCGGCCGCTGCATGACCTGCTCGACCCAGGCGAAATCGCCGCTCGACATGCCCAGTCGTTCCAGTGTGAACTGCGCGGTCTGAAGGCCCAGCAGCCGCAGAGTCATGCGTTCGCCGTAGCGGGTCGGCAGCGTGGCGGCGCGAATGTCCACCGTTCGCGGCTGGGCCGACGAACCCCAGCGATAGGCAAACCCGCCATCCTGCGGGGACCGTTTTTCCGCGATGTCCATACCGGCCATGACCTTCAGGCGGCTGATAATGGCCGCGTGAACCGCCCGTGGCAACGTGCGGCTCACTTCCAGCACGCCGTCCACGCGGAAGCGGACGTGCAACTCATGGCGCGACGGGTCCAGGTGAATATCGCTGGCCTGGCGGATGATGGCCGCATGGAGCAGTTCGTTAGTCAGGGCTACCGCGCCTTCCGGATCGCCATCCTCGGTCGGCGACGTGGCCGCGCCGGTCTGGCCATGCGCCGCCGGCGGGTCGGCCGACATGCGATAGACTTCCTCGATCACGCGGCGCAGCGCCGCCGGTTCCGCCGCCTGAGCCACGACGCGCTTGCCGAAGGTTCGCTCGACGGCCTGGAGCGCTGCCGTGTCCTTGGGATTGGCGCAGGCGACGAAAATCTGACCGTCGGAAATGTAGAGCGGCAGAATCTGACGCCGGAGGGCCAGGTTGGCCGCGAGGCGCAAGGCGGTGCCTGGGTCGATCTTGACCCGGCTGAGGTCCAGCAATGGCGTCGCCGGTTGGTGGGCCGTCACGATTGGCCCTCCTTCGCGCGGCCGCGATGATGCGGACCACGGTTCAACAAGGCGGCACGATCGCGCAGCACGGCCGGGTTTCGCGCGCAGGCCACGGCGGCCTGTTCGGAAATCTGCCCCGCCATCCACAGCCGGGCCAAGTCCTGCTCCAGCGTCTGCATGCCGGCCGCCCGGCCCGCGTCCATGAGGGAATAGATTTGCGCCGTGCGCCCCGTCGCAATCAGGTTGGCCACGGCCGGCGTGACCATCAGCACTTCGCTGGCGGCCACGCGGCTGCGGTCGCCGTTGGTGGAGCTTCTGGGCAGAAGGTGCTGGGCGACTACGGCCCGCAAGACCAGGGCGCACTGCCGC